>JBELHO010000034.1:0-35145 GCA_042091375.1 Thalassotalea sp. | reverse complement strand
ACTGATCTAAATACCAAATGCGCTGGTCAATTAGTTTTATGGGGCTGCTGGTGAAAAATTGGAAGTTTGCTTGAGCTTGCCACAAGGGATGCTCAATTAATTGCTTGGTGCTGACATCGAACTGATATAGCTGGTTCTGCTCGGTAACTAAATACAAGGCAGTGCCATTGCTGATCAGGTAATCTATATTATCAGCAAATTCTGTAACTAATTGCGGTTGCTGCTCATCTGCAATTTTATAAAGCTGATTGTCGGTGGCTAACCACACTTGCTGGTTTAACATCACAAAAGAATTAACACCGTCAGTTATCACCTCATGAACCATAGGCTTTAGGTATTGACTGTGTTGCACTATATTAGCCTGCATACTCACCGCAAATAAGCCATTGTAAGTACCTAGCCAGAGAGTATTCGCCCTATCGACATAACTACTGTAAATAAGTTGATTATGAGGTGTTTGAATAATCTTGTTAAAGTTGTGTTCAGTGACTTGTTGGTGTGTCAAATCGATTGACTTTAAGCCTTGGTTGCTGGCCAACCATATACGATCGGCGTAGTGGTTATCGCCAGCGCGGTTAAAGCTGCGCACGTTGACTTGCTCAGCTTCAGTTTGTCCCGCTGGGGTACTAGTGCTGCTAGTGCGGTTACTGCTATTGGTGCTGTTACTACTATTGGTGCTGCTAGTGCTGTTAGGGCTATTGGTACTGTTACTACTATTGGTACTGCTAGTGCTGTTAGGGCTATTGGTACTGTTACTACTATTGGTGCTGCTAGTGCTGTTAGGGCTATTGGTACTGTTACTACTATTGGTACTGTTACTACTATTAGTGCTGCTAGTGCTGTTACTGCTAGTGCTAGTGTTAGTGCTGTTAGGGCTATTGGTAGTGATAGTGCTATTGGTACTGTTAGTGCTATCAGTTAGGGGGTAATGCTGGACAACTTGGTAGTCTTGATCTAAGACAAAAAAACCGTTATTGGTGGCTAACCAATATTGTTGTTGCTCAGCTTGGTAACTGATTTGATTAATTAGCTTTGTTGCAGATCCCAAAGCTAAATTAATTTTATTGAGTAATTCAGTGTTTACCGCTACTAAGTCGGCGTTGTAGATGTATAAACCGTTTTGGTAACTACTGAACCAATAATGGTTATTGGCGTCTTGGAAGATGGTTTTAACGGCTTTGATGTCGGTGCTGGCAATATTGTTAGCGGCGCGCATTTGTATTTGCTTAAACTGCCCGCTGGCATGGTCGAACTTATGTAAAGCCGATTCGGTGGCCACCCAAAGTTGCTGCTGGTTGTCTTGGTAAATGTCCCAGATAAAGTTATCGGCTAGGCTGTGTTCTCCTGTAGCTTGTTCTGCCTCAGTCACTTGGCGATAGTTGTTAAAGTTGTCCAATTGACTGTTGTATTGACTTAAACCATTTTCGGTACCAACCCAAAGAGTACCGGTGTTATCAATAAATAACTTGCGCACAAAGTTGTCGGCCAGTGAATATTGATCTTCAGTGTTGTGCCGATAATGAGTAAAATTGACGCCGTCAAATCGATTTAAGCCGTCTTGGGTTGACAACCAAATAAAACCTTCCGCGTCTTGAACTATGTCAAAGACCGAGCCTTGTGATAAACCGTCGTTAATTGAATAGCTTTTCACATTTAATTGCTGCGGAAATTCAAACCCAGCAATGAATTGTTTATCTGGCTGATCAGAAGCTAACTGCTCAGTAGCTAGCTGTTTAGCGGTGGCTTGAGTTGGCTGTTGGCTAGAGGATGCGGCAAAACTGCCGCTAGACCAAAGTAACAACAATGATTGCAGCAATAAAAATGTGGTAAAAATAAGCAAATTACCTTTGTTTGTGGTGCCTTTGCTTAAGCTAGTTTTGTATAAAGTAGCTTTGTATAAAATAGCTTTGTATAAAATAAAATGATTTAAAATACGTTTGCTTAAAATTGAATTAAATTTAGTGGTTAAAACGTGATCACCTTTGAATAAAGTTTGCAAAATACCTCCTCGCGAATCTGTGCTTGGTTATGCCGATAATGCGAGCAATACTTTGTTGGCTCCTCGGAATGAAAGTTTGTGATTATCATTAAAGTGCATCGATGTCCTTGTGTCAACAATATTTAGCCATTGTTACAATTTTGTTAATGACTAAATATTGCAAGGGTATTTTAATGATTTATGTATCGACCAATTTAAAATTTAGTTGAGCAATTATTTAATACTATTTTTGCCATCTTTTCAAAGTCTTGTATGTTGACATCTGTACGATTTTTGATCCTGCGCCTGATCAATGTCGGCGCAGTTATTAGCGTAAAGCGATCGCGATATATTTTTTTGATTTTTGGTTCAATAGTGAAGTAGTCGTCAATAAAGTCAATAATGTCCTGTTGAGAAACAGCTGGTATGTCTTTAAGCAGTTCATTTTGGATATTAAAACTTCTTTCTTTATTACAAATAGCTGACCAAAATCGCTGACTGCGAATACGCAGTGTGGTGTCTAATTCTTGTAGTTGACCAACGAAACTTTGTTGTAAACTTAACCACGCTTGTTGATCCATGGCAGCAATGTCTGAGTGACATGTATTGATGAATTTGTTGATGGCTAGGGTTAGATTTTCTGCTTCGATATGTGGCGATTGGACATAAAAAGCAATGCCGGGATAACGATTGATGGGAATATAGCTAACCCCAACTAAATATCCGTATTGCTTTTCTGTACGCATTCGATTAAAAAATAATGGCGACAACAGTTGACTTAATATCATCGATTTTACTGCGGTGCTTATTTCACGGCTAGGCAAGGGATAATAGATCAGTGTTGCCTGTTCTTGCTCTGGTATGTGCAGGGGCAAGATGATATCTCCTTTACCTCGTATGTCTATAATAGGCACTTTTACCATGTTTCTTTCATGAAATTTGCTGGCGAAGCCCGATTTTATTTCAGCTGTTATGCTATGTGCCTCTTGTGGACGCCAATTGCCGTGAATAAAGGCTTCAATGGCAATTTTATTTAAGATTTTTTTACTGTATTGATTAAACTTTGCAAAGTTGATTGATTTTAAGGTGTCAATAAGCTCTGCAGCCGAGGGGTTTTTCGGCTGTATTATTGAGCTTAATTTTGAAAACAATTGGCTGATGGCTTTACTGTTTTCATTGCTTTGCCAATAGGTGATCAATTGTTTTTTTATTAGTAAAAACTCACTTTCATCACATGTAAACTGGTTGAGTTCAGTCAATAATTCAGTCAGTAAAATTTCTTGTCGGTCACTTATCCCCGATAACTGCAAGGTTATACCGCCTTGATGGGGGTGCAAATGATAATGTATACCAGCTAACTCAGCGTTGTAGTGTTGTTCAACAACCGCGTGCATAAACAGATCAACAAACAAACGTGTCATTGCTATGTTAGACGAATCTTTAATGGTAATGGGGCTGTCGATTTTTATGTAGATGTAGCCTTTAGGTACATGAAAGGTCATATCTTGTTTAAACCAAACAGTCAGTCCTGAACTTTGTTCAATGCGCTGCGGTATGGTTGTGACTGGCGCTAAGTATGTTGTTCTTGGTGTGTGCGGATCGCTTGATTCATCGTCGGTATTGTCGTCGTAGTCTAGTTCAGGGGGATCCAATAAAGAGAAGACCACTGGATTATCTACTATGTATTGATTTTTTTCAGGTAAAGCAAGGGCGCTGTTTGGTTGACAAGTTTGCCATTTTTCAATTGTTTCAGGAGCAATAGTTAATACTTGATAAGGCACTTGGTACCAATAACTTATTTTGTGTGGCTGGCATTTGGGGTCTAGCATAAATATGCGCATATTGTCTGCGGTTAAATGACTGAGTAAATATCCAAGTTGCTCATCGTTTGTGCCCTCCATGATATAGTCACCAAAAATATAGTGTTCACAGGGGTAATGCTGCATATTCATAGCTAGTTGACAAACAGAATCGATCGGGTTTAATTTTTCTTGATAATGGAAAGACAATTCAGCGATTGATTTTTTCTCTTCATAGTAGAACGGCGCTAACGGTTGTTCTTTGAGTAAACCTATATATGAAAACAACGCAGTAATTATCTCTTCAGTATGCTCCATTCCCAGTTCGGTTAAGGGGATGCTGACATTAAAATCCCTGAAATTATAACCGTTGATGCCTGTGCCGGCGATCAAGCTCAGTGCCCATTCTTTTTGTTTCAAAAAAGACAGTAAGCTGTTTTTACCTTCATGTCCTATTAAATAAGCCAACAGAGATTCAGGTTTAGATTTATATAAGTGATCTATGCACGGCATAGCGAAGGTTATGATCAGTTGACGGTCTTGTTGAATTGGCTTTGCAATGATATATTTTTGCAAATGTTCAGGTAAGTACAATGGCACATTGTCCAAACTAGCTAACACTTTACCCTCGGCGATGGCTGAAAATTTAGCACTTACCCACTGTTCGAGTTGGGCTGTGCTTTGTGGACCTTCAACCACTAAGGTCATTGCACTAGCGACATAATATTTATTAAAAAAATCAACTAATGTCGCTCGAAGATCCTCATCTTTTCTATCGGCTAGTGTTTCCTTATTACCTACCGAAAACTTGGCAAAAGGATGTGCTGGATTCATGGTTTCTTTGTGCACATCATAAATACGTCTGATGTCATCTCTTATTTTTAATTTGTACTCAGCGTCAATGTTATTGCGTTCTGCTTTGATGTTTTCAGCTAATAGCAAAGGGCAACTAAAAAACTGACTGAAGCGATCTAGGGCGGCTTCAAATTGTTGATGTTGAATATCGAAGAAAAAACATGAGTGTTCTGTTCCAGTCCAGCCATTGTTACTGCCTCCGTAATTATTGATAAAGCGCTGGTATTCTCTACCATCGGGATATGTTTTGGTACCTAAAAATAACATGTGCTCTAGAAAATGCGCTAACCCTTGACGATGGTCAGGATCACTAAAGTGGCCTACATTTACCGCCAAAGCAGCCGCTGATTTTTGGGTTTCGCGATTTTGTACTATCAGCACTCGTAAACCATTTGGTAGCGTCAGTGGTAGGTAGGTTTTTAAATCATTTTGACTTTTTTTCATTGTGTTACTCCATAACACAAAAAATATTAACCACTATTTGGGGTAGACTGCTGGTTATCTTTTGTTTGATAAAATTAAATTACATAGTGTAATTGTGATAGTTGCTTTAAATGTTAAATATATGCTGTATATAGTTAACATATTCCTATACTATAGCCGAAAATTGAAACTTTCGATGGTAAATATGCAGCTTTTTATTATGCGCCATGGTCAAGCCAGCTCAGAATACAGCGAAGATTCGCAGCGAAAACTGATCAAGCAGGGCTGCACTGAAGTATCTGCTATGGCTTCGTGGTTGTCTGAATCTCGAATAGAATTTGGTCATATCTTGGTAAGCCCCTATATTCGGGCGCAACAGACCGCAAACCTGATTAAAGTTCAGTCTTCGCCAAGTAGTTTATTAACTACGGTTGATTTAATTACACCGTCTGGAGATGCTAAACAGGTTCACGATTACATCGATGGCTATTTACAAAATATTACAATTAATGACTTATTAATCGTCTCACATATGCCCTTGGTTAGTTATTTAGTCGCAGAGTTAACCTTTGATAAGGTGTCGCCAATTTTTCAAACGGCGGGTATTGCTCAAATTGATTACAATAGAAAAACTATGTCTGGTGAGCTGGTTAATTTTGTTGCGCCATATGATGTTTGGCAATAATCAGCACCATAAAGCCCAAGTAAATGATGCAACACAATGAATGATGCAAGTGGATCAGAGTTGATAAACGCTATTCACCCTGGTCGTGCTGTTTGTCGTGTATCTCAATCAATACCAATAATGCGCCTTTGCCGCCCCATTCCAGTGGTGCCTGATGAAAAGCTATAACGTCAGGGTGTTGCACTAACCAGTGAGGCACTTTGTTTTTTAAAATTCGCGCCCCTAAGCCATGCACTATACACACGCAGTGCGCATGTTCTTTTTGGCAAGCATGTAACAAGGCGGCAATTTCTAATTTTGCCTGATGTTGATCAAGACCGTGCAAATCGAGTATTAAATCCGGAGTATATTGACCGCGACGCAAACTTTTTGCGGTGTAGCTATCACTGCCTTCGCGCACATAGCTAACCGGTCCTTGTTGCGGTAAATTTGGTTCAAATTGGTCTGAAAAAAAGAAACTTGCCCCTTGCTGTAAGTGTTTTTTATTGGCAATTGTTGATTTTGGCTTGATGCTTCTTTTTACTGGGTGTATTGTGTCGTTCACTATGGGTTTTACCTTAGTGACGGCATTTTTAAACAGCTTTTTATCGTCGCTAGACAGCATGTCTTTTAGTTTCATTTTACAAGTATATAATGAACACCACAATAATAGCAGTATTAATAACTGGTAGAGGTTTTTTTGAATACAGATACACAGGCTGAACTTTGTGGTCAACTCGACACTGTAGGTGATTTTATTCGCTTTGCAGCCAGTCAATTTAATCGTGCTGAGGTGTTTTTTGGTCACGGTACCGATAATGCTTGGGACGAAGCGATAACCTTAGTGATGTTTGTTGTTGCGCTACCAAGTCAACTCAGTGAACACACAATGCAGTGTCGGTTAACACTAGCTGAAAAACAGCAAATTTTGTCTGTTATTGATCGTCGAATTGAGCAACAAATACCGGCGGCGTATATTACTCAGCAGGCCACCTTTGCCGGCTTGCCGTTTTATGTCGATCAACGTGTGTTGGTGCCGCGTTCTCCTATTGCCGAGTATATTGAACAGCGATTTTTCCCGCTCGTTGCCAAACAACAACAAATCCATAGTATTCTCGATTTATGCACTGGCAGTGGTTGTATTGCTATTGCTTGTAGTCACTATTTTCCCGAAGCTGAGGTCGATGCTGCTGATCTGTCAGTTGATGCGCTGAATGTTGCGCAAATCAATATTGAGCAACACGGCTTAACGGCACAAGTTATTCCAATTCAATCTGATGTTTTTTCTGGGGTTACTGGCCATAAATATGATTTAATTGTCACCAATCCACCTTACGTCGATCAAGAAGATGTTGACAATTTACCGACTGAGTTTACTCATGAACCCAGCATGGGGCTTGGCAGTGGCGCCGATGGCTTGTTTATTACTAAACAAATACTGGCACAAGCACAAGACTATTTAAATGACGGTGGCATACTGATCTGTGAAGTAGGTAATTCGCAAGTTCACTTGCAGGCAGCTTATCCGCAAGTGCCCTTTAATTGGTTGCCTTTTGAACGCGGTGGTCACGGAGTCTTCTCTTTGACTAAAGCACAATTGGCAGAATTTGCAGAGCAATTTAAACAAGAGGTTAACAACTAATATGGCAGGCAATACCTTTGGTAAATTATTTACCGTTACAACCTATGGAGAAAGTCACGGTTTAGGCATTGGCGCTATTATTGATGGCTGTCCCCCTGGACTAGATCTCAATGAACAAGATTTACAGCATGATCTCGACCGCCGTCGTCCCGGCACTTCTCGCTATACCACGGCTAGACGCGAAGCTGATCAAGTTAAGATCATGTCTGGCGTGTTTGAGGGCAAAACCACAGGCACGACGATAGGCTTAATGATTGAAAATACCGATCAACGCTCAAAAGACTATGGCAATATTGCCAGCAGTTTTCGCCCCGGTCATGCTGACTATACCTATTGGCAAAAGTACGGTTTGCGCGACTATCGCGGCGGCGGTCGCTCTTCTGCTCGTGAAACTGCGATGCGTGTTGCTGCTGGCGCTGTCGCTAAAAAATACTTAAAACAGCAATTAGGTATTGTTATCAAAGCTTGTGTCAGTCAAATTGGTGAGATCAGTGCTGACTCATTTGATTGGGATATTGTTGAAGACAATGCCTTTTTCTTTCCCGATGGCAACAAACTTGAAGCCTTAGATGAGCTATTGCGGGGTATTATTCGCCAAAAAGACTCTATTGGCGCACGTGTAACTGTAGTAGCTGAAAACGTACCTGTTGGCTTAGGTGAGCCGATATTTGATCGATTAGACGCCGATATTGCCCATGGTTTAATGAGTATTAATGCGGTCAAAGCCGTTGAAATCGGTGATGGCTTTGCAGTGGTAAATCAAAAAGGCTCAGTGCACAGAGATGAGTTAACCCCTGAAGGCTTTAGCACTAATCACGCTGGCGGGGTATTAGGTGGTATATCTTCTGGACAGAATATTGTTGCCAATATTGCCTTAAAGCCCACGTCTAGTATTGGAGTGAGTGGTAAAACCATCGATGTCAGTGGCGAGTCGGTAGATATTGTGACTAAAGGTCGACACGATCCCTGCGTAGGGATCAGGGCGGTACCTATAGCCGAAGCTATGCTGGCATTGACTTTAATGGATCACTTTTTACGGCACAGAGGCCAAAACGCAGATGTGCAATGTATCACTCCAGATATTAATGCCAATAAATAGCCAGACAAGCTTGTCTGTTATTGTTTCTCGTCTTATTGTCAGTACTAGTGCTATTACTAGCACTAGCCGCTGTTTTCATCCTAAGTAAATAATGAGTTCTCCACTATTTATAAAATTGTCGGCAAGTTACTTTTGGTACTTCAGTATTTTGGGTTTAGTCGTGCCATTTTTACCGGTTTACCTCGACAGTAAAGGCTTTTCTTCACTGCAAATGGGGGAGATTTTAGCGATAGTGACGGTGACTAAAATCATTGGTCCAACTCTTTGGGCGATGCTTGCCGATAAGTCTGGTCAGCAACTGGGAATTATTCGTTTGGGCTCTTTGCTGGCACTGCTGTGTTTTGGTTTACTGCTTGTCGCTGAAGGTTATTGGCCAATCACCTTTGTATTGGCAATATTTAGTTTGTTTTGGACTGCGATATTACCGCAAATAGAAGTATTAACTTTAAAGTCGGTAAGGCGTAACCCTAAGGTATACGCTCGAGTTCGGCTATGGGGCAGCATAGGTTTTATTATTTTAGCTATTATTACTGGCGAACTAATGACCTATTATCACGCTGACGTTTTTACTTTTATTGGCATGGTTATTTTACTGGCATTGTTTATCTCGACACTGCGCTTAAAGCAGCCGAGAACGGCTCCTTTGCAACCGAGTACAACGGCTAAAATTATCGATAAAGTGTTGTGTGCACGCTTTGTATTGTTTTTTATTTCTGGCTTACTGTTGCAGGTAAGTTTCGGTCCGTATTATAGTTTTTTTGCCCTATACCTCAGGGATTTAGCTTATCCAAGTTATGCGGTAGGGCTATTTATTAGTGTTGCCGTCGTTGCTGAAATTTTAATATTCATTGTTGCTGGAAAATTATTTCATTATTTTTCAATCACTAAGTTAATCACCTGTAGTTTTATACTCACCGCTATTCGCTGGTGGTTAACGGGTTATGGCGGTGAGAGTACCGTATTATTAGTCATTGCCCAAGTGCTGCACGCGGCGAGCTTTGGTTTGTATCACAGCGCCTCAATTTTGTTTGTTCAGCAACACTTTGCTGAACATCAACAAAACAGAGGACAAGCCATTTACATCAGCGGTGTTTATGGCATTGGTGGAGCCATTGGCGCTTATCTAGCTGGCTTGTATTGGCTCGATGGGGCAGGTGCAACACACACCTATAACTTAGCCGCCTATGCTGCTTTAATAGCCGCAGGCTTATCATTGTTTATTAGCCGACAAAAAAGCAAGGGGTAATTTTCGGTTAATGTAAAGTCAAGGCCAACACTGCGATTTATGGTTATTATTCAGTCAAATTGTGTTGTGTATGCTGTTGAAAGCTAGGTATCGAACCAATGCCGGGTTTTATTGGCGAAGGCAACCAGAGAAAGCATCACAGGCACTTCGACCAATACCCCAACCACAGTGGCAAGCGCTGCACCTGAGTGTAAACCAAACAGTGATATAGCGACGGCGACTGCTAATTCAAAAAAATTAGAAGTACTTATCATGCAAGCTGGCGCAGCAATGTTGTGCGGTAATTTGATCCGTTTAGCCAACCAGTAGGTGATAATGAAAATTCCATAGGTTTGGATCAACAAGGGGATAGCAATTAATACTATTGCCTGAGGACTAGCTATGATGGTTTCCGCTTGAAAGCCAAACAACAACAATACTGTTGACAGTAGGCCGATCATTGACCAAGGTTTTAAGCTCGCTAATAACTGTTCGAGTTGTGGCTGATTATTGTTTCTGTCATAAAGTTTTCGGGTGATCACACCGGCAATTAAAGGAATAACCACGTATAACACTACCGAAAATAGCAGTGTGTCCCAGGGGACTGTAATATCAGTTACGCCAAGTAGAAAACCGGCGATGGGGGCAAAAGCAAAGATCATGATCAGATCATTTACTGATACTTGCACTAAAGTATAGTTAGCATCTCCCTTGGTTAGTTGGCTCCAAACAAATACCATTGCCGTACAGGGCGCTACCCCTAATAAAATCATGCCGGCAATGTATTCTGAGGCGGTTTGCGGATCTACCCAGTCGACAAATAAGCCTTTAAAAAACAACCAGCCTAACAAAGCCATGGTGAAAGGTTTAACTAACCAGTTAACCACTAAGGTGAGTATTAGCCCTTGTGGCTTTTTACCTATGTCGGCTATTGCAGAAAAATCAATTTGCACCATCATTGGATAAATCATTAACCAAATTAATAGGGCGATAACTATATTGACCCGTGCATATTCTAAGGTGGCAACCGCTGCAAAAAAGTTCGGTAATAAGCTCCCAGCACTAATACCTAAGACAATAGCTAATGCTACCCAAAGGGACAGATAGCGTTCAAAAAGTCCGATGTTAAGCTCCTAATGTTGAAAGCTAATTGAATGTGTTTTAGCAAATTAACGGTTGCGTTCACTGTTGCTAAAGCCGTTGGGCAATTCAGCTGGCTAATAGCAAACTCTTTTCTATTACCCTCTATATCTGATGGTTTTAGATACCGCTGACGACTTTACAAGTCATGTTGTTATTGCCTATTAGACACTCGCAGGGTTAAAGCTCATTACTTCTTCACCTGCAGCCTGTTTGTCAGCGTGATAACTCGAGCGCACCAGTGGGCCACATGCGGCATGATCAAAACCCATTTTAATAGCTTCTCGTTGAAACATATCAAAGTCGTCAGGGTGAACGTAGCGCTCAACCGGTAAGTGATGCTTACTGGGTTGTAAATATTGGCCAATAGTAAGCATGGTTACTCCGTGAGATCGCAGATCTCTCATGACTTGCAATATTTCTTCGTTGGTTTCTCCTAAACCCACCATAAGCCCAGATTTAGTTGGTACATTGGGATTGCTTTCACCAAAGTTTTTTAATAAATCGAGTGACCATTGATAGTTAGCTCCCGGACGGGCCTTAGTGTATAAGCGTGGAGCCGTTTCTAAATTGTGATTGAACACATGGGGTGGGTGCTCATTCAATATGTCCAAGGCTTTTTCCATGCGGCCGCGAAAATCGGGCACTAAAATTTCTACCTTAGTATGCGGGGCATGCTCAGCAATTTCTTTAATGCAGTTGGCAAACTGTTGTGCGCCGCCGTCGCGCAGGTCATCGCGGTCAACTGAGGTGATCACCACGTATTTTAATTCCATATCTTTAAGTGTCAGCGCTAATTTTTGTGGTTCTTGTTGATCAGCCGCCAATGGTCTGCCGTGGCCAACATCACAAAATGGACAGCGACGAGTACATATATCACCTAAGATCATAAAAGTGGCTGTGCCGTGATTGAAACACTCAGATAAATTAGGGCAAGAAGCTTCCTCACAAACTGAATGCAAGCCACCTTTGCGTAAACCTGCTTTGACTTTGTCAATGCGCTCTGTGGTTCGCGGTAACTTGATCCGTAACCAGTTGGGTTTGCGCAGCATAGTTTCTCGTTCAGATGGCACTATTTTAATGGGAATGTGCGCCATTTTTTCGGCGTCACGTAATTTAGTGCCTGGTGCAATGCGAGATGATTTAATGGTCATATAATGGATCCAACCCCGTTTAATAACTTATACATGATAATTTATGTTAGTTGCTTGAAGTGAAACACTCAAATGTTCGACTATTATACAGTCTATATCTATACAGGCTATATCTATAAAGGCCATATAGGCGACACCTAATTTTGTATCGGAAGCAATGCGAGCTGCTTTAATGGTCATATAATGGATCCAATCCCGTTTGATAACTTATATTAGTTGCTTCAAGTAATAAACTCATGTGTTTTACCAATGCTTCACCGGCCTCTTCCACTGATGATGGGCCAGCGATATCACCTGTTTGGATCATTTCCAATCCGGCGTAACCACAAGGGTTGATACGCAAAAAAGGCGATAAATCCATGTTGACATTTAAGGCTAGACCGTGAAATGAACACCCTTTGCGCACTCGAAGACCAAGGGAAGCAATTTTTTTGTCATTCACATACACGCCCGGCGCATCGGCTTTGGCAGTGGCTTTAATATCATATTCAGCCAGTGCTGCAACAATGCCATTCTCAATTAAAGTCACTAATTGGCGAACTCCCATTTTGCGGCGGCGAAGATTGATCATGAAATAAATCACTTGTTGCCCGGGGCCGTGATAGGTCACTTGACCGCCGCGATCAACTTTAACTACAGGTATATCGCCGGGCATTAATAAATGCTCAGCTTTGCCGGCTTGCCCTTGGGTAAAAACCGCAGGATGCTCAACTAACCACAATTCATCAGTTGCTTGCTGATCTCTATTATCGGTAAAACACTGCATTGCTTGCCATACTTTGGTGTAATCCTCAGTGGCTAGCTGACGAATAATTAACGAGTTTTCCAAGAATAAACCTTAAATTATTTTGATTGAATGCAATGTGTAAAATTTAATATTAATTTTATCATAATAATTGGTTTAAGCTCAATATTACAAAACGTATCGTACTTGCTCTATAGCATTAAGGGTTTTATATATGGTTTCAATGTGCTCTTTGCTGGTAACGGTGACAGCAATCGATACTGAATGATAATTGCCTTTTGAGCTCGGCTTAATTTTAGGTGAATAGTCGCCTGGTGTGTGTTTTTGCAATTCAGCAATAATTAGATCTGGCAATTCAACACAGGCAACGCCCATTACTTTGAAATTTAATACAGTTGGAAAGTCTAGTAGCTCGTCAAATTTGGTTTTCATGGTTTATCTCGTATTACCACACAGAAATTAGCACAATGGCCCTATTTTAGCAGTTTTTGCCAAGAAAAAAACCGCAGAAAAATAGCAAACTGGCTATTTGTTTGCGCCTCATTGTAGCTAAACCTTTGCTATGCTGAAAATACGTTAAAAATCTTATATTTACTCAACCTTACCAGTAAAACCAGCGGCAGAGTTCAGTCTTAACTACGCCTTTGACCACAGCCTTGACCATATCAACAGTGGCAAGGGAGTATTGAATTGCGCTCTTCGTTAAAGGTTATTCAGAAAATTGTAGCTTAATATAGTCAATAAAACGGCTAAACATACTGCCTTCATTGATTTGTTGTAGAGTGACTAATGGGTATTGGGCAATGTCTTCACCATCGAGTTGTAAAAACACTTTACCGACTATCTGCCCTTTGTCTAGTGGTGCAATTAATTGCGTATTGAGTTCAAAATTGGCCTGTAGATTTTTGCGCTGGCCGCGCGGTAAGGTGATTGGTGTACTCGCTAAAATCCCTAAATCAACCTGTTTGACATCGCCCATCCACACGCGGTCTGAGACAAATTTTTCTCCCGCTTGATATGGCGTATAAGTTTCAAAAAATCTAAAACCGTAATTGAGTAGCTTTTTACTTTCAACTTTTCGAGCGCGATCACTATCTGTGCCCATTACGACACTGATCAAGCGCATTTCGCCTTTCGTTGCTGAAGTGACTAAACTATAACCAGCTTGTGAGGTATAACCTGTCTTTAGGCCGTCAACGTCCATGCTTTTGTCCCACAATAGGCCATTGCGATTGTATTGTTTGATATTGTTGTAAGTGAATGACTTTTGTTTGTACAAGGCATATTCGTTGGGGACATCGCGAATTAACGCTTGCGCTAATGTTGCCATGTCTCGCGCTGTGGTTTTGTGCTCAGTACTGTCTAAACCGTGGCTGTTTTCAAAATAGCTACTGTTCATTCCCAATTGCTCAGCATGAGCATTCATTAAGTCGGCAAAAGCATCTTCACTGCCTGCTATATGCTCTGCCATAGCAATGCATGCGTCATTACCAGAGGCAACAATGATCCCTTGGTTGAGTAAGTCGAGAGGGACTTCTTTACCCACTTCGAGAAACATCAATGACGAACCTTTGAGTAATGGATTACCCGTTGCCCAAGCATTTTTGCTGATAGAAACCAAATCATCTGAATTAATATTGCCCGAGGCTAATTCAACACCAATAATATAGCTGGTCATCATCTTAGTTAAACTGGCAGGTGCTAGTAATGCATCGGCATTGCCTTCGGAAATGACTTTGCCTGTGGTGTGGTCAATTAATATATGGCCTTTAGCATTAATTTCAGGAGGCGACGGAATAATATTAACCGCAGCGGTAACACTACTAAAGGACAGAAAAAGAGCGCTACACAATGTGATCAGTGTTGAAGATTTTTTGATGTTTGGTTTGGCCGTGAGCAAAGGCATAATAATCCTGAAGATAAAAAAAAGTGCTATTTATAAACACCCTACATTACATTTTTGAGCAGTATAGCAGCTTTGATAATGATTGCTATTGCTGTTTATTATTTTGCTAGTATGTAGGCTTTAGGGTAGCCATTGGCTTGCAATTTACTCAGTGCTTGTTGCAATAGTGTGTCATTGGCAATAGGACCAACGTGAATTCTAAATAGATCAGCGTTTTCGACAATTTGCGCTGGTAATTGCTGTTGTTGTCGGATAATTTTTACTATTTTTTCAGCGGTTGCTTGCACACTGGTGGCGAATACCTGAATGGTATAGCCCAGTGGTTGATTGGCTAATGTCTTATTAGTGTTAGTTTTAGTGTTAGTGTGATGTTGTGTTTCAGGTGTCACTGTTTGTATAGAAACTTGGGCGGTGCCTTTTTTTAACATACCTAGTTTATAGGCGGCACTGTATGACAGGTCAATCACCCGATTGAGATGAAAAGGCCCGCGATCATTAACGCGGACAATCACCGATTTGTCATTTTCTAAATTGGTTACCTTGACGTAAGTCGGTAAGGGCAGGTTTTTATGGGCTGCTGTCATGGCATACATATTATAGGTTTCGCCATTAGAAGTCAGATGGCCATGAAATTTTTTGCCGTACCAAGAAGCAATACCACGTTCACTGAAACCTTCAGCACTGGGCAATACTCTGTAGTGTTTGCCGTGTACTCGGTAGTGTTTATTACCACCTCTACTTTTGTTTTCATGGCGCGGTGTGGCATCAACTAATTCAGAGGCATAAGGCAATCTGTCTGGGCTGCTGTCATGGCGGTGTTGATAGCGGCTTTTAGGGCTACTACAACCTTGTAACACCATGACCATCAATAATAAAGTCAGAAATATATGTTTCATTCGTTGGTCTTTAAATTTTTTATTAAACTTTTATATCAGACACTAATACAAAACACTAATACAAAACACATAGACTACACAATAAAGCGCTTGCGGGTACTGATCGCCATTAAAATACCAAATCCAGCTAACAGGGTTACCATTGAGGTACCCCCATAACTCAACAAGGGCAGTGGCACCCCCACCACAGGTAATAACCCTGATACCATACCAATATTGACAAAAACATAAACAAAAAACGTCAAGGTGATACTGCCTGCTAATAACTTAGTAAAAGCCTCTTGGGCTTGCGTGGCTATCCACAATCCGCGCATGACAATAAACAGGTATACTAACAGCAATAAGCTCACCCCAATTAAGCCAAATTCTTCACTGAACACCGCAAAGATAAAGTCAGTATGGCGTTCAGGTAAAAATTCAAGTTGTGATTGGGTGCCCTGCAACCAGCCTTTACCGTGCAAGCCGCCTGAGCCAATGGCTATTTTTGACTGAATGATGTGATAGCCGGCGCCAAGGGGATCTTGCTCTGGATCAAGAAAAGTGAGTACACGTTGTTTTTGATAGTCTTTCATCAAAAACATCCAAAAAATAGGCGCAAACGCCGACGCTAAAAAACCGCAACTGGCGATTAACTTCCAGCTGGCACCGGCGAGAAAAATAACAAAAATACCGGAACTGGCAATTAAGATCGAGGTGCCTAGATCCGGTTGTTTGGCGATCAGCAAAGTGGGGATCAGTACCAATAAAAAAGCGATGATGATATGTTTTAGCGATGCCGGTAAATCATACTGGCTCAAGTACCAGGCAATAGTGATGGGCACAATAAGTTTCATCACTTCCGAAGGTTGAAACATAGTAAAACCAAGGTCTAACCAACGCTGAGCGCCTTTGCCAACATGGCCAAACAGCAAAACAGCAACCAGTAGTAACAAACCAATAATAAAGGCCGGAACTGCCCATTTGCGATAAAGTGAAGGGGGGATTTGGGCGACAAAAAATAACGCGATAATGGCAACAATCACTCGACGCCCGTGGCGATAGACCATATCGATGTTTTGCCCACCTGCACTGTAGACCACACATAAACCTAAGCCTATTAATGCTAATAGGGCAAGTAGTAAGGGGATATCTATATGCAATCGCTGCCAGATAGAGCGTTGCTTTTGTTGATCTTGTCCTATGGCCTGCATTAGTTAACCTGCTGTTTTTTGGCGACGGTGGCACTGGCTAAAAGAGAGCGGGTAACACTTGCTTGAGCCATAGTTTGATTGGCCTCAGTTTGATTGGCCTCAGTAACAATGACTCTATCACCGAAATACTGATCCATTATCTGCCGAGCAACTGGGGCTGCATTAGTTGCACCACCGCCTTCAGCGACATTTTCGATAGCCACGGCAACGACAATTTCGGGATTTTGGTAGGGGGCGAAAGCAATGAACATAGCATTATCGCGCTGGCTTTCGCGGGTTTTGGTTGCATCGTATTTTTCATCTTGACCAAGGTTGGCGGTTTGCGCCGAGCCAGTTTTGCCAGCTGCGTTGTATTTGCTGCCTTTGAAGGCACTATAAGCGGTGGCAGTTGGCTTGTGTACAGTATTGTGAAGTGCCTCTAATACTATGTCCCAACTGTCGTTATTTTTAAGAATTATAGGCGCTTTTTGATCAACGGTTACAGCGGTAGTTTTGGTTATCGTGTTGCCGATAGTGTTGCCGATAGTGTTGCTGGTGTTTTCGGTTTGCGGGCTCTGAGTCTGCATTGCCTGAGCTGAGATCCTTTCAGTAGTGGCTTTGAGTAGGTGTGGTACCTTGATTTCGCCTTTGTTGACTAAGATTGACATCGACTGAGCAAGCTGTAAAGGGGTGACTGTCCAGAAGCTTTGTCCAATGCCAACCGACAGTGTTTCACCTGTGTACCAGTCTTGATTATAGCGCGCTCTTTTCCATTCAACACTGGGCATAATGGCGCGATTTTCTTCGTGAATATCTATGCCTGTGTAGTCACCAAAACCAAATTTTTCCATCATTTTACTGATCTTAGTTATCCCTAGTTTGTAGGCTAGATGATAATAGTAGACGTTACAAGACTGCTCTAAAGAGCGGGTTAGGTTGACTTTACCGTGACCATAGGGCTTCCAGTCACGGCGTTTAGTTTCAATATTGGGCAACTGAAAATAGCCGGGATCGTAAATTTCATCTTCGGGAGTAATAATCTCTTCTTCAAGGCCAGTTAATGCCAACAGGGGCTTGATGGTTGACGCTGGTGGATAGCCTTGAACCGCTCGATTGAGTAATGGTCGATCATTTTTCGGATCGAGTAATTTGTTGTAGTTTTTACTAGAAATGCCATGCACAAACGGATTGCCATCATAACTTGGGTTGGAATACATAGCCAAAACCCCTCCATCGCGCGGATCAATGGCGACAACAGCGCCGCGTTTACCTATTAATGCCCGTTTTGCGATCATTTGTAATTCTATATCTAGGGTTAGGGTGAGGTCTTTACCGGGGGTAGGCGGGGTAAAATCTAAGGTGCGGATGATCCGTCCTTGATTGTTCACTTCAACTTCTTGATGGCCTATGGTGCCGTGCAATATGTCTTGATAATACTTTTCTAGTCCTAAAGTGCCGATATTGCGGGTTGCAGCATAATTGTCACTTTTGCCTTGTTCTTCAAGCTTAATTTCATCGCGGCGATTGATGCGCGACACATAACCCAATGAGTGAGTGGTTAGATCGGCAAAAGGGTAGTAGCGCCTTAACCTTGCATCAATAGATACTCCCGGAAATTTGTGTTGGTTGACTGAAAACAAGGCAACTTCTTGTTCACTTAACCGAGATTTTAACTCTACTTGCTTAAAGCGGCGTTTACCGCGCATTGCTTTAAAAAACTTAGCTTGTTTATCAGCAGAAATATTAAGTAACGCACTGACTTGCTCAATTGTTTGTTGAATATTTTCTACTTGCTCAGGGATCACTTCTAAACTGTAGGTGGCTTTGTTATCAGCCAATAAAATGCCGTTTCTGTCGTATATTAGACCGCGATTAGGAGCAACGGGTAATAACTTAATGCGATTTGAATTTGATCGGGTTTGATATTTTTCAAATGAATTCACTTCTAAATCGTAAACATTGTTAAATAGGATCAGTAACATCAGCACAGTAAATAGAAAGGCGATAAAGGCCCGACGAGCAAATAAATTTGCTTCTGCGGAATGGTCTCTGATGGCGATCCGTTTAATCATAGTCGCGGTTATTCTCGGTGGTAGGGATGGTTGTTATTGATACTCCAAGCGCGATATAAACTTTCCGCTAATACTAATCTCACCATAGGATGAGGCAGTGTTAAAGGTGATAAAGACCACCTTTGTTCTGAGGCGGCAACACATGCAGGGGCTAGCCCTTCCGGTCCACCTACTAGCAAGGCAACATTGCGGCTGTCGAGTTGCCATTTTTCTAATTGCCCAGCTAGTTGCGCTGTAGTCCAAGCTTTACCTTCAACTTCTAGGGTGACTATTCTACTGCCTTTGCCAATGGCAGCGAGCATTTGCTCACCTTCTTTTTCGAGGATACGTGTAATATCGGCATTTTTGGTGCGTTTTCCCGGTGGGATCTCAACTAGGTTAAATGCCATATCACGAGGAAAACGGCGACAGTACTGCTCAAACCCTTGACTGATCCAAGGGGGCATTTTTTTGCCGACGGCGTAGAGGGTTATTTCCATAAAATGCTATATCGAGAGGGTAACAGTGATCAACAACTGAACTTAACTGTTATTGCCACAATTGCTCTATTTGGTATTTATCGCGGCTATCATCAGTCATAATGTGTACGACTACATCGCCTAAATCAAGCAGTGCCCATTCACCTACATCATTACCTTCTATACCTCGAGGAACAACACCTTGAGCTCGGCATTCTGTGGCAATGGTTTGGGCTATTGATTTTACATGGCGGCTGGAATTGCCTGATGCGACAATCATGAAATCAGCAAAATCGGATTTTTCGGCGATAGCTAGCGTGGTAATATCACGTCCTTTCATGTCTTCAATTTTTTCGATAACAAAAGCGGTTAATGCTTCAATGTGCAAAGTGATTTCTCTGAGTGAATTAATAATGAAGTTAATAATATCATTAAATTTTTAGTTTCACCAAATATTCCCCTTCACATCTCTACTAAAGTTAGCCATAGAGTTGTTGTTGGTGTATGTAGTCGGCAATAAACTCAGGAAGTTGCTCTGCAAGATACTGCTGTTGACTAATGGCTGTTCTGATCGCAGTTGATGAAATAGGGTGTTGTTGATTGTGGTGAATAAATATTCGGCCGGCAGCACAGCCTTCAACATCCCTCAAGTGACTGGCTTGGTGTTGCTCGACCAATGCCTTAATGTCACTGTTGAGATCATCCAGTTGATATTGCGGTCTGCTGTTAACCACGAGATGGCAAAAGTCTAAAATCTGTTGCCATTGGTGCCACGAACTAAAATTCACTAATGAGTCCATGCCTATAATAAAAAACAGTTGTTGCTGTGGATTTTGCGCTTTTATTTCGCGCAAAGTGTCTATGGTATAAGAAGGCGAACCACGCGTTAACTCGCGGTCATCACAACTGAATAGCGGCAAGTGTTGACACACTAAGTTAACCATGGCTAAGCGTTGCGTCGCAGTGGCATAAGTGCGGTTTTTATGGGGGGGAATATGTGCTGGCAACAAGTGTATGTGTTCTATTTGCAACCATTGAGCAATCGCTTCAGCGGGTTTAATATGGCCGAAATGAATGGGATCAAAGGTGCCACCAAGAATGGCTTTTCGTTGTGTAGAACAAGCTGAACGCACCTGAGTTTTGGCTTTACTGTCGGAATTAAGCGTATTCATAATTAAGGGAAAAGTGCTGCATAGTATCGCCGTAGTAAAGACTGACAATGACATCGGATAATAGAGTAAAGCTATTGAATTCACTGGTGGTTTTACTCAAGGTATCGACTTGTGCTAAGCGGGCTTGAGCCAAGGCAAGGTTGTTTGGCGTAATTTGCGCTATGGCGCTTTGGTAAAAGGGTTTGCGTTTATCCCAAATGCGATAGGTTTTACACAACTGATTGAAGCTCTGTCCTTGCGTTAAACTTTCTTGCATTACTGCCAGCTGTTTAATTTCTTTGTGCACAAACCAGATCAGTTGGGTGACTGCACTACCTGCCTGCTCTAGCTGGACTAACATGGCTAAACATTTTTTGATGTTGCCCACCAGCAAAGCATCGATTAACTGGAAGGGATTAAATTTAGCTTGCTTGATCAGAATGTCTTCTACTTGCGCTTGGCCAATCGCCTGTTGACCAAATAAAATAGCTAATTTTTGCAGTTCTTGATCTAAGGCGTTTAAGTTGCCTTCGCATAGCTCTGCTAATAAGCAAATAATATCGCTGTTGATATTGAGTTGATAATACCTAGCTTGTTGTTTTATCCATTGCTCAAGTTGTTTGCCTTCAACATCGTAAAGAGGCAAAAATGCTCCGACTGAATCAAGGCTTTTAAACCACTTTCTTTTTTGTCCGGCGGCATCGAGTTTTGGTCCGTGCAGCAATAATAAAATGTCGCTGTGGATCTCTTGGCAGATTGCGGTCAGGGCTTTACTGCCCTTATCACCTAACTTACCACTGACTATTTCTAATTCAATAATGCGCTGGTTTGAGAATAAACTCAGCGATTGATATTCTTGCTGTAGCAGTGACCAATCAAATTTTTCATCGACGCTAAAACGAACTAATTCACTGAACCCCTGTGCTTGATAGTGATTTTTTATTTGTTGCAAACTGTTATTTTTTTGCCAAGGTTCATCACCAAATATTAACCAAACAGGCAGTGAGCCTTGCTGCAAGTGTTTAGCTAATTGGTTGTGATAAATGCGCATATTAAATTTAACACCGATGAGTTATGGCTGAATACTGGCAATATTGCGCACTATGTCAGTCGCTGCCTGTTGGCGCATTTCACTTAAAATAAGTTTGAGTTCTCGACTTTTTGCTAAGGCTCTATCGGGATCATCTTGGTAATCGCGATTTATTTCAAAAGTGAATGATTGGATATCGCTGTTGGCCAAACGCAATTGATAACGCACGGTATAAATTAATTCATATTCAGCGACTTGACCATTGTCAAAGACTGATAAGGTGCGTCTGTCTAAGCTGTCTTTTAGCAAGCGCAGTTCAGGTATGTCGGCGGCAAAGTTTTTCACCACTTGCACTTTATTAATGGTCAGTTGCTGCTTTAACACCCGAGTTAACTCACTGTGGGTGTCTGTAGAGCTCACGTATAATCGCTGTAACTCAGGGGATATTAAATAGTCACCACGCAAGGAAAAACCACAACTAGCTATTGTGCAGAGCAACAGTGCGCTGATTGCAATTTTTAATAGCGATAGGCTTGAGCTATTAATACCCATGACTAGTTAGCCACTATGTTGAGTAATTTACCCGGTACATAAATCACTTTGCGCACGGTTTTGTCTTGTAAAAATTTAGCGACATTGGCTTCAGTTAACCCGGCATTTTCAACAAAGGCCTTATCAGCATCAGCAGCAACGGTAATTTTACCGCGCAATTTACCATTGACTTGTACAATAATAAGTTTTTCATCTTCGACTAAAGCAGCTGCATCTACGATTGGCCAAGGGGTATTTTCAACGGCATTGCCATCACCGATAATCTGCCATAAATGGTGTGATAAATGCGGCACTATTGGGGTTAGCATCAATACCACAGCGCCGATCCCTTCACCCATCACCTGTTTGTCTGTTGCCGTTGCGCACTGTGCTTTAGTCAAGTGGTTAGTCAACTCCATAATAGAGGCGATGGCGGTGTTAAAGGTATTGCGGCGACCAATATCATCAGTGACTTTAGCTATGGTTTTGTGAATTTCTCGACGCAGTGCTTTTTGCTGGTTATTCAGTGCGCCTGGATCTGCATTAGTATCTTTTGCTGCGCTATCGCCAGCCTGCTCGTTTTGCTCTGCTTGCTGAAAATCATAGACCAGTTTCCACACCCGCTTGATAAAGCGATGCGCACCCTCTACGCCAGAATCAGACCACTCCAAGGTTTGCTCTGGTGGTGAGGTAAACATAATAAATAACCGCACCGTGTCTGCGCCGTATTGCTTGATCACTTGTTGTGGATCTATGCCATTGTTTTTCGATTTTGACATTTTACTCATGCCAGCGGAAATAACCGGTTCACCGTCTATTTTACTGGTGGCAGAGATCACTTTGCCTTTGTCGTCGCGAGTCACCTCAACATCACTAGGGGCGATCCACTGCTGTGCGCCATTGTCGGCTTGTCGATAATAGGTATCAGCTAACACCATGCCTTGACAAAGCAAGCTTTTAAAAGGTTCAGCGCAGTCAACTAAGCCGGTATCGCGCAGTAATTTATGGAAAAATCGAGCGTACAACAAATGCAATATCGCGTGTTCAATGCCGCCTACATACTGGTCAACAGGTAACCAATAATTGGCTTTTTTGGGATCGAGCATTTGTTTGTCGTCAGTGGGTGAACAATAGCGAGCGTAATACCAAGAAGATTCCATAAAGGTATCGAAGGTATCAGTTTCGCGCAGAGCTTGTTCACCGTTATAACTAGTTTGAGCCCATGCTTTGTCATCTTTAATGGGAGAAGTGACGCCATTCATCACCACATCTTCAGGCAGCTCTACTGGCAGTTCATCGCTGGGCACAGGTACAGACTCACCATTAGCTAAATTGATCATGGGGATCGGGGTACCCCAGTAGCGCTGACGAGATACACCCCAGTCGCGCAGTCGATAATTTACGGTGACTTTACCTTGTTGTTGCGCCACTAATTTATCTGAAATTGCTTTAAATGCAGCAGTGAAGTCTAAGCCAGTAAATTCTGCTGAATTGATCAAGCAGCCTTTTTCAGTGATCGCTGCTTCAGTAATATCTTGCTGATCTGTGCCTTGAATAACCTGAGTAATGGGTAATTGATACTTAGTGGCAAATTCCCAATCGCGTTGGTCGTGGCCAGGTACCGACATTACCGCACCTGAGCCGTAATCCATTAACACAAAGTTAGCAGCCCATACGGGCACTTGTTCACCTGTCAACGGATGGATTGCTTTTAGGCCAGTATCAACACCGATCTTATCCATGGTGGCCATATCGGCTTCTGTGGCCTTATTGTTGTTACACAGAGCGATAAAATCAGCCAATGCCGGGTTGTTTTTTGCTGCAGCGATGGCAATTGGGTGCTGGGGAGCAAGGGCTACATACGTCACCCCATATAACGTATCGGGGCGAGTGGTATAAATGTCAAAACACTGTGCTGAATCGGCAAGTTGAAAACGCATTTCAACGCCTTCAGAACGACCGATCCAATTACGCTGCATGGTTTTTACTTGCTCAGGCCAACCATCTAGCTGATCTAAGTCATTTAATAACTCTTCGGCATAATCGGTAATTTTAATAAACCATTGTGGAATTTCTTTGCGCTCTACTATCGCACCGGAACGCCAACCGCGGCCGTCGATCACTTGCTCATTGGCCAATACAGTTTGATCAACCGGATCCCAGTTAACCGTGGCGAGCTTTTTATATACCAGACCTTTGTTGAACAACTGGGTAAAGAACCATTGCTCCCAGCGATAATAGTCTTTTTTACAGGTGGCTAATTCGCGGTGCCAATCGTAACCAAATCCCAGTGACTTGAGTTGGTTGCGCATATAATCTATGTTTTGGTAAGTCCACTTAGCCGGTGCTGAATTATTGTTAATGGCGGCATTTTCTGCGGGCAAACCAAAGGCGTCCCAACCCATCGGCTGCATAACATTTTTACCTTGCATGCGCTGATAACGGGCGATCACATCCCCTAAACTGTAGTTGCGTACGTGTCCCATGTGCAGTCGACCACTGGGGTAGGGAAACATAGCTAAGCAATAAAACTTTTCCTTACCTGGAATTTCTTCAGCGCGAAATGTTTCGTTGTCGATCCAATATTGTTGGACATTTGCTTCAATAGTTTGCGGGTTGTAAATGGATTCCATTAAATACTTCTCAATAATGTGCAGTAATGCCTGTGATAAGGATCAGCAGCGTAGACTAATGATCGCAGGCGATAAAAATAATCGCCATAGAATACATGATTTGCAGCCATAGCGACAAGCACAATCCGTTAGCAACTGATGATTTACCTTGAAATGTTGCAGATTGCCATATTTTAATCCACGGTACTTGGTTTACCCTGTTTGTTAACGCTATAGGAAATGTTTGTCATTTTGTACTATAAAGTAACTAATGCGTTGCAATCTAGTGGTGCTATAAATGAATGATAATTTAGGCTTGATCCAAGGTGATGGAGACATTAATGATTGGCTTTATCAAGCCAAGCAGCATCAGTTAATACAATTAATTGAATTGGTGGAACAGGCCAAATCAGTTTGCAGTGCCGCAGAGGATATTCCCGAGCAAAAAATAAAACAGTTTATGACCAAGATCATTTACGACTTACACGAATTCTATATACACCAACAAAAACAAGCCAACCGTTCAATTTATTTAGGATTATTGCAAGAATCATTTTGGCGATTACTGGTTAATATCACCGATAAAGCACAAGTTGAATGGGTAGAGCGGGCTCAAGACTTTCATCATTACGGTGACTATCAAAAAGGAGACGTGATTGGCTTTGGGGTATTAGTGTGTAAGCAATGCAATAACAGTCAACTCATTAGCCATATTGCCGAAGTTGATCAATGTGTGCATTGCGGCCATGAACATTTTTCTCGACAAAGTCTCAATCCTTAAAACACTGTGTTGCAGCCAATCAAGTTTTGCTTAACTTAACCATATCAGAGTACACTACTGTCAATGGATAAAATTTAAATAAATATGCTTAAATATTAAGCATTAATGGTGACTTTGTATGAGCTCTACTACAGACTCTTTGGCGTTAAATATCACCCAATTAACCGCGTCTTTTAGCGAGGATATTTTTGCACCGCAGCAGCTATCTGAACAAGCGGGAGAGCAGGTTTTTCTCGGTCACCATCGCGCTAAACAAGCGCTAGATTTTGGCCTAACCATGACTGCCCCGGGGTTTAACGTGTTTGCTATGGGTGAGCACGGCACCGGTAGGCAAACCCTGATCAAGCAAATGCTCGCAGCTAGGGCTACCAGTGAAGACACACCTGCAGAATGGTGTTATATCAACAATTTTGATGACTCTCACGCGCCCCATAAACTTTACTTGAGTCCCGGTGATGGTAAGCAGTTACTGGCGAGAATAAATACCTTTATTGATGAATTATTAGATTTATTTCCAGATATTTTTGACAACGCCAGTTATCAACGACAAAAAACCGCTATCGATCGGGAATTTAACCGCAAATACGATGACGCCATTGCTACTGTTGAAGAAACTGCGCTAAAAAACAATGTCATCCTCAATGAAGAAAATGGTGAAATTGTGTTTTCGCCTTTAGTTGATGGTAAGCCCCTCAACGACAAAGAATTTGCCAACTTAACCGAAGAAAATCGCGGCAACTTCTACACTTTACTGGAAAAATTAGAAAACTTGCTGTCTGAGCAATTAATTGAATTACCGCAATGGAAACGTCACTCTTCCGATAAATTGCGCAAATTAAAAGCGGAAACAGCAGAGCAGAGTATTCGACCTTTTTTAAAAGAATTAGAGCATGATTTTGCCAGTAATATCGGCGTACTAAAATACTTATCCCAAGTTAAAGGACATATTGTAGAAGCCGTGCTGGAGATCCTCGTTGATGAAAAAGCTGAAAATCAGAGTGATAAAGATGCCCGTAAATTGATGGTAGAAAAGTTTTTACCCAATTTATTAGTGTTGCGCGAGCCCAACGAGGGAGCGCCGGTTGTTTACGAGCAAAATCCAACTTATCAAAACCTGTTTGGTCATCTTGATTTTGCCAGTTTTCAAGGCAGTACTTATACTAGCTATCGACTGATCCGCCCGGGCGCACTGCACAAAGCCAATGGCGGATATTTGATCCTAGAAGCCGATAAGTTATTGCAGCAACCTATGGTCTGGTCAAAGTTAAAGTTAGCCTTAAAAACCCAAAAAATTTCCATAGAAAACCCGTTATCTGAATTTGCGCAACCGGGAGCTTTTAGCTTACAGCCAGAAAAAATGCCCCTTAAAGTGAAAGTGATATTACTGGGTGATCCCGATATTTATTATACCTTGCAAGATTACGATCAAGAATTTACCGAATTGTTTCGGGTGCTAGCTGATTTTGATCGGCATTTAGAAAACACTGAGCAAAACTTGATGGATTATGCGCAATTAATTCGTCAGCGTGCTGAAAAGTATCAATACCCTGAAGTCACTAATGATGCTGTTGCCGAACTAGTGCGTTACGGTTTGCGCTGTGCCGAGCACCAGCACAAAATATCAGCCAACATTGTTAAAATTAATGATGTGCTTGATGAAGCCTTTTACCTATGGCAAAAACAACACGGGCAAGGGCTGTTAAATGCCACACACATTGTTCAGGCCTTAGCGGCTAAAAAGCGACGTACCGGGCGAATTAGCGAAGCGTGGCTGAGTGAAATTAAAGAGCAACAGGTACTGATCAGCACACAAGGCAAACAAATAGGTAAAGTCAATGGACTCACCGTACTTGAAGTCGGCGATTGCGTTTTTGGTACGCCAGCGCGGATCACCGCCACCGCTTATATCGGCAGTAATGGCATCACAGACATTGAGCGTGAAGTCGATTTAGGGAAATCTATTCACTCGAAAGGGGTATTGCTACTTTCTGGCTATATAGGCCATAAATATGGGCAGGGCTTTGCCGTATCTTTAACGGCTAATATCGCCATAGAACAAAGCTATGGGCATATTGATGGTGACAGCGCGGCGATGGCTGAATTGTGCGCCTTGATCTCAGCGATAGCGCTGCTACCTATCGACCAATCGATTGCCGTGACTGGGTCAATTAACCAGCATGGCGAAGTTCAATCTATTGGCGGCGTAAATGAAAAGATTGAAGGTTTTTATCAATTGTGCAAAGACAAGGGATTAACTGGCAAACAAGGCGTTATTATTCCTCAAACCAATGTCATTAACCTGATGCTCTCTGACGACGTGATCGCTGCAGTTGATCAGGGCAAATTCACTATTTATGCCGTTGAAGATATTGATCAAGCTCTTGAAATATTAATGTCACAACAAGCTGGGGTGATCAATAGCACAGGTAGGTATCCACGCAAATCTATACACGGCAAAGTACTCAACAAATTGGCCAATATGGCTGACATACTGGCTGGTGAAGACGAGTAACTCTAGCAAACAGTTACTCTTTGTTTTGCAATAAAACATCACTTGGACAGAGCAAAAACCCACTGAACTCTGTTCAAGCCAAGGCTTGCGCTTACCTCGAAATTGCCGCGGTATTTTGCAGCTGCTAGTTTTTATGGGCTTATAGTTATAATGTTTTGCCGTTAATATCACATGGATGTTTATGTTCAGCACCTTGGCTGATCATTAATTATTGTTTAGCTGATACAGCGCTAGTTAATGTAAAATCTCTACAGCTATATTCAAATGTAATACAGTAAGTTTCAGAAATTAAGCCTTGTTAAATACAACACATTCGCGCAAATGACCAAACAAAACACTGCTCGAAATTATCAAATAAAAATAACTCGCGTCAATTGTAACTGCTCCCCTTTGTTGTTTAAGCGCTATACATGGCATTAATGTCTATGAGTAACGGCGTTATTAGTTTTTACCTAATTATTCATTTAACAATTAGATTACCAGCTGAGGAGCAGAGCACATTTGCTATTGATGTTGTTTAACAACAAGCAATGCAGTATTGACATTAGTAGCTAAATTTTATAAAGTTTCAGTAATTTCTGAAACTTTATAATTTAAGGGTTGTTTATGACACCTGTTGTTGAGTCTTTTGTCATGCATTTTGGCGAGATGGGAAGCCGATGGGGATTTAATCGCACCGTTGGTCAATTGTATGCCTTGTTGGTGGTAACTGAGGCACCAATGACCGCCAATCAATTAAGTGAAACCCTGAATATTTCGAGGGGCAACGTCAGTATGGGAGTGAAAGAGTTACAGGCTTGGCGGCTGGTTAAAGTGTCTCATGTTGCCGGCGATCGCAAAGATTATTTTTCGGCCTTAGGTACTATTTGGGATATGGCCAATCGAGTGCTTGAAGAGCGAAGAAAGCGAGAGATAGAGCCGACTTTATCTTTGCTGAGAAATTTATTACTAGAGCGAACTAGCAATGACACTGATATGTACGCACATCAGCAATTAGAAGATATTCACGGTCTGTTGGAGCAGGTTGACAAGTGGACCATCGAATTACAAGGATTGCAGCCAGAATCACTCAAGCGGCTTATGATGTTAGGTAACGGTGTGGGTAAAATATTAGATCTCACCAAAAAATTGAAAAAAGATGGATAAACCTAAGGAGGGTGATCAATATGGATCCATTAATTTTGTCTCGTATTCAATTCGCTGCAAATATTAGTTTTCACATTTTATTCCCTACAATAACAATCGCACTCGCGTGGTTTTTGGTGTTCTTTAAGGTGAAATATCAATTGACTCAACACCCAGTTTGGATGCGAATTTATCGTTTTTGGGTCAAGGTATTTGCACTGACTTTCGCTCTGGGTGTTGTTAGCGGTATTACCATGAGTTTTCAATTTGGTACCAATTGGCCCGGTTTTATGGAGACTGTCGGCAATGTTGCTGGGCCGCTATTAGGTTACGAGGTACTTACCGCGTTTTTCATGGAGGCAACATTTCTTGGTATTATGTTGTTTGGCATCCATAGAGTTTCGCCTTGGCTGCACACACTCGCGACATTTTTGGTAGCAGTGGGAACGACATTATCAGCATTTTGGATTTTAGCCCTAAACTCTTGGATGCACACTCCCGAGGGTTATGAGATCCGCGAGGGCGTGGTTTATGCGGTGGATTGGTTTAAGATCATTTTTAATCCATCATTTCCCTATCGATTAATGCATACCTTGCTGGCATCAGGTTTAACCGCAAGTTTTTTTATTGCCGGTATTTCGGCATACCGTCTGCTCAAAGGTGACGACAAAAAAGCACCTAGGATCACCTTAAAAATTGCTGTGCTAGTTGCCGCTATCCTTACCCCAATTCAAATTTTTGTAGGCGATCTTCACGGCCTCAATACACTCGAACATCAACCTCAAAAGGTCGCTGCGATGGAGGGAGTTTGGCAAACTCAGCAAGGGGTTCCGCTACTGTTATTTGCCATTCCCGATCAGGAAAAACGGCAAAACGATTGGGCCATAGGGATCCCCAAGTTAGCGAGTATCATTTTAACACACGATGCCGATGGTGAGATCAAAGGCCTGAATGAGTTTGAACCGCATGCGCCACCAATGGCTCCCATATTTTATGCATTTAGGATCATGGTTGGCTCAGGTGTACTTATGCTTGGCCTATCATGGCTGGGGTGCGTGGTGATGCGCAAGCGCAATGGGTCTGCACCAACTTGGCTATTAACCGCCTTTGTGGCCACCACATTTATTGGTTGGCTGGCAACACTTGCCGGTTGGTATGTGACTGAGATCGGACGTCAACCATTTCTTGTTTCAGGTATTTTGACTACTGAGCAGGCGGTAACACAACAACCATCGCAATCCATCGCTTTCACCTTAACGCTTTACCTGTTGACCTACATATTTTTGCTTTATTGGTACATTAAAACCGTGTTTGGCATGGCAAATAAAGCCGTTGATATTGAGGAATACCACCCCTACAAGCGACTCTCTGCAAGCTTAGATGAAAATAAGGAGGCACAAGGTGTTTGATAGCGAACAAGTTATTTTAATATATGCTGGCTTACTGGCGTTGTCATTATTGCTATATGCTCTGCTCGACGGATACGATCTTGGCGTGGGTATGTTAATGCCGCTAAAAGATCAACAACAAAGTGATACCATGATAGCGTCAATTGGTCCATTTTGGGATGCCAATGAAACCTGGTTAGTGCTGGCTGTTGGCCTATTATTGATAGTGTTTCCGAGCGCCCACAACTTGATTTTAGGGGCGCTATACATTCCTATGAGTCTAATGCTGATCGGCTTGATTTTACGCGGTGTTGCCTTTGATTTTAGAGCTAAAGTCAAACCGGAAAACAAGGGATTGTGGGATAAGTTATTTAAAGCTGGCTCGATTTTGACCGCATTTACTCAGGGGTTTATGTTGGGCATGTATATTATGCAATTTCAATACACCCCCACCAGTATTGGCTTTTCCATTTTGTCGGGTTTGGGGGTTTGTGCCGCCTATTGTTTGATTGGTGCCTGCTGGTTGATCATGAAAACAGAGGGAGCATTGCAAGCCAAAGCCAAATTATGGGCAAAAAATTGCGGACGGATAACGTTTTTTGCTATTTTAAGCGTTTGCTCAATAAACCCAATAATTAACCCTGCTGTGATGAAAGTATGGTTCACACTGCCACAAGCAATTTACTTATTGAATTTACCACTGTTTTGTTTTTGTCTGCTTGCTTTAAATCATTGGTTACTGTCTTTATCGATTAAAAAAAGCACAGTACCTTGCTGGTTAAATTTCGCCATAACCATTGCCATATTTATCTGTTGTTTCTTAGGGTTACTGATCAGCTTTTATCCATTTATTGTTCCTAATACCTTAACCATATGGCAATCTGCTGCTGCAACTGAGTCGTTGCAATTCTTGCTATATGGTGCACTGGTGGTGATCCCTTGTATATTTATGTACACGGTATTTTCATACAGAGTCTTTTGGGGAAAAGTCAGACCGTTGGAGTATTATTGACAATTCACAACACAACGGGCTGATCAAAAAACGCGATCTAGTCGATGCTGTTTTTGATTTGTCAACGATGCTTAATTATTGCTATAAGAGAGTCGATAAAGAGGTTAAATGATAAAAATTATAAATGACAAGTTATGAAAAACACTTACCCTAATTCTCAATCAAAATACCCGATGTGTTTCTCATTCTAACCCTAACCGACAAATCGTCTGTTCAGTTAGTCTTAATTAAATCCAACCTCAGACAGTAAAGGATACTGACATCAATTGGCTCATTTGAATTTGACTAGGTAACTGTTTTTATATACAGTGTTTTTTTTGTGCAGTGCTTGGTGTGGTATTTTACTGCACTAAATAAGAGTCAAACATGAAACAGTTGCCCGTTTATTATTACCTGAGTCATTTTCACGAATTTTTAGCTTTTTTTGATGGTGAGAGTCATGATTTACTGCCACGAGAGACTCGGCAATTTATCGCTGATTTTAGACAATTGGCAAAGCCAATGCAGTGTGTTGTTGCCCGTGCAGCGAATCGCAAACACAGTGTTTTTGCTCGTCACACCCTAACTTACGATGAAATTGACAAGCCTCAGCAGCAAGTACAACACCTGATCGACAGCAAATGGCTTAGTGCGCCTTATAAGGCTCCTTCAGACGAGCTCTGTGAAGCCCTGACTAAAGCAGAGTTAGTTGAATGTTTAAAGAGTATTCAAATGACAAGCGGTATAGCTAGTGCTAATAAGGCAACATTACAAGCCTTATTTCAGCAACACATTGATCCTATTGTGCAAGGGCAATGTTTGGCTGATACTCACCTATATGCAGCCTTCACTCCTCACCTGCGCTTTTTATTGTTTTTATATTTTGGCCGCATAGGGGCTCGTCTTAATCAATTTTCAATGCGCGATCTCGGTGTGATGCGCACTCACCAAAATACACAAGCGCAGGGAAGGCGCTTCAGGGATGTTAAAGATGCGCAAGGAGCTTATTATTACGGAGGGTTATTACAATGTGCTAAGACAAGTCTTGCTGAGCGCTACGAGTTGAGTCAGTTACCTGAAGTCAGCAGCGATAACGGTTATGTTTTCAAAGATAAGTTCCTTTATCAATTGGGAAAAGCGTGGTTAAAACACGATATAACATACGCCTTAACTTGTTTGCGCGGATCTAATCACAGTGCTGCGCAAGAGCTATGGCTGCGCGAGCAATACCGTCGAGGAAACAAACCGCAAGTTGAGCAACAACTACAACAGCTGATGCAAGATCCTGCCAGTGATGTGATGGCGTTATTTGCCGAGGATTTCTATGCGAGAAAATTCGCCGGTAAACGCACTAGCCCAACCACAGATATGTTGCGAGCCAGCAGTCAAACGTTAGAAATTGATATTAACTATAAACAGAGTGTTGAAGTAGGCGTGGCAACCAAGTATCGCAGTCAAGGCGATCAGGTGATCCGCACTGAAAACCGTTTGTGGCGAGCATTGTTTGGACTCACCTTTTGGCCACTGTTATTCGAAAAAAATGCCCTGGTTACTGCCTTTGATAGGCAACCTGAGATGTTGCGCAACAATCAATTTTACCAAACTTGCCAAGTTGATATTGAGGAGCGATTACAATGTTTGCTTGATAGCGCTGATCCTCTGTTATTTTTTACTCAGCAATGCGGGCGCTATTACGGTAAAGCCAACGGACTATTTAGATGGCATCCTAAGTTACTCGAGTATATTGCGCTGTTTTTTGAATATGCTGATCGCCAAGCTTTAGTCACTGTATTGCGCGTTATGGCTAAAGACTTTGCCACTTACAGTGATGGCTTTCCCGATCTTATGCGGGTTCATCAAAAGCAACTGATGTTTGAGGAAATCAAAGCGCCAGGAGACAGTGTTCGGCGCAATCAATTATTGACGATCAGGCAATTGCAGCGAGCTGGATTTACTGTCGCTATTACTCAAGTTGAGTGGTTTGACGATCCGCAACAAGCTTATGTGGTGGTAGATGTTGAAACGACTGGCGGTAAACACCAACAACACCGAGTGATCGAAGTGGGTATGGTCAAAGTGATTAACGGTGAAGTGGTAGCGCGTTGGCAATCCCTAATCGATCCTCAACGTCATATACCCGCAGCTATTACTCGCTTAACAGGTATAAGTGCTCACATGGTCATTGGTCAACCGAGTTTCGCAGATGTGCTTGAACAAATAGATCATTTCACTCAAAACTGTATTTTCGTTGCCCATAATGTCAATTTTGATTACCACTTTATTCGCACTGAATTCGAGCGTTGTGGTCGCCAGTTTAAACGCCCTAAATTGTGCACAGTGCAATTGTCTCGGCAAGCATTTAAAGGTTTACCATCCTATTCATTGGGGGCACTAAGCAAACATTTTGATATTGATTTAAAACACCACCATAGAGCACTAGACGACGCAGCGGCTGCGGCGCAACTATTGATCATGAGTCAAGAATGACCTTACTCAAAAATGTTCATTAATGGTGATCAACAAAGACAGTTAATTAAATCTTATATGGGTGCTTCAACAGCTTTAATGTTGCTTGCATTGAAACTCATTGAAACCCATTGAAACCCATTGAAACCCATTGAAACCCATTGAAACCAAGTATTCCCCTGGCATTACATCTAATGACGCAAAGGTTTTATCTAATGCTGCTACTTGAGCCTGATGGGTTTAACATTCTGAGCAAGGCCTAGTTTACGTATATAGCTTAACTTGCGTTTAGCCTTGTACCAGTGTACTACTTTGGCGAAGAGTTAATCTCTCTGGGGTTAATTGCAGCTTATTGTCTTTTATAACATTTATTAATTGGTTTTATTATCGCCGATAGTTGGTTCTTTTGGGTTGCAGTGTCAATGGATAGGTCATAGGCCATTGCGAGCAGAAAACCGTTCACTTTGAAATTGGACATTCGACCTTTTTGATCTCCATCATTAAAGTTATTGCCGAGAACAAAATTCAGATTTGTTAATTTTTTGTTTTTAATAATTGTTTTTTGTGTTAATTTCTATTCTTTTGTAATAAAAATGAATTATTTTATGTCAGAACGTTTACATTATTTAGATAATACTCGCGCGTTAGCCATGTTACTCGGTATTTTATTACACGCTGCATTGGCTTATAGTCCAATGTCTCAACCGACGTGGTTAACTGCTGATAGTGTCAATTCTGCATTTTTTGATGTGTTTTTCGTAGCAATACACAGTTTTAGGATGCCCCTGTTTTTTTTAATCTCGGGTTATTTTGCTTTGCTACTGATTGAGAAACAGGAAATAAAAGGATTTTTGGTCAATAGGTTAAAACGGATCTTTTTGCCTTTTATTATTTTTTTACCTCTGGTTTTACTTACTAGCTTTGGGATAGTTTTCTGGGCTATTGAGCACATAGATACCAATGTACCTATATTAGATTACATGAGCAATCTATCACCTATTGATAGTGAGCTTGAGATAGGTACCTTACACCTGTGGTTTTTGTTAAATCTGTTTTATTTTTGTCTATTGTTGGCCGCTCTTATGAAATTTATACCAATATTGATGCACAGATTATTCAATTTAATCACAGTGAAAATATTACTGATATTATTGCCCTTAATGATGGTGCCAACGTTGTTGGCAGTGCCTTTTGTGCCCTTTCCCCCCGCCGATAAATTATATCCTCAATGGTGGTCTTTTGGTTTCTTTGGTTTATTTTTTTTGGTTGGTTGTGTGTTTCGAAAGCGAACTGAACTGCTGGCTGAACTTGTGCATTATCAGCGAATAACATG
>JBELHO010000033.1:30712-35982 GCA_042091375.1 Thalassotalea sp. | reverse complement strand
ATCAATTGCCCTAAAAATAATTGTAAATTTTGCAGAATATAGTTTATTTTTAGCTTTAATATTTATACAGTGTCAATATTGTATTTAAATGTTTGTGTTTTCCATGTCAGATAAACTTCAACAAGTTACTTCGTTAATTAATAATCAAAAATATAAAAAAGCTCTTACTATTGTAAAGAAATACAACAGTAAGTTGGCTGCCCAATCATTTATTTCTCTCGAAGCTGAGGGGGTGTGCTTGTATCACCTTAAAAAGTATGTGCTCGCTGAAATGGCTTTTAGCAAATCTCTTAAAAAAGCCAGTAATGAGAAAGAAACGATAAATGCATTGGCAAATTTAAAAAGTAGTACATTTTTTTCTAACAAAAAGCAGGATTGTATTGAGTATCTCAAACAAATTATTGCTATTGATCCTTCAATTAATACGGCAAAGTTTCGCTTTGAATTGTGTAAGTTAAGCTTTTTGGCGGGAGATTTTAACACTGTAGTTGAGTATGTTGATAAGTTAGCTAAATTCAGTGAATATTCAATTGAAGGTGGAATCTTAGCTATTCAAGCTTATGCACATCTAGCTGATCAAGATGCATTATCCATGGCTTTAGTTAAGTTACTACCCGAGATAGACCAAGTGTCAAATGTGCAGTTAGACGAATTGTTATCAACCTTATATCAATGTGAGAAAACAACTGAACTGAAGAAAATTATGGCATTGATAGAGGATAAATTTTTGCACCAGAAGTGGTTTCAAGACATACAGGCCTCAGTGAATTCTTTACAAGAAAAAAATTCGTCTTTGCCAAATCAAAATGCAAATAGTATAGCTTCCTCGCCCGTTAAACCCTCGCAAAGAATTGTTGGTAAAACAGAGGAAATTGTCGCCACTATTAGTCAATTAGTTAACACATTAGAGGAGCAGGGTTCAGTTTTTCATAATGAATTATACTTTATTGAAAATGATGGCGATTTATCAATTCAGTCGTTTGCCAAAGATGATAAAACACTAATGAGTGTGCCATTAAAATGTATGCCTCTATTGAGTGACTTTCAATTGAGTCTTGATCAAGAAAAGATTGTGTGTACACCGCAAAAATCCCTTAAAAATCCCTTTGCTGAACAGTCAATGCATCTTCTCATTCAATTGTATAATCAAACAAGCAAAGTCAGTACTTGGATAAACAAACATCCCTTTTTGGCTTTGCGCCATGAAGCTGAATTTTTAAATAAATTCTTACTAAACCTTGCTATCATACCGAAAATTTTGAAATACAAAGAATTTGTGGTTAAAGGGGATTTAGAGCCATTATTTTTAAAAACATTTATTGGCTCTAGGGAGTTTGACCTCACTAAAGAAGCATTAGAAATGATGCAGATCAAATCTACAGCTAATACAGAGTATGCTTTATTAAGTGTCATTGATTTTTTAAATCACAGCTCAACTGCACCAGGTTATGTTGTTGATAAGCAATCTTTAACAATGCATATTAACGGAGATAACAGCAATACTGCAGGTGAAGTTTTTGTAAAGTATAACCATATTGACTTAGTGCTTACTTACTTTATTTATGGTTTTGTAGATAAGTATTGTCCAATTTTGTACAGCTGTAAAACCAATTTAACTTGCTTAAATGGTAAGACCATACAAATAGCAGGTGGTGCAGGACTGGCCAGTGAGGTGAAAGAAAAGTCAGTAACGCATTTGCAAAATTATTTACCCGCCTCCATGGAGAGATCAAATAATATGATCAAACTGAATAGTTTAATCATACCAAATTCACCTGCCATTCACACTCTGAAGCAAGTATTGAAATACATCTTATTGAAGTTTGATACTCAGGGTGAATACCAAGATGAAAGTCATCTTGACAAAGAAATTATTCATTTAGAGCGGCAGTTAATTGTGACTAATTTGGGGTTATGGAAACAGCATAAACAATTAGTTCACGACCTAGTTAAGGACTCGTCAACATGCTCTACTACTTGTAAGAACGACTTACAACTGCTTACAAAATATTGTGTTGCGCATATTGAAAATTACATGACAAAAGGTAATGTTATTTCTATGTAACATTATGCTTTACTTTCATAGTATTTATAGTCTTTATATTTTTTTAAAGTTTTTTATGATTTTTCATGTTAATCATCTATTTATGGAAATATTGCATAGTGTTAATTTCAAAGTGTTAGTTGGCGCGTTATTAATTTAATTGGGTATTTTATGATTTATCGTTATTTTGTGATTTTTATTGTTTTGTCACTATTAGGGGCTTGTAACTCCTCATCGGATCCTTCAGCAGATCAACAAGAAGTCATGTTTGCTGCCCAAGATAGTCAATTATGTCAAGTAATAGCAGCTTCTATTAGTTGCAATGGCGGTTATTCTTATTGGATAAATGATATTACCGCCACTAATAATAATGTATTAGCCATGACTGGCGTAAGAGACAATAACAAAGACAGTCAGCAGTGGGTTAGTTTTTTCAACGACGATCTTAGTGAAAAACTTGCCGAAATTCACTTTCCTCAAGATTTTTATGCTGATGAACACAATGCTCCTGCTGTATTAGCAACAGATAACGGCCATTGGTTAGTGGTGAGAACCGGGCATAATGACACCTTTGAACAAGGGCGGGGGAAGCTGTTTACTTATTTATTGGATGACAATTTTACCATTGTGCAACAAGGCACACTTAATTTAGATAATGGTGCCACTTATGCGCAACTTTCGCAGGTTGGTGGAAATATTTACCTACTTACCAGAGATACTGAAGCTGGTTGGGGAGTATTTACCAGTGTCGATAATGGTGAAAGTTGGAGTAACTGGCGCAAAATATGGCGGGGTGGTGGTAATCGCTATATTTCTATGCAGGGCTTTGACGGTGACGGAACGGGCAATGGTCAAGTCATCTTTAATATAGGTAATCACCCTTCAGATAAAACTCAAAATATTGCCTACCTGATCACTGAACCTGCAGACAATGGTAGTGAACTACAAACATCTTCGGGCAGAAATTTTGACGACGAAAAAATCACTGAAGAATTGATAACTTCTCATTATGAAAAAACAGCTGGTGCCACCAATATTAGGTTATTAGATTCAGCTAATGATCAGCAAAACATTTGTCATTTATATTCAGCCTTAGATCCTCAAAGCAGTGAGTGGCAGCTGTTTCTATCAGGTCATAACCTTGTCACCAATACAACAGAGCATTATTTTATTGGTGATTATTCAGGGGTTTTAGGTGATTCAACTTATGTTAATGGCGCAGCAATAGGCAAGTGTTTACTGGATCCTAATGAGCAATTTGACGTTTTTGTGGCTAATTATGATCAACAAAGTAAATCTTATTTTATTCACCAAGTGTTTGTTGATGCTCAGTCGGGTGACACTCGAAGTGAGGTGATCACCCAATCGACAAATCAACTGTATCGCCCTCAATATATATCAGAGCTGAATTACTTAATGTACAACGAAGCATTGCGCTGGGATAGTTATCAACGTTGGCAAGCTGATCAAAAACTCATCAAATTAAAATGAGTTTTTATACTTAGATAGGGGTAAAACTATTATTTAGTTGCATTAATAGTGCTTCAATAAAGTAATAATCAGCGTAAATAAGCGAGGTATCAACTTCTTTGTCTCCTGGTTTGTTACCTGTGGCATGTAGCAGTAAAGCTGGAAAGTCTTGTTGATGATTAAAGTAGTCAGCTGACATTAAGCTGTTGATAATATTCACTGAGCTTTCACTAAATCTTTGTTTATCGACTTGTTCGCTTTGTAAATTAGATAACATCCAAAGAGCAGATGCAGCAATGGCTGCTGCAGAACTATCTCTAGGTGAGTTTTCATCAGTCACATCAAAATCCCAATAGGGGATGTGGTCTTCGGGCAAATTTTCGATAAAATAATTAGCCATTGACTGAGCTGTGATTAAAAAATCTAATTCGCCAGTTTCAATATAAGCAATAGTAAAGCCATAAATTCCCCAAGCTTGGCCTCGTGCCCATGTTGAGTCGTCAGCTAGGCCTTGTACAGTTTTCTGACCAATTACGTTTCCAGAATCGGCTATAAAATCAACCAAGTGAAAACTTGAGCCATCTGGCCTTAGATGATTATTTAGGGTGGTGTAAGCATGATTAATTGCTTGCGAGTAAAACGGCTCTTGTTGAAATATTTTTGAACTGTCGAAGAGTAAGTTCAAATTCATCATATTATCGATAATGACGGGGAAATCGTAGGAGCCAAAATCCCATGATCTAATAGATTTGACTTGTTGATTATAGCGAGATGATAAGGTATTTGTTGCTGATTCAAGTACCGGTAGGTAAGTGCTGTTACCTGACAAGCGATAACCTTTGCCAAAACTGTTGTTAATGATAAAGCCAAGGTCATGGCTGGCAAGGGTTGCGTGGTTTGATAATGGTGTAGTCCACCTATCAGCCTGATCTTCTAAGGACGGATCAACGACGCTTAATTGCCACAATATGCCGGGAAAAAAGCCATCAGTCCAACTTTTCCAGTTGGTTAATTTCCATGTATTATCTTCAATCGAGCGGGGATACCCTGAACTGGGTTGATGTTGTTCAGCGTAGTTTTTATATTTGTTAATTGCTATGGCTAAGGCCAATTCCCGAGTGTTTCCTTCAGAAATATCAATTTCTTCAACTGTGCTTTGTTCACTATTACAACTAATGGTAAAAAAAAGGATAAAACATAATGTTACGGGTTTTTTAAATATCATGTAGAATTGGCTGTGCATAGCAATGTATTGAATTAGAAGCGTATCTAATAACACTATCATTAATTAACAATTATGTAACTACTTTATCATTAATTAACGATTGTTTGGTTACTTATTTTATCTGGATCACAACTTGTTTATTCTAAAAAAAATATTCACTGAAAACACAACTTTTGCTGCCGTAAAAAATACCTTTTGGTTGGTAGGCGAAAAAATATTTTCAATGATCTTAGTGTTAACCGTCAGTGTGTTTGTTGCCCGTTACTTAGGGGCAGAGTCTTTCGGACTGCTCAATTATTTAATTGCTATTATCGCTATATTTTCGCCGCTGAGTTCTTTGGGGCTTAATGCAATAGTCACTCGCGAAATTGTTAATAAATCTCACAGTGAATTAGTGATCATGTCTTCGGTTATTATTTATCGATTGATCGGTGGATTTTGTGCAATATTAGTACTTTTGGCTATGCTGCAGCTAGGTTTTTTCTCTCAATTGCAAACCCTGACATGGGGCTTAATATTATTGGCATTCAC
>JBELHO010000033.1:14653-30612 GCA_042091375.1 Thalassotalea sp. | reverse complement strand
ATGGTCTCAGCAAAAGAAAATGGCATTTATTCTGTAGCTAGTAGACTTTCTGAAGTTTGGTATTTTTTCCCTACCGCATTGGTCGCATCTTTTTTTCCTTCGTTGTTAAACGCCAAAAAATTAAACGCTGATCTATATCAGCGCAAGTTACAAAAACTATGTGATGTATTGTTACTAGGTGCGGTTGGTATTGCTTTGGTGATCACTTTTATAGCAGAGGATTTGATTGTTCTTCTTTACGGTAATGAATTTGCCAGTGCGGGTATTATATTAACTATACATATATGGGCTGGATTGTTTGTTTTTATGAGGTCTTTACTAAGTAAGTGGTTACTAACTGAAAATTTGGTAGTGTTTTCCTTGCTCACTCATGGGGTGGGAGCAATCGTCAATGTTTGTTTAAATTATTGGTTAATTCCCATTTACCAAGGTCAAGGGGCGGCAATTGCGACGGTGGTTTCATACGCTTTTGCTTCATATATAGTGTTATTTTTTCATCGCTCGACTTGGCCAATGGCTAAAGTTATGTCTAAGTCTTTGTTTATTCCTAGCCGTATTTTTCTTTCTAGGGTAAAATGCAGAACTTAAATTTTACTGATCACCATGTTGTTGTTTGATTGTTGTAACAATATTTTATTTTAGCCTTACTTACAGTTGTTTATGAAATCTCTACTAAGAAAACTATTACCACAAAAATCTATTTTAAAACTCAAAAATGCAGTGAGTTCTTTTGACAGTGTCATCTATCCTATGTTCGCCAAAAATAGCTTTCTCAGCTCGGTCTATTATTGTTTTTTTAGTACTCAATTTCGCCGAGAGCATCAGTCTGTTCTTCAGGGACGTGCCAAATATCAACAATCATTAAATGCCATCGAGCAGTCGAGTGTTTTACTGAGAAGAAATACTCATCGCTTAGAAAAAGGCTTGATCATGCAGCCTCGTCGAGAGGTGTTTGCAAAGGCCTATATTTTAGAAACAGTACAATGCTATCGAAAATGTGTAAACAGTCAGTCTATTTGTCGCGAAGAACTTAAGTGGGCTCAGGATGTATTGATAAAATATTTTGCTGTGGTGGGAAGTTCTCCTGAAATAGACAAAGCTCGAGATATATTTTCTCCTATTAATTTACCAGGAGATAACAGCGAAACTGATTTTTTACCTTACCAACATCAAGACCGTCAACAGTCTGATATTTCTCAACAACAGCTTTATCAATTGTTTAAACAGCGTCGTTCTGTTCGCTGGTACCAACAGAAACCCGTTGATATTGAACTTATTTCGCAAGCGGTTGATATGGCCTCTCAAGCACCCAGTGCTTGTAATAGACAACCTTTTCAGTTCTTCACCATAACCAATATGGACAAAGCTAGCGACATTGCTTCAATTGCCATGGGAACAACAGGCTTTGCCGATAATATTCCTGCATTATTAGTTGTGGTAGGTGATCTGTCAGCCTATCCTGCAGAGCGTGATCGGCATGTCATATACATTGACGGAGGGTTAGCCTCTATGCAACTTATGTTAGCTTTAGAAACGTTAGGTTTATCCTCTTGTCCCATTAATTGGCCAGATATTGAAATTTGTGAACAGAAAATTTCAAAAAAGCTTAAATTACCCAAATACTTAAGACCTATCATGCTTATCTCAGTTGGTTACGGACAAGCATCAGGACAAATTCCCTTTTCTCAGAAGAAAAGCGCTAAAACACTATTAAAGGAAGTAGATTAATGTTTATTGAAATTAAAGGAGTTCAATTTGTAAATAAAGGCGCTGAACTCATGCTAGCCTCTGTTGTTGCCCGAGTCAGAGAATATTGGCCAGAAGCAGAGATTGTCTTAGAGGGCAATCCATTTTCTCCTTATAAGTGCAGAGCCAAACTAGGGGCCTTTCAAAAACTTTCTTTGCGGAAAAATATCATCGACCTCAACTTTTTGGCTTATTTTTTACCGAAATTTATTCGCCGTTATTTAAAAAAATGGGGCATTGTTACTGAGGCTGATATTTCTGTTGTTTTAGATGCGGCTGGTTTTGCTTACGGCGATCAGTGGGGAGCGCTAAAAGTTACCCATTTAGGTGCTGAACTTAAACGATATAAAAAAAATGGTTGTAAATACATTTTTTTACCACAAGCGCTGGGACCTTTCTCTAGGCCATCAGATCAAAAAGTGCTAAAAGCCTCATTACCACAGGCGGCTTTGATTTGTGCTCGTGAAAAAGATTCCTTTGCCAACATAAGAGCATTAATTGGCGATGCAGATAATTTAGTGCAGATGCCTGACTTCACCAATGCGGTTAAGGGTATTATTCCCGATTATTGGCAACAAGGGCAAACAAAAGTATGTTTTATTCCCAATGCCAATATGATTGGCATTAAAAATCAAAATGAAACATGGAAAAGCAACTATATCAGAGTAATGACTACTCTGATTAAACAAACAATATCTTTGGATTTTACCCCTGTACTGTTAAATCACGAAGGTGAGGGTGATAAGCACATTTGCCAAACATTAAACGATTTGTTTGACGGTAAATTGGAATTGATCGAAGAGGCAGATCCCCTTAAAGTCAAAGGTATTATAGGTGACTCTAAGGCCGTTGTTTGCTCTCGATTTCATGGTTGTGTCAGTGCTTTATCGCAAGGAGTTGCAAATTTAGGCACCAGCTGGAGCCATAAATATGAGCAGTTGTTCAGTGAATATGGGGTACCCGAATTATTAATTGATCCTTCTTCAACAGATCAGCAATTAATGATGCTAATGGAGAAGATAATAAATAATAATGAAACTTTTCTCGATACCATTAACTCAAACTCTGCTAAATACAAAAACACTACTGAAGAAATGTGGCGTAAAGTTGTCGCGGTTGTCAATGGCTAAAAAATAGCAATTCACCTAAGAGGAAAGAGTTTTGTCCAACAACGAAACAAAACAAGATATTTCATTAACTGAATTAGTTAAAGCGCTGTATCAAGGGAAAATTTTCATTGCTATTGGCAGTATATGCTTTATGGTGATATCGGTTGCTATTGCTTTGTACTTACCCAATCAATATAAATCCACAGCTACTTTGATTATTAATACTGAATCCTCTAGCAAACTTGCTTCTCTTGCCGGCAGTCTCAGTGGACTTGCTGGTGCAGCAGGGATTAATTTTGGAACTGGCCAAGAGGGCAGTAACCCTTTGATCGCTAAGCAACTGGTTTCCTCGAAAGCATTTATTTTAGATTTTGTTGAAAAAAATCAAATTTTAGTGCCGATAATGGCAGCAAAATCATGGGATGCTGAGACAAACACACTTGTCATTGATCAATCTAAGTATGATCAGGCCAATAAAGTCTGGTTAATAGGGGATAATCCTAGCCAATTGACTCGACCGAAAAGAGAAAACATTGTCAAACAATTCAGAGACATCATTAAATTATCAGAAGATAAAAAAACCGGAGTATTAACTTTTTCTGCTGAATTTTTCTCACCACAACTAGCACAGCAATGGTTGCAATTGTTTATTGAAGAAATTAATGAAACCATAAGAAAGTATGACGTTGATCAAGCAACCAAGAGTATTGAGTATTTAACTGATCTTGTTCAACAAACCAAAAATGCCCATTTTGCACAAACCTTTAACAGTTTAATCGAAGAGCAAACTAAAAAACTGATGCTGAGTAAGGTTAGATTAGACTATGTGTTTAAAACAATAGACCCACCTAACTTACCAGAAAAAAAATCTAAACCCTCAAGAGCCATTATTTGTGTTGTTGGAAGCTTTTTAGGCTTTTCAATGATGTGCTTTTTGGTATTAGTCCGTTATTTTTACAAACAATAATATTTAGCTGATGATTGAGTCTAACCAAGAAAAAAAGTTGAAATTAGCATTTGTTGCACCGGGCTCTTTATTACATACCGTAAAATGGTTAAATGGTTTAGTCGATAAAAATTTACAGATCACCTTAATTACTCAACACAGTGTAACCGCTACTCTTGATAAGCGAGTAGCAGTTGAGTATTTGCCATTTTCTGGCGCTAAGGGTTATTTGTTAAACGCATTGGCTTTACATGCTAAAATTAAAGCATTGGCACCCGATGTCATTAATGTTCACTATGCCAGTGGTTACGGAACCTTGGCGTTATTAGCCAAGATAAAGCCTTATATCTTGTCTGTTTGGGGCAGTGATGTATATGAATTTCCATTTCAATCTAGGTTCAAACATTGGTTAATAAAAAGATCATTATCTAATGCTCAGCATATCGCCTCTACAAGTTATGCAATGGCTGAACAGGTTAAAACTATATTGTCAGCCGATGATTTGACAATCACTATCACTCCCTTTGGTGTTGACTTGCAACGCTTTACAAATACCGCTATTCCTTTTAAAAAACCATCTATTACCATAGGCGTTGTCAAACGCTTAGAGCATAAATATGGTATTGATATACTGATCAATGCATTTGCACAGCTATTAGATGTGGTTAAACACAAGCAGAACCTGCAAACTCATGAAGTCAACCTGATGATCGTGGGCGATGGTTCGTTAGAGCTGGAATTAAAGTCACTTGCAAAGCAACTCGGCGTTCAAAATCAGGTGAATTTTGTTGGCGCGGTCGATAACAGTGTCGTGCCTAAATATATCAATCAGATGGATATATTTGTCGTACCTAGTCGCATTGAAAGTTTCGGGGTTGCTGCTATTGAGGCATTAGCTTGTGAGCGTCCTTGTATTGTTGCTAACACTGGTGGTTTACCAGAAGTGATCAAAGCAGATGAGACAGGAATTGTTGTTGAACAAAACTCTGAAAAACAATTTGTTGAAGCGATAATAGGTTTATTAGAAAACAAAGACCGCGCCATTGCAATGGGTATCAATGGCCGCACTGACGTGCTTGCAAAATATTCACAGCAAGCAGCACTTAACACCATGACGACTCTATACAAAACGGTTTATGCGCAAATTAACAAGTAATATATATCTGCCAAGCGAATACTCATTTCGCTACACCGTATTCATGATCTTCTTGTTATTGGGGCCATCATTGGCCTTAATGCAATTGAAGGGATTTCATTTATCTGTGGTTTTTCTATTTTTTGTTGGTTTGTTTTATGTTGTCAAGGAGAAGCGGATCGACTTAAAACAAATGAAACTCGCCTTGATATTTATCAGTTTCGTATTTATCTGGTTGATTGTACATACCTTACAAGGCAGATTCTCAGTGAGGTATGTCACCTATTTGTTTTATTTTACCTTCACCTTTCTGAGCTTTTATTTTTCTTTTAGATTACTTATCACCATAGAAAAATCAGCGCTTTGCAGAATAATACAAATTTTCATTTATGTAGACTTATTGATTGTCTTGTTAGAGGTTATGACTAATCAGGCGTTTTTTAATTACTATCCCATGGCGGGAAGTGAGTATCAGATTGGCTCGGCATTTTGGTCAAATATGAATACTAACGCCGCAGTGTTAATTTTATTAAACACAAGCTTATACTTTTTAGGTGCTAAAAAATCATTTTATCTCAATTCTCTACCGGTAATGATGTTGAGCTTGTTAGTCGATGCCAAGCTATGCTTCATTGCAGCAGCCTCGCAAGTGCTTATTTTGCAATTGCTCGCCAATGTGAAAGCCAGGTTAGTCTTTATTATCAGCCTTGTTTTACTGGTGCCTGTACTGATGTTTGTTTTTCAAAAACAATTGAGTTACGTTATTTATACCTTAAATCAAGCTACCGACTTTTTGTCAAACAGCGAAGCTTTAGAGGCGATTGTATCTTCAGGAAACATGTTTTCAGTGGCCATTAGAGCCTATGCCCTATCTGAAATGCTAAATATTGTAGCGGATTTTTCATTGATGAATTGGCTGTTTGGCATTGGTTTTGGCAATATCAATATTAGCTTTGTCAATAATGGTTGGGGGGGCTTAGTTGAATATTTCGCGCCCCATTTGTTTTTTCTCGAAATGACCATTTATGCTGGGTTTAGTTACTATATTTTTTATTTTACTATTTTTAGAACAATTTGCGGCAGGTTGCCATGGCGCAGTATGCTAATGGCATTACCTAGCATTGCCGCTATTATTGCCATTAGCTCAGCGGTATACTTCCTTCCGTTTTATTTCTTCTTAGCTGTTTTAGCTTATTGGGAATACCAACAACAAAATATTGAGATTGACAATGCAAACTAATGCCTTGGTTACCGTATATATTGCCACGCATAACCGTGCTGAATTACTGATGCGCGCAGTGCGCTCAGTTTTGAAACAAACTTATCAACACATTGAACTGATTGTCGCTGATGACGGCTCTGAAGATGATACTTATCAAAAACTGCTTCCTTATATCGAATCAGGTCAAGTTTGCTATGTAAAAAATGACACGCCTAAGGGCGCTTGTGTGGCTCGTAATTTAGCTATTGATATAGCTAAGGGTGAATTTATTACCGGGATGGATGATGACGATGCCATGGAGTCGGATCGCATAGCGTTGTTGTTAGAAGAGTTTTTAGCGGGTCACTACTCCTGTATTGCCAGTTCAATTAAAGAGAGAACACCTCAAGGAGATATTGTAAGGAAAATGGATATTGGCAATGTGACTTTAGAAAATTTACTTCATTACAATATTCTAGGTAACCAAGTGTTAACTCGAACAGAAAATCTTCGAGCTATAGGTGGTTTTGATCCGCAAATGCCTGCCTTTCAAGATTACGATACTTGGGTGCGTTTAGTTGCAAAATTTGGTATGGCAAAAAAATCTTCGGTGGCTAGTTACATTTGGTTTACCGATCACACTCATGGTAGGATCAGTGATAGCTCAGAGCGAAGAAAAACTGCTTTCAAACATTTTTATGCCAAGCACTCTCACTTAATGAGCAAAGCACACAAGGATTCATTTGTGATCCTGCATCGCAAGTTAGTTAATCAACCCTATAGTTTGTTTGATTTTATCAAATATACCAATACAGCGAATTGGAAAGCCTCACTCTCTCTATTGATAAATATGAACTTTAAATTGATTAAATATTTATTAGACTTCACCCGAACAAAGTTAAACCGTAAATAATGCATATTCTATTTCTCACTGATAATTTTCCTCCAGAAGGAAATGCTCCTGCCACCAGAACTTTTGAACACGCCAAACAATGGGTGGCAAAAAAACACAAAGTGACGGTGATCACTGGTGCGCCGAATTTTCCTGAAGGCAAAGTGTTTGAAGGTTATAAAAATGCTTGGTACAGCCGCTCTGTAATTGATGGGATTGAGGTGATCAGAGTGAAAACCTTTATCTCGTCTAATGAAGGTTTTTTATTGCGCATTTTGGATTTTATTTCTTTTATGTTTACTTCGTTTTTTGCTGGTTTATTTCAGCGTAAAGTAGACGTAGTAGTTGCGACATCGCCACAATTTTTTACTGCGGTTTCTGGTTGGGCACTGTCGGCAATAAAACGCAAAAAATTTATTTTTGAACTTCGTGATATATGGCCGGCGTCGATAACCGCCGTAGGAGCGATGAAAGATTCAATAGTGATAAAGTTACTGGAAAAATTAGAGATGTTTCTCTATCAAAGAGCCGATCATATTATTTCGGTCACTCAATCATTTAAAAAAGAATTAGTGACTAGGGGGGTTGACGGCAATAAAATTTCGGTAATACTCAATGGTGTCGATTTAACTGCATACCAACCCAGTGCGAGCAAAAATCCTGAGTTTGCAAAACATTACCACTTAGAAAACAAATTTGTCGTTGGTTACATCGGCACTCATGGTATGGCTCATGGACTAGAGCATGTCATCGCTTGTGCAGAGCAGATGCAAAAACAAACTGATGTTGTTTTTTTGTTTGCTGGGGGGGGCGCTGCTAAAAATAAATTAATCGAAATAGTTGCACAAAAACAGTTAACCAATGTTGTTTTTATCCCTCGTCAGCCAAAGGAGCATATGCCAGCTATTTGGAGTTTGTGTGATATCTCTTTGATCAGTCTCAAAAATACTCCCTTATTTAAAACGGTTATTCCCTCAAAGATTTTTGAATCAATGGCTATGGGACTACCTTTACTGGCGGCAATACCGAAAGGCGAAGCGAGTGATATTATTGCAGCAAACAATGCCGGCATTGTTTGCACTCCTGAAAATCCTATGGAATTGGTTGAGCAGATTAATAAGCTTTGTGGTTCAAAACAATCTCTGCTTGAATATCAAACTAACAGCACAATGGCAGCACGTCAGTTTGATAGAAACAAATTTGCTGACGATATGTTGGAAAAAATTAGCTGCGTGAGTAACGCAGAGTAAACCAATTTACATTGTTTTACGTATTTATTTTTTGAGTGCTAAAGTTTGCATTCTAAGTTGATATTATCATTTGTTTAGATAATATATTACCGAAAGTATTATTGGCTAAAAGATTTACTTTTTTATTTACTCATAAAATCAGTTCTTTGCTAGATAATAAAAATAATAATAACAGATCAGTAAAAATGTGGAGATTTTATGCGTAATAGCTTTGTTCTATTAATTTTGTTGCTAATCGTTTCTTGCGGTAGTGATTCAACTTCAACTGAGGCCTTTATAGAGCCGACTGCCAATGCCTTTACGCCGACTCAAATTCCCGATAGAAACAACCTCCAATCAGATACAGACTACATTTTAGATATTACCGATTTAGATGGTATCGGTTCACTCAGTGATATAAGTGTGAGCCTTTTGACAGCCGATGGTAAAACCGATGAATATCACCAATTGAGTTATGATGTTAGGCAAGACCAAGATAAAACTCAGGTGCATTATTCAATAGCAAGATCAAGTTCAACACAACATACCCCTTTGCAAAGAGACGTCCCACTTGTTTTAGAGTTAAAATTAAACCCAGAAGCTGATGCAAATAAATACGATCTGTATTTATGGGATTTACCGCGAATTTCGGAATTAAATATGCCGCAGATTGTTGCCTTGGTCAGTGATGATACGATGCAACAAATAGCTGAACAAAGGGCGGTTTATTTCTCTTGGATCAACTTTCCGGCATGGGTTCCTCCAGAGTCGCCTACCTGGCAGGAAGATCCCTTTAACAATACCAGTTGGGTATTATACTACCATTCATTGGGATGGCTTTCCGCTTATGTTGAACTTTATGAAAGAACAGCTAATGAAGATGTTCTTAATGCTATTAGCAAGTATTTAACCAGTTATGATCAGACTTTTGATGACCCGCGCAATGCTCATGTGATACAAGCTTACCGAGAAGATGCGGTATCTTTGAGAATTAATCATTTACTGTACATATACTTTAAATTATTCAGAGACTCAACAGCTGAGGAGCGCACGGTAATTGAAAGATTACTGCACAAAGATATGCAAATGATCCAAACCTATCTTGATGATGAGTTTTGGGATAATAAAAATCACGGCATGATCCAAGCTCGAGCGGCTTTAAATTTAGTGGCTAGTTTTCCTTTTCACCCTGATATAAATTATATAGAAAGTCTTACTGACCGTCGAATTACCGCAGTGAGCAATGAACTTTTTTCCCGAGAAGGCTTTGTTATTGAGCAAGCCACTGGCTATCACTTTATTGGCTTGTCTATGATGCTAGAGGCAAAAATGCAATTAGACACCTTTGGTTTGACGGCAAATGTCAGTTTAAATGATAAAATTCGACAAGCTTTAATCATTGCTCCTTACTTGCTTCATCACGACGGCACCACACCAGCCATCGGTGATTCAAGCTATGGTAAAAATTGGCAAGGACATTTAAAAAGGTATTATGCTGAGTTTGCAGAGCCGATTAATTCATTGGACAACTATCTCATTTCTCGGCATCAACAGCTTGATGATTTAAAAGTGATTGCAGACGAAGGTTTGATCATCGCAAAACACATACCGGTGGATGAAAAAATGTCAAAAGTATTTTTTGATGCCGGTAAAGCCCGATTAATTCACGGTCACTACGATCTTTTAAATATTGTTGCTTCTATAGCGGGAGAGCCGTTGCTGATAGATTCAGGAGGACCTTATACATACTCTATTGAAGGTGGTCGAGATGCTTGGCGTTCGCGTACCAGTCACAATACTTTAGTATTAAATAATGAGGGCGTTGGTGATCATTCTGGAAGTATTATTGCAACTGATGATACTCAACATTATATTTCAGCTGCTGCCAAAGGTTTAATCAATGAGAATACCTATCACTATCGCAGTTTTTTGTTGACTAAAAACACTCAACCTTTGTTAATTGTGGTGGACGAAGTTGAACAGGGTGAAACTGCAAATTTGGTTGAAGAATATTGGCACTTCGCGCCTCAAACTCAAATAGAGACAATCAGTGCTGATCACAATTTGTTAACGCTAGCGTCAGGGAACACCATCCATCAATACAAAATGGGCGGTTTGGCAAATACCTGTAGCATTTTAGAAGGTGAAGTAGACGCCAATAATATCCCTACTATTGGCTGGGTTACGCCAAAATATAATGTATTGCAAAGTTCACCAGTAATAAAATGTTCAGCTAATACCAACAAGTACTTTAAAGTGAATATTTTTACCGAGCAATATCTTGAGAATTTAACTTTATCTGAAATTGGCAACAACATCCTTATAACTTTAGGTGAACAAACATTCACTTATTCACTGACACAAAATCAATTTTTGCCTTAAAACAAATGACTTATTTATTTGTTTAAGTAGTCTAAAAATGAGATTGAGTGATCCCATTAACAGCAGCTAATAGTTTGGCTTAATGAATATAAGGTGATCTGGAATCATTTGCTCAATATCATTTCATTGCAGAATGGCTTTTAAATACTGTTAGCGATCATTCTTACTTAATGAATAAACCAGTACCTAAATTGTGGTTTTTTTGTTAGAATCGCGACAATTTTTATGCAAGGGTAAGACTTAATGAATATTATTGAAGGTGGCTTTGTTGCCACAGGCAAAAAATTTGCCATTGTTGTTTCTCGGTTTAACCACTTTATTGTTGATAGTTTACTCGAAGGGGCTATTGATACCCTAAAACGCCATGGCAATGTAGCCGATGCCGACATCACTGTAGTTAAAGTCCCAGGTGCTTATGAATTACCTTTGGTGGCCAAAAAAGCCGCCAATAGTGGTAAATACGATGCAATTATTGCCATCGGCGCTGTTATTCGTGGCGGTACTCCGCACTTTGATTTTGTTGCTGGTGAGTGTAATAAAGGCCTAGCGCAAGTGTGTTTAGACGCTGAAATTCCAGTTTCTTTTGGGGTGATCACCACAGACTCTATTGAACAAGCTATTGAACGCGCTGGCACTAAGGCGGGTAACAAAGGTGGTGAAGCGGCATTAGGTGCACTGGAAATGGTTAACGTTATGTCGCAATTGTCATAATTTTTTAGTAACAAGTATTTAAGCTGGTGCTCTGCCAGCTGATTTACTATTTAGTGGAGAGTGCTGTGAAGCCATCACCTAGAAGAAAAGCCCGTGAATTGGCAGTACAAGCTGTTTATTCATGGCAGATGAGTGAGAACTCAGTGGCTGACGTTGAACTGCATTTTTTAACAGAAAATGCCAAGCGACGTTTTGAAATTGACTATTTTCGAAAATTACTCGCTGGCGTAACCTCGCAAGTGTCATCACTAGACGAGGCCATCAGTCCCTACCTCGACCGACCTTTAGCCGATGTTGATCCCATTGAAAAAGCTTTGTTGCGAGTCGCTGTTTTTGAACTAAGTGACTGTGTTGATGTCCCATATCGTGTGGTGATTAATGAAGCGATAGAGTTAGCTAAGGTATTTGCTGCCGACGATAGCCATAAGTTTGTCAACGGTGTACTAGACAAAGCAGTAAAGGTTATTCGCCCCAACGAATAGCGCATAACACATGTGTTAGTGTATTTTGTGCTAGCTTATCATCTGCTAGCTTATTTTGCGCTAATTAGCAGCTAATTAACTGACTGCACATCGCAGTGTTTTTTCTACTCGCTATTTATAGCGCTGATTTTTAACAGCTGATTTACGCTTGGTTGCACTGTGTTATCTGGTTCAACTTTGCAGAGAATTTATGAAAGAATTTGACCTGATCAAAAAGTATTTTACTGAACAAGCGGTTAATCGCAAGGATGTTCAATTGGGCATAGGTGACGACTGCGCCATTGTTACACCTCCAGAGCGACAAAAAATTGCCATTACCACCGATACCTTAGTCGCTGGTGTGCATTTTCCACTAGAAACTAGCGCCAAGGCCATTGGCCACAAAGCCATTGCCGTCAATTTATCGGATCTAGCAGCCATGGGTGCCGAACCTAGCTGGATTTCCTTAGCCATTACCTTGCCTGAAATTGATGAAACATGGATCAGTGAGTTTTGCGCGGCAGTATTTGAATTGTGTGAATATTACAATGTGCAATTAATTGGCGGTGATACCACGCGCGGTCCTCTGAGTATTACTGTCACTGCTCAAGGGCTGTTACCCCTTGATAAGGTATTAACCCGCTCTGGTGGTCATCCCGGCGATTGGTTGTATGTTACCGGTGAAATTGGCGATGCGGCTTTGGCATTGCAACACGTGCTCGGTGAATGTTGTGTTGAAGCACAGCACCTTGACAAACTGCGCAACAAATTAGACTTTCCCAAGCCCCATGTATTGGCGGGCCAAGCCATTCGTGAATATGCTTCAGCTGCGATAGATCTGTCTGATGGTTTAGTGGCTGACTTAAGGCATTTATGCCAAGCCTCAAACGTAGGTGCCAATATTGTATTAGAAGATTTACCACTGTCATTTGAGTTAATCGATTCACTGGGCTTAGCACAAGCGACAGAATTAGCATTAGTTGGTGGTGATGATTATGAGCTGTTGATCAGTGTCTCAGAAGACAATAAAGTGGGCCTAGAAACTGCGCTGAGCAATTGTGGCGTTAAGGCTAGCTGTATTGGCCAGCTCAACGGCAATCAAAATATTACTACTACCATTGATAGTAAGCCTACAGTACTTCACACTAAAGGTTTTGAGCATTTTTCATGAAGCAATCAACCAGTCAACAGGCTGTTAGTGCATTTAAGTTAACCGATCTACGACAGTGCTTAGCTCTGGGCTTTGGCAGTGGGTTAGCGCCTAAAGCACCGGGTACCTTTGGCACTTTGGCAGCTGTGCCTATTTTTTTACTGTTAGCTCCTCTCAGTGCGGGCTATTACCTAGCTGTGCTGATCGCATTTTCTCTGTTGGGAATTTACCTTTGCGATTATGCCGCTAAAGCCGCAGGGGTACACGACCATCCCGCCATTGTTTGGGATGAAATTGTCGGCTTTTTGATCACTATGTTTATGGTGCCCATCAGTTGGCAAAGTGTGTTAGTTGGCTTTGCGCTATTTAGGTTGTTTGATATTTTGAAGCCTTGGCCTATTTCTTACCTTGATAAACACTGTCATGGCGGTTTTGGTATTATGATCGATGATATTGTTGCTGGATTGGCTGCTTTAGCCATAATGCACTTCATCTTTTAAATTAAGCTGACAAAGTGCTTATAAGTTCAACAACTAAGCCTAGGTAAATTGTCTAGGCTTAGTAAAGTTGGATTAACTTATTTTATTACACATTATCGCTGTTTGAGGATTGCCTTGTTACTAATGTAATACTCTGGCCTTGATGGTTCCTGCAATTTGCTTCAATGCACGCAATGCAACATCACTGTTTTCGGTTTCAATATCAATAACTACATAACCAATTGACTCGTCGGTTTGCAGGTATTGCGCGGCAATATTAATATTGTGCTCGGCAAAAGCTTGGTTAATTTTGGTAAGTACCCCAGGGTGGTTCTGGTGAATGTGTAACAAGCGACTGGTGCCGACGTGCTCAGGTAATGAAACCTCGGGAAAGTTAACCGCTGATAAAGTTGAACCATTATCAGAATACTTAGCTAATTTACTGGCCACTTCTAAACCAATATTTTCTTGCGCTTCTTTGGTACTGCCGCCAATGTGTGGGGTTAAGATCACATTGTCAAAAGCCCTTAACGGCGAGATGAATTCTTCATCATTGCCTTTGGGTTCAACCGGAAATACATCAATGGCAGCGCCAGCGACTTTTTTATTGCTCAGTGCCTCGGCAAGTGCATCTATATCAACCACAGTACCGCGAGAAGCATTGATAAAGATCACCCCGTCTTTCATCACTTCAAATTCAGCAGCGCCCATCATGTTTTGGGTTTGCGGTGTTTCTGGCACATGCAAACTGATCACATCAGACTCTTGTAATAAGGCGGTTAATGAAGGCGCTTGGCTGGCATTGCCCAGAGGTAATTTAGTTTCAATATCATAAAAGCGCACGCGAATACCTAAGGTTTCTGCCAAAATGCCCATTTGGGTGCCTATGTGGCCATAACCAATGATCCCCAGTGTTTTGCCTCTTGCTTCCACTGAGCCAACTGCCGATTTATGCCATATGCCGCGATGGGCTAGGGCACTTTTTTCAGGTATGCCACGCAATAATAACAGTAATTCACCGATCACTAATTCCGCCACCGAGCGGGTGTTAGAAAAAGGCGCATTATAAACTGGAATACCGCGCTTTTGTGCGGCTTTAATATCTACTTGATTGGTGCCAATACAAAAACAGCCAATAGCCGCCAGTTTTTTGGCATGGCTAAGGACTTTTTCGGTGAGTTGGGTACGCGAGCGAATGCCAATAAAATGTACAGTGGCAATTTTTTCAATCAGCTGCTCTTCACTCAGTGATGTTTTGAGGTATTCAATATTGCTATAGCCTTTGGATTTTAGCTCTTCCAGTGCACTTTGATGAACACCTTCTAATAACAAGATCTTAATTTTTTCTTTTGCTAATGAATTATTACTCATGATGACAGCTTCTCGTGGTTGCAAAAATAACTTTAGATGGCTAGATATCCAAAAACGCAAATGCAAGTTAACATATAGTGTATAGACTCTAAAGCATTATTTTAGTATTTTTGTCCCCTCTTTGCTGCCTAACACTAATACGTCAGCACCACGACTGGCAAACAAACCGTTGGTTACTACACCAACAATGGCGTTTATCTGAGTTTCTAAGGCTGGCGCATCGGTTATATCCAAATGGTATACATCGAGAATAACATTGCCATTGTCAGTAATAACCCCTTGGCGATAAACTGGATCGCCCCCTAATTTGACTAATTGTCGTGCGACATAGCTGCGCGCCATAGGGATCACTTCTACTGGCAGAGGAAACTCACCTAATTGCTCAACTTGTTTACTTGTATCGGCAATACAAATAAATTGATTGGCAACAGCGGCGACTATTTTCTCTCTGGTTAAAGCGGCACCACCGCCTTTGATCATCTGCATTTGTGGATTGATTTCATCAGCGCCATCAACATACACATCGATGTGGCTGACGCTATTGAGATCAAATACTTCGATACCTAGGGCCTCTAGTCGCTTGGTTGATTCAACCGAGCTGGAAACTGCACCAATTAAATCATCTTTTATGGTGGCTAAGCCATCGATAAAATAATTCACCGTAGAGCCGGTGCCAACACCAACAATCGTCTTGCTCTCTATATAGGATAAGGCTTTTAGTGCCGCATTCTGTTTCATTTCATCTTGGCTCATAACACACTCTTAGATCTGACAATAAGCGACTATTATAGCACCAGTCCAGTTATGGCAACAATCAATGTTAAGCAATATAAAGTTAGGCAATACAATGTTAAGCAATATAAGGCTAGGCAATATAATGTCAGGCAATATAAGGCTAGGCAATATAATGTCAGGCAACATAAAGGAGTTCTATTGGTTGTAATCAATATTGCCACAGTGTCTATTTAGCTGAACCTGCATAGCATCAGTCCGGTTATGGCAACAATCAATGTTAGGCAATATACTGTTAGGAAATATAAAGTTAAGCAATATAAGGCTAGGCAATATAATGTCAGGCAACATAAAGGAGTTCTATTGGTTGTAATCAATATTGCCACAGTGTCTATTTAGCTGAACCTGCATAGCA
>JBELHO010000033.1:11749-14553 GCA_042091375.1 Thalassotalea sp. | reverse complement strand
ACGTTGGCTGGGGGTAATGATTTCTGGCAGGGGGATATCCCATGGTTGCAAGGGCAATTGCGCAACTTGCTGGCAGTCATGACCTATGCCAATGGGGTAATTTTTTTTGATGTGATTGGGACGGTAGGCTTTGTGCCATTGACTTAAAGTACGATCGTAATATCCACCGCCCATACCTAACCGATTGCCAGTGTGATCAAATGCCACTAGTGGGGTGAGAATAATATCAAGTTGCCGCAATGGCAGCACAGCACGCACATCGAGCTTAGGCTCGGCAATACCGTAACTATTCTTTACCAAAGTGGTGTTTTGCTGGTAGGCACTAAACAATAGTTGGCCGACACTAAAAGGGTGAATGCGCGGTATATAGACCTTTTTATTGTGTTGCCAACACCAGTCAATGAAAGGTTGTAAGCATATTTCACCGTCATTAGCTAAGTAGGCAGCGATATGTCTTGCCGATCGAATATCATCTAATGTTTGCAACGTTAAGCTGAGTTGTTGGGCAGCGCTCTGTTGCTCTGCAATACTTAGGGCATTTCTTTTGCTGCGCATCACTTTTCTGATGGCCTGAGTTGAGTTGTTTTGACTGGAGAAGCTGGTGGCTGACATGATGTTAAATTATGCGCAGAGTGACGGTTAATGAATGGGTTAATTCTATTGTAAAGTGAGTGTGATTTTTAGTAACACACTCACTTTACTCGTAACTAAGGATTAATCAGCTAGTTGTTATTGGCAAGTTTGCCATTTGCTGTATTGGCCTCGGCGTCGTCTTCCGCCAAACTCTCCCAAAATCTTGATTTAAAGCCAATTAATAGGATAACAATAGCAATACCTATACTAAATAAACTAATTTGGATATACAGGGAAGGTATTTGCTCAACATTGTTAGGATCAAAGTTACCTGCTAATAATCCTGAAATAATGTTACCGATAGAATAAGTCAATACAAAAACCCCCATCATTTGACCAGCAAAGCGACGAGGTGACAATTTACTCACTGCACTTAGGGCTACTGGGCTTAGGCACAACTCACCAACGGTGTGTAGGAAGTAGGTAGTGATCAACCAATACGGAGCTACTTTTAAACCGGAAGCAGCATACTGAGCGGCAAAATACATAACGATAAAACCACTGGCCATGATCATTATACCAACCGCACACTTAATACCGTATGATGGACTGACTAAACGTTGTCCTAATTTGATCCAAAAAGCGGCAAAGAAAGGCGATAATAAAACGATGAATAAGGAGTTTGAAAATTGGAACCAACCGGTTGGGATCTCAAAACTACCCACCATGCGATCTGTGTAATCTCGAGCAAATAAGTTTAATGAAGAGCCCGCTTGTTCAAACCCAGACCAAAAACAAGCCGAAGCAATACAAACCAATAATAGCGCACCTAGGCGCTTGGCTTCGTTGCGAGTCAGGTTACCAAAGATATAAATAGAGGCGTAATAAAGCACAAAAATAGCGGTAAAAATAATTGCTGTGTTTTTGGCGACAACAACTGGGTTAATGGTTATTGCACCGGTTAACGCCATGTAAGTGATCACAGCTAATAACACTAAAAAGCCTGTGATAATCGACCAGCTGATATTTTTTGCTTTAGGCGATAATTGTGACTCAGGCTTACCACCTACCTCTTCTAGATTTTTTTCAGTGAGTTTGTATTGAATAATACCTAAACCCATACCAACGGCAGCAGCACCGAATGCCCAGTGCCAGCCAATATTAGTGGCTAAGTAACCACAAATAAGGTATCCGAAAAACGAGCCTAAATTAATGCCCATGTAGTATATGGCATAACCACTGTCGCGTCGCTTGTCTTCCTCTGAATAGAGTTGACCCACCATAGCACCAATATTTGGCTTTAATAGACCGGTACCTAAAATCACAAATATCAAACCGATAAAAAATGTTTTGTCATTGGGAATAGCCAAAATGATATGACCTATCATAATGATAATGGCACCGTACCAAACCGATTTACGGCCACCTAATAAACGGTCTGAGATCCACCCTCCGGGTAAGCCCATAAAATAAACACTACCTGTGTATAAACCATAAATAGCGGTTGCAGAAGCGACGGTGAGAGCTAAGCCACCTTCTTGCAAGGTAGCGGTCATGAATAATACCAGTAGCATGCGCATACCGTAGTAACTCATCCGCTCCCACATTTCAGTAAAAAACAGGGTGCTTAGGCCGGCCGGATGGCCATAGAAGCCGGTTGATTTTGTTGTCATAATTTGTCCTTTAAAATAAGCTACATCGCATAATTTTAGTTGTTATGGTGTGAGAATAGCGAATATGTATTCACTGCGATATATTAACAATTGTTTTAGCAATGACGAGTTATACCCGTGTAGTAACATAAAGGCAAGCACAACTACCGTAAAGGCATAGAGGTAAGTGTAAAGGTTTTTTAGCATTGGTTGGTTATTTGTACAATTTAAGAAGGTGTTGCGCGATTTTTATGCTGTTATAGTCAAGGTCATCGGGTTTATATGGATTTTTTTATAGCCTTTAACGCCCCGTTAATAGTAGTATTAATATCAGTATCATTCACCCCTTGGGTTTGGTGATGAAAAGTGTGCATTAACAACATTTGACAGAGCTGCCAGACAATATCAATAGACAATATAAATAGACAATAAAGCGAGACCTTTGACTTATGATCAGTAAGATAAATAAAGCCGTGATCCCCGTTGCCGGATTAGGCACAAGGATGTTACCGGCAACTAAAGCCATTCCCAAAGAAATGTTACCTATTGTCGATAAACCATTGATCCAATATATAGTTA
>JBELHO010000033.1:9137-11649 GCA_042091375.1 Thalassotalea sp. | reverse complement strand
ATTCCCAAAGAAATGTTACCTATTGTCGATAAACCATTGATCCAATATATAGTTAATGAATGTATTGCCGCAGGTATTAAAGAAATTGTGCTGGTTACTCACTCTTCGAAAAATGCCATAGAAAATCACTTTGATAAGTCGTTTGAGCTAGAAACCACTTTAGAAAAACGGGTAAAACGGCAATTACTCGATGAAATACAAGCCATATGTCCAAAAGACGTGACTATTTTACATGTCCGCCAAGGTGAGGCTAAAGGCTTAGGTCACGCAGTGTTAAAAGCTCGTCCGATTATTGGTGAACAGCCTTTTGCTGTGGTGTTACCCGATGTGATTCTAGATGACGCTATGGCTAATTTAAGCACTGAGAACCTATCTGCAATGCTCAACCGCTACAATGAAGTGGGAGGCTACAGCCAAATTATGGTTGAGCCAGTGCCTATGGAGGAAGTCAGCAAATACGGTGTTGTCGATTGTGGAGGCAATACTTTGCTTGCCGGTGAATCTAAACCCATGACCGCCATTGTTGAAAAACCCGCCATAGAGCAAGCACCATCAAATTTAGCGGTTGTTGGCCGTTATGTGTTATCGGAAAAAATATGGGAATTATTAAAAATTACCCCGCCGGGTGCTGGTGATGAAATACAATTAACCGATGCCATTGCCATGTTAATGGAAAGAGAAACTGTTGAAGCTTTTCACATGTCGGGCAAGTCACATGATTGCGGCTCAAAGTTAGGTTATATGAAAGCCAACGTTGAGTATGCGCTGCGCCACCCTGAGTTAAAAGCTGAATTTAAACAGTTTTTAACCGAGCAGTTAGCAGAGTAATCTCGGCGGTTGATAACAGGATCCTGCTTGACTAAGGCCGGCTAAAACCGACTAAGGCAGAATAACACCACCGACTAAGACCTACTAACAACGGCTAAAACCGAATAAGGCTGACTAACACCGCGTTAGATAGAATTAGGGCTGGATACAGTTGTGCACAAACTAAAAAGGGATGTTTAATGATAAATGATATCAATGATATCTATCAATTAGCCAAAGGCAATCATCAACAAGCTATTGCTGACTTGTTTAGCGATACTAATCGCGCCAGTGATTTCTCTATTACTGCTGCTGACTTGTTGCTCGATTATTCTAAGCAAAACATTACCGTTGAGCAGATACAGGCTTTAACTGCTTGGGCTAAAAACAGTCAGTTGCCTGAGCGCATTGCCGATTATTTCTCAGGGGAAAAACTCAATAATACTGAGCAGCGTGCCGTATTACACAGTGTGTTAAGAGCCCCAGACGCGGTAAAAAAATCAGTACTCAACGAGCTAGCTAACGAGCTCGCATCTGAAGTGATTAGCACCGAGCAACGCATAGCCGATATTGTTGACGGGGTAAACTCAGGCAAATTGCGCTCGGCTTCAGGCAACAAGTATACCCATGTCTTAGCCATAGGCATCGGTGGCTCCTATTACGGTTTAAAGGTTGCTCTCACCGCTTTAGCGCCTTATTATCAATCAGATCTTACCGTGCATATGTTGGCCAATATCGACGGTGGCGCAGTACAACAAAAATTAGATAAATGCCCGGTTGATTCGACATTAGTGGTAGTGATCTCCAAAACCTTTACTACTCAAGAAACCTTGTGTAATGCCAAAGTAGTCAAACAATGGATGCTTAATTCATCGTCTCAGCAAGATATTATTGCCAAGCAATGGTTTGCGGTCAGTTCTGCTGTAGCTAAAGCCAATCAATTTGGTATTTGTGCTGAGCATGTGTTGCCCATGTGGGATTGGGTTGGCGGTCGATTTTCCCTGTGGTCAGCGGTGGGCTTGCCATTGGCATTAGCTTTAGGCAATAGCGGCTTTGCCCAACTTAAAGCCGGCGCTTATGCCATGGATCAACATTTTCAACACAGTGATTTCGCCAGTAATATGCCGGTATTACTGGCATTGCTAGGTATTTGGAATCGCAATGGCCTAGGCTACTCCAGCTTGGCTATTTTGCCTTATGATCACGCTTTGCGGGCTTTACCGGGCTACTTGCAACAAACCGATATGGAAAGCAATGGCAAATCAGTTGCCAACAATGGCCAAACCTTGACTTGGCCAACCGCACCCATAGTATTTGGGCAAGAGGGCACTAACGGTCAACATGCTTTTATGCAGTTGATGCATCAAAGTGCCGATACCATCCCCACCGACTTTATTTTGTCGCGACAGGGCAGTAGTGCTTTTACCGAGAATCATAGCATACTAGCTGCCAATTGTTTTGCGCAAAGCGAAGCGTTAATGCAAGGCAAAACCCTAGCGCAAGCAACAACTGAATTGACACAACAAGGTTTGTCTGCCACTGAAGTTTCGGCATTAGCCCCTCACAAGGTAATGAAAGGCAATACTCCGAGTAACACCTTATTGTTGCCTCGTTTAGATCCCGAAAGTTTAGGGGCATTGTTAGCCCTTTATGAACACAAAATTTTTGTGCAAGGGGTATTGTGGGGCGTTAATTCCTTTGACCA
>JBELHO010000033.1:6511-9037 GCA_042091375.1 Thalassotalea sp. | reverse complement strand
CGCGAAGTAGCCGCTGAGTTTGACAAGCCAGTCATGCTTTATTCGGTTGGTAAAGACTCTGCGGTGTTACTGCACCTTGCTCGCAAAGCTTTTGCGCCGGGAACCATCCCTTTTCCACTATTGCACGTAGATACCACTTGGAAATTCAAAGAAATGATCGCTTTTCGCGATCAAATGGCCAAACAACACGGTTTTGAATTGTTAGTACATAAAAACCCTGAAGGTATTGCCATGAATATCAGTCCTTTTGAGCATGGCAGTGCTAAGCATACTGATGTGATGAAAACTCAAGGCTTGAAACAAGCGCTAGATAAATACGGTTTTGATGCCGCCTTTGGTGGCGCCCGTCGCGACGAAGAAAAATCTCGTGCCAAAGAGCGAGTGTATTCTTTTCGCGATAAAAACCATCGCTGGGATCCAAAAAGCCAACGCCCAGAGTTGTGGAATATTTACAACGGCAAGGTCAACAAAGGCGAGAGTATTCGCGTATTTCCGCTGTCTAACTGGACTGAGCTTGATATTTGGCAATACATATATCTAGAAAATATTGAAATTGTCCCTTTGTATTTGGCTCAAAAACGACCTGTGGTTGAACGCGATGGCACCTTAATTATGGTCGATGATGACCGCATGCCACTAGAAAAAAATGAAAAAGTGATGATGAAAAACGTCCGCTTTAGAACTTTGGGTTGTTATCCATTAACTGGTGCGGTGGAATCCAATGCCACTACTTTACCGGAAGTCATTCAGGAAATGTTGCTAACCAAGACCTCAGAGCGGCAAGGTAGGGTTATCGATCACGATTCGGCCGGCTCGATGGAAAAGAAAAAAATGGAGGGATATTTTTAACTATGAGTTAAAAATATCCCTACTAGCATTGTTGACATTGCATCGGCGTGTCACCTTGATTATCAACAGAACATCAGCGGCAGCCAGACAATAATTTATTGATGAACCCCGCAGTAAAGGCCAAGGGTCTAGATTTACTAGGAAAAATTATGAGCCAAACCGACTTACTCTCCACTGATATACAAGCTTATTTGAAGCAACACGAGCACAAAGAAATGTTGCGATTTTTTACTTGTGGCAGTGTCGATGATGGTAAAAGTACTTTAATTGGTCGATTGTTACACGATTCTAAAATGATCTTCGAAGATCAATTGGCAGCCATTGAAAACGACAGTAAAAAATCGGGAACCACAGGCGAAGCCGTCGATTTAGCACTGCTCGTGGATGGTTTGCAATCTGAACGAGAGCAAGGTATTACCATTGATGTTGCCTATCGATATTTTGCTACCGATAAACGCAAATTTATTATTGCTGACACTCCCGGCCATGAACAATACACCCGCAATATGGCAACCGGTGCCTCGACTTGTGATCTGGCTATAATTCTCATTGACGCTCGTCACGGCGTGCAAGTGCAAACCAAACGGCATTCTTTTATATGTTCGATTTTGGGAGTGAAACAGGTATTAGTAGCAGTCAATAAAATGGATCTGGTTGACTACAGTCAAGAGCGTTATCAAGAAATTAAAAAAACTTACCGTGAATTTACCAAATTATTAGCCTTTGATGATGTTAGGTTTGTGCCTATTTCTGCCCTCAATGGCGACAATGTTGTTGAAGAGAGTAGCAACATGTCTTGGTATCCTGGTGCTACCTTAATGAAGCTGTTAAACACTATTAATGTGGAGAGAGTTGATAGCTTCACCCAGTTCAGATTCCAAGTGCAATACGTCAACCGACCCAATTTAAATTTTCGTGGATTTTCCGGCACTGTTGGCTCTGGTCATGTACGTGTTGGCGATAAAATTGTGGCTTTGCCTTCCGGTAAAACCAGTACTGTAGCTTCCATTGTTACCTTCGCAGGGGAAATTGAACGCGCTGATAAAGGCATGGCAGTGACCTTAACTTTGACTGATGAAATAGACATTAGTCGCGGTGAAATGATCGTTAAAAAAACCAATGTACCTCATTCGTCAAAACAATTTAATGCCAATGTAGTTTGGATGCATGAAAATGAACTAGAGCCTGGGCGCGAGTACTACATTAAGCAAGGCAGTAAAATGACTACAGGCCATGCCTTGAGTTTTGAATATCGCATTGACGTCAATACCCTAGAGCACTCTGAGGTATCACAATTAACTTTAAATGAAATTGGTGCAGTAAACTTTGAAGTTGCCGAAACCTTGCACTTCGATAGCTACCAAGATAACCCCGCTACCGGGGCGTTTATTATTATCGATCGCTTGAGTAATATTACTGTGGGTGCTGGCATGATCAATAGATCCATTGACGGTCAAGACAGCCACCAGTACTCGGCTTTTGAAGTTGAGTTTAATCAATTGGTGCGCAAACACTTCCCTCATTGGGGCGCGCGCGAATTGACGAAATTAATTAAATAACTCACTCAAAAAGCAGCTGTTTTTTACTATTGCCTATTGAATTTTATCTTGCTAGTCTGAGTTATTGGCTTTTAACAAAGCCTAGTAGATTGATAGCGCATTAATAGTCGATTGATAG
>JBELHO010000033.1:4663-6411 GCA_042091375.1 Thalassotalea sp. | reverse complement strand
AATAGCGCGTTAATAGGGAATTAAAAAATGGCAGCAATGCAATGGCTATTATTGGCTGTTTTTTTGTTTACCTTGATCGGCTTAGTTAAGTTTCAACGCTTTCCTGAACGCATCTTTGCGGTTGCTATGTTGGCCTGTTTAGCGACGTCTTTGGTAGATACCCAAGACATTCTTACCAATGCTGTTAATCCGGGGCTGATCACCTTAGTGTTATTGGTATTGGCATCGTTTGCCTTTGAGCGAACCAGTGTACTGCGACGGGTATCTTTGCTGATTTTTAACGGCTCTAAGTTGCAATCTAGCTTTCGCATGATGGTGTATACCGCGATTTCTTCGGCGTTTATGAATAACACCGCTGTGGTCGCGGCACTGATCAATACGGTCAAAAATAATCGCTTAATTAACCCTGGTAAATTGCTGTTGCCACTGTCGTTTGCGGCGATTTTAGGGGGGACATTAACCTTAGTCGGCACTTCAACTAATTTAATTGTTAATTCCATGCTGATCGAACAGGGGCAAGCGAGTCTACAGTTTTTTGATTTTACCGCATTGGGATCTATTGCCTTAATTATTTGCTTAGTGGTCATATTAGTGCGGCAAAACTCGCTGCCAGAGATGACTATTCCACCATTGTGCAGTCAAGAGTATTTATTAGAAGCAAAGGTCGACGAAAACTCAAAAATGATCGGTCAAACCATAGAAGATAACGGTTTGCGCAACTTAGATGCACTATTTTTAGTTGAAATAGTGCGGCGCGGACGGCTGATCTCTCCTGTCGCTCCAGATGACATTGTATTAGCAGATGACAAGCTTATTTTTACTGGCGATATTTCCAAAGTGCTTACCTTGCAACAATTTGACGGTTTAACTTTATTTGCCGAGCAAGACGGTTTATTGCGAGAAAACTTAACTGAAGTACTGATCAAGCCACAAGCGACAATTGTCGGCAAAACCATTAAAAAATCTGGGTTTAGAGCCCGGTTTGATGCCGCTGTGGTGGCCATAAGGCGAGAAGGTTCGCCTTTGTCAGGTAAGTTGGGTTCATGGGTGATCCGCCCTGGTGATTTTTTGGTGCTTGCCGTAGGTAATGACTTTGCTCACCGAACTAACCTGTCGAAAAACTTTCATATTTTATCGGGACACAAGCCCGTTGACATGCTCAGTGGCTGGCGCGATAGTTTGGCGGTGTTTGGATTCTTTATTGCTATCGCCACCTCAATTTTTACTGGTTTTACATTGCTAAAATCAATGATGTTTTACTTAGCGGTATTAATTTTCACTGGTTGTTTAACCCTGAGTGAAATAAAACGCCGTTTTCCATTTGAAATTTGGATGATAGTGCTGGGGGCATTAACCTTGGCAACGGCCCTAAACAACAGTGGTGTCGCGCAATTAATGGCTGCGCAATTAGAAACGCTATTAGCTGGCCAAAGTGCTTATTTAGCTTTAGTAGTGGTGTTTATTTTAACGTTGTTAATTACCGAATTAGTCACTAATAGTGCTGCTGCGGCGTTAATTTTTCCAGTGGCCTTTAATATTGCTTTAGCCTTAAATGTCAGTCCGTTGCCTTTTGTCATGGCAGTTGCCTTTGCCGGCAGCGGTAGTTTTATTAGTCCATATGGCTATCAAACCAATGTCATGGTTTTTAATGCCAGTCATTACAAATTAACTGATGTTATTCGCTTTGGGGCACCAATTTCACTGGTCTATACTGTGGTGATATTAACCTTATTACCAAGGTTTTTTCC
>JBELHO010000033.1:0-4563 GCA_042091375.1 Thalassotalea sp. | reverse complement strand
TACTAACAGCTATGGTTTAAAACCGCAATGAAAACTGAAAATACTGTTTGGCACAGATCACAGATCGATAAACAATTACGAGCTCAGCAAAAGCAACAACAACCTTGCTTGCTATGGTATACCGGACTCAGTGGTTCGGGTAAATCCACCATAGCCAATGCGGTCGATGCTATGCTATATGACCAAGGCTTTCACAGTTATTTACTTGACGGTGATAATGTTCGCCACGGTTTAAATGGTGATTTGGGTTTTTCCGATCTCGACAGAGTTGAGAATATTCGCCGTATAACTGAAGTAGGACAATTGTTTATTGATGCCGGTTTAATTGTGGGTACAGCGTTTATATCGCCTTTTGCCAGCGATCGAGCGATGGCCAAAAAAAAACTGGCCATGGGCGAATTCATTGAAGTTTTTGTTGATACCCCCATTGAAATTTGTGAGCAACGGGATCCAAAAGGCCTGTATAAAAAGGCCAGAGCGGGTGAAATTAAAGATTTTACCGGTATCGACTCAGGATATGATGTGCCAGAAAATCCAACAATTCACATAAAAACGGCTGAGCAATCTATTGAGCAATGTGCCGAACAAATTGTCAACTATTTGACTGAGCAGCAATACATTAACCTTACTAGTTGAGATAACGCTATGCATTACGATGTATTTAATGGCGATGCCGATGGCATTATTGCCTTATTGCAATTGCGCCTTCACCAACCGAGAGCTTCGACCCTGATCACTGGGGTTAAGCGGGACATTGCCTTGCTTGATCAAGTCTCCCTTGACCGTGCTAAGTCAGTTACTGTGTTAGATATTTCCATGGAAAAAAATGCACAGGCACTTGCTGAATTGTTAGCTAAACAAATCCCAGTCTTTTATGTTGATCACCATCGCTGTGGTGATATTCCACAATCAGAATATTTGACTGATATCATTGATACTGACGCCAATACTTGTACTAGCTTGCTGATTAATCAATATTTAGGTGGCAAGTTTGCCCATTGGGCGGTTGCCGCTGCTTTTGGTGATAACATGCTCAGCTCGGCCAAACAACTGGCAGATACCTGTGGTTTGTCGGCTGAACAACAACAACAATTACAGGCGCTGGGCATATATATCAACTATAATGGTTATGGTAGGAGTATTACTGATCTGCACTTTACGCCTGCGGACTTGTATAAACAATTATTACAGTATCCTGATCCCTTAACCTTAATCAATCAATCGGGCTCTGTGTATCAACAGTTAGAGCAGGCATATCAAGCCGATATGGCTCATGCTGAAGCGGCTCAGGTGTTGATCAATAATCAGATCTGCAAAGTGGTACAGTTACCAGATCAACCTTGGGCGCGCAGAGTCAGTGGCGTGTTTGGTAATGAATTAGCAAACCGTGCGCCTGATAAAGCCCATGCGGTGTTTACCGAAAATACCGATGCTACTTATACTGTGAGCCTGCGCGCACCGCTCAACAATAAGCAAGGCGCTGGTGATGTGTGCAGTCAGTTTATCACTGGCGGTGGACGGGCGGCAGCAGCTGGTGTCAATGCCTTGCCCAAAGAGCAAGTAGCGCAATTTATCAATGCAGTCAGTGCTTATTATCAACCTTAAAATTAAATAACATCCAATAAAATGAAAGGAATACAGTAAATTATGAAACTTCTAGTAACCGGTGGCACAGGTTATATTGGCAGTCATACTTTAATTGAATTACTGGCTTTAGATCATCAAGTTGTGGTGTTAGACAATTTGTCTAACTCTTCGTTATTAGTGTTGGAGCGAGTACAACAGATCACTGGTAAAACGGTGACTTTTATTGAAGCCGATATTTGTGATAAACCCGCCCTAGAAAAAGTATTTAGCGAGCATGACATTGAGGCAGTTATTCACTTTGCCGGTCTTAAAGCGGTTGGTGAGTCGGCGCAGATCCCCTTGAGTTATTATCACAACAACGTCGCGGGATCGGTTAACTTATTGCAAGTAATGGCTGATCATAATGTCAAAAATTTGGTGTTTAGTTCTTCTGCCACTGTGTATGGCGAGCACAATAGCTCACCTTTAAACGAAAGCATGCCCACTTCAGCCACTAACCCCTACGGGCAAACCAAACTGATGATTGAAAATATTCTGTTTGACTTAGCCAAAAGTGATCCACAATGGTCAATTGCTTGTTTGCGTTACTTCAATCCCATTGGCGCACATCACTCGGGTACTATAGGTGAAGACCCAAATGGCATACCCAACAATTTACTGCCTTATGTTGCTCAGGTAGCTGTTGGCCGCTTGCCTAAATTACAAGTGTTTGGCGATGATTATGATACCGCCGATGGCACAGGGGTGCGCGATTATATTCACGTGGTAGATTTAGCTATAGGCCATGTGAAAGCCGTAGAGAATTTAGTAAACATCAGTGGTTGCCAACCCATTAACTTAGGTACAGGTACTGGTACATCAGTGCTAGAGATTGTTAACACCTTTCGCCAAGTCAGCGGCAAAGATATCCCCTATGATATAGTGCCGAGAAGGGCAGGTGATATAGCCACAGTGTATGCCGATGCTGCAGTAGCTGAGACATTATTATCTTGGTCGGCAACCCGTGATTTACATACCATGATAGTTGATACTTGGCGTTGGCAGGCAAATAATCCAAATGGCTTTAATTAATTTTTAGTTGCTTGGTTATTTGCTTTGTTAGTCATTGAGGCACTCATGAACATGAACAGTCACTGAAAGTGAGTCACAACGTTTGTAGTTAAGTTATTAAATAGCCAATAAATAGCTTAATCAGCTAGCTTTAGCTGCTCGTCTGCCCAAATTAACGCATCGTTATAAAATTGCGCAACTTGTTGTTTGTCGATATTCAAGGTTTCTATGAGCTGATGACTTTTTTGCCAATCGGCATGTTCAATCAATTCAACTAAGACAACAAGTTCTGCCATTTGTCCTTGCTTGTGCAACAAGGTGTCTTTAATGGATTGTGCCAAGGGCAGTTTAGCTAGAATATTTTCTAATGTTTCATCTAAAATGGCGTCAATGAGGGATAATAACCCAGTTAAAAATGCGATGGAAGCATCTATCGGCGGGGAAGTATGTTGCGCTAATAGTTCACAGAATCGCGCCCGGGTCATGGCGGCATTAATTAACTCTGAGGGCTTGTTGGGGTTAACATTATTGGCAAACATTAAACCAATAAAGCGTTTTAGTTCTATTGCCCCTAAAGTGACTAGGGCTTGTTTAATGCTAGACACTTCACTTCTGCGTTTAAAAATGGCTGAATTGGCGTAGCGCAATAATTTATAAGACAGTGATACATCACGCTGAAATACCGCAGTAATATTGCCTAAATCTGTATCCGGTTTTGAGGTTTCATAAAGCAGCTCAGCCATGGCTATTTGCGATGGCGATAATGACTTGGTTTTAATCATTTCTGGTTTGGCAAAGAAAAACCCTTGAAACAATTCAAAACCTAACTCAACCGCTTGATTGTACTCTTCGTAGGTTTCAATTTTTTCAGCGAGTAATTTGATCTCAGGGTAATTTTTGATTGCTTGTTTGATTTCATTTATGGTCGCTACATCGGTATCTTGCCAATCTATTTTAATTATATTTATATACGGATAAAAATGGCCCCAGACTTTTTTGTGAATGTAATCATCCAGAGCTATGATGTAGCCATCGCGATGCAAATCAGCACAGAGCTCCAGCAGCCTTTTACCTGGTTTTACCGTTTCTAAAATTTCAACGACTACTTCATCCTTGTCAAGCAATCTGGGGTAGCCCTTGATCAGTGTTTCTAAGGTAAAATTAATAAAGGCCGGTTTGTTGCCAGTAAAATCACTAATACCTAAATTAAACTTACTGGCTTCAATGATTTTACTGGTCGCCTCATCACCATCAACGTTGGGAAAAACGTTATCTATACTGTCGCGAAATAATAATTCGTAGGCGTAAAGCTGTTTTTCTTTATCGAGAATAGGCTGTCTGGCCGCGTAAAAATACATGTTTTTTCCTGAACAACAACCACAACGTTAAGGCGATGATTGTCTATTATAATTATAATTTTATCTAAGCTATTGTTACATTGCTTATTGGATTTTTATTTTAAATACATAAGGTTAATAATGTAACAATTTCAAACCAAAAAAATTAAGCTTGCTTAACATATTGGATATTAAGCTATTAATTAACAAATAATAGCGCACTAATAATGCGCTGTTAATAACTAAGTCATAAAAATAGCAGATTTACACTGCTAAACTCGATTGTCTAGTAAGATCAATTACTACAAGCAACACTGTCAAAAGCGGCATTTACCCTCACTTTACTATTACCTAGTCGAGCCACAGTCGGAGTATAGTAGCGAATGTTTAGTTGGGTAATAGAGATAAACAAGCAAGTGTACAATTAACTAAGCAGCCAGTTAAACAGCCAGTTAAACAATATGTTCAACACTGACATTAATAAGACTATTACTAAGACTAGCAATACTAAGACTAACACTAAGATTAATACTCAGACTAACACTAAGATTAATACTCAGACTAACACTAAGATTAATACTCAGACTAA
>JBELHO010000032.1:0-36214 GCA_042091375.1 Thalassotalea sp. | reverse complement strand
AATTCATCGCAATAATTCATCACAACAATTCATCGCAATAACTCATCACAATAATTCATCACCTCGATACCGCCTTAGCTTTGAACTTTAACGTTACCACAACTAAAATGCTTTGCTATTAAGTGTTAAAAATTGCTAACTAGCATGCATTAAATGCGCTTATACTGAGAGCGACTTTAACTTTTTGGCTGGAATATTTGTGGCTATCCACCTCCCCTTAAACAAAATGACCCTGTGGCAAAAAACTGCTTTTAGCGCAGCATTACTTGAGCGCATGTTGCCCAACTACCAAATGTTTTCTGAAGCAACTGAATTTGGTGATCACAGTGTGTTGCGCAATCAATTGGACTTAATTTGGCAACGCCTAAATAAGCAAGGTAAAGTCAATATTAACTATGATGTTCAGTTAGCTAAATTAGAGCAGCAAATTCCAGATCCTCAGATGTATGATTTTTTTGGTGTTTACCCTGCTTTGGATGCGGCAATGGGCTTAATGGCTCTATTACAAGCGATGCAAGATAATGAAGGTGAGGGTTTTGATAGCATTATGCGTTTGTCTGAAAATAGTGTGCTTTTTTACGTAGAACACAGTCTCGCGCAAAGCTCAGATAGTGAAGTTGTTAATATAAGTCAAGCAATGCTCGCCGAGCATCCTCTAGTCATATGGGAAAAAGCGATGCAAAATGATTTGTTTGATTGCAGTAAAACAGTAAGAGAAAACAGCAGTGGTTGTGCTGCCTTAAAATCCCTTGCTCTAGGGCAAGGGGTGAGCAATTTAGGGATAGAATGTGCCTAGTAAAACAATAGTAAAAGCACAGCACCCCAGTTAACTTGTGTGGTTTTATATTGCTGTTGGTTTGGTGTTTTTTTCTTTCAGGTTGTTATTTAGCCTCTTAGAGGACTAGTTATGCCGATAAAAAAATGGCTGGTGCAATATGTTGTAGCGATACCAATCATCGTTGTTCTCCTGGCAAGTGTTCAATACTTTAAAGGCAGAAGTCTAGAATACGCTATTGAATTCGGTTTATTGTGGGCATTTGTAGCAGTGACTATTTTTGCTATTAGGCGCTTGTATAATTATCGCAAAAATATTCACTGTGCTGTTTGTAATGATTTGCCTAATCACACTAAAGGTCATGATCGAGGCGAATAAACATCAAAAAAATGGCCAGTTGTTAACCTATACTCAGTCCTTCTGACGATTAAAGGCAAATACTTTAAATTAATGAGCAGAGTGTTATATTTGACTGATATCGTTCATGAGGAAATTAATACCAAATTAAGTTCATTTTTATCTTCATGCTAATTTTACTATCACTACCTGCTTTGCCAGAAAAACAGACTGGCTGCGAAGATTGATAATACCAAGCCTAAGTAGAATAAATGTTAGCTTACGCTGATTTTAGATGTATTTTGCGCAACGGTATCTTTGTATATCAACTAGGAGTTAAATAAGGCAACGACATGTTATTAATCGCCACTTTTTTATTGTTGATCATCGGTGTTATTCATTCTTTTTTAGGTGAAAAATACCTGTTGATCCGTTTATTTCGCAGAGATAACTTGCCTAAATTATTAGGTAGTGATTGGTTTACTAAGCGGGTTTTGAGGTTTGCTTGGCATTTAACTACACTCGCTTGGTGGGGATTTGCTGCTATTTTATTTGTTTTCGCAAACCCTAGTGTGGATATTCATCGTGAAGTCCTTATCATTATTGCTGTTGTGTTTGCTTTAAGTGGTCTTGTGTCATTTTCATTTACTCGTGGTAAGCATTTGTCTTGGCTTTTGTTTTTTACAATCGCTGTGATTTGCTTTGTTGTAGCAAACCACTGAGTTGCGCAAAGGGTGGAGACAAGAAATTGGGCTAGTACTGGTATCGCAAAAAAAATTTTACAGCATTTTATGTGGTCTTATTTACCGTTTTGTTGTTGAGTTGGAGGTTAATATGAATACTGCAGTTAAACACCACGAGAAGAAAAATAGTAAATTTACCCTAAAATTTCTACTTATCTTTTTACCTGTATTGGCTTTATTGATAGGAATAGGCTTAGGTTTAGTTTTGGCAACTACTCCATTTGCAACAGACTTTGACTTATACCTAAAAGTAGGCATTATTTTATTGCCTGTGGTGTTTATGTTAATCATTGCTTTAAACTTTTACTTTAAAAAAATCGATAGCTTGTAATGAATGTTAAAGCATAACAAGTTAACCTGGGTTTTATTTTTACAAGGAATTTTTGATGATTTATTCAACTACAGAGTCAATACCAGGCAAAGAGGTTGAAGCCATAGTAGGTATTGTTACCGGCAATGTTGTGCAAGCAAAACACATTGGTCGTGACATTATGGCTGGTTTAAAAAACATTGTTGGCGGCGAAATACGCGGTTATACCGAAATGCTCACTGACGCCCGAGATATAGCTGTATCGCGCTTAGTTGCAAATGCTCGAGACAAGGGCGCAGATGCTGTAGTTGGTATTCGCTTTACAACAAGTACAATTATGGATGGTTCCTCTGAAATTATGGTATTTGGTACTGCGGTTAAACTAAAAACATAAGCCGTGGCGATGTGACTACAGTCACTAATCAATGTATTTTAGACCTGTACCTGATATAAGGCGTAAGCAACTTGCCCTGATTTTTTTTGTTTTAATAACAGCCATTTTTCAGGTGTGTTGAGGGTTGAGATATCGCGCTCCATCTCTATATAAATCAAGGAATGCTCTGCTACCCATCCCTTAGATAACAATGCAATGGTTTGCTCAATAAGCCCTTGGTGAAAAGGCGGGTCAACGAAGACAATATCCTGTCGGCTTGCTACTTGGTGTTGCAAGTAGTGTAATGTATCAGTTTGTACTGCGTTGACATTGGCAGCATTGAGCAGGGTGATATTTTGTTTCAGTTGTCGTGCGACTTGTTTGTCTAACTCCAGTAATGTCAGCTCAGATGCCCCCCGTGATAAGGCTTCAAAACCCAAACTGCCTGCTCCGGCATAACAATCTAGACAACGACTAGCCGGCAAGTAAGGCATTAACCAGTTAAACACCGTTTCTTTAATTCTATCTGTGGTGGGCCGTAAACCAGGTGACATCATCACCGGTAGTTTTCGGCCGCGATGCTTGCCGGCAATAATTCGAATGCTGCCCTTTTTAGCACTATTTTTGGTGTTGTTTTGCGATGGTTTTTTAGGTTTATTCATTACTTGCGCAGCTTTTGTTTTTCGTGGGCATTTTAGATGATACTATATGAAGATTATTATCCTTGTTTACTCCATTATTACCACTGAAATTGTTAATTTAGAGAAAGAAATAGTCAATATGTCGAAAAAGAAAGGTATGTTTTCCTGGTTGGGTATAGGTGAAACTGAGAAAAAGAACAGCGATTTGCCTGCTGAGCAGCAAATTGAAGCTAGTGATGTTGATGATGCGTCTGAAATCAGTCACTCCAGAGATATTGATCTTGGTCAACAGCCAATTGCCCTTTCAGAAGTCACTGATAACAGCTCAGCAGAGCCAGAGGTGGAAACAGAATCAGAGCTAGAATCCGATCCAAAACCAGAAAAAAAACAGAGTTTATTTACCCGGTTAAAGCAAAGTCTTGGTAAAACTCGACAAAATTTGGGCGGTGGTTTGCGATCGCTTTTTCAAGGCAAACAAATTGACGATGAACTTTTCGAAGATCTTGAAACACATTTATTGTTAGCTGATGTAGGCGTTGAAACCACTAATAAAATTATTAAAGCATTGACTGATTCTGCGTCGCGAAGCCAATTAAAAGACGCTGATGCGTTGTACGATTTACTTAAAATCCAACTTAAAAACATTATTGCGCCAGTCGATCAGCCGCTAGTGATCAATTCGCAAAATGGCCCCTATGTTATATTAATGGTAGGGGTCAATGGCGTTGGTAAAACCACCACGATTGGTAAATTGGCAAAACAGTTCCAAGCGCAAGGCAAGTCGGTAATGTTGGCCGCAGGCGATACTTTTAGAGCGGCGGCAGTTGAGCAGTTACAGGTGTGGGGAGAGCGCAATGACATTGCCGTTATTGCTCAACAAACTGGAGCCGATAGTGCGTCGGTGATTTTTGATGCGATTAGTGCAGCTAAAGCAAGAGGCGTAGATGTATTAATTGCCGATACGGCTGGCAGGTTACAAAATAAAAACCACCTAATGGAAGAATTAAAAAAGGTGGTGCGAGTGATCAAAAAAATAGATGGTACTGCACCACATGAGGTAATGTTAACCATTGACGCAGGCACTGGACAAAATGCCCTAAGCCAAACCAAACTATTTGACCAAGCAGTTGGTTTAACCGGGTTAACCTTAACTAAACTCGACGGTACAGCCAAAGGTGGTGTGGTATTTGCCGTAGCCGACAAATACAACATACCCATAAGGTACTTAGGTGTAGGTGAGGCTATTGATGACCTTCGCCCCTTTAGTAGTGATGAGTTTGTTGAGGCACTGTTTACTCAAGACATAACTGACGAGGCGTAATACAAAGCAAATGATCCATTTTGACAATGTGAGTAAGGCTTATCAAGGAGGATTTTTGGCTCTCAATCAGGTCAGTTTCTCTTTAGCGGCAGGAGAGATGGCTTTTTTAACCGGACATTCTGGCGCTGGTAAAAGTACCATATTGAAGTTAATGAGCTTAATGGAAAAACCCAGTAAAGGGCGTATTTGTATCGGTGGAACCGATTTAGCCGATGTGACTTATAAGCAAATTCCTTATATTCGCCGTGGCATTGGGATGATTTTTCAAAATCACAACCTGCTTTTGGATCGCACTGTATTTGATAATGTTGCCTTACCTTTGATTATTGAAGGCTACAGTCAAAAAGAAATTCACAAGCGTGTTGATGCCGCTTTAGACAAAGTACATTTAAGTGATAAAACCCGTTGTTTTCCCAGTATGTTATCCGGTGGAGAGCAGCAGCGCGTTGGTATTGCTCGAGCAGTCGTTAATAAGCCGCCTATTTTACTTGCCGATGAGCCAACCGGAAATTTAGATCCTAAATTATCACTGGATATTATTCGTTTATTTGAAGAGTTTAATGACGTCGGTGTTGCTGTGCTAATTGCCACTCATGATTTAGGACTGATCGCTCGCTTAAAATATCGAACCCTTACTTTGAAACAGGGCTCAATGATTAATGATGGCTTAGTTGAAGGTCTGCAAGTAGGCGGTGATCGGCATGGCTAAAGATTTGGCATATAGACCAAAAAAACTCAATATCATCGAAAAAATTGTTGGACACTTTACTCGACATTTACAACAAGCGATTGGCAGTTTAGGTGATTTATGGCGCACCCCGTTTAGTTCAATTATGACGGTGTTGGTGTTGGGTATTAGTTTGACTTTACCAGCAACCTTGCACCTGTTTGTTAAAAATGCCCACCTCATTTCTGATCAATGGGATTCGGCTTCTGAAATAAGTTTGTATCTCAAGCCAACTACGTCTGAAAAATCAGCGCAACATTTAGTGCAGCGCATTAATTTGTATCCCGAAGTTGCTAAAGTTGACTATATTTCAGCTAACCGAGCTTTACAGGACTTTAAAGCCTTGTCAGGATTTGGTGAAGCACTTGATTATTTATCGACTAATCCATTGCCTGCTACGGTATTAGTGACACCCACGAAAAGAGCTAGCCAGAGTCAGGCATCTGAAGAGTTATTGATGAAATTGCTCAGAGAAAGCGAAGTTGATCAGGGCAAGCTCGATTTGGAATGGTTAACGCGTTTAGAGGCGATCACCGCCTTGATAGAAGATGTGGTGCTTGGTATTGCAAGTTTACTTTGTTTATCGGTGATATTGATCATAGGTAATACCATTAGGTTAGCGATTTTAAATCAACAAAATGCCATCGCGGTGATGAAATTAGTCGGTGCTACAGATAGCTTTATTCAGCGGCCTTTCCTTTACTCTGGAGTTTGGTATGGTGTGTTAGGGGGATTGATTGCGACTTTTTTTGTTGCTGTCTTGGCGCAGTTTTTTACTGGTGCGTTAATGCGCTTGACCCAGTTATATCAGAGCAATTTTGTCCTTGTCGGTTTAAGTGGTGCTGAAATGTTAGTGTTAATTTTATCTGCTGTGTCCTTGGGTTTGGCGGGGAGTTACTTGTCAGTCAGAAAACATATCCGAGCAATTGAGGCAACCGCTGATTGAGTGATATTTAGTGCGGTGATTTTTTGCTAGGCCAGCAACTAGTACTCATCGATTTTAATGTCCACAAGTTAACATTTCATCAGCCCATTCAATGGCCTGCATATAGGTATTAAAACAAAACAGCATATCAACAGATAGCGAAGTTAAAATCAGCTGGCAATCTTTCCACAAGCCTTGCTCTACAGCGGTTGCTAAACTTAAATATTGGCTTAATTGACTCTCTTCTTGGCGCAGTGCGGCTTTAATATCTTGGTGTATCGGTAGAGCTTCAAGCACTAAGTGTAATTCGTAATCTAAAATACCGTCAATAAGCGACAATATACCCGTTAAAAAAGCTTTTGGAGGGTTTTGTTGATCTTGCCGTTGTAGTGAAATTTGCTCACAAAACTTTGCTCTGATCAGAGATAAGCGCATAATTTCAGAGCATTTATTCTCACTTAAATCTGATAAAGACAACAGGGCGATAAATTTCTTTAACTCTAGCTCTCCAATATAAACCAGGGCATGCTTCAACGAGGTAATTTCTTGAGTGCAGCCATAAGTAGGACTGTTTATAAATCGCAATAATTTATAGGTAAGTGCAGGATCGCTACAAAAAATATCATTGATGGCGTCAAAGTCTAACTTAACCTTACTGGAGTGGCTGATCAGATCTAAAATATTTTGTTTAGTGGTAGACAGTTTTTTTTGTTTCAACATCTCTGGTCGAGCAAAGAAGTAGCCTTGAAACATAGTAAATCCAAGCAATTTTAATTGCTCAAATTGCCTTTTTTGCTCTACTTTTTCAGCGAGTAATATGCCGTTCCAGGATTTTAAGCTATGTATTTTTTTGCTGATCTCGAGAACGCTAATAGTAAGTACATCGACTTTGATAATGTCAATATAAGGCAGCAATACATCCCACTTAGGGTCAAAGTCATGGTCGTCTAATGCAAGTTTGTAGCCCTTTTCTTTCAGAGATTTAATCGCACTTATCAGGGGGGCACTTATTTCTACGTCTTCTAATATTTCTATAACGACTCTGTCGGGATGCAAAAAACTTGGGAAATGCCTAATTAAGGTATCAGCATGAAAATTTATATAGGCAGGCAAGTCACCAGTAACATGCTCAACCCCCATAGTAAGGTGATTATTGGTTAATATATTTGAGGTGGCTTGATTTGGGTCTATGTTTGGAAAACAATTCCTCTCACCATCGCGAAACAGCAGTTCGTAAGCAACAAGTTGTTGATCTGCGTTTAAAATGGGTTGTCGCGCTAAATAAGAATACAAGATTAACTCCCAAAAAAATCGCTTTTATATTTAATAAAACTGTAAAGTAACGCCTAAATCCCTGTGTGACATGAACAAATTATAAGCGTTGAAACAATTTTAAACAAGTTAATCAATGGGTGATGAAATAGAGTATTGAATCATCAGGTCTAGTCAGGTAACTTATATTTAATTTGTTAGATATATGGTCGTGTTTGTGTTATATTCGAGGGCTATATTAAAGGGGGTATTAAATGAGCGATTCAATTAAGTCGATGCCAATAGCTGTTCCACAAAGTGGTAGCATAGAAGCGTATATGCAATCAGCGTATAGTATTCCTATGTTAACTGCAGAGCGAGAACACGATTTGGCGACTCGCTTGTTCAATGACGATGATTTACAAGCTGCACAAGAGCTTATTATGTCGCATTTGCGCTTTGTTATTCATATTGCCAAAGGCTACGCAGGTTATGGTTTGCCTCAGTCTGATCTCGTTCAAGAAGGCAATGTTGGCTTGATGAAAGCCGTTAAGCGCTTCAATCCTGAAGTGGGTGTTCGCTTAGTATCTTTTGCTGTTCATTGGATCAAGGCAGAAATACATGAGTACGTTTTGCGCAATTGGCGTATTGTCAAAGTAGCCACCACTAAAGCCCAACGAAAATTATTTTTTAATTTACGCAAAAACAAAAAGCGCTTGGGCTGGTTTAGCCATGATGAAGTTCGTACTGTTGCTCAAACTTTAGGGGTGAGTGAGAAAGACGTATTGGAAATGGAAAATCGGATGAGCAGTCAAGATCAAGCATTTGAATTGTCTTCAGATGACGATGATAACGCCTCGAGTATCGGTAGCTTTTCGCCTGCGCAATACCTTGAAGACAAAGAGTCTGATTTAGCCACTTTGGTTGAAGAAAGCAATTGGGAAGATCACTCCAATAAAAAATTGGCACTAGCGATGACAGGTTTAGACGATCGCAGTCAGGATATTATTAAAACTCGATGGTTAGATGATGAAAAGAGTACTTTACAGTCGTTGGCAGATAAATATGCCATATCGGCAGAGCGAGTTAGGCAGTTAGAAAAAAATGCCTTAAATAAACTGAAATCTGCCATTGGCAATTAATTTAAGCTAGACTGTTACATCAAATAAACCGGCAATAGTCGGTTTTTTTTTGTAAAAAAATAATTTATTTATAAGTACTGACTTGGTTGTCTTATTTTTACATAGGGCGGCGATTTGATTTCGGTCTGAGCGATCAAAATAAACTCTATCAGTAAAATAAATATTCATTATTTGCTTAAAAAACAGCCATAAAGACTAGCCAATTTATTACATTTTGATAGACTGTCGGGATAAAAATAATGACAACAACCTAATGGAAGTGCCTTAATGGACAGCAAGGCCAGTGCAAATAGACAAGCTCGACATCAGTTGCCTAAGCTAAAGTCTTTAGTAAAAAAGTATCGCCAGTTAAAAACTATGCAATCAAGCTTACTGAACTTGTCGGAATTGGCCAGCACAGTCAATGACATGGCTTCGTTTTACTCTGCACTGCAAGCCATTATTAAAACAATCTTAATTTCTGATAGCTTTCATATCGCCCTATTATCAAAGGAAAGCCAATTATCACTGGCATATTGCCACAATCCGAAAAATCCGCGGGCACTTGAACAACCCGAAGCTGAAGATTGGCAAAATAGCTTAACTCAGTTGGTGTTTGAAAATAGAAAACCACTGCATTATAAGGTAGATAAACCTAAAGCCTTTATTCAAGCTGGCAAATCTTCTCTATATGAGTCTGACTGTATTGACTGGCTTGGAGTGCCATTAAAGCGTGAACAGCAAGTGATCGGTGTGATAGCCGTTAAGAGTTATGATCAAAAACAATATTTTAGCGAAAGAGATTGTGAGCTACTAGATTTTATTGCTACGCATTTAGTCACCGCTATTGATCGAGTACGCAGTCGGGAATTACTGGAAGATGAAATTCGTCAACGGACCCAAAAACTTACCGAAACCAATGAAAAATTACAGCGAGAAATAGTCGATCGGCAAAACGCGGTAAAGATGCATAAAGCATTATTAGCTATATCTGAGGTGAGTGCTGGTTCGGAAGATATTGGCTGTTTTTATCAGACCATTCATCAAAAAGTTGCTGAAATTTTACCTGCAAAAAACATTATAATATCTACGTTGTCTGCAACTGATGACAAGTTAGAAGCGGTTTACTATCAAGATGAAAGACAGCCCCCAAACCAACTTGTACAACAAAGTGACGAGTTGCTGCAACATACCTTAAACACTCAAAAACCTTTGCTTATCACTCGAGGTGATACTTATTTATTACTTGATGATGGTGAAATAATTCAACGCGAATATCAGTTAAATACCGCTGATCATGATCTGCCCAGTGCTTGGTTAGCAGCACCTTTGGTGGATAGGGGCAAGGTATTTGGGGTACTCGCATTACAGCATTATCAAGATGATAATGCTTTTGAGCCGAGTGATTTAGAACTGATACGTTTTATTAGTCAACATATTGCGTCGGTCACTTTGCGGCAAAACGCGCAAGTTAAAGCTCAGCAGAGTAAAGACCACTTAGCCAATATGGTTGATCAACGCACCAAAGAATTACAAGAAACTAACTTTAATTTACGTCGACAAATTGAAGAGCGACGAAAAGCTGAACAGCAACTCTACTTTGAAGCACATCACGATGCGTTAACTAAACTGCCCAATCGCGTGATGTTTACCGAACGCTTAAAACACGCGTTAAGTCACTTAAAGCGCCATCCAAACAATAGGTTTGCGGTATTATTTATTGACCTTGATCGCTTTAAAAACATTAATGATACGCTAGGACATTTTACTGGTGATCAGTTTTTAATCGAAATCGCTGCTCGCTTGTCCGACTGTGTTCGCGGCAACGATGTTTTAGCTCGTTTAGGTGGTGATGAGTTTGTCATACTGTTGGATTCTTTACATTCTCAAAAAGATATCGAAGATGTTGCCACTCGCATTATCAATACCATAAGAGAACCCTTTAATTTAGACGAACACACCTTGTACTCTAACGCCAGTATCGGCGTTGCGCTTTGTCATACTCGTTATAAACAGGCGAGTGAAATTTTAAGAGATGCTGATGCTGCTATGTATCACGCAAAAAATCAAGGTCGTGGACGGTATGTGTTTTTTGATGAAAGCATGCGTGAACAATTGATGGCTAATAATACCTTAGAGCAAGAATTACGGATCGCTTTAAAGGAGCAACAATTTGAATTGCATTACCAAAAAATATCGGATCTGTCTGCTGAACAGACTATAGGTTATGAAGGTTTATTGCGTTGGCAGCATCCAATTAGAGGGTTATTAACCCCGAGTGAATTTCTTTTTATGGCGGAAGAGACTGGCATAATCGTTGATATTGAAGCCTGGGTGGTTGAACAAGTTTGTTTGCAGTTGAAACATTGGAAAAACAGTGCTGAAAATAACCAAGCTTTTATTGGTATCAATTTATCAGGCCGTCATTTAACCCAGCCCGATCAAGTCAATGATTTAATTGCAGTGATCACTGAACATATAGACGAGCCACAACAACTTATTTTAGAGTTTAATGAGTCGGCTTTTAGACACCATACTGAATTAGTGATTAACGGTTTAAAAAAATTAACAGATTTCGGAGTCCGCCTAGCACTTGATGATTACGGCGCTAGAGTGTCTTCATTTAACCTATTACACAGTTATCCTTTTGAATTTATTAAACTCGATCGCAGTTTTACTCGCACTTTAAATGGTAATAATAAACAATTGGCTTTGGTAAAAGCATTGAATGGTTTGGGTGATGAGTTTGGCTATCGCTTGGTTGCCGAAGGCATTGAATCAGCAGAACTGTTGAAAAAATTACAAAAAGTTGGCTGTGAATATGGTCAAGGTTATTATATCAGTCGCCCGGCAAAGATAGAAAATGATCAGAATGCACAGAGTATTGATAATAGCCAGGTACGTGCGTAAGTATTGACATGGGTTTTATCTGCTTGACAACCAAGTGGCGAACAGTTGGTTGTCAAGTATATCATTAACCTCTGAATATTTGACTACAGGCCGACAACACTTAGCCTTTGTCGAAATAACCTTCGATGCGAAAAATCATACCCGGTGTAGTGCGGTAGTCTTGATCTTCAGGCCATTGTAAAAAGGGTTCAACTTCAAAAAACAACCATTTTCTCAAGGCATTAAAGCGATAGCGATAGCTCAAGGTGTATTTGTCGACATCATAACCACGTTCACTATTGCGCACCCCTTGAACTTTTAAACCCCAAATTGATGCACGCTTACTGCCGAGTTGTTTGAGTTGATAAAAGCCGTGTTTCCACTTAGCGCCACTGAAGTCTTCAGAGCCCCTGATACTATAATTTATGCGGTACTGCGTGATCGCATTAAACTGGTAATCATATTCAAGCTGTAGTTTAGCGCCCAAGCCATCACCAATAAAATAGAAAATTGATGGCTCTATGCGCACACTGTGTTTTTGTTGCCAGTGTAAATATCGTTTGTGTCTCACTTTGAAAAATAAATCACCACCAGAGATGCCTATTCTCGATTCCAATAACCGCTTTCTATTGGGGTTATGAGTGTAACGCAAGGCTGCGGCAAAACGTTCATCACCCAAGTCTGCTTGATTATTTGTACTGTCAAAAGGAAGTTGGTTTTGTGCAGTTTCTTCATCATCAGACAGAATTAAATCTACTTTATCTTCAAAATGAGGCAATCTGACTTTTATGCGAAATCGCGCTTCAATACCATTCCAATCTCTCGCTTGAGGTTTCCAGCCAAGTCTGATCCGGGCATTGGTTTTAGGACTTTCATAATCATTATTTTCATTAACAAAAAAACGATCAAACCAAACAGCTGATTGATACACTGAGTCAGATACCGAATGGTGTATTTGTTCTATCCAATGGGGTTGCTTTTTACTGTTTTGCTGTTCTGATGTGGTTGGCTTATCGGCTGATTGCTGGTTTTGCGCATGCTCAGGCATTTTATCAACAAGGATTTGTGCGGCGTTGACTTGGCCACATATACTCGCAAAAAATACGATAGCTGTATTTACACAAAATCGATAAATCAATGCGCTTAACTCTCCAGACGTGAACTGAACATTGAACACCCTCATTTGATTTACTTTATACTTAAACTACCGCTAAATACAAGGTTAACTCATTGTGTAATTGGCCTTTTACTGCCGCTTTGGTGTATATTATAAGGGAGCTTAAATGAGAGGAATATGTTTATGGGTGGTATAGGTATTTGGCAATTAGTGATTATTGCCGTGATTGTGATTTTATTATTTGGCACCAAGAAATTGCGTAACATTGGTACTGATCTAGGCTCAGCCGTCAAAGGTTTTAAAAAATCTGTTACCGATGATGTTGCTGAAAAAAGCACTGCTGAAGCGCTTTCCGATAATAACAACAGTGAAACCAGTGTTGATGTAAAAGATAAAAGCACCAGTAAAGATAAAGCTTAGCAGATGTTTGATATTGGATTTTGGGAATTATTGTTAATTGCCATCATAGGACTGGTAGTATTGGGCCCAGACAGGTTACCTGGGGCTATTCGCTCGGTTCGATCCTGGATCTCAGGTATTAGACGTTTTAGTGACAATATCAAAACCGAATTAAGTGAAGAGTTGCGTATACAAGAATTACATGACCACTTAAAAAAAGCTGAGCAATCAAATATGGAAAATTTATCTCCTGAAGTTGCTGACTCTGTCAATGCCTTGAAAGAAGCAGCAGCAATGGTTAATGAGCCATACAAACAACAGTCTGCGCACTCAGGTGAAGATAACACCGACATGAAAAATAACAGGGAAAATAACAACCAATCAAAATGACGACATCGAAGATAAAAGAATACAGTTTGTTTGATCACCTTTTAGAGTTGAGGACTCGCCTGTTACATATCATTATCAGCGTACTGGTTATTTTTTGTGGTTTGGTTTACTTTGCCAATGATATTTATGCATATGTTGCCCAGCCTTTGAAAGCGAGTTTACCTGACAATGGTCAAATGATTGCAACCGAGGTGGCCTCCTCCTTTTTGGCGCCATTTAAACTTACTATGGTGCTTTCTTTATTTATTGCCATGCCTTATGTTTTATATCAAATTTGGTCTTTTATTGCGCCGGGTTTATACCGCAATGAAAAGCGTCTTGTTGCGCCGTTAATGTTTGGCAGCACCTTACTATTTTATGGTGGTATTGTGTTTTCATACTATCTAGTCTTTCCAGTAATATTTGGATTTTTTACCTCGGTAGCGCCTGATGGTGTTACTATTGCAACAGATATCAGTAGCTATTTAGATTTTGTTTTAAAGTTATTTTTTGCTTTTGGACTTGCTTTTGAAATCCCTGTGGTTATTGTGCTTTTATGTTGGACTGGATTTACTGATGTTGACAGTTTGCGCAAAAAAAGGCCTTATATCATTGTGGCTGCTTTTGTCATCGGTATGTTGTTAACCCCTCCAGATATTATTTCACAAACTATGCTGGCGGTACCTATGTTACTTTTATTTGAAGTCGGCTTGGCAGTCGCCGCAATGCATCAAAAGAAAAAACAAAATACACATTCGAAGGAAATTGGTTGATGAAATTACTACGCATAGTAACTCCAATGTTGCTACTGTCTTTTAGCAATAGCTGCTTGGCGCAAATCTCTGAAGATCTAATGGTCTGCTCTCAAAAAAAAGACAGTTTAGTTCGGCTGTTGTGTTATGACGAGATTGCCAAGTCACTCAACAGTGATCAAGCTAAGGTAGCCAACCATACCAGCAGTAAAAACAACAATCGTGATGGTGTCGATGCTACTGCGCGACAAGTGGCTGCTACTGGCTCGCAAACCACGGCTAGAATATCACCGACCACTGAGCAAATAACCACTGATTTACAACAAGTTGAAAAGTTTGGTAGCGAAAATATAACCAGCAAACCCAGTGCGCAAAGCGAGCAATTAACCGAGGTAATTTTCACAATAAAATCAGTTGAGAAGTCAATACGGGGTAAATGGAATATCGTTTTCGATAACGACCAAAAGTGGAAGCAAACCGGCAGTGATAAGATCAAGTTAACTGTCGGTGATCAGGTCGAAGTGTCTAAAGGAGCTTTAGGCTCCTATAGGTTGAAAAAAGTAGGCAGTAAACGCACTATTCGCGTTAAACGATCAAAATAGTGGAACAGTGTTTTGATTGATATTGGTGTTAACTTAACTAATTCGCGATTTGATCGTGATCGCAGTTCGGTTATCGCTCGGGCTGTCTCTCATGGTATTACTGGTATGCTAGTCACGGGTACTAGTGTAGAGGTCAGTCGCCAGGCAATTGCACTTTGCCAAGCACACCCAGACTATTTGCGTTGCACAGTAGGTATTCATCCCCACGATGCAGATCGGGTTGATGATGATTATTTACAACAATTAGCAGACTTGGCAGGCAATGCTTGGGTAAAGGCTATTGGCGAATGTGGCTTAGATTTTAATCGAAATTTTTCTGCACCAGCGCAGCAACTGCGTATCTTTGCTGAGCAAGTACAATTAGCACAACAATTGCAACTGCCTTTATTTTTACATCAGCGCGATGCATTCGCTGCTTGGATTAATGTGTTAACCTCAGCTGAGGGTAACCTTCCTACTATGGTAACACATTGTTTCACAGGTGATTTAATTGAATTAAGACAGTGCTTAAATCTCGGCATGTACATAGGTATTACCGGTTGGCTGTGTGATCAAAGGCGCGGTCAAACCCTGAGAGATATTGTTCAGTATATTCCTCTTGACCGATTGATGATTGAAACAGATGCACCTTATTTATTGCCACGGACTATAAAGCCAAAACCGAAAAGTAGTCGAAATGAGCCTTATCATTTGGCACATATAGTGCAATCAATAGCCCATCACAGCAACTATTCGGTAGATGACATAGTGGAGCAAACACAGGCCAATAGTAAAAAAGTATTTAATTGGGGGACAAGTTGATCAATTGTATGCGCGCAGTTTTCATCTTTGCTCAGTTGTATATTGCCACTCAAATAGTGGCAATGGCATCAGCCCTTGATGCCGAGCAAGTGCTCATCACTAAAATTCATCAACTTCCTGTGCTACAAGGTCAAATATTACCATCTGAGCAAGTTTTTAATTTACCCCCATCAGTTTGGCAAACCCTGCCAGCTAAAAATGCGCAATTAGTCAAAGGCAGGAATTGGCTCAAGGTTGATGTAGTTAATCTCAGTCACAAGCCACAAAGTTATTTTTTAATTATCAATGACGCAATACATTTCATTGGTGGTCAACTATACATTGTCGACAAAAATTCGCAGAGTAAGCAAATTGCCTTGCAAAAACACCTCAACAATGGGGTAACGGGACAATTTTCTCTTGCTGCTGATCAACAGAGTACACTTTTTGTCATGCTTAATTCTGCTGGTCAAGTGACGCTGCCTATTAAGGCTATGGCAGCTATCCCTTTTGTAGAAAAACAGTCAAGTAGATCATTTATTTCCGGTGTAGCAATTGGCAGTATTGCCATGTTGTCACTTATTTTATTGATAATTTTTACGGTTAATCGCAATCGAAAAATACTCTTGCTGTCTGGGTACTTTTTAACCCAAGCGCTATTGCTTACTGTTTTTTATGGCATGACTAACTATGATGCTCTTGGGGTATTGAGTGTGCTTAGTAGAATAGAGTTACCGGTATTTATGTCTTGTTCGGCGATACTTGTTCTTTGGTTTAGCGCCGAATTATTTTCATTACAATTCAATCACCATTTGTTGTATATGATTTTTAAGTTAGTTATTGCGGCTCTATTGGCTTACATACCAGCCTGTATTTTTTTTAGTCTCGACGTTAATTTGATCATAGCCAACCTAATTAATTTACTGGTGAGTATTTTATTGATCTTTTTGGGTGTGATTTTGATCAAATCAGGTCAGGGAATAGCGCGTTTGTTTACCCTAGTATTTGTTATTCAGTCTGTGGTTTATTTGACCAATATTGTTTTACACGGTTGGCAGCAGTTTAATGCTTCGCTGTTTACTGTTGCTTTTTGGTTAAACAGTTTTTTGATCAGTTTTCTATTGAGCCGCCAATATACAGAACAACTTGAGGCTAAACGGATTGCACAACAAGAAGCACTGCAAAATGAAATGATTTCACGTGAAGCGCAAGAAGAGTTATTACAACTGCAAAATGAAAACCAAGAACAACTCGAATTACGGGTGCAAGAGCGAACCTTAGAATTGAACATTGCTTTGCAAGAATTAGCTGATGTCAATCGTGAACTTGAATTAAAAAATACCTTAGACTCACTCACTGGACTTTATAATCGAAGATTTTACGATCAAAAAATTACCGCTGAATTTCGGCGTAGCCGCCGTAATTTGACTCCCTTGAGTTTGGTGGTGATAGATATTGATCACTTCAAACAAGTCAATGACACTCACGGTCATTTAGCCGGCGATAATTGTTTAATTGGTTTAGCGAAGATAGTCAAACACTGTCTTAGCCGCAGTTCTGATGTTGGTTGTCGATATGGCGGTGAAGAATTTTGCTTGGTCCTCCCCGAAACCAATGAAGCGGGTGCCATTGCCCTTGCTGAAGAGCTTAGGCTTAAGGTTGAAACTTCAGTATTTAACAATAAGGCAAAACCATTATCATTGACTATCAGTTGTGGTGTGAGCACTTATTTACACGAGAAAATGGCATTGCCAGAGCATTTGTTCACTGCTGCAGATAAAGCTTTATATACTGCAAAAAATCAAGGCAGAAACCAAGTGATTAGTCGGCGTATTAGCATACCCTCAGTCGATTGATAACAATACGATAAGATATGAGAATTACCATGAATAATACCTTTGCAAATTTTCCAGCTAAGCGCATGCGACGTATGCGCAAAGATGATTTTTCTAGACGGTTAATGGCCGAAAATCAACTGACAGTAAATGATTTAATTTATCCTGTATTTGTACTTGAAGGCGAGCAACAGTCAGAGGCTATTGCTTCTATGCCCGGCATAGAGCGGAAAAGCATCGATTTATTGCTAAACGAAGCCGAGGAGTTAGTGGCCCTAGGTATTCCTGCCGTCGCTATCTTTCCTGTGGTAACAAACAGCAAAAAATCACTCTATGCAGAGGAGGCATATAACCCCGAAGGCCTAGTGCAAAGGACAGTAAAAGCCTTAAAAGCGCATTATCCTGAACTGGGTGTTATTACCGATGTTGCTCTTGACCCGTTTACCACCCATGGTCAAGACGGCGTTATTGCCGATCAAGGCAAGGATCAAGGCTATGTGTTAAACGATGTCACCACAGAAATCTTAGTTAAACAAGCGCTCTCTCATGCCGATGCTGGAGCTGATATTGTTGCCCCATCTGATATGATGGATGGTCGTATTGGTGCTATCAGAAAAGCACTGGAACAACAGGGTCATGTCAATACTAAAATCTTAGCTTATTCAGCGAAATACGCCTCTCATTATTACGGCCCATTTCGCGATGCGGTGGGTTCAGCAAACACCATCAAAGGAGGTAATAAAAAATCCTATCAGATGGATCCTGCCAACTCAAATGAGGCAATGCATGAGATTGCACAAGATATTAGTGAAGGCGCTGACATGGTAATGGTCAAACCGGGTATGCCTTATTTGGATATAGTGCGCCGCACTAAAGATACCTTTCAAGTGCCGACCTATGCTTACCAAGTCAGTGGCGAGTATGCTATGCATGTTGCGGCTATTCAACAAGGTTGGTTGGCGGAAAAACCCTGTGTCATGGAAGGGCTGTTGGCATTCAAGCGGGCTGGTGCCGACGGTATCTTAACTTATTTTGCTAAACAGGTTGCTCACTGGCTAAATGATGACGGGCATGGTTAATACAGTGACGATTGGATGTCATATCTAACTAAGTCTTATGGAGCCTTACATGGTGCTGTGTTGCTTTTCGCTCTGTCAGCGTTATTTGCCAAATGGCTCAGTTTACCTGCAACGACAATTGTTATCGGCCGAGCTTTTTTTGCCGTAGTTGCTTTATATGTATTTATTGTCATTGCAGAAAAAAAACGCCTGATCATAGATGGCGCATCACTTGTTGCATTAATCTTTACTGGGGCATTGTTGGCTTTACATTGGCTGAGTTTTTTTTACGCTATTCAACAGACGACTGTGGCCCTTGGCCTGATCACTTTTGCAACATTTCCGGTGTTTGTTAGTGTGCTCGAACCGGTTTTTTTTAATGAAAAGTTTTGTCTTACCTCACTGCTGCAAGCGTTACTTAGCACATTAGGTATTGGCCTTGTTGTACCCTTAGCACATTTCGATTTGCAGATGATCACAGGCGCTGTGTCAGGTATTATTTCAGCTATAGCTTATGCATTATTGATCATTTGTAATCGCAAATTTGTCAAGAAAACACCGGCTCATCAAGTGGTGTTTTTTCAAAATCTTTTTGCTTTCTTGTGGCTGTTACCCATAATGTTGCTTGTGCCGGTGAGCTTGTCATCGACACAATTGGGTCTGTTGATTGTGTTAGGGGTGGTTTTTACTGCACTTGCACACTCAATATTTAATTACGCATTAAAGCGACTCAAGGCGCAAACTGCTGCAATAGCCCTGAGTTTAGAGCCTATTTACGGTATTATTGCCGCTTATCTGCTATTAGATGAAAAGTTAAATGCCATAATGATATTGGGTGGCATTATTATCATTGTGACCAACTTCTGGGCTAGCACAGCAAATATGTCCAGCAACGAGGACAAAGATTAACTTAAATCAAGATGGTAGCCAATCGCTTTTAGGTAATTGACTTCTTGGCTGAGTTCATCTGCGACAAGAGTGTGTTCAGCTAGCCAAGCATCGGGTAAACACAGGGTTATATTTTGCTCTACACAGGCGGTGTATTGCGGTAGGCGATGATGATTTCTTTGCCGACATAAAATAATAGCTAGGCGTAAAATTATCATCAATTGCGTTGATCTGGCTTGTTCACTGAGTAATGACTTGTTAAAGGCTACTGTTGCAATTTCACCCGTATGAAATTGTACTAAGCTGCCAAGTAACTGACGCTGAGTTGGCTCAAAACCATTCAAGTCGGCGTGTGCAATGATATATGCACTGTGTTGTTGATAATTTTTGTAAGCTAATAATAGACCTATTTCATGTAAATCACAGCTGGCTAATAGTAGCTGATAATCGTCATCTTTGCGCAATTGCCACGCTTTACTAAAACAGTCAAACAAGTAAATGGCTTGTGTTTTTACTCGAGCCGCGTATTGGCTATCAACGCGATAGCGCTGCATCAGGGATCGGATGGTTTGTTGCCTGATCGACAAGTTGTTTTGCTGAGGTAGTATTTGATAGAGCAAGCCCTCGCGCAATGCGCCATTAGATAGTTGTAACGCTTGAATGTTAAAACAGTCAAATAGTGCAGATAAAACAACAACGCCGCTGGCAAATACCGCAACCCGCTCTTGTTTTAAGCCAGCAATGGCTATTTGATCTATGTGTGTAAAGGTCTGTACTTGCTGTTCCATTTGTTGTAAAAAGCGGGCCGAGATGATCGGCGACTTTTGCGCAAAGAGCAGTATTTCCGCTAATGCCTGCATAGTCCCTGAACCACCGAATACTTTTTTCCAGCCAAGCTCAACATATTGTGCAACTATGGGGTGTAATATTTTCACGGCATAAGCTTTGGCATGCTCGAAAGCTTGAGGGGTAATAACACCATCGACAAAAAATTGCTGAGCTATGGTGACACAGCCTATATTTAGACTAGTCATTTTTTTGGGTTGTAAATGCGAACCAATAATTAATTCAGTACTCGCACCACCAATGTCAATAATTAACCTTTGCTCATTACCCTCAGTGGTATAGGCGTTACCTAAATATATCAGTTCAGCTTCTTGTTGACCGCTGAGCAGGTCAATTTCTCTGCCTAACACCATATTTGCTCGGTTGAGAAAATCGTTGCTATTTTTTGCCAGTCTTACTGCTGCCGTTGCCACAATGCGGGTTTGCGTTTGTGGAATGTTTTGCAATCGCTCGGCAAAATAGCGCAAGCAGGTCAAACCCCGTAAAATCGCTTGTTCAGATAATACATTATCGTCACTTAATCCCGCCGCAAGACGGACTTTACGTTTGATTTTATCGACGACTTGGACGCTATTTTCAAGTTGCCGGGTGATCAGCATATGAAAACTATTCGACCCTAGGTCTATTACAACATAGTAAGGTGAATTGCGGTTTTCATTGAGATCTGTCATAAACTTAAGTTAATTTTTTCTACCGCGATAACCACCTGTTTTATTGCGGTTCTGACCACCGTTATGAGGTTTATGTCGTCGTTGTTTAACTTTGGGCTTAGGTAAGTCGGTCAATAGTGATTGATGGTCGTATTTAGTCACGGGTAAAGCATGCTCAATATAGGTTTCAATCGCAGGCAAATTAAATACATACTCTTCACAAGCAAAACTTATTGCATGGCCATTGGCTCCGGCACGACCTGTTCTGCCGATGCGATGCACATAATCCTCGCAATCATCAGGTAAGTCATAGTTGAATACGTGGGTCACCGCAGGAATGTGTAAACCTCTGGCCGCAACATCGGTAGCGACAAGAATATCTAAGTGACCAGCGGTAAAGTATTCAAGAATTTTTAGGCGTTTCTTTTGAGTTACATCGCCAGTTAACAGACCTACGCGAATTTTATCCTCCACTAAATGCGCATATATTTTTTCACAAATATGTTTGGTATTGGCAAATACAATGGCTTTATCTGGCCACTCTTCTTCAATCAATGTTTGTAATAGCGCCATTTTATCTTCGTTCGAAGGATAAAAAAGTTCCTCGCTAATACGGCTATTGGTTTTTTGCTCAGGAGCGACTTCAACGCTGACTGGGTCATTCATGTGTTCAAAGGCGAGCTCTTTGACGCGAAATGACAAGGTCGCCGAGAAAAGCATACTCAAACGCTCAGTTGCTGCCGGCATGCGGCGGAACATGAAGCGAATATCTTTAATAAAACCTAAATCAAACATTCGATCGGCTTCATCTAAAACAACCACTTCGATGTGATTAAGGTTGTATATGCCCTGTTTTAAGTAGTCAATTAAACGTCCACAAGTACCAATGAGTATATCTACACCTTCAGACAACGCTTGTCGTTGACTGTCATAGCCTTCACCGCCATAAACAATACCCAATCGCAACCCTGTGGTTTTTGCCATGGCAATTGCGTCGCGATGAATTTGTATGGCAAGTTCGCGGGTAGGTGCCATAATGATAGCGCGTGGCTGATTGTGGGTCGGCGCTGATTTACTCAATAAATGATGAAAGGTAGCAGCTAAAAAGGCGATGGTTTTTCCTTCACCTGTTTGAGCTTGACCGGCGATATCTTTGCCCTGCATCAATACAGGTAAAGACTTGGCTTGAATTGACGTACAATTCTCAAAGCCCATGGCATTTAATCCAGCAATGACATTATCTGCTAAATTAAGCTCTGTGAACTTTGTTTCTGTTAAGTGAGATTTATTCATAGGGTTAAGCTTAACACTTTGTACTGCTAATAAAAATTAGTATCTAAAATAACCGCTATTTAATTGTCAGGTACAAGTCTTTTGTCGTATTTTAGCCTTTAATTCGGTTGGGTTTTGAGCTGGAACAGTTTGTCTAGATGACAATACGCTTGCTGAGAATGTATCAATAATGTGCAAAATACCTATAAAAAAATGCGCAGATATTAACAATTGTGCAGTTAAATGACTTTTTTGTCTGACTTAAAAGTTAACAATATAACATCACTATTGGTAAATAATTATTCTACAGGTATAATTTCGGAAAATTCGGCACTACGCCAACAAGAACGGAGAACGAAATGAGTGATAAGATAGTTCAATTAACAGATGATAGTTTTGATACAGATGTAATTAGTGCCACAGGACCAGTATTAGTTGATTTTTGGGCTGAATGGTGTGGGCCATGTAAAATGATCGCCCCGTTACTTAACGAGATTGCTGAAGAGTACCAAGGAAAGGTTACTGTCGGTAAACTCAACATAGACCAAAATGAGGCAACACCGCCTAAGTTTGGTATTCGTGGGATCCCAACACTATTATTATTTAAAGATGGTGCTGTCGCTGACACCAAAGTTGGGGCATTATCAAAAACTCAATTAAAAGAGTTTATAGATAACAATTTATAATGATAAAAAGGCTCGTTGTTCGAGCCTTTTTTGTACAGATAACATTTTTTATTAAGTTTTACGGTGAGAAACTTTACCTGTTAGTTATTTAATGCTAACGTTAATTGACGAAAATATAAAATCACTTTCAAAAAGCCAACCTATTCATTACTAAATGCCGACAAGCGCAATTAACCAACACCTATTAGTCTAAGAACCTCAAACTATGAACCTTACTGAACTCAAAGAAAAACCCATTAGTGAACTTGTAAAATTAGCTGAATCAATGAAATTAGAGCACCTTGCTCGAAATCGCAAACAAGATATTATTTTTGCTATTCTCAAAGCCCATGCTAAAAGTGGTGAAGATATTTTTGGCGGTGGTGTTTTAGAAATTTTACAAGATGGTTTTGGTTTCTTGCGTTCAGCTGACTCTTCTTATTTAGCTGGACCGGATGATATTTATGTATCTCCCAGTCAGATCAGACGTTTCAGTATGCGAACCGGTGATACTATCAACGGTAAAATTCGCCCGCCAAAAGATGGTGAACGTTACTTTGCGCTGTTAAAGGTTAATGAAGTTAATTTTGACCGTCCGGAAAATTCACGCAACAAAATTTTATTTGAAAATTTAACCCCGATACACCCCAATGGCCGCATTGGTATGGAGCGCGGTAATGGTTCGACAGAAGACATCACTGCCCGAGTGCTCGATTTAGCATCACCGATAGGCAAGGGACAGCGCGGCTTGATCGTTGCTCCACCCAAAGCCGGTAAGACCTTATTATTACAAAATATCGCGCAGAGTATCGCCTATAATCATCCAGAGTGTGAATTAATGGTCTTGCTTATCGATGAACGCCCTGAAGAAGTGACGGAAATGCAGCGCTTGGTCAAAGGCGAAGTGATAGCTTCAACTTTTGATGAACCCGCTAATCGACATGTTCAAGTTGCGGAAATGGTTATTGAAAAAGCAAAACGCTTAGTCGAGCACAAGAAAGACGTGGTTATTTTACTCGATTCTATTACTCGTTTGGCACGTGCTTACAACACGGTAATCCCCTCTTCAGGGAAAATATTAACCGGTGGTGTCGATGCCAATGCATTGCATCGCCCGAAACGTTTTTTTGGTGCAGCGCGCAATATTGAAGAAGGCGGCAGTTTAACCATTATTGCTACTGCTCTTGTCGATACTGGCTCTAAAATGGATGAAGTTATCTACGAAGAATTTAAGGGCACAGGTAACATGGAACTGCACTTGTCTCGTAAAATTGCTGAAAAACGGGTATTTCCTGCGATTCATTTTAATCGCAGTGGTACCCGTCGAGAAGAGCTATTGACTAAACCTGATGAACTACAAAAAATGTGGATATTGCGTAAAATAGTTCATGAAATGGGTGAAATTGACGCGATGGAATTCATGATCGATAAACTTGCCATGACGAAAACCAATAACGACTTTTTTGACTCGATGAAACGAAAATAGTCATTGTATTTTCATAAAAAAATGCCAGCGAATACGCTGGCATTTTTTATTGTATTTAGAAAAATCCTTAGTCGTTTAACTGTTAATCTCGTCTTTATGTACAGTTTGCTTCACCAATAACAACGACTTTGATAAATTCAGCGACGGCTAAGTGAGCAATTTCAGCTACATATTGTTACAATAGCGAAAATTACTGAATGATTTAATTTTAGCGATGAAATATAAAGATCTTAGAGACTTCATTGACCAACTTGAAAAAATAGGCCAACTGAAGCGCATTGTGCAACCGATATCAACGCATTTAGAGATGACCGAAATAAGTGACCGCACCTTGCGCATGGGTGGCCCGGCCTTGTTATTTGAAAAGCCTGTGGATGAACAGGGTCAAGCCTTGACTATGCCGGTATTAACCAATTTATTTGGTACCCCAGATCGGGTGGCTTTAGCGATGGGGCAACAAGATGTTAAGGCACTGCGCGACGTTGGTAAGTTATTGGCGATGTTGAAAGAGCCTGAGCCACCTAAGGGGTTTCGCGATGCTTTAGGTAAAATTCCGGTGTATAAACAAGTATTGAATATGCCGGTTAAAGTGATCAAAAAAGCACTTTGCCAGCAAATAGTTTTGCAGGGTGAGGAAGTTGATCTGACCGCGTTACCAGTACAAAGATGTTGGCCCGGTGACGTAGCGCCATTGATCACTTGGGGATTAACGGTGACCAGAGGGCCACATAAATCCCGTCAAAATCTAGGTATCTACCGACAGCAAGTGTTGTCTAAGAATAAAATAATTATGCGCTGGCTTTCACACCGAGGCGGTGCTTTAGATTTTCAAGAGTTTAAACAAACTCATCCCGGTGAAATGTACCCGGTATCGATAGCCTTAGGTGCTGATCCTGCCACCATACTAGGGGCTGTTACGCCAGTACCCGATACCTTATCTGAATACGCTTTTGCCGGCTTACTGCGCGGTGCTAAAACCGAAGTAACTCAGTGTATTAGCAATGATTTGACGGTACCAGCGTCTGCAGAAATTGTCCTCGAAGGCTATATAGATCCCAATGAGGTAGCGCCAGAGGGACCTTACGGCGATCACACTGGTTATTACAACGAAGTCGATGATTTCCCAGTATTGACTGTTACCCATATCACCCAGCGAAACAATGCTATTTATCACAGCACATACACCGGTAGACCGCCTGATGAGCCGGCTATTTTAGGTGTGGCACTCAACGAGGTTTTTGTGCCTATTTTACAAAAACAATTTCCTGAAATTGAAGATTTTTATTTACCGCCAGAAGGTTGTTCATATCGCTTGGCGGTAGTGACCATCAAAAAGCAATACCCCGGACATGCCAAACGCGTGATGATGGGCGTTTGGTCTTTCTTGCGACAATTTATGTATACTAAGTTCGTTATTGTTTGTGATCACGATATTAATGCCCGCGATTGGCAAGACGTTATTTGGGCAATGACCACGCGAATGGATCCCAGTCGCGATACGGTAATGATCGAAAACACCCCAATAGATTACTTAGATTTTGCATCACCGGTTTCCGGTTTAGGCTCTAAAATGGGCTTGGATGCGACCAATAAGTGGCCTGGAGAGACAGTACGTGAATGGGGTGAGCCCATTGTGATGAGTGAAGATGTTAAACAGCACATTGATGAGATCTGGCAAGAACTCGGAATATTTGCCCCAACCCCAGAGTAAATATCAATAAAGGTTAAAAAATGAAACAAGTAAAATGTCAGGTTAAGTCGATTGAGATGTTAACTGAGTTTGTCTACAAAGTATTGTTAACACCAACAGAAATGGTTGATTTTCTCCCTGGCCAATACCTTAACTTCGTGATGAGTGAAGACGACAAGCGGCCTTTTTCTATCGCCAATGCCCCAGGCAGTGACACCATTGAATTGCAAATAGGCGCTTTCGTCGCAGATAGTTACCCTATGCAAGTGATTGAACGCATTAAAACCTCTAATACTGTGACCATTGAGTTGCCATTAGGCAACGCGCAACTGCGCACAGATAGTCAACGCCCCTTGTTATTGATCGCTGGTGGAACAGGTTTTTCTTACATCAAATCAATGTTCGAATTTTTGTTAGCACAACAATCACAGCGAAAAGTTATTGTCTATTGGGGATTGCGTGATGAGAGTGCTTGCTATGAATTGAGCAAAACTGACAAAGCAGTCAGTGGCCTAGCCAACGGCAGTTTTCATCCGGTAATTGAAAACCCCTCAGAGCAATGGCAAGGGCTGACAGGTATGGTGCATCAAGTGGTCATGCAGCAAATTGAAGATTTACAAAATTACGATATTTATCTCGCCGGCCGGTTTGATATGGTAGGCGCAGTTCGCAAAGACTTTGTTGCGCAGGGTGCAGATATCAAGCACATGTATGCCGACGCTTTTGCCTATATCTAATGCTGGTTAAGTCTCTTTAATACAAACGGCGAAGCAAGCGTCAACTGTGAGGAGGACTATCCTCCTCACTGCTTTTTTTACAAGCGTTGAGCAAGTCAACACAGTCTTCAATAGATCTATCTATGTTGCTCTGCGCAATATATAAATGAGCGCCAAGTGCGCCGTGAAGCACCACCGCTTGATGCAGAAAACCAGCAATGGGCCCCACCAATTGTTCACCTTCACTGGTAGTGTAGCGGTCAAAATTAACCACGGCTTGTGCTGGCGCGATCAAGCCTGCATTGACACAGTATATTAGTAATGGTTTTTGTTCATGTATCAGTTGATTGGCTAGCCGAGGTGAAATGTTAGCCGCCAAACTATCAATACTATGCAAGGCAATACCGAAATATGCCAACTGCTCTAACTCAATACCTCGGGTATTAGAAACTGTATTAATGGTTTTAATCGCACTCCAAGGCAGTTGCCAGTGACCTCGTTTATGCTCATACCTAAAAAGCGTTGGCGTTAACAACAAACTGTAATTAGGCTCGAGCAATTTACTAATGCCTAAAAACAGCATCACTAAGGCAAAAGAAATTAAAAACATCAGTGATAGTTTGGCCTGCGACCATATAAACTGACTGGTGATCAGTAGGATAATTAAACACAATATACTGACTGAACAAATAAATAAACCGTGGTGCTTAATAACAGGTTTAATTTTAATTATCGGTGTATTCATGTTTTAAAAAGGGTCGCTGACAAAGGTTAGATAGCTATTATGCATGGATACAGTGGCGCTATAAACGCATTGTATTAAGCTGTTTTAGCTAAGGTTTATTGGCGGTTTTAGTTACGCCATGGTTTTACTGCTTTGCAGTAATTCAATCGCTCGTTGATAATGGCCTTGTTGTTGTTCAACATCTGCAAACGCCTGAATATCGGCATGGGTGTATTGCTTACCTGCAAGATTAAACAAGCTGGTAAAGGCTTTTTCAGCCATGGCAAACTGTTTGCCAGCCGACGCCAAGTGGGCTAAACAACTCAGCCACTTTGCACTGTTGGGATTTTTCTGTAGTTGTTTTTGCGCCGCCACGATCAACTCATCAGGTTTGTTTATTGGCAACTTGCACAAGGCGCTGAGCAGCTTTTCATTACTGCCTTTTTTGATCACAGGTAACAAGAGTTCAACTAAGGGTTTGTCGATATGGTGCTTTGCTAAGACTTGGCAATAGGCAATGATCACTGCGTCGCGTTGCTTAACTTTTCTCGGTAATTTTTGCCAATAAGTGGATAAAGTCTCACTGTCGCGGCTAATAATTTGTTCATTAAAAACCCCGTAGAAGGCAGACAACTCCCATGACATCAGCTTATTTTCAGTAAAATACTTGTCTTTTCGCACCTTGTCTAATTGCTCAACAACGTAAGCATAGCGTTGCTCAATTAAACTCAGTTCAATTTCTAGGGCAAGTAAACGCGGGTCCTGTTTTAGGTGTTTATGGTAGTCATTGAGTACACTGCGCGCTTGTTCATTTTGTTGTTGCGCGATTAATAACTTTACCGTGATCAAAATCGCCTCCAAACCCGTTTCATTGTAGCTGGTTAATGAGTGATCTAGCTGGTTGAGGTAATGTTGGCTATTTTCGTTACACGATTGCTTTTGTGCGGCGCAGGCTGCCATTAGGTAGGCAATGTGCTGAAAGTTGGCAGGCTCAGCACTTTTCGCCAACAAATGCTCGGCTTGTTGGTAATCTTCCAATAAATAAGCCGCGATCCCTCGGTTGAGATCTTTTAAAGCCCGTCGTTTACTGGCGGTGGTGATTTTATACCAAGCCCCTAAACCCAATGAAAAACTGCGCTTAATGACACGGCCAAAAACCAGTAAAGACAAGAAAATAAACAATAACATGGCGATGGCAGCAGTGACGGTGGTTTCTCGGGCATGATCACCGATGACGATCAAAATGTAGCCTTTTTCATCAATTAAAAAAGGCGCTGTTGCTATCGCAATGAAAAATAGGACAATAAAAATTAATAAGCGTTTCATGCGTTGTCCTTAGCCTTTGTCTTTTTTACTGATCTGTCATCAGCAGTCGGCAGGGGCTGTTCAACAGCATCGTTATCGTCATCAGCGCTGGGTTTATTCAGCGGTAATTTAGTCTCAGTATTGTCTAACAGTTGCTGGTTAATTTCTTGCTGAAGGGCGAGAAGTGAACGCAGTTCAATGGGGCCATCAATATTGATAATTTGGGCGTGTAACTCATTGATTTTGGTGTTAAAGGCAATATTTGCTGTCTCTGCCATGTCAAAATATGCGGTTAGCCATTGACTAATATCAGTGAGTGCTTGTTTAAAAAGACTGGATTTATGCTCTGTTGCCGCCCAAATAGCCAGTTGGATTTTAAGTGCCAAATTTTGCCGCAAATGCTGCTGGTATTCAGGTGCCAATAAAGGTTGAATATTGGCATTGATGGGGCGCAGGGTAAAATAATCTTGTTTAAATTTATTCCATGTGATCAATAAATTACTGCGCCAATCGGCAATGTCAGAGGATAACTCGGGTGTGACTGCCACTATCTGTTCTTTTTTACCGTGCGCCAAAGGTAAGGACATCACCTGTTTTGTTAATGCCAGCAAAGATAACACCGCGTCTTCAGTGGTTAATGCTGGGATAGCGCGTAACTGAGCAATATCCTCTTGGATCAGTTGTCTGAGCACTAAATACTTAGTCTGGGTTTTTTGCTTGAACTGAGCATCTGCAGCAATCAGCAATTTTATCGCTGCTTGACTGTCTTGGTGCAACCAAAGACTTCGAGATGCCATGCGGATAAGATATTCTGCTTCATTGAGTAACCAGTCTGTTGGTTTGGCGGTTATTTGTTGGTTAACCCTTTGCTCTAGTATCGACATAGCCGATAGATTCGACTGAGTAGCATCATTGAGTTGTGCGGTTATACTATCGGTTGTTGTCTGTTGATAATTGCCTAGTTGCTGATCAAACTGTTGTTTTATCTCGATGCTTTGTTGTTGAACTGAGCTAGCAATTTGATCTTGCAGTTGTTGTTGAAGTACAAGGTGTTGTCGTTGATAAAAAACAACCGCACTTGCCATCGCGGCAATGATAATAATCACCAATAATAAGGTGAATACTGCTATTTTTGACACCTTGTTTTGACCATTGGTATTTGTAGTTTTATTGGCCACAGAGGCATTGCCAGGTGAGGTTTTTTTTGTTGATTTACTGTCAATAGTCGCCGCTGGCACTTTTCCAGCCTGTAGTTTATCTTTTGCAGTGCTGTTAGTTACCGGCGGTTTTGCGATAGGTTTTTCATCGGTCATCAGTTCATTCCATATTGACGAATAGCAGTTGATATTGCTTCATTGTTAGCGCCATTTGCATTGACTACTTTTAGTATTCCGTGCTGCTCTGCACTCTGTTTAATGCGTTCACTGGCGACCACCCATAAACAAGTGAATTTCCATGGTGCTGCCACCGTATTCATTAACGCAATAGTCTTATCTAATATAGCGTTACTGGTGACAACAATACAATTAATCTCATTGTTTTGCCATTGTTGGCCTGTGTCTTTGCTAAAGGAACGCCATTGCCTTTGATACGTTTGTAAATAATGCACATGGGCACCGCGTTGGCTGAGTTGTTGTTTGAGCAACTCGCGACCGCCATCGCCTCTGACAATAAAAATATGTTGATTGTTTACCGATTGCAACAACGGATGCTGCAACAGCCCTTCGCTGTCAGAACGCAAAGGAATTTCAGCGTTGATATGATATTTTGCCAATGCCAACTGGCTTTGCGGTCCCACCGCAAGTACGCGGTTATTTTGCCACCGGGCTAATGAATAGCTACGCGCGGCATAGTCAACAGCAGCTACACTGATAAAAATAATAATGGCTGAATTATGTTCATTGATCAATTTTTTCAGGGCAGGCGAACTGGGCAATGGCTGATAATCAAACAACGGCTGACATATTGAACAAATACCAAACTTGTCTAAATGCTTAGCCAATAACTGCCCTGATACTTCAGGGCGGGTTATCAACACACAGGGTCTATTGTTGCTCATACACTTGACGCAATATTTTGTCGGCACCAAGGGCTAATAATTGCTCTGCTAGGGAGGTTCCCAATTGCTCTGCACAATCACAAGCACCAGCAATATCCGCTTGTAAAATTTGCGAACCATCAATGCTACCGACTAAACCTCGCAACCATAAGGTACCGTCTTTAATGGTAGCGTAGCTACCAATAGGCACTTGGCATCCGCCTTCTAAGGCTCGGTTCATCGCGCGTTCAGCGGTCACCCTGATATCAGTTGCCGAGCAAGCTAAAGGAGCAAGAAGGGCTTTGATCACCGTGTCGTCGCTGCGACATTCGATACCAACAGCGCCTTGGCCATTGGCCGGCAGCATCACTTCGGGGGCAATATATTGTTGAATACGCTCCACCATATTGAGGCGGATCAGGCCAGCTGCGGCTAAGATAATAGCGTCATACTCACCCTGATCAAGTTTGTGTAAGCGGGTGTTAACATTGCCGCGCAGATCGCGTACGTCTAAGTCGGGGCGAAGCGCCTTGATTTGGCATTGACGGCGTAAACTCGAAGTGCCAAGTACAGCGCCATGCGGTAATTCTGCAATTGATTTGACTGTATTTGATACCAAGGCATCGCGAGGATCTTCTCTTGGGCAGATCACTTCTAATCCCAAGCCCGGGGGAAAGGCAATTGGCACATCTTTCATTGAATGCACCGCAATATCGGCGCGATTTTCAAGCATAGCAACTTCAAGCTCTTTGACAAACAGCCCTTTGCCACCGACTTTGGCCAGTGGTGTGTCTAAAATAATATCGCCTTTAGTGGTCATCGGCACCAGCTCTACCTGTATATCCTGATGAAAGTGCTCTAATTGTGCTTTCACATACTCTGCTTGCCACAGGGCTAAGGCACTTTTTCGAGTTGCTATACGGACCGTATTGTTAGTCATAAGAGTCTCTTAGATTATTCAGCGTTGAGTTTGAGTTCTACTTCGGCTTGTTTACTCACCGCACTGGAGATAAATTGCCAAAACTCGCCAGCACCACGTTTGTCTATCCATTGCTGATCAATAACGTGAAAATGATGACCATTGTACTTTGTTGCCACCCATATTTCATGCAAGGGCGCTTGCTTGTTGATGATAATCTTACTGCTGTTTTTGAAGGTCAGGGTTAATAGACCACTCACTCCCTCGTAATCTATGTCGACGCCACAATCTTCAATGGCTTCTTCAATAGCCAAAAGTAAATCATCGGCTAAAACATTATACTCAGTATCATTCATGCTTGATCCTTTGACAAAAATGCGAAAAATCGCTTTTGTTTCGTTGCTAAGTGATAGTCATGTGATTATAAAACGTCTATCATGGGAAAAAAATCGATTAAATATAAAATGCGTAAATTCAATTCAATTATTTTTACTTTTTTAGTGCTCAATCTATTGCTCGCGGGTTGTGGTATGAAGGGACCTTTGTACCAAACACCAGAAAAGCAAAATGATAATAACACTGAACAAGCTCAACCTTCCAATAATCAAAGGGAAAATTTGTGGTAGATTTTTTTAATTATAAACGCGATCAGCTCTATGCGGAAGATTGCGCTGTTAGTGATTTAGCAAAAAATCACGGCACCCCATTATTTATCTATTCACGAGCCACTATAGAAAGGCACTGGCATGCCTTTGATCAGGCGGCGGGCGAACGCCCACACATGGTTTGTTATGCGGTAAAGGCCAACAGTAATATTGCGGTACTGAATATTATGGCGCGTTTGGGCTCGGGCTTTGATATTGTCTCTAAAGGTGAATTGTGTCGGGTTATCGAAGCGGGTGGCGATGTTAGCAAAGTGGTGTTCTCAGGTGTTGGTAAAACATCGGAAGAAATTGCTTTTGCTTTAGAGCGCGGTATTTATTGTTTCAATGTTGAATCGGCGGCGGAGTTAGATCGCATCCAGGCGGTTGCCAAAAAATTAGATAAACGCGCACCGATTTCTTTTCGCGTCAACCCCGATGTCGATGCCGGTACCCACCCCTATATTTCTACCGGCTTAAAAGAAAATAAATTTGGGATCAGTATTGATGAAGCCCCAGCCTTGTATCAAAAAGCTCAACAATATTCACATATCGACGTTAAAGGTATCGATAGCCACATCGGCTCGCAACTGACCCAAGTCGCACCGTTTTTAGATGCCCTTGATCGAGTGTTATTATTGGTCGATAAGTTAAGTGAGCAAGGGATCGCACTTTCACATATCGATGTTGGTGGCGGTTTAGGAGTTTGTTACGACGATGAGCAACCGCCACATCCGCAAGAATATGCCAAAGCAATTGCCGATAAATTAACCGGTAGAGATCTCACCTTACTCTACGAGCCAGGTCGTGCGATTATGGCCAATGCAGGCGTATTGATCACCGAAGTGGAGCTGATCAAAACCAATGCCGGTCGCAATTTTGCGATCGTCGATGCAGCCATGAATGATTTGATCCGTCCGGCACTTTACCAAGCCTGGCAAAATATCATCCCCGTCGACAATAGTAGCAGCGCTGGCAAAGCCCGCTATGACATTGTCGGTCCGGTTTGTGAAACGGGTGATTTTCTCGGTAAAGCAAGAGATTTATCTATTGTTGCTGGCGATTATCTTGCTGTTCGCTCTTCTGGAGCCTATGGCTTTACCATGAGCTCAAATTACAACAGTCGTCCTCGCGCTGCTGAATTAATGGTAGATGGTGAGCAGTCGTACGTGATCCGTCAACGGGAAACCATCGAACAATTATGGCAAGGCGAGTGTTTGTTGCCCTGAAGTTAGCTGGCGCGGTGCGCAAAATAATTATAAGAGAATGATAAATAGATGTTAGTTCATTTTTCCAAGATGCATGGCTTAGGTAACGACTTTTTGGTGATCGACAATGTTACCCAAAATGTGTATTTAACCAATGATCAAATACGCCGTTTAGCTGATAGAAATCGCGGGGTTGGCTTTGATCAATTGCTGATTGTTGAGCCGCCCTACGATCCCGATTTAGATTTTCACTATCGGATTTTTAATGCCGATGGCAGTGAAGTCAGTCAATGTGGCAATGGCGCTCGTTGTTTCGCTCGTTTTGTGCGTATTAAGGGCTTAATTGCTCGCAATAAAATTCGCGTTTCCACGCAATCGGGTAACATGACCTTGTTCATTGAAAAAGATGGCAATGTGTCAGTGACAATGCCGGTGCCACAATTTGAACCTAATAAAATTCCTTTTACGGCACAAAAAGCCGAGGGAACTTACATTTTGCGCAGCAGCAATGAAACGGTATTGTGTGGCACAGTGTCTATGGGCAATCCCCATTGTGTTATTACCGTTGACGATATTACCCAAGCACCGGTTGCTGAACTCGGGGCAGAGCTTTCAGTGCACTCGCGTTTCCCCAAAGGAGCCAATATTGGTTTTATGCAGGTGATTTCACCTGAATCGGTGCAGCTCAGAGTCTACGAACGAGGAGCTGCCGAAACCTTAGCCTGCGGCAGCGGTGCATGTGCCGCTGTTGTCATTGGCCAAATGCAAAAAAAACTAGCGAAACAAGTACAGGTCAATTTACCCGGTGGCACACTGCGCATTTACTGGAAAGGCCCAGGCAACCCAGTGAAAATGACCGGACCTGCGCTACATGTTTTTGATGGACAATTAAAATTATGAATAAAAAAACCACAGATACAACCCATAAATTGCAGCGCGATCAGACAGAACAACTACTCTTATCTGATGATTTAGTTGTCAGTTATTTACAAGATAATCCTGAATTTTTTAACAAACACCTCGAACTATTGACCACATTAAGACTGCCGGATAATCATCGCGGGGCAGTATCGTTGGTAGAGCGTCAACAAACCTTATTGCGTGACAAAGTAGGGGCACTTGAAGAAGAAATCACTCAGCTTATGGTCATTGCCAGTCAAAATGAACAATTGTTTATCTTGTACAGTGATTTATATTTACGGCTCATTGATTGTCAAACCGCTGATCAGTTACTGGATTGCTTGTATCAGGCAACCACAGAGCTGTTGTCATTGTCGGGATTAAAATTGTGGCTGAATAAAACCGTTGAGTTAAGTCACGACAGCTTAATTGCTGAAGATTGCAGTGACATAATGCACAGTCGTTTACAGTTCGACGAGTATTATTTTGGTCGCTTACAGCAAGCTGAGCAATGCAAAATTTTTGCTGATGTCAGCGATGGCTCGGTGGTTTTGATCAAATTACAGCACAGTGAACAATCATTAGGGTTTTTGGCGATCAGTAGTCAAGACGCAGAGCATTTTGATCCGCGCATGGACACCTTATTGCTGAGTCAATTTAGAAAACTAGTTGCCAAATTAATCCATCAACAACTGTTTGCTGCACCTTAAACGTTGAATTATAGTCTAAAGTCAGTCTATGCTTAATCTATGTATGTTTAATGAGTGTATGTTCAATGAGCGTATGTTCAATGAGCGTATGTTCAATGAGCGTATGTTCAATGAGTATATGTGCAATGAATATATGTTCAGTTTTAGCATAGAAGGACCCATTGTTTGAGATTTAACCGTCGACTAAAGCCGTTTAAAGCCATCAGTTTTGATCTTGACGATACCTTGTATCACAACGGTCCCGTTATGTTGACGACCATAAAAAAAATGGTCGACTACTTTGCTGACAAACTTCCCGCTCGTCAATCAGGTAATTACGATCACCATTACTGGGGTCAATTTCGTCAACAATTACTCAAAAGCCAGCCTAGATTAGCTAATGATGTTGGTCAAATGCGACTACACTGTTATTTTCTTGGTATCAAAGCCTTGGGTTTTAGCCAAGCTGATGCTCGCGTTATGGCTGAACAAGCCCTTGCCTATTTTATTGCTGAGCGAAGTAATTTTGAAGTGCCCAAGGCAACCCTTGATTTACTGGCGACACTCAAACAACGCTGGCCTTTAGTGGCCATCACCAATGGCAATGTCGATACCAGTAAAATTGGTTTACGGCCGTATTTCGATGCTGTCTATTCAGCCAATCAAGACATGCAACTCAAACCATCAGCCGATATGTTTAGTCTAGCTTGCCTACACTTAGGGATAACAAGCCAGCAATTACTGCATGTCGGTGATTGTGGTCACAGTGACATTTACGGTGCCAATCGCTTTGGCGGTCAATCGGCTTGGTTGTCTTGTTACCAAATCGGCAAGCCCATCACTACTTTACCTACCATTGAATTGACTGAATTAACCGAGCTTTACCAGTTGTTAGATAATCGCTAATCTTTAGCATTTACTTTATTCAAATTTCCCGTTCAATGAAATTAAAAATTGAGCCTGATAGTATTGCAAATGTAATGCACTTTGCCGCCAAATAACACCGACACCTCAACGTTAAAAAACTAAACCAAAAGAGATAATGAGAAGTTTATCAAAGCATAGACAAATAGAAAAAGTGTTAACATATTACATAAGATGAAAAATAATTTTGGTGTATTAGCGAGCCTATTAAAGTTATAAAATACAAAAGTTTAAATATTGATAATTGATTAACTTTATTTGTGTTAATTAATAGCGTGGGAGGTCTATGTAAGCGCTATCATATTGATTAATAATAAAATTAGTGGTTG
>JBELHO010000031.1:0-37206 GCA_042091375.1 Thalassotalea sp. | reverse complement strand
ACGATGCCCATGAAATGTCCATGGAAGGACGGTCAGCTTCCGCGTCCTGCTCACGCTAAGTACTTACATCCCTGTAGGCACAGCTTCCGCGTCCTGCTCACGTTTATCAATAACATCGGATTGACGATGTTCGCAGCAATTTATCTCTCTGTTGGCTATTTTGTTGTTTTTGCACTTAACAAGTCATGCGTAAATCGTGTAAATTAAGCAATATTACCAGTAGATATATTTGGAGTTGTTATCAGTACCGCCGAGGCATTACCTGCAGTTATTGCTGGTCCCATACTCAGACATGTCACTTGCCATGAATTGACTTTTTGGTTGGTTACGTCTGCTGAATATGATTTGCACTTACGTGTATATCAGCATGATGATCAACCACCTATTCTCAGCCGCTTATTGCAGAGTTCTGAGTTGCAACGCATTCCTATTGGCAGCCATGCTTTTATTAATCTCATTAATGTTAAGGTAGCTACGCCATTACCAGAAGAAACACTGCTTTCTTATGATTTTGATTTACTTGCTGACGATCAAAGATCGCCTTTAACTGCGCTTATTGCCGATCTTGTCTATGCAGGTAATACTCGGCCCACTTTTGCTATTAAAAATCAGCTCAGTAAAGTACTTCATGGCTCGTGTCGAAAACCCCACTTTGACAGTGGTGATGGTTTGCTGCAAATGGATAAAGCACTTGCTGCTGATCACACCTCAATCAAACAAAGACCGTCATTGTTAATGATGACCGGCGATCAAGTGTATGTTGATGATGTCGCTGGTCCTATGCTGGTGGCTATTCATCAGGTGATCAAATTATTGGGTTTATATGGTGAAAGTTGGCAAGGTGCGCTGATCAGCAATACTGAACAGCTGTTTAACAGTGACTATTGTTATTATCAACGGGATAAATTATTGCCGCGTGATGAAGCCAGTCAAGCCGTTTATCAAAAACTGTTTGTCGGCAGTAAAAAGCCAATTTTTACCTCGGTCAATGCCAAAAATCACTTAGTTAGCTTAAATGAAATGCTGGCAATGTATCTGTTAGTTTGGTCACCTGCATTGTGGCCACTGCTCAAGCTTGAACAGCATCATATTGGCGAGCAATTTGCGGAACTGTATCAGCGTGAAAGCGTCATTATTAATGATTTTGTTGCCGGCCTAGGGGCGGTTCGCCGTGGACTAGCGCATATTCCTACTTACATGATTTTTGACGATCACGATATTACTGATGATTGGAATTTAACTCGGAGCTGGGAAGAAGCGGCATACGGTCATCCGTTTTCTAAACAAATTATAGGTAACGCCTTAATTGCCTATTGGCTTTGCCAAGGTTGGGGTAATGCACCCGATCGCTTTTGCGCATTGAATAAACAGGCCAGCAGACATTTTGATCAACAGGGTGTTCATCAGCAAATGGCGCTAATAGATGATTTATTTGCTTGGCAAAAATGGCATTTTTGCTTAGCAACCACCCCTAAAATTGTGGTGTTAGACACCCGTACCCAACGTTGGCGATCTGAGAGTAACGCCGCTAAACCCTCTGGATTAATGGACTGGGAAGCCTTATCTGAGCTGCAACAAGAACTGATTGACCAACCGAGTGTGATCATGGTTTCTCCAGCGCCAATTTACGGGGTCAAGTTAATTGAAACTATACAAAGGATCTTTACTTTTTTTGGCCAACCGCTCATGGTCGATGCAGAAAATTGGATGGCTCATCAGGGCACGGCCAATGTGATGCTCAACATTTTCCGTCACGTTAAAACACCGCCAAATTTCATTATTTTATCAGGTGATGTGCATTACTCTTTTGTTTATGAGGTTACCCATAGATTTCGCCGACACAGTTCTACCATTTATCAAATTACCAGTAGTGGTATAAAGAACCAATTTCCCAGTAGTTTACTCAAGTGGCTAGGCAGGTTAAATCGCATTTTGTATCGCCCTTATTCACCGCTAAATTGGTTTACTAAACGCCGTCGTATGAAAATACGCGAGCGCAAACCAAGCGATGCACAGCACAGTGCTTTATTCAATCGCAGCGGTCTTGGCGAGTTGTCTTTAGATCCGCAGGGCAATGACATTAAAGCAACGATTTTAACCGTAGATAATAACAGGGTAAGCTTTGATTAAAGTCGGTTGTGAGCCCATTGTAGATAGTTATTTGTGTTGTAATAGCAGCAAAATAATACGCAAAATCTGTGTATTTCTGGGCTAAACACCGTATCATGTCGGCTGAGTATGGTTGAGAATTTTCAGATGATTAAACTGTCAAAAACCGGTTGGAACAATGTTATTATTTTTGCGGTATTAGCATTTATTTTATTGATCAATGCCACCCATGAAGAGGTGTTTTCAGCAAAGCCAACATCGTCTAACGAGCAAACAATTCTGGCTGGATCAGCAGTGATACTGACGTTAACCATAAATCAGCAGGTTAATATTCATCGCCTCGGCAAAACTTGGCAGGCAAGCCCGGCGGTTATCAGCGGTCAAGCATTGGAGCAAATGATGATGGCTTGGCAGCGATTAGAAGGCCAAGCTATAGCGGCGCCAGAGGGCATGGATCGACAATTAGCGTTAAACATCGGTATAGACATTGCTGGCCAACAGCAAGCTACCGTACTTAGTGTATTTGCCATGGATCACCAATTACTTATTCATCATCAGCAAACACAGCAATGGTATTCCCTGCCGTTGCAACTGTATCAACAGTTACTTCCTGCCATGTTGTTTACCGACAGTGAGTAGTAACTAACTTGTAAGTCATCACTCAATATTAATGTGTAACTTTACAACCTACATTCAGATATAACTGTATAAAGAGAATAAAATACCATGAAGCAATGTGCCATTTTAACCATGGATAACTTAGATGATTTTGAAGCGTATGATGATCTGTTGTGCCCACACTTAAACGCGTTGGGTTGGCAGGCAACTTGGGTATCATGGCGCGATGAGCGGGTTAATTGGCAAGACTATGCTGCGGTTATTATCCGTTCGCCGTGGGATTATCAGGATGATGCTGAGCAGTTCACCGCGGTTTTGAAAAAAATTGAAGCATCGTCAGCTCACCTAGAAAACAGTTTAGCCATTGTTGAGTGGAATATTGACAAAATATACTTACAAGCCCTTGCACAACAACAAGTAGATATAGTACCTACCTTGTGGTGTGATACCTTTGATGCCGATGCTTTGGAGCAATATTTTGCTCACTTTAATCAACAGCAGATTGTCATTAAGCCGCGCATAAGTGCCAATGCCGATAATACCTTTTGGTTGAGACAAGGCCAAGTAACTGAACATCTTGCAGCATTGCAGCAAGCCTTTGCTGAACGGCCTTTTATGGTGCAGCCCTTTATGCAAAATATTGTTGCTGAAGGCGAATATTCGTTATTTTATTTTAACGGTGAATACAGTCATGCGATTTTAAAAAGTCCTAAAGCTGATGATTTTCGCGTACAAGAAGAACACGGTGGACAACTGGCAGCTATTGAACCAGAGCCCTTGTTGATTGAACATGCGCAAAAAACTATGCAGGTGTTGGCCAATATCCATCAAGTGCCATTGTATGCCAGAATTGATTTTGTTCGCGACCAACAAGGTTTTGCATTAATGGAAGCGGAGTTAATTGAACCGTCTTTGTATTTCAATATGGACAGTGATTCAGCCAAGCGTTTTGCGCAAGCATTTGCTCAGCGAATGCACAACTTATCAATATAATACCCTAGAGAATCATTTATTATGCCTGAGTTACCTGAAGTTGAAGTGTGCAAGCGCGGCATAGAGCCACATGTATTAAAGCAAAAAGTCAGCGATGTCATTGTTCGAAATGCAAAGATGCGCTGGCCTATTACGCCAACCATTGCCGAGATCTGCGGCCAACAAATAACCCGTGTTGATCGCCGAGCTAAATACCTTTTACTACAAACCCGCAAGGGCGTATTGATGTTGCATTTAGGTATGTCGGGTACTATTCGAGTTATCGATCAGCAGACCCCCGTGAGTAAACACGATCATTTTGATTTGGTCTTGGCAAACGGCAGCGCGTTAAGACTCAATGATCCTAGGCGTTTTGGTTGTGTGCTCTGGGTAACTGAAGATATTAACCAACATGCACTGCTTAAAAAGCTTGGCCCTGAACCCTTATCTACTGATTTTACTGATCAATGTTTATATGAAAAATCGCGGCATAAAACAGTGGCAATCAAAACTTTTTTAATGAATAACCATGTAGTGGTAGGCGTCGGTAATATTTACGCCAATGAAAGTTTATTCAAAGCGGGTATCGATCCAGCAAAACCCGCTGGCAAAGTGTCGAAAAAGCGTTATGTACTTCTCACTAAGTATATTAAACAGACCTTAGCAGAGGCCATAGAGCAAGGCGGCACCACCTTAAAAGATTTTACTCAGGCGGATGGTAAACCCGGCTATTTCGCTCAAAAGCTATTGGTTTATGGCCGTGCTGGCCAGCCTTGTTTCACCTGTAAAACAACACTCAAAGAAATAAAGCAAGCCGGCAGAGCCACGGTATTTTGTCCATCGTGCCAAAGTTATTAACTCTGTGTTGGCGATACCTGATTTTCTGTTGCCGGCTCTGTGGCTTGGTCATCGAGAGCAGCTATTGACTTGGCTTGTTGTTTGTCTATGGGGTAAATGGCTTTAATAAAACACTTTAGATTGGGCATTTTTGGGGTGGCAATGGAATCGAAGCGGGTTTGCAGACTCGAGGCAATTGAGCGATTGAGGATCAGTGCTTGAGCATACCTTAGCTCATCACAAAAGCCATTGACTTCCACCAAATATTTTTTTTGTGGAGAACTGCTTAAAATTAAAAAATCATTGGTCAAGGTTTGCCAGCCGCGAAATTTAAACGATGATACTCTGTCTTTACTTTCTAATGATTGCTCAGCGATGTAGTCGCGATACGCTTGGTTGAGTTCTGCTGTGGTAAGCCCTTGAGTATTTGAGCAGGCAATTAGCACTAAACTGAATAACAATACTATATATTTCATCATCTACTTCCTTTCACCAAGTTCATTGTTTAATTTATCGATAGTCGATTGAACAGTTAATAATTATAGCTTAATTTTAGTTGTCGTTTAACGCCGCTTGCACGACTGGGTGGACAAATTGGCTCACATCGCCTTGGTGCAAAGCAACCTCTTTCACTAGGGTCGACGAGATAAATGAGTTTTCTTCAGCAGGTGTTAAAAAAACACTTTCTAAATCAGCAGATAAACGACGGTTCATATTGGCTAATTGAAATTCATATTCAAAATCTGATACTGCTCGCAGTCCCCTGATCAATACTTTTGCTTGATTATTTTCGGCAAAATCAACCAGTAAACCAGTAAAGCCAACAACAGTTACATTGGGTAAATGGGCAATAACTGCCTCGATCATGCTGACCCGTTGAGCGAGGTTAAATCTCGGCTTTTTACTGGGGCTTGCGGCAACACCAACCACCACTTGGTTAAATAATTGGCTAGCGCGTTCAATGAGATCGGTGTGACCGTTGGTTACCGGATCGAAAGTACCTGGATATATTGCTTTTACTGACATAATTACTAAGCATAGACTCGTGTGTTACATAACTATATTGTATACCTAACACTGTTTAAATAGCCAATTTTGTTCTACAGCACTCAATAACTATTCACTAAAGTAAAGTATTTACTCAAAAAACAGTTACCTTTCTATTTTTTTGATAGTATGATGCAGAAATAATCATAAAAACAATAGACCAAAATACCATGAAAACCCGTGAGAAGATAATTCAAGCCAGTATCGAGTTATTCAATGAACAGGGTGAGCGCAATGTCACCACTAATCATATTGCCGCGCATTTAGGCATAAGTCCGGGTAACTTGTACTACCATTTTCGCAATAAAGAAGACATTATTCTGTCTATTTACGACGAGTATGCGCGCAATTTACTATTGGAGACATTTCCTCAAGTGTCTCCTACCATGAAGCCTCTAGATACCATCATTCTTTATATGGATGCGGTTTTTCAGGCCTTGATGAAATTTCGTTTTTTCTATGCAAACCTACCGGTATTATTAGCAAAAAACCCCCTGCTACACGAAAAATATGTCGAAGTGCAAAGTATCATTAGTCAGCGTTTGAGTGAAATGTTGATGTCGTTAAGAGATGCCAATATCATGACCTTTGATGAAGCAGAATTATCTGATATTGTTAGTATTTTGCGCTTGATCAACACTTTTTGGTTAAGCTTTTATCAAACCCAAAACAACAACGCTGATATCAATGATTCGGTATTTTTGGAAGGGGTTTTAAAAATTTTGGTGATGTTACACCCCTATATCACTAATGCCGCGAGAGCCGACTTTATCGAAGCCCGCAATATGTACAGGCAGCGGCATAAGGACTCTTTAGCCACTGCTTAAGTTAGACGGTTAAGTTAAATAACCGCGTTGTAATGCACGCCAATCATCAAGCTGCCAATGTAACTCAGCTGACTTAGTCTTTTCTTTGTGAAAAGATCGCAATAGTCGCTGCATATTGCCTTGCTGCCAACTTTTATTGGGCAATCGCTGCTCTGCGCGATCAAAATCAATCAGCCAAATTTTTTGTTGTTGGTCGATCAAAATGTTGTGAGCATTTAAATCATGGTGGTAAATACCCTGTTGGTGAAATGCCTGAATGGTTTGGCCAATAGTTGTCCAGATTTTTTCTGGCAATGATTGTTTCGCGAGAAGTGCAACAAGATCCTCAGCGTCACTGATCCTGGCAGTTAACAGATCGGCCTGATAAAACCAGCCAGTTCGCGTTACCCGATAAGCGATTGGTCGAGGAACGGCTAAGCCCAGTGTTGACATGGTCTGCAACAAATCAAATTCTTGTGCTGCTCTAGTTTTGTTATGAGCAATAAATAAATAACTGTCTTTAATGAGTTTACCAATCAAGCCACCGCGATAGTAATGGCGCAATACCCAATGCTGTTGATCGTGTTCTACAAAGTAAGTGACACCTCTGCCTTGAGCGGTGCCAACAATCGCCTCTTGGTCCTGCCAATATTTAGCGCTGAGCATCTCCACACTAAAGTTGCTGATCTGGGTTTGATCATAAACACAATAGAAATTATCCTGCTGAAAAACTTTTTGCTTACAGGGTTTTACAATTGTCGACAGGTTCAAGATAATACACCTAAGTTAATTTTGTAGTTAATTAGTATTCTATATTGTGGTGATTCCTTTATGCTGGGTCAAATAACTGAGTTAAAAAGTTTGTGTTTGCTTAGATTATCGGCCATCGGTGATGTTTGTCATGCCGTGGCTATGGTGCAAAGTGTGCAACGTCAATACCCAAAAGTAAAAATTACTTGGGTGATTGGTAAAGTGGAGTTGAGCCTATTAAAGGATCTGCCGGGTATAGAGTGGATAGTTTTTGATAAAAAAGCCGGCTTGCAAGGCTATCTAGATTTACGGACAAGGTTAAAAGGTCGTCATTTCGATGTGCTTTTTCATATGCAAGTCGCCTTGCGTGCCAGTTTGGCCAGTCAATGTATCAAGGCAACCCATACACTTGGCTTTGATCGCAAACGCGCTAAAGAAGGTCAGTGGCTGTTTACTGATCAGAAAATAGCCCCACAACAGCAACCTCATGTACTCGATGGTTTTTTTGGCTTTGCACAGGCAATCGGCGTAACCGATATGACACCTAGCTGGAATATGCCGATCAGCGCAGAAGACATGGCTTGGGTCAGTAGCCAACAATGCAGTCAACAGCCTATGGCAGTGATTTGCCCTTGTGCTAGCAATGCCGATCGCAATTGGCAAAACTCAAGTTATGCGAAAATTGCCGATCAGCTCAGTAACCGCGGCTTTAGTGTTGTCCTTGCTGGTGGACCGAGTGAGCAAGAAAAGGTATTCGCCGGTCAAATTGCTAATATGGCTGAATGCGACATGACCAACTTAGTCGGCAAAACCTCATTAAAACAATTACTGGCTTTGCTTAAATCGGCGCATTTGGTTATTGCACCTGATACCGGACCTGCCCATATGGCGGTAACTGTTGGCACCCCAGTGGTGGGTTTATATGCTCATAGCAACCCAGCAAGAACAGGTCCATACAATTACCAACAGTACGTGGTGAGTTACTATCAACAAGCAATAAAAGCCCAGTACGGTAAAACAGTAGCGACACTGCCTTGGGGGAAACGCGCCAAGGGAAATACCTTAATGCAAAATATTAGCGTTGAACAAGTGACAGATAAAATCAACTTATTGATCGCTGATCACTACCCTGAATTAAGTTAATGACAGTCGCTTTATTGACTTATCTCATTTTCATTGAGTAATGCCAACAGGGCATTGGCAGTGCGCAGGCTGGCGCCTTGATTGCTGATCACCACTTGGTAGGCATTGTCACCCAAGCGCTGTTGTAAATCAGCAGACTGAATAATCTTGACCACTTCATCGGCGATGCTTTTGGCTAGCGCTGACTGATTGCGCTGCGCTGCGAGTTGCACAACAGCTTGGTTCTGCTTTAACTGCGCTAACACCTCGGCAAAATTACTCATCTGATCACCCACCATCACCGGCTTTTTGAATAAGGCGGGCTCCAATGGATTATGTCCACCGACGCGACTAAAGCTGCCGCCCATAGTGACTAAGGTGGCAAATGCAAAGGTGGCAAATAATTCGCCTAGGGTATCAAGTAAAAATATATCGGTATGGTCTGTTATAGGCTGCTTTGAGGTGCGACGGATCAGATTAAAATTGTCAGCTAGACAAAGCGTTGCTACTTGATCAAAGCGCTCAGGGTGTCTTGGCACCACTATCATCAGAATATCTGGTATGGTTGGTTTTATTTTTGCCAGAGCAGTTAAAGCCAATGCTTCATCACCAGTATGGGTACTGGCGACTAACCATATCGGTCTGTTAGTTGGCAATACTTGCGCAAACTCCTGTTGTTTAGTGCGTATTTGCTCGGTGATTTGCATATCAAATTTTAAGTTACCCACTGCATCACAAGCCGTTTCTTGTCTGCCTAAAGCAATAAAATGTTGACGATTTTCTTGGCTCTGGGTCAATACGCGATCAAAGTGATTTAATAGCGGAGTGATCAGCCAGGATATTTTCTGATAGTGGTGTTGTGATTTTTCAGATAAACGACCATTGACCAGCATCAGTTTGATCTGCTGGTGATGACACTGACTGATTATTTCTGGCCACAATTCGGTTTCCATTAACACCACAGCACGTGGTTGTAATTTGGCTATAAACAACTTAACTGAGATGATATTGTCCAGTGGTAAATAGCAGTGTTGTACTTTATCGGCAAATAACTTAGTGATTTGGCTTGAGCCTGTGGGGGTAAAACTCGTCACCGTAATGGGTGAGCAATTGCCATCAGCCAATAACAAATCAATGGTACTTTTTAAAGCAATCACCTCACCAACACTGGCGGCGTGAATGATGATCCCACCGGGCACAAGTGACTTAGGCAAGCAGCCTAGTCTTTCCCGTAACCTATGCCGGTAGGCTGGCTGGCTGCGAGAGCGAAGCAAAATGACTATAAGTAACACTGGCATGAGTAAAATAAAAGCCAGTCGGTAAGCCAATAATGCCAAAAAATAGCGCAACATATATATTCTATGAGTAAGTGATGTGCTTAGTATACTGAGCATTGAGAAAATAAGAAATTTAAATAAATATCAATCGGCACGTAGTGATTTAATGAGCAGTAACACGAGTTGCAGTAAACACCTAGATTTAGCGTTCAAACACGGTATCGAGCATAATCGACGAGTTAGTGCGCTCCACACCTTCGAGCTCGCAAACAATATTTAATACGGTATTTAATTTTTCTAAGGTTTGTGCTTCTATGATCGCCATTAAGTCATATTCACCACTGATCGAATAAATATGACTGATTTGATGAATTTTGCGCAAAGCGATACAAATAGTGCGTCGTAAATTGGGTTTGACTTTAAGTGATACATTGGCAGTAACTAACCGATTGGTGTATTCGTTACCCAATATCACCGTATAGGCTTTGATCACCCCTTTGTCTTCTAATTTGTTCAATCTATTTTGTATGGCGGTGCGCGATACGCCTGTTGCTCTGGCAATATCAGAAACACTGGCACGCGCATTACACTGTAGTATAGATAGCAACTCTTCATCTTTATCGGTTAGCATTATTAACGCCTCTATTTAGCTCAGTATTGGTATAATAACGGCTAATATATACATTTTGATAGGTTTATATGTTAATTTGACTAGTAAAAATGTCAAAAAAGAGTGAATTGTCACTTTTCCCTTAATTCGTCTAGGCTAATAATACAGATAATTAAGTTGACCTGATCAGTAAGGAATTCACGTGAAAGATCCTGTAGCAAGCACCAATTTTTATTCCCATATAAGCGCGCAAATTGACCAAGTTAAAGAGCAAGGCTTATATAAAGCTGAGCGGGTTATTACCAGTGCTCAAAACACCAATATAGCGGTTACTTCTGGCGATGATGTTATTAACTTTTGTGCCAACAATTATTTAGGCTTAGCCAATCATCCCGATTTGATCAATGCTGCGAAAGCAGGCTTAGATGCGCATGGTTTTGGCATGGCATCAGTGCGTTTTATTTGTGGTACCCAAGATATTCACAAAACCTTAGAAGCTAAATTAAGCGAATTTCTCGGTATGGAAGATACCATACTGTACTCCTCTTGTTTTGATGCCAATGCCGGTTTATTTGAAACATTACTGGGTGCTGAAGATGCCATTATTTCAGATGCACTGAACCACGCATCAATTATCGATGGTGTGCGTTTGTGTAAAGCCAAGCGTTATCGCTATGCCAATAACGACGCTGCTGATTTAGAAAAACAACTCATTGCCGCCGATCAAGCCGGTGCCCGTTTCAAACTCATCGCCACTGATGGGGTATTTTCTATGGACGGGGTGATTGCTAACTTAACTGCAGTATGCGATTTAGCCGACAAATATAACGCCCTAGTGATGGTTGATGATTCACATGCGGTTGGTTTTGTCGGTGAGCAGGGACGAGGTAGCCATGAATATTGTCAGGTCATGGGGCGTGTTGATTTAATTACCGGTACCCTTGGTAAGGCGATGGGGGGCGCATCAGGGGGCTACACCTCAGGTAAAAAAGCCGCCATTGAATGGTTGCGACAACGATCCAGACCTTATTTATTTTCTAATTCTCTAGCGCCAGCTATTGTCAATGCCTCTATTAAGGTGATTGACTTATTGGCTGAAGGCGATCAATTACGTCGTACCTTAAAGGATAATAGCGACTACTTTCGCACTAACATGGAAGCTGCAGGATTTACTTGTGGTGGTGCCGATCACGCTATTATTCCAGTGATGTTAGGCGATGCCAAAGTCGCTAGCGAGATGGCTGATCGCTTATTGAGTCAAGGTATTTATGTGATCGGCTTCTCATTTCCGGTGGTACCTAAAGGCCAAGCCCGTATTCGCACGCAAATTTCCGCGGCACATACAAGGGTTCAACTCGATAAAGCGATTGCTGCTTTTATTGCCATAGGTAAAGAAATGGGTATTATTTGACCATGAAATCACTAGCTAAATTACACAGTAAACAAGGTATTTGGTTAACCCAATCAGCTAAACCTAAGATGGGGCATAATGACTTATTGATCAAAATCAAAAAAACCGCCATTTGTGGTACTGATATTCATATTTACAACTGGGATGATTGGGCTAAAAAAACCATTCCTGTGCCTATGGTCGTCGGACATGAATATGCTGGTGAAGTGGTTGATTTTGGTGTCGAAGTGAAAGGTTTTGCGGTAGGCGACAGAGTGTCGGGTGAGGGGCATATCACCTGCGGACATTGCCGCAATTGTCGCGGTGGCAGAACTCACTTGTGTCGCAATACTGTTGGTGTTGGTGTTGACCGACCGGGCTCGTTTGCCGAGTATTTAGTGATTCCAGCTTTTAATGCCTTTAAATTACCCGATGAAATTTCAGATGATTTAGCGGCTATTTTTGACCCATTTGGCAATGCGGTACACACCGCCTTGTCTTTTGATCTAGTCGGTGAAGATGTGCTTATTACTGGTGCTGGGCCAATAGGTATTATGGCTGCGGCAGTGGCTAAACACGTTGGTGCTCGTCATGTAGTGATCACCGATGTCAATGAATATCGGCTTGATTTAGCAACCAAAATGGGCGCTACACGGGCAGTTAATGTCAGTGAACAGTCGTTGGGTGAAGTTATGGATGAGCTGGGTATGACTGAGGGATTTGATGTGGGCATGGAAATGTCAGGCGTACCAATGGCATTCAAGGACATGGTCGCCAATATGAATAATGGTGGAAAAATTGCCATGCTTGGCATTCCCGGCGAAGACATGGCGATAGATTGGAGCCAGATCATTTTCAAAGGGCTGACGATTAAAGGTATTTATGGTCGCGAAATGTTTGAAACATGGTATAAAATGGCTAGCCTGATACAATCAGGTTTAGATTTGTCGCCGATCATCACTCATCACTTTGCCATTGATGACTTTCAACAGGGGTTTGATGCGATGCGTTCAGGTCAGTCTGGTAAAGTGATTTTGGATTGGCAATAGCAACGACAATAGCAATAGCAATAGTAATGAGGGCTTAATATGTCATCGACAGAGCAACAATTTCAACACCTAAACAGTCATCAACTTCGCCAAGTGTTGGACAGTAAAAGCCATGTGATCGTCGATATTCGCGATCTCGATTCCTTCCAAAAAGGACGAATTACCGGTGCTTTACACTTAACTAATGAATCGCTGGCAGACTTTTTGCGAGACGTTGATATGGACGCGCCTGTGGTGGTGTGTTGTTATCACGGTATTTCCAGTCAACAGGCAGCACAGTTTCTGATCAGCCAAGATTTATCTGAAGTGTATTCATTGGATGGTGGCTATGCCGATTGGTTGCTGCAATACCCTGAGTGTATTGAATCATAAATGCACAGCCTCGAACCTTGAGCTATATAAGCTAATGTCTGAATCCTCATTACAAGCCCTAGTAAAATTACCACAACAAAATATTGCCTTATTGTTTGCCAATTATTTGCGCAGTATCGACATAGCCGCGGATATAAAGCAGCAAGACGGGCAATTTGTGGTTTATTGCCAAACTCAAAAATACCCTCAGGCAAAGCGCGAATTCGAACAATTCATTGCTGACCCCAATCATCAAAAATACCAACAAGCGGCGTGGAGCTCAGGTACAGTGAGTGCCGTTAGCTCAAATCAACCCTCAATATTAAGCAGTTTTAAGGCTCAATTTCTCGCCCATGCGGGCTGGTTTACCCTGACCATTTTTGCTTGCTGTTGGTTGATTTTTGTAGTCAGTATACTTGGTTGGAGTCACTTGGTTTTTCAACAACTGCAATTTTATACCCTATTTTCTGTTGAGCAGTTTAGTGCGCAACCATGGCGTATCATAGGGCCCGCACTGTTTCATTTTTCATGGCTACACATTATTTTCAATACCATGTGGTGGTGGCAATTGGGAGGTAGTATTGAACGTGTGATGGGTGCTAAAGCACTAATTTTATTATTTGTTTTTTCGGCAATCGTATCAAATGTAGGGCAGTACCTGATGTCGGGGCCTAATTTTGGTGGTTTATCCGGCGTAGTTTACGCCGTGGTGGGTTACGTTTGGTGGGCTGCTTGGCTAGCCCCGCAGCGCGGCTTATATTTATCAAAAGCTGTGGTTGGATTTTTATTGTTTTGGCTATTGCTTGGATTTGCCGATATTTTACCGGTTAAAGTGGCTAACACTGCGCACTTGCTCGGTTTGGTGAGTGGCTGCCTACTCGCATGGGTCACTTTTGCCGGAAAAGAACAATCTAAAAAGCAATATTAGTTGTCTAACCATTGGGTAAACAGCAATTTGTTGATGATAGTTTTGCCGGTTTCTTGTTGTAATAAACTTTTCACTTTATTCTCGCACAACTTTTGAATTTCGTGGCGACCATTAATTGATTTAATTTTTGCCTCAGTTTGTTGGCCTATAATGGTGATGATGGCATCCCGCAATAAAGGCGCATGGTGTTCAACTAATTCGTAGTTTGAAGAATCGGTGATCATTAACTCTACCGTTAAACGCACGTAACCAATTTTCTTTTTTACCGCGACATAATTGGTAATAATAGATGGCTCAAAACCAAAATAAGCGTAATCAGCGGCAAGGGTTTTAGGGGTTAATGTCATGCAAATGATCAGTAACAACAATTGTAATGTGTGTTTCATCGTTAATAATTACCTGTTAATTCGACAAAGTTTCTCATACAAAAATTTACCTTAAATAAGAATACGCTTATTTCTGCTGGATTACGAGATAATTTACTTTGCATCTCTTGATCGTTTAACTGACTTATCGGAAAATTTTAACCAATCTTTAGTTTTACTTCTTAGGTTTATTGTATAGTACAAATTTATGATTGCTGTGTTTGCATATTCTTTGCGCGAATAACTATTGGCATTATTTCAACACCAAATGATTAAAAGTCTGCTACTATGTGCAAGTTTTCACGGTTAGACGAAAAAGATGAACGATCAACACCCATTATTCCCGGTAAAAATGCATGCCAATTGGCAGCCAGCAGATAGCGGTGCTGTCAATGATAATTTGCAACACTGGTTACTCGATCCCAGCTCATTAACCGCGCGTTTAAAGCGTCATAGTCAAGCGTTTCGGGTACAGGTGTTAGGGCAGCAAGTGCAAGCCTGCTCAGCTGATGAAGCCAATGATGACATACTCCCCGGTCAGCAAGTATTAGTGCGCGAAGTACTGTTATTTTGTGACCAAATTCCCCAAGTATTTGCGCGCAGTTTACTGCCCTTAACGTCGTTGACAGGTGAGGAGCAAAAACTGGCTCACTTGGGTAATCAATCATTAGGTCAGGTATTGTTTAATAACCCTAAATTACAACGCAAATGTATTGAAGTAGCCGACTTTACACAATCATCGAGTATTTTTACCTTAGCGCAATACTACAATTTACCTGATCGCGACACCTTGTGGGGACGTCGTTCGGTTTTTGTATTAGAAAACAAACCATTAATGGTAGCTGAGGTGTTTTTACCCGATGCGTTTGCATATAGAGCACAGGTTTTTAGTTAATGAATACACCAATAAAAACAACATTAACCGCTAAATGGCAGGCGGTTGTACAAATTACCCGCATGGATAAACCCATTGGTATTTATTTATTGCTGTGGCCAACTTATTGGGCATTGTGGATAGCTGCAGATGGTTTCCCTAGCATACATTTATTACTGGTGTTTAGTCTTGGTGTTTATATCATGCGCAGTGCAGGTTGCGTGATAAATGACTTTGCTGATCGCCATGTCGATGGTCATGTTAAACGCACTGCTCAGCGGCCTTTGGTGTCGGGGGTGATCACTAGCAGTGAAGCCTTGCAGTTATTTGCATTTTTAATTGGTGGCGCTATTGCTTTGGTCTTAACGCTATCCTTATTGACTATAAAATTAGCTGTTGTCGCGCTGATCTTAGCCGCCAGTTATCCTTTTATGAAACGCTATACGCATTTTCCACAAGTAGTGTTAGGCGCGGCCTTCAGCTGGGGGATGATCATGGCTTTTGCCGAGATCCAAGGCGAGGTATCTCTGGTCGCTTGGTTGTTGTTTAGTGCTAATCTATTGTGGACAATTGCCTATGATACCATGTATGCCATGGTTGACCGCGATGATGATTTAAAAATTGGAGTCAAATCAACCGCCATCATATTTGCTGATCATGACAAGCGCATTATTGGCTTTTTACAGCTGATGACTTTAGCGCTATTATTTACTGTTGGCGAATTATTGGCGTTGGGCTGGCCTTTTCAACTCAGTTTAGTGATCAGTGCTGGACTGTTTTGCTACCAGCAAATGCTTATTGCTGATCGTGACAGACAAGCTTGCTTTAAAGCATTTCTCAATAACCACTGGGTAGGTCTAATTATCTTTATCGGTATTTTTGTTGAATATTACACCGTCAATTAAACTGGCTTAGCGAGCAATACTTTGCAAGATTGCGATATCTACTAACTCAGTTAGAATCGATTCTAAGCCCTCCAAGGTGCTATTGGCAACTAACAAACCTTGCTCATCAAGGCCAATAAATTGTTGGTTTTTCATTTCATTAATTAATGCTGATTGCGCTTTTACATCAATAAATTCCGGGGCATTAATATTATTTAATACCGATAGCCGTTTGGCTATAGCAACTACTTTATCTTCTAAATCAGCCTTATTAATTGGCCCTAACCTAGTCACTAAAGAGGCAATAATAATCAGTCGTTGTAATGTTTCATCGACACATTCGCCCATTAATTCTATTTGTTCTAAGGCAAATTGTTGTGGATTAATAGACCAATACCCGGCCTTGCTTTGTTTGGCTGATCCTTGTTGACTAAGACATTGAAGTACCTGAGATACTTGATGATTAATGGTTTCTGCGTCTTGCCATAAGAAAAAGTCTTTGCTGATCAAAGAGATAATTTGCACTATCTGTTGCTGCATAACTTGTTGAGTAATCTTGCTCACTTTACTCAACATACGACAAACCAAAGAGGGTAATAGGTAACAATGCAAAATGTTATTGCGGTAATAACTCATCTCTATCGCCGCAGATTCACTTAAACTAATAATCTTGCCAAAACTGTCGGTATTCACCGTCACCTTGTTGAGTTCAATGGTTTCGTTGAGCAGCACTTTGGCACTGGTTTGCGGCATGGTGAGTTGTGTACTGTAAGGCGCCGATTGTTGGATTTGCAAAAAGAACTCTAGTTGCATTTCCAGCGCTTGTTGCGAAAGTGCTTTGGTTTTACTGGCATGCAAGATCAGGGCGATCAAAGACACACCATTGAGGGCCGCAGTTTTATTGATAGCCACCATCACTTGTTCGGCTAATACATTGACTTGCGGGCTCAGCCAACTGGGTTTATTCGGGGCGATGGGATCTATATCGGCTTTCCAGTCGGGTACTTGTTTATTCAAAAACTGATTAATATTGATTGGTTGTCCAAAATTAACGAAGCCTTTGCCATAGTTACGCAAATTTTTAATGGCTCTAAACACCCCTAAGATCGACTCGCCTTGTTTTTTACTGCCACTCAGTTCTTTGTGGTATGTTCCAACTTCCATCACATGCTCATAGCCTAAATACACAGGAACCACAGTCAAGGGCCGATGCACGCCGCGCAAAAGACTTTGCATCGTCATTGCTAGCATACCGGTTTTTGGTGGCAGTAATTTACCTGTGCGGCTGCGGCCACCTTCAGAGTAATATTTAACTGAATAACCACGCTCGAACAACAGTGCTAAATACTCGCGAAATATGGTTGAATACAAGCGATCGCCTCGAAAGCTACGGCGAATAAAAAACGCCCCTGCTTTGCGAAATATCGGCCCTGCTGGCCAAAAGTTTAAATTTATACCGGCGGCAATGCGAGGAATAACTAGGCCCTGCTGATAAATAATATAAGTTAATAGCAAGTAATCCATGTGACTGCGATGACAAGGCAAATAGATAATTTCATGGCCTTCTTGCGCTAAGTTTTTGACCACCTCAACATTATTCACCTCAATATCACTGTACAGGCGATTCCATAACCAATGTAAAATACGGGCGCCCAAATTGACAACGGATTCACGGTAATCACCGGCGATTTCTGTCATCATTGCCAAGGCCTGTTTATTCACTTGTGCCCTGGTTAGACCCTTGTTTTTGGCTTCGTCATCGATTAAATGCTTGATAGCTGGAGTGGCAAACAGGGTTTTAAACATTTGCTGACGATGCATTAAGCGCGGTCCAGTGGCCGCAATAGTTTGGCGATGAAAATGAAAACGGGCAACGCGCAATAATTTTTTGGCACTGCTCAGCTCAGTGCCGTTGTTATCTGCCATAAATCGAAATGATAATGCCTTACTAAAACGCACCATAGTGTTGCGTCCGAGGAATAACACAATAAAAAATTTGCGCAGCCAAGTAGGTGATTCTTGATCGGCAAGCACTGAGCCGACATTCGCATTGGGTTTTTCAACAGTGGGTTTGCGGCCCCAGAGTAAATTCACTGGAATAAGCTGTACGTCCAGCTCTGGATCCAATTGGTGCTGCTCCAATAGAGCATAACCTTGCTCAATGGCGCTGGTTTGATCGGCTTTATTGCTGATATTTTTTTGCCAGGGCAAATGTTGACGACTAAATAATTGACTGGCTTTTTCTAAGGCTAATGTACGAGAAAAGGTTTTACCGTTAATATTGATAGTAGATAATGGATCTGGCAATCCAAGTTTTTTACAGGCCATTTGCAAGGTTAATAAGTCGCTGGCTGATTGGTGTTTGATCACATAGAAAATAGGCTTTTTTGTGGTTTTGGCAGAAATATCAAACTGCTGATCAGAGACTATTTTGCTGCGCACCACCAGCTTTAAGGGAAGCGATAATATCAAGTAAAATAATTGTCCAAGGATCAGCATGGTTTTTTCCCTTATTATTGTATTGCTAATATAGTGCGCTTAACTTGTGGTGATAATGGGTAAGTCATTGGTTGTCAACTCGGACAAGTGCAGCGCTGCAATTTTACCTTTGTGGTGACTTTTCCGTATATAAATGAAAAAATTCAATTGATTAACTTACTAAGTTTAACATTAAATAGGGGGGTTTTACCATTGACTAACTGCCAATAACTGTAATACACAATATAACTCACCACCCTCAAAACAGCGATTTATAGACTAGCCAACCAGTAAAAAGTTCAGGCTGTATCGCCTTAATTTACTTTTTGTAAGTGATAGCAATAGAGGAATATACGATGAACAAAATAGCCGTTTTTGTTGACGTACAAAATATCTACTACACCACGCGTGATACCTATAGTAGACAGTTTAATTATCGGAAATTTTGGCAACAACTCAGTGCACAAGGTTCGATTGTTGTGGCCAATGCATATGCTATACAGCGCACTGATGATGCCCAACATAAATTTCAAAAAGCCTTAAAACACATAGGTTTTGAGGTAAAGCTAAAACCCTATATTCAGCGCCGAGATGGCTCTGCCAAAGGTGACTGGGATGTCGGCATCACCATAGATATCATGCAAACCGCAGCAGCAGTAGATAGCATAGTATTATTATCAGGCGATGGTGATTTTGACTTGTTATTAACTAAGGTCAAAGAAATTGCCGAGGTAAAAACCCAAGTTTACGGTGTGCCAGCATTAACTGCCAATTCGCTGATCAACGCCTGTGATATTTTTAATGCTATTGACGAGGGGCTATTACTATAGCTTTTTTAGTATTTTGCGTTAGAGCAAGTGATACCAAAATAGACTAAAACAGCAGGCTCTAGCTTTGCGCATAGATCAACACGTGACCACAGCCGTTTCCTCAGCGAGCTGATTAACCACCGCATCGCGCATATCTCTGAGTTGCGGGGCATCGATATCAAGAAATTCAACAATACCGTCTTCAACTGCCAACCACTCTTGGCTATTGGCTTGCTCAGTAATAACGCCATCAACGGCAGAACGAGCCAATTTTAAAATAGCCAACAGATATAAACCGACTCGGCTCAATTCGTCTGAGTCAAAAATACCTTCAACGTCGTGGCAATAGTAGATAACCTCGATCATCGCTTTGGGAAGATTCCATTGTTGACCAAGTAAAGCCCCTAAGGTGGTATGAGTGGTTTTAAACTGCTGGCGTTCAAGTTCTGAAATATTGTGCCAACCGCTCTCCATACCTTGCACAAGCAGTTGCTGATATTGCGCAAAGCTTTGCAGCATAATAGGTATCCCAGCATTGTGAAACAACCCTAACATGTAGGCATTATCAGTTAACTCAGGTTTATTGAGGGCCTGACAAAACAGGGTGCATGCCGATGCTACCATAGATGAGCTTTGCCAAAATTCATCTAAACTTTTGTTGGCTGGCAAGGCACTTTTCAAGGCGACGGCTTTGACAAGCGGAAAAATACGCTTGATACCTAAGGTCATTACCGCTTGTTGAATAGAGTCAATTTTTTTTATGCGGGCAAAGGCCGCTGAATTTACCACCTGCAAAACCGCAGCAGCAATGGCCGCGTCTGCGGCGATCGTTTCAGCAATGTAGCGCACATTGGGCTCAGTTTTTTTTGCCTCTTGAGTGATCTTAAGCAGTGCTTGAGGACGAGGAGGGATGCTAACTTTGGCAAGTATTTTTTTTTCTTGAGGGTTAACCGCGATAGCCATAAACAGTCCATTTTAACAGCAGTAAAATTTATTCCTCAAAATACTATAGCACTATATTGAAAAATTAATGCAAAGTTGTGCAAATTGTCATTATTTTGAGCAAAAATACCTGAGCTAGTGGCCTCACATAAAGTTTATGGTTGTTGACAAGATGGTGATCAGCGCCGGTGGTGTTGTGTTAAAGGCAGAATAGCGTTAGCGCTATCTAGTGAAGTTTAAGATCCGCTTGATTTAGAGTATATCACTATGACTTAACCTTGAACGCGGTCAATGGCGAAATGAAATAATAAAGATCAAAATGTTACTTTACAGTGATCTTAATATTGTTAAATTATGTACTAAAACTAGTTGCCCAATAGAAGGGGTGAAGGCTAGATTTAAAAGCTAAATTGTTAAGTGTGATCACAAGATTATTAATATAGCAGTAATACACAGCTTGGCTTAGGTATTAACACCATTGTTAACCAGCAATGATTATTTTATAGAGCAAACAAAATGAGCAAGTATGTAAAATCTGCACAGGCAATTGCAGACCTAACCACAGAGCAGTATCGAGTGACCCAAGAGAATGGCACAGAATATCCAGGTACTGGACAATTACTCAACAATAATGCTCCGGGCATTTATGTTGACATCGTTTCAAATGAACCGTTATTTGCCTCGTCAAATAAGTTTGATTCTGGTTGTGGATGGCCTAGTTTTACCAAGCCAATAGATAGCCAACATGTCAAAGAGTTGGTTGACCACAGTGCAGGTATGGTGCGTACTGAAGTGCGTTCAACCGTGGCTGATAGCCATTTAGGTCACGTATTTACCGATGGCCCCAAAGTCGATGGAGGATTGCGCTACTGTATTAATTCAGCATCATTGCGCTTTATCCATCGTGATGACATGGTACAACAAGGTTATGGCGAATATTTATCACAGGTGGAGGATTAAGCACTATGGCTATAGAACGTTCAGTGCTAGCAGGCGGATGTTTTTGGGGAATGCAGGACTTGATCCGCAAATTGCCAGGAGTCACCGCAACACGGGTTGGCTATTCGGGTGGCGATGTTCAAAATGCCACCTATCGCGATCACGGTGATCACGCGGAAGCAATAGAAATTACTTTTGATAATTCGGTGATCAGTTATCGAAAAATTCTCAGTTATTTTTTTCAGATCCACGATCCAACTACGCCTCAGCGCCAAGGAAACGATATTGGTCGATCCTATCGTTCGGCTATTTTCTATGTTAATGAACAACAGAAGTCAATGGCTTTAAAAACCATTGATGATGTCAATGCTTCGGGGTTATGGCCAGGAAAAGTAGTGACTGAAGTCGAAGCCGTTGGCGATTTTTGGCAAGCAGAGCCAGAGCATCAAGATTATTTACAGCGCTTACCCAATGGCTACACCTGTCATTTTCCTCGCAACAACTGGGTCTTGCCAGACAGTAAATAGCAAAATATCTTCATTCATAGCTGATTGTGCATTGTGTAGTATTTATAACAATACTGCACATCACTTGCGTTTATTTACAGCCTGTATATACTGACAGTCAATACTGTTAAAAAATACAGGAAAATTGACCAATGGACAACCTAAAACCCTTAACCTCGCGCCAACAACAGATATTCGATTTAATCAAAGAGAACATCGCGGAAACAGGTATGCCACCTACTCGCGCTGAAATTGCTGACTTTTTTGGCTTTAAGTCAGCCAATGCCGCCGAGGAGCACTTAAAAGCCTTGTCGAAAAAAGGCTATATCGAGATGTTACCGGGTACATCACGTGGCATTCGCTTAGCTGAGCAATTAATCGCAGAGCAAGGCTTGCCGCTGATCGGGCGGGTTGCTGCTGGAGAGCCTATTCTGGCCCAACAGCACGTTGAAGATAATTTCAAAGTAGATGCTGAAATGTTTCATCCTGCAGCCAATTATTTACTGAGGGTGCACGGTGAAAGTATGAAAGACATTGGCATTCTCGATGGTGATTTATTAGCGGTTCACCAAACTAATGACGTACAGAATGGTCAAGTAATTGTCGCTAGGGTTGAAGATGAAGTGACAGTTAAACGCTTCAAACGCGATGGCAATATCGTTTACTTACATGCGGAAAATGATGATTTCTCAACCATTAAAGTCGATCTCAGTCACCAACAATTTACCGTTGAAGGACTGGCTGTAGGAGTGGTACGCACTGCCAATTGGATGTAGTAGCATAGTTAAAAGCAGTTAGATTTAGTGGATTATCATTCACTTAAATCTACTGTTTTGTCTCATTTAGCGCTGTTTTTTCATTTCCTTGTTAATTTCATAAGAATAATTCTCATCTCCGCCAGTTTTTGTTAGGCTTAGGTTAAATTTCAAACAAAAATAAAAATTTGCAAATTACCAGAAAAATATTTATTTGAGTAATTGCTCAAAAAGTAAACATCCGTTATATCCCTTAAAAATAAAGGGTTTTAATTGATTAGAGCTGATACTCTATTGTATTTATTGAAAAATAATTAGTTTTACTGATAAATTTTGAATTGACCTAGATTAACTTTTAAGTAATTCTAGTGCGGAAAATCAACGATCAGAATAATAAGACAACGTTTATCTCGATAAATATTTGTCAATAATAAAGACTAAAAGTTGAACAATAAAAGCAAAAAAATAAGCCGTTTACGATAAGTTCGGATTTAAAAAATATTAAGGGTAGAGGAGATGTCGAGTGAGAAGACGTAACCTGAGTTTGCTGTTATTAGGATTTGTTTTTCCTAATTTAGCTTGGGCAGATATGCAGTTAAATTTGACCAAAGGGGTCACGGAAGTCAGTAATGAAGTATATGATTTACATATGCTAGTTCTGTGGATCTGTGTCGTCATTGGTATTGTGGTATTTGGCGCGATGATTTGGTCGATGATTTTTCATCGCAAATCCAAGGGTGTCGAAGCAGCTACATTTCATGAAAGTACCAAAGTAGAAATACTCTGGACTGTCATTCCTATTGTCATTCTTATTGCAATGGCTATACCAGCAACCTTTACTTTGATTGATATGGAAAACAATGATGATTCCGATATCACTATTCAAATTACCGGTTCACAATGGAAGTGGCATTACAAATACTTTGACCAAGACATTGAATTTTATTCTGTTTTATCTACTCCACGTGGGCAATACGAAAATCAATCAGGTGAAATTGAGGCGAAAGGTGAAAACTACTTACTTGAAGTAGACAAGCCGTTAGTGATCCCAGTTAACAAAAAAGTACGTTTTTTGATCACTTCTGATGATGTTATTCACGCTTGGTGGATACCTGCATTTGCGGTAAAACAAGATGCTAACCCTGGATTTATCAATGAAGCTTGGACCAATGTTCCCAAACCAGGAACATATCGCGGTCAATGTGCTGAGTTATGTGGTAAGGATCACGGCTTTATGCCCATCGTTGTCGAAGTTAAATCGGAAGCGGATTATGCGGCTTGGATCGATGAGCAAGCGGCGTTAAAAGCCTCTGCAGCTGAAGCTGAAAAGGCCTCATTGAATGCTTCTGCTTCAATGGAAGAATTGATGGAGTTGGGATTAACTACTTATACTGCTCATTGTGCAGCCTGTCACCAACCCTCTGGCGCAGGTTTACCACCAGCATTTCCCGCGCTTAAAGGAAGTCCAATGGCAACTACTGGATCTATTGATGGCCATATTGATATTGTGGTCAATGGTAAAGCGGGTACTGCCATGCAATCTTACGCTAAACAACTTAGCTTAAAAGAAATTGCCGCCGTAGTGACCTACGAGAGAAATGCTTGGGGCAATAATACCGGTGAAATGGTACAAGCGTCAGACGTAAAAGCTTTTTCGGAACAAGGCAGTAGCAGTGCGGGCGGCGAAGTTAAAGCTGCGTCTAGTGCGGTAGTCGATGAAGTTAAAGCGAAAGTCGAAGACGTTCAACCGCAAGCCAAAGCAGAACCAGTTGTGCCAGCAGAAGACCTTGCAAAGGTCTATAATTTAGATGAATTGATGACTATGGGTGAAGAGGTTTACCTTACTGCTTGTGCTGCTTGCCACCAGGCCAATGGTATGGGTGTACCACCAGCATTCCCTGCATTAAAAGGCAGTGCTATGGTTACTAATGATATTGCTGGTCATATCGATATAGTCGTTAATGGCAGTAAAACAAATCCAGCGATGGCCTCTTTTGCTGCACAATTAACCAAAACGCAAATTGCCGCTGTGGTTACTTACGAGCGTAATGCTTGGGGTAATAATACCGGTGATTTAGTGCAACCCGCCGACGTTGACGCGGCAAGCGCGAACTAGGGAGAATTTATAATGACTACAGACGTTCTCAATGATCACGATTCCCATGACGAGCATCACGATGATCACAAAATGACTGGCATTAAACGCTGGTTATATACCACTAACCACAAAGACATAGGTACCTTGTATTTGTGGTTTGCCTTCATCATGTTTTTAACGGGTGGAGCATTGGCCATGGTGATCCGCGCTGAGTTATTTCAGCCGGGTTTACAAATAGTCGAGCCTGACTTTTTCAACCAATTAACTACAGTTCACGGTTTAGTGATGGTGTTTGGCGCCATTATGCCAGCCTTTACTGGTTTTGCTAACTGGATGATCCCTATGATGATCGGTGCGCCTGATATGGCCTTGCCGAGAATGAACAACTGGAGCTTTTGGATTTTACCTTTCGCTTTCAGTATTTTATTGGGATCATTCTTTATGGAATCGGGTGCACCAAACTTTGGTTGGACTTTCTATGCGCCACTTTCATCAACCTATTCTAACGGCAGCACAGCGTTTTTTGTTTTCGCTGTCCACATCATGGGTATTTCATCGATTATGGGGGCGATTAACGTCATCGTAACCATTATGAATATGCGTGCGCCGGGTATGACTTACATGAAGATGCCATTATTTGTATGGACATTCTTTATTACGGCCTACTTGTTAATCGCGGTAATGCCGGTTCTGGCAGGCGCGGTAACCATGCTATTGACCGATACCTACTTCGGAACCAGTTTCTTTGATGCTGCCGGTGGTGGTGATCCTGTGTTGTTTCAACATATTTTCTGGTTCTTCGGACACCCAGAAGTATATATTATGATCCTGCCAGCCTTTGGTATTGTATCAACCATCATTCCGGCATTTGCTCGCAAGCAATTGTTTGGTTACAGCTCTATGGTATACGCCACTGCATCAATCGCCTTTTTATCGTTTATTGTCTGGGCGCATCACATGTTTACAACAGGCATGCCATTATTTGGTGAACTGTTTTTCATGTACTGTACTATGTTGATTGCTGTACCTACTGGGGTAAAAGTATTTAACTGGGTAGCTACTATGTGGCGCGGGGCAATGACCTTTGAAACGCCTATGCTGTTTTCACTGGCCTTTGTTATCCTGTTTACCATAGGTGGCTTTTCAGGTTTGATGTTAGCGATGACTCCGGTTGATTTCCAATATCACGATACCTATTTTGTTGTTGCCCACTTTCATTATGTATTGGTAACTGGCTCGTTATTTTCTATATATGCTGGTGCTTACTACTGGTTACCGAAATGGACTGGCCACATGTATAGTGAATCATTGGCAAAATGGCATTTCTGGTGCTCATTGATCTCAGTAAACTTATTGTTCTTCCCGATGCATTTCTTAGGCTTGGCTGGTATGCCAAGGCGAATACCAGATTACGCATTACAATTTGCTGATTTTAATAAATGGGTCAGTATTGGTGGATTTGCTTTTGGTTTATCACAATTAATCTTTTTGGCCTTAGTGATCAAATGTATTAGAGGCGGTGTAAAAGCAGAAGCTAAACCTTGGGATGGTGCTGAAGGGTTAGAATGGACAGTGGCAAGCCCTGCGCCGTACCATACATTTTCAACACCACCTAAAATCGATTAATGGTTATTTAATGAGTGAGTCACGCCAATGAATAAAGGTACTGAGCAAGATCAACCAACACCTAGCGATGAAACCATCGCTAGACCTGACAATAAAAAAACGGTATCTAGGTTACTATTGGTCGTTTTTGGCATGTTTGGCTTTGGTTTTGCTCTAGTGCCACTATATGACGTGTTTTGTGACATTACTGGTTTGAACGGCAAAACCAATGAAACCGCGGTCAATTATGTTGAAAACGGTATTGATACCTCGCGTACTATTACAGTGCAATTTCTCAGTCGAACTGCCAAAGGGATCCCTTGGCAATTTGAACCGATGGAAAACGAGGTAAAAGTTCATCCTGGTGAAGTTAAATTTGTTAAGTTTTATGCAAAAAATGAATCTACCCGCGCTATTGTCGGACAAGCTGTACCGTCAGTATCGCCTGGTTTAGCTGCCGCTTATTTTCAAAAAATAGAGTGTTTTTGTTTTGAGCAACAGCCGTTGAAAGCAAGTGAGGAAGTGGAGATGGGACTGCAGTTTTATGTCGATTTAGAATTGCCAGAAGACTTATCTACTCTCACTTTATCATATACCTTATACGACATAACTAGCAAAGTAGAATCATAAGTCTAGGGGAAAACAATGACTATCAAAGAATATGAAAATTATTACGTACCTGAACAGAGCCATTGGCCGATTGTAGGTGCTGTTGCATTGTTCTTCATTGCCATAGGGGCAGGAAGCTATGTATCAAAAATGAATAGTGAAGAAAGTGGCTATGGCGGGTATTTATTACTGGTTGGTATCGCCTTAGTTATCTACATGTTGTACGGTTGGTTTAGCAATGTTATCAACGAATCGATGTCAGGCAAATACAGCCATCAAATGGACACCTCATTTCGTCAGGGCATGAGCTGGTTTATTTTCTCGGAAGTGATGTTTTTTGCCGCCTTCTTTGGTGCATTACTTTACGCTCGGGTATTTTCAGTGCCTTGGTTAGATGGTGCCGGTAATAATGCCATGACAGGTGCAGTATTGTGGCCTGAATTTAGTGCTACTTGGCCGTTACTTAAAACCCCAGATGGCACTGAAACAACAGCAATGGGCTGGTATGGCTTACCTTTAATCAACACCATCTTGTTATTGGCTTCTTCTGTTACCGCGCACTTTGCCCATGTGTCTTTAGAGCAAGACAAGCGACCGCAGCTAAAGTTCTGGTTGGGATTCACTATCGCTCTTGGTGTCGTCTTCCTATTCCTGCAAGTGTTAGAGTACTCGCACGGTTATTCTGAAGAAATGAAGCTGTACTTAACCAGTGGTATCTACGGCAATACCTTTTACATGTTAACTGGTTTTCACGGTATGCATGTGACATTGGGTACGGTTATGCTAATTGTTATGTTTATTCGCATATACAAAGGCCACTTTACCCCGAAAAACCATTTTGCTTTTCAAGCGGCCAGCTGGTATTGGCATTTTGTTGATGTCGTTTGGGTCATGCTGTTTGTGTTTGTGTATATCATTTAACAAGCAGTTAAGATGTCGTGGCCTATTGTCAAAAGTGATAGGCCTACATCTTAAATCACCAAATAAGACTAAAAAGGACGTGGGTTGGGGGTGATCAAGCCGGTGAGAATACCGACCACTAAGATAAGAATAATGGCAACAGATGTCATTACTCTTCGGCCAATATAACGCGACATTGGCGGTTTATTTGGGTCGTTTTTGTTCATGGTAAACAAGGCTTTAAATAGATTAAAAATCATAAAAACCAGCATACCAACAATAATAATTTTGAAGATCATATCGTTAATCCTATTGCGTCTTAAGGAAAACTATTCCAGTGCCACGTGATCCATCAGCCAACCAAAAATTGTCTAAAGATGTCGTCAAACGGCATGGTTTAAGTGTATCAAATATTCGTCTGCCTTGGTTAATTTTTACCTTAATTATATTTTCAGGTTTATTGACTTTAGGGTTTTGGCAAATCGACAGAGCCATCGAAAAAGAACAACGGCTAGCGCGTATTAATCAATTAAGTCAACAAAAAGCGCTTTCACTCGGTCAAGTACTGGCACTGAATAAGCAAAGAAATCAGCAATCTAACTTATTAACCACAGACCGCAATAGCATAGATAAAGAGTATTTTAACGATTTTCCGATCAGTGTATCAGCTGAGTTTGATCCGCGGCATGTGTTTTTATTAGATAATCAAGTCAATCAAGGCAAAACTGGATATCGAGTGCTGCAATTGGCGACAGTGGATAATTATGCGCTATTAATTAACTTAGGTTGGGTAGTTGGATCAGTGCAACGCAATATCTTACCTGAGATAGTATCTTTGACTGGAACGCATCAATTTAACGCAAACATGCGCTTTCCGGAAATGGGGGTAATGTTGATGGAGCAAGATTTTACCCAAGCGACTTGGCCATTGCGAGTACAACAAATTGAATTAGACAAGTTTTCACAACTGATCGGACAAAAGCTATTGCCCTTTGTGGCTTATTTAGATAAAAATGAGCAGATAGGTTTTGTTAAAAACTGGCAACCCATAGTCATGCCACCAGAAAAACATCGCGGGTATGCTTTTCAGTGGTTTAGTTTGGCAACAGCGTGGATATTATTAATGCTTTGGGCGGCATTTAGAAGTAAAGCAGAGCCAAAAAAACACAATAACAGTCAAGGTTAAGGATCAAAAAGTATGCAATCACCGCAACACAAAAAATCTCGTCGAAATTTCATTCTAGTGATCATTGCCTTTGCTTTACCCATTGTTATTGCCAAGTTAGCTTTAGAATTAAATTGGCTTGATTATGGGGTAACCAATCAAGGCCAGTTAGTTGAAAATGAAATGGATCTAAGCGATCTAGGCTTAGCTGACGTCGACTTTGAGCAACATTGGTTGATCCTTTATGTAGTGCCAGAGCAATGCGACAAACACTGTGAAAAAACAATGGAAGCGGTGCACAACACTTATGTTGCCCTCGGTAGAGAAGTACCGCGAGTAACGCCAGTCGCGTTACTGCAAACTGAGTTAACTGCTGCGCAGCAAAAAGGTATTGCCGCCAGTAAGTGGCGCATTGAAAAAATGCCAAATGACAGCAAAACAGTGTTTAATGAAGCGAAAGTAGTGATAGTCGATCCCTTAGGTAACTTAGTATTAACTCATACTATTCCTACTGATAGTACAAAACTAGCTGCGTTTGGTAAGATGATAGTCGCTGACATGAAAAAATTATTGAAATATTCGAGGATTGGCTAACATGATAGATGACAAATTAAATATTCTTAGACGGTTAGTGTTAACCAGTATATTGTTAGCTATTGTTGTCGTTGGGTTAGGTGCCTATGCCCGTTTAACCCATGCGGGTTTAGGTTGCCCTGACTGGCCGGGGTGTTACGGCTTAATTGACGTCCCAAAAACCGCCGAACAAATAACTGCCGCTGAACAAGCGTTTCCCGAACGACCAGTAGAGGTACAAAAGGCTTGGAATGAAATGATCCACCGCTATTTTGCTGGTGCTTTAGGGTTATTTATTCTAGCCATAGCATTGCTGTCATTTAAATACAGAAAGCGCGGTGCACCTGTTTTTCTGCCCCTGTTGCTGTTGCTCTTAGTAACCTTTCAAGCCGCGTTAGGCATGTGGACAGTGACCATGATGCTGATGCCGATAATTGTCATGGCGCATTTATTAGGTGGTTTTACCACCTTGTGTTTATTGTTTTTATTGTATTTGCGTTTAACCCCATACCGAGTACCTGGGGGGGATCACACAGTGCGAAAATACGCCCGTTTTGGGCTACTTGGGGTGGTCATTTTAACCGCGCAAATTGCTTTAGGCGGTTGGACCTCAACCAATTACGCCGCTTTATCTTGTGTTGAATTACCTATTTGTCAAAGCGGTTGGGTTGAACAACTCACCTTTGCCGACTCATTTGATGTTATCCCCCCAGAGCGAGATAGTTATGAATTTGGTTATTTACCCCATGCTGACAGAGTAACTATTCACGTAATGCATCGCTTTGGTGCTATACTGACCGCCATTTATTTATTTTGGCTAGCTTTTGTGGTGTTTGCAAAAGCCCATACGCGATTTTTTAAAGATACCGCCTTAGCCCTAGCAGGGGTACTAGTAGTGCAATTGGCGCTGGGCATTAGCAATATTTGGTTTTCTTTACCCTTGTCCGTTGCTGTTGGCCACAATGTCGTAGCTGTGTGTTTAATGATGGTATTAATCGCTTTAACGTATAGTCTTAAACGCAAGGCATAGGAGTAATTATGACAGAAGTACCTATTTCTGATAACAACCTCAAGGCCGAAGACCAGGGGGGTGTTATCGCAGAAAATGCCAGCTGGCGTGATTATTATGAAATTACTAAGCCTAGAGTTGTCGCCTTACTAGTATTAACCGCCTTGGTTGGTATGTGTTTATCGGTACCCAACGCGGTGCCATGGCAAATATTACTGCCGGCTATGATCGGTATAGGGTTTTTATCATCAGCTGCAGCTGCAATTAACCACATTGTTGATGAGCGCATAGATAGTGTGATGGGCAGAACCCTTAATCGTCCTGTAGCCACCGGACGGTTAACCGCAAAACGAGCGACATTATTTGCACTCAGCCTGGCCGTCTCTGGGTTCTTTATTTTGTATCTATTAGTCAATCCACTTACCGCTTGGTTGACCTTTTCCGGATTAGTGGGATACAGTTTTATTTATACTATGTATTTAAAACGTGCAACCCCGCAAAATATTACCATCGGTGGCTTGGCTGGAGCCATTCCACCATTACTTGGTTGGACGGCAATGACCAATGAAATCCATCCACATGCCTTGTTACTGGTGTTGTTGATTTTTACTTGGACACCGCCGCACTTCTGGGCACTAGCAATTCACCGCAAAGACGATTACGCGAAAGTGAATATTCCTATGTTGCCAGTCACCCACGGCGTCAATTTTACTAAAACACAAATTTTACTCTATACCATTTTACTGTTTGTGGTGTGTTTATTACCTTACCTAGTTGGCATGAGTAATTGGCTTTATTTACTGGGCGCAGTGATCCTAAATTTAGTGTTTTTTGTCTATGCTTGGAAATTAAAATTCAATGCCAAAGATGAAACGGCTATGGACACTTTTAAATTTTCTATTATTCACCTGATGCTATTGTTTATCGTGTTACTGGCTGATCATTACTTACTTCCCATTGGGTAAAAGGGCACAATCTGTTATATGAATAAGTTGCTTTACGTTATTGTTGTTGTCGTGGCTATGGCAACAGGTATTTTTGTTTATCAGACATCAGTCAAGTTGGCGCAGCCTGAGCATTCGCTTTATTATCAACAACCGCGAGTGATCAAGCCGTTTAAATTTACCGATCACCAAGGTCAACTATTCGAAAATAAAGACCTCAACAACAAATGGTCCATTGTGTTTTTTGGTTACACATCTTGTCCAGATGTTTGTCCAACCACCTTGCAAGCATTGAATTTTAGTTACGATCAACTCAAACAAGCAACTGCAGACGTACAAGTGTTGTTAGTGTCGGTTGACCCCATGCGTGATACGGTAGAGAGATTGGCACAATACATTGGCTATTTTAATGACGAATTTATTGCTTTAACTGCCGATCACTCGGTGTTATTCCCCTTTGCTCGCAACCTTGGTTTAATGTATGCCCTCTCTGATGGCAGTGAAGAAAAGGGCTACTTAGTCGATCACAGTGCCTCAATCGTATTGATTAACCCGCAAGGTGAGATCACTGCTATCTTTAAGCCAGAGCATGAGTTGGGCAAGTTACCGATAATATCGGTTGACGACTTGGCTAGCGACTTAACTAAAATTGTTAACTTGTATGACAGCTAGGTTTGATCCATTGCTCGTTATAACGGATAGTATTTTATAACGGGTACCATTGCCCGTTAGCGGATAAAACAAACCAAGGTTTTGAGTACCAATAATACCTGCCGGGTTTACTGATACTCGGCGCTGTGCAATTGCAGCGCACTCGTCCAACCGGCAGGGCACTGCTTAAGCGTAAAGTAAAGCTTTTATTACCCTGCCAATCGAGCACTTGTTTACCCAAACCAGAAACATAGCAACGCATTTGCACTGGGTTGATGTCTTGGTTATCAATATCAAAAGTGATTGATGACACCTCACCTTGATTAAAAATAGTCGCGTCATAAGGTGGCTTAACTGTCATGTATAGCGGCAAAGAATTCAACTTGTCATAGAGACTATCCAATTGATCGTATGGAGCCGACACTGGGAATCTAGGTACAATTGACAGATCCGTGTTTAAGCCAACCGCACCGCTTTGCTGTGAAAAACCGACAAAATTATTGGCCGTCAGCCATTGTTGTATCTCTGGGGTGTATTCACCATAAGGGTAGGCGAAATAACGCCAACTTTGCCCTGTGTGTTGTTGAATGATCTGCTCCGACTTAAGCAATAAATCGGTTTGTTGCTTTAGCCATGCGGATGAGCTCATCTCTGCTGGTATACGCGCTATTGAATCGTGTTCAAAACCGTGATTAGCAATAATGACCCCTTGTTTAGCCAGGGTATTGAGTTGTTGCCAAGACAAGTAGGTTTTTTGTTGGCGATTAATGATATTGGCATTAACGAAAATAGTATAAGGGTAGTTGTATTTATCGAGGATCGGTTTAGCGTTGGTTAAAATATTAAGATAGGCATCATCAAAAGTTATTGCCACTGTCTTGTCTGGTATAACTCGTTTATTTTTAATGTGATCAATAATTGTTGATAAGGGCAGGACGGTAAAGTCATTTTCTTGTAAGTAGTCGAGGTGGGCAGAAAATTGCGCTACTGAGATACTGGTGCTTTTTGGTGTGGTATCGCTGACGTGGTGATATTGTAAAATCACCGCCGCCAAACAAGGTAATTGCCAGCAAGCCAAGACAATAATAAAGCTAAAGCGAATAAAGGTGTTCATGATTTATCCTTGTGAACAATTAATGGAATATCAACAAACCAGAATAGCAATGACAATAATAACGCAATTTGTGCATTTTAAAAATCGTTTGCCTTAATTGTGTTGACAATTTTTTGCCCGTAAACAGACCAACCGCTTTGCTGATCAGTGCGCTGATCAGTTTTACCAAAACCGTGGTTAAGTACTGATCTAAAATGATAATATCAACGTATATGCCTGCAATTCAGACAAGGAAAAACCCCATGAAACACCTATTGTTAATATTATTATTTATTGTGCCACTAACCTGTTTGGGTGCTGAAGATCACCGCGGTGATGCACGAGAGCAATTAGAGCCGAGAGGATTTTTATACGGCATTGGCTTAGGTGTTAATCGTGAAATATATAAAGGTTATGACCGTCGAGTTATTCCGCTGCCTATTGTAGGTTATCGCGGTGACAAGCTATCGGTCCTTGGGCCCTTTATCAGTTATGAAGTTGCGCAACTCGGTGATTTTGAATTTACTCTTGATGCGTCGCCGCGATTTCAAGGCTTTGATGAGTCCGACAGTTACATATTTGCAGGCATGGAAGAAAGAAAATTTTCAATGGACGCAGGTGTTGGTGTCAAGTATCAAAGAAACGATTGGAATTTGAATATTGCTGTGAAAAAAGATGTTTTTTCTCGCTCCAAAGGCACTGAATTAACTTCCAGTATTGGTAAAGCCTTCCGCTATGGCCCAGTATTTGTTGAGCCCAGTCTATCCCTGAGTTATCTCGATGACAATCACGTCAACTATTACTACGGCGTAGCAGCCACTGAAACCAGCGAGATAAGAGCGGCTTATCAAGCCGATAGTGCTTTAAATACCGCGGTTGGTCTATCTGTGGCCACCCCAATATTTTTTGGTGGCTTTACCCGGTTAGCTATCACCCATACATGGTTTGATTCATCTATTGCCGACAGCCCTTTGGTAGAAGACAATAACAACAGTAGCTTCACTTTAATGTTTAGCAAATTCTTTTAACTCAACATCATTGCACAAAATTTAGCACTGCTATAAGCAACCATCTCAAAATTCAGGAGCAGGTATTGACCAGTCAACATCTGCTCCGTTAGTCAAACTGAATAATTTCGCTTGATAACGCTGTTTATGTTGATCGTCGTGAGCCCAAGGAAGTGCCTTTTCTAAGGTTTTTATGGCCTTCGATGTTCTGCCATTGTCCAAATATAAACGATAAAGCCCTAAGTAGGCTTCTTGCAAATAAGGTGCATTTTCAATAGTTTTTAAATAATATTGCTCGGCTTTCTTCATTCTACGCTGTTTTTGCGCGTTATAGGCCTGTTTTAGCCAGCTGTACGGGTTAGGATCATATAAACTGGCAACTTGGTTTTCATAAAAGGTGATATCCTCATCCCGATCTTGTTGCCATAATAATACTAAGTAATTTTTGACTAGATCGACATTATTTGGTTGTTGACTTAAGCCATAGCGATAAAAGTCTTCGGCGCTTTTTTGATCGCCAGCACGACGGTGCAGCACACCGAGTAAATTGATAATGTCAGCAGATTTTTTATCAAATTGATAAGCGTGTTGAGCGAATAAAAAGGCGTTATTGATATCGTTATTAGTTAAATATTTAGCCGATAAATTAATGTAGTATCTTGCAATTAAAGACGACTTAATAATACCGGAAACAACGCGGTTTGATGCACTGGGAAAGTAATCAATAATTATTGACGGTTTAACAAAATACAAAACATTACTGTCTTCTTCGACAAGAGGATTGTAAACAATGGCTTGAACGTGTTTTGATGACAACAATAGATTATTTTTCTTTTCAAAAATGGGCATACTTTCCACTTCTCTGTAGTCAACTTTTAAATCGACCAAATTAGCCAGTGCTGTAGTCAATATAGCTAAACTCATACAATTGCCCTTGTTAAGTCGCATGGCTTGCTCTGCGATTAAGGTCTCGCCATAGTAAGTAAAATTAGCTAGTTTTTTGGATAAAAAATTATACAGTGCGATATGAGGATCTTCGCCACGAGCTACTTGTTGTTTATAGAAGTTAACAAATATTTGTTGTTGTGCTGGTGATAGAGCAAATATTTCTGCCGCACTCGGAATAGTGACTTGCCCTTGCTGATATAGACTGTGATTGACTGACGGTGCTTTAACATTTTGTTTGGCGGATACTGCTTTATTATCTAGGCGCGAGGCACAGCCGGTAAGGTTGCTTAAAAAGATAACCGCAACAACAAACACATTAATAGACCATTTCACCTAGCGTCTCCTTTTGAACTGAATTGCGCATAAAAGCCAATCTATTCGCTGTTAAAGCCACTGATTAAAAAATACATCAAACTACGAACTGTTTAGTAATTAACCTACGCCCATCAACTCCGTTTGTCTAGTTTAATTAAAATTTAGCCAACAAATACATCACTGTGTTTAAAGTATGATATTTGCATCTTGGTATTTGTGTCAGGGTATTTATGTTATGTTTTGATCACGAACATTTTCACCACTGTTTCACTTGACTGTTAAGGATACTGATTTGCATTACTGGCAATCGCCATACCATAAACAACTTTTTGTGCTAGCAGTACCTATGATCCTGTCTAACATCACTGTCCCCTTATTGGGGTTAGTTGATACCGCAGTTATTGGTCATTTACCTCATGCCTATTTACTGGGTGGCAGTGCAGTTGGTGCTATGATCATCACCTTAGTCACTTGGCTGTGTGGCTTTCTGCGCATGAGCACCACGGGTCTTACTGCGCAAGCGTTAGGCCAGCAAAACCAAAAACAAAGTGTCCTGGTGTTGTTGCGTGGTCTGGTAGTGGCATTTATTGTCGCTGCATTGATGTTAGTCTTGCATGCCGTTTATATTGATATTGCGCTAGAGCTCGCTGGTGGTTCAACACAGGTTACCCACTATGCTCGGCAATATGCTGAGATCAGGGTGTGGGGTTATCCAGCGTCATTAGCCAATATAGTGATCATCGGCTGGTTGCTAGGCAATCATCAAACCAAAGGAGTAATGTGGATTTTGATCACCACCAACCTCATAAATATTGTTTTAGATTTATTGTTGGTGATGGTTTTAGACTGGCAAATAGCAGGTATTGCCTATGCCACACTCATAGCAGAGTACAGTGGTTTTGCACTGGGACTGCTGCTGATCACGCGTTCGATAAATAGGTCAATGAGCAATGCTTTTGTTTATTGTAAAAAAATCCTCATTAGCTTGTTTGAGCGACAAGCCATGTTGCATTATTTTCGATTAAATCGCGATATCTTAATACGCACCTTATGTTTGCAACTGTGTTTCGTGTTCATTACTTTTCAAGGTGCACGCTTGGGTGATAATGTGGTGGCCGCCAATGCTATTTTGATGAATTTTTTATTATTTATTTCCTTTGGTTTGGACGGCATTGCCAATGCTGCAGAAGTAATGGTGGGTAAAGCAAAAGGACAAAACAGCATCACATCACTGAAAAAAATCACCTCGGTGGCATTGCTGTGGACGGCAATTGTAGCCTTGGGCTACTGTGCGGTATTTTGGTTAACGGGTGAACATTTAGTGGCACTCATTTCGACTATACCGCCTGTAGTTGCCTATGCTAATCAACATCTGTTTTGGTTGATCTTACTGCCTATAGTGGCCTGCTGGTGTTATTTATTTGATGGGATCTACATTGGACTGACTTACGCTAAAACAATGCGCAATAGTATGTTAATTGCCACTTTCGGTTGTTTCTTCCCAGCTTGGTTTTTGTTACAAGGCTTTGATAACAATGGCTTATGGGCAGCTTTTCTACTGTTTATGTTGACTCGCGGCATTACCCTAGCATGGCATTACTACCGACATATTTGGCAAAAAGACTCTCTGGCAGAGTAACTGAAAATGGCGATTATTTTTGGTAACGGTTGAACATTTGGCTCAATCGCTGAGCAAATAGGCCGACTTAGCCCAAAGTTAAAAGTCCCAAGCGGCAAAGAGTATGGCTGTGACAAGTACTAGTTAATTAATAGGCAACTTATGGAACAACTAGGAAATGGCAATTATTTTTGGTAACGGTTGAACATTTGGCTCAATCGCTGGGCAAATAGGCCGACTTAGCCCAAAGTCA
>JBELHO010000030.1:32945-38937 GCA_042091375.1 Thalassotalea sp. | reverse complement strand
AAATAAAAATAAAATACAAGCCTATGATCAATTCGCAGCTGACAATAGCTGTTTTGTAATGGGTTTGCAGACTTTTAACGCCGCATTTAAATGCCGCAATTTAATGCCGCCATTTGATCTGTATTTTAACCCAAGTAAAAAAGCCACAAAGCATCCCCTTATATTATGGTTATCCATAATGGATTAATTCGCGTTACAACAACAAGCATTGTGATCCCTTTAGCAAAACGCAATCATTAAATATTAGGAACTCATATACACTTTATTAGAGCCATTGGCGTCGATTTAACCAAGCTAAAGTTGTCCTGCCTTGCACAGTCATATCGGCCGAATTAATATACACAAGACATTGCATCATTAGGTGCTAAAAAATGCATATCAGATAAAATTAGTTCGAGCACTACATATTCCCACTGCTCAGTTACCTTCGAGTTTGCTGTTACAGGGCAACTCATAACTTGGGCTATGTTTCCCTTAAAATCCATAGTCTGTAAATGATACTTTATATTTTTGGGAAAAGGATTTTTTACGACAAGAACCGTGTCTATTTTGTTATTTATCTGTGTAAACGACAACTCGATTGTTTTCTCTGGATTAACGACTTGCTCAACTAACCTAAAGTTTCCTAAACCAATAGCAGTTGCTTCAGCTTCGATAAAAACTATATCACCTGGAAGTAAAGAAATTCTATTGTGATAAACGATAGGCCAATATAGCTCAATAGTCTTAGCAAAAACCCCATCTGGGGTGCGCATTGTCACATATTTATTTTCACGACAGTCAGCAGCTTTACATATGAATAGTAATGGGTCGGATTGATAGCTAAAAAATGTAAAAAACACCACAAAAATAAAACCTACAAGGCCTAATTTTTTCATCCTAGTCACCTTGACGGATAACGTCTGCTAACAAGCAAAAATTGTTGATTAAAATAATCAATACATTGTAAGACAGTTGTTGTATATTGGGATGCTATGTTATATGCAATTTAACTCATTGATGAATTGGTAGTTGTGGTGACTACTGTAGCCGCGGTAAGTGCTTGCTGTGTTGCTATTTGACTTGATATGACAGATGTATTTTGTTGCTCACTAGCAATAATACAAGTGCCATAACCTAGCCCTTTTAGGGTATTTTCCCAGATAATAGATCCATCAGCAGCTTTTAAACAAAATAAATGTCCGCCTGAGTATGCAAATACATTTTCAGTTTCGTAATACACATTGGTAATAGTTGAGCTTCTAAGTTTGGTTTTCCAAAGTTGCTCACCAGATTTTTTACTTAAACAAACAACGTGATCACTAATACCCAAGAATAATTTATCCATGACAACCTCTGCAGCTAGATTTGTATATAACGTCCTATCAATGAGCAACTTTTGCTTGGCTACAATAACCAAGGTAGTGAGTTAAGACAACTGTTTTTTGTCGATTAAATGGCCTTATTAATAGTAATTAACTCTTTCAGGCCATCGTTTTAACAAGTGTCACTATTGAGCCACGCTTCTCAGCATTACTGCGAATGGCGTTAGCAAGTGCCGAGGGTTTAGTGGTGATCAAACTTTTTAAAATGGGTGAGATATTGCCCTCTGGTAGTGGGAAAAGGGATTGTTATTCAACAATTACCATGTATTTCGGCTTTTCTTTAACCTACTTGTCAGCGCAACACATTCCATCAAGCTTTATCGCTCTACGGTATGGACTATCTCCGATCCTAAATGGTGTGCTTACCTCTAAAATCAAAGGCCACTCTGGCTTAACTAGAGTCGATGGCTAAAACGGTTAGCTAAGCGCATCATTGGCAGTACAAAATTTAGCTCAAAATAAAACAGCCTTAACGTCTGTTCATTGACGTTAAGGCTGCACAAAAGTTTTAACAATGTCTACATGGGGAGGTTAAAACTTAAGTCTTGCCCCTAAAGCGTATCGGCTGCCGTATTGACGAGCAAATAAGAATTGCTCTTCGTATCGACCATAGCCTTGCTCAGTTTCGTTATTGATATTCACCCCTTCAAAGAACACAGTGATATCTTCAGTCACGTCGTAGTTCACACTAAAGTCCCATTGACCGTATGCTTTAGCATATTGTGGTGGGGTATCTATGGTCGTTCCTTGTGCCTGACCTAAGCCGATCAGGTAGGCATCGCGCCAAGAATAAGTGGCCTTGACTGATAAACCATCTAAATCATAGAACAGCTGAAAGTTGGCCGAATCACTTAAGCCAGGTAATACCGGTTGCTCAGAATAGATAGCAGGATCGTATTCAACGTCGCCATCAACAAAAGTTGCATTTAGAGCAACCCCAAAACCGGAATCTCCAAATAAGTGTTGTACCGCAAACTCAACCCCTTCAACAGAGCGAGTATCGACGTTTGCCGGGGTATTAATGCCCCAAACAAGTAGGGGATCAGTGGCTGGATCGGCTTCAATAGCACCATCAGCATTGCCGTGACCATTAACCAACATTTGTTGAAAAATAGCTGAATTGGTGGCTACTTCACCGCGTTGCTCGATTTGATTAACCGCTTGGTTCCAGCGCTCACCTAGGTATATATCGTGAACACCGGCAAGGGTTTGATCATAAGTTGAATTGGCGATCCAATCATCGACGTCTTTCTTAAACAAGCCAACCGATAGGTAACTGCCTTCGTTGTAATAGTACTCAACTGATAAGTCCAAGTTAGTCGACAAGAATGGTTTTAACGCCGTATTACCACGACCACCAGTTCTGGCGCCAATTTTAGGACTACCCGTATACGAAATACCACCGAGCAAATTACCTAAACCAGCGCGTGTCATTGACTTGCCCCAAGACAAACGGGTGACTAAGTCATCGGTTAAATCAAATTTAAGATCAAGCATAGGCAACCACACATCATATGAGGCAGAGTTTGATGAAGCCACAGGTTGATCTTGGTAAACCGTGATCCATTCTCCGGCAGATACCCAGTTGACTTGCCTAGGTATGCTGTCTTCTGATGGGCTAACCACATCGGTGGTTTCGTAGCGAACACCAGCATTGACCGAAAGATAAATATCGCCAAACTCAAATTCCCAATCGGTTTGCAGATAAAAGCTGTCGGTATTTTCTTCTACTCTACTCGTGTTGTCTTGCGCGTAGTAGGGATCGGTATAGTAAGCGTTATCGCCGAGAATATCTGCGGTTAATACCGCTAATTGCCGCGATACAGCTTGGTCATAGTCATAAGTGTAAAAGTAATTAGGCGAAAGCGCTGCTCCACCACCAGCGAATTGATCTAAAAAGTCACCTGTGTCATTAAGGATAAACATTTCATCGGGAAATACCGCAGTAAAGCTTGGGTTAAAACCCGGGCCACCGCGTAAACCACTCCAACCATTTCGTCCGCTTAATGACTGCTCAGTGCGGGCTGCACCAAAATTCACCATGGTCAAATGTTCGTAGTCAGTTGCCCAAGAAAAGTGTAACTGCATTTGCTCAATTTCAGACTTACCAGGATTGTGGAGAAATTGACTGAAGTTAGAGTCAATTTCACTGGCGAGTAATTGATTAGTACCATTGTCCCAGTTGATGGTGTAGTGGGGAATGTCGCCACTGGTAAAATCGTATATTTTAGAGGTTAAGTTAGCCGAGCCTAAGATCACTTGGCCACTACTGCCGCTGCCCTTGTCTGCGCCATTGTCTGTTTCGCTAGACGAATCGTGGTAGTCAAACTCCATAGTAAAGTCATCGTTAATTTGCCAATCAAGGTTGAAACCTATGGATTTGGAATCTACATCAGTCGTGCCTTTACTGGCGGTGAAAGAACCGTCATCACCGGCAATATCAGCATAGATAGCTGTACCGTTTTGATCTAATTCATAGGCGGTAATGTTTGAACCAAAGTTGTTCCAAATACCCCAACCAAAAGCCTCTACCCCAGTTGTTGATTGACTGGCGGTATAATCGGCAGTCAAGATCACATTATCTGTTGGCGCATACTGCAAGGTTAATTGCCCGTTATTGCGCTCACGACGAATGTCCTCAAAACCGTAGTTTAAATCTTTTGGAAAAAAGTGTGCGCCAATGCGTTCGCCATTTTCGTCAAATGCTCTGGGATCTATTGCGCGGCCGTCAGCTAAGGTAGGTAAACGGCCAATGCCCTGCTCTTGTGCGACAATTTCACCGGCATCATTTGGGCTGTAAAGCACTTCACCGTATTGCCAACCTTGAATATTGGCTTGTTGCTTCTGAAAGTCACGGCGTTGATGAGAAAAACTCAACGACACACCAAAGTCATCATCTAGCATGGTACTGCTGAGCACACCGGCAATTTCAGGGGTGACATCATCGTATTTTTCATTGGATTGATCATAAATCCCTTTAGCCATAAACGAGCCTTTAGTGCCCGGATTGCTCAAAGGTTTGGTCGACACGATATTAACCGTTGCCCCTAATCCACCAGTGGGCGTTTCAGCGCGCGCTGATTTTTGAATTTCGAGTGCACTGACCCCTTCAGAAGATAAATTTTCAAAGGCAAAAGAGCGAGTGAAACCTGTGCCCGGCATTTGCCGACCATTGAGGGTAACTAGATTAAATTCGGGACCAAAACCACGCACAGTGATTTGACTACCTTCACCATTTGATCGACTCACAGAGACACCAGTAATGCGTCCTAGTGATTCAGCTAGGTTAGTGTCTGGAAATTTACCCATTTCTTCTGCTGAAATGGCATCTATGATCCCCGATGATTCGCGTTTGAGATCCATAGAGCGGATCATACTGCCGCGTATACCACGCACCTCAATCACTTCTACTTTTGCCTCAGGCTGCTCTGCATTTTCTTCCTGTGCCACAGCATAATTTGGCATCAATACCGTTGAGCTGAGTGCCAACATTACAGACAGAGATATTTTATTTCTTTTTAAGTTCATTTTATTCACAATGACCTTCTTATTTTTATCAAGGTTTTTGTTGGCTTAAATAGCCAACAAAAACAAATTGTAATATTAACGACCTATTTAATAATGTCGTTAGCGGAAAACGCTACTTATTCGAAACTGATGTTATCGAAATAAACGACATTATCTTGAGTACGCCCTGCTGTATCGAAATCAGGAAAAACAATGATTTGATCTATGTCAATTGCTTCGGCTAAACCAATGTAGTCGGAAAAATCGAAGGTTAACTCTTGCCATTGATCAGTTGTGGTATTAGCCACTTTGATTTCTTGTTGAGCACCGCCATTGGCAATGGCGAACTTTATACCGACATCACTGATAACGGTTTTATACACCATGATTTTCACTGTGCTGTTACTGGCATCTAAAGTTAACGGGCCAAAATCACCGTGAGCTGATTCCACTCCAACCCATGGTTGCCCTGTTGTTAAAGCTGTAAATTTAGCAACCGAGCTTGAACTATTCACTTCATCTGAAGCTGGGTTAGCAACTATTTCAAGGGCTGGGTTAGTGTCATTTTCAAAAGTTGACCAAGTGTAATTCTGACCAACTGTTTCAAAATCTATAGTGGCCACATTACTTGGCTGATTTGAGTTATCGTCTGAGCCATTGTCTGAGTTATCGTCTGAGTTATCGCCCGAGGCGACCACTAAGCTGACGTTGTCTAATTGCACTTGACCCGCTTCAGCACCCATGTCAAATAATACGCGGTTATTTTCACCGCCAAAACCTGTGGTGTTTATCTGTAATGTGTATCGCGTCCACTCACTTGTTAAAGCGACTGTCTCAACCACATTAGTCCAAGGATCAGCGTCTAGACCTAAACCGACAATAATTGCACGGCCGTCATCTGAGCGGGCATCAAAACTCAATACATAATCTGTGTCGGCGATTAAAGTCAGGTTTTGTTTTAAACTCACATCCCAAGGATTACCCGCTACGGCGACATCAACAGAGAAAATACCATCAACGATACTTTCCACCATACCATCAGAGCCGCCCCAGTATTCAGCATTGTCAAAACTGCCATTAACTAGTAATTCTGTTGGCTGCTCAGCTGGAGCAATCACTAA
>JBELHO010000030.1:0-32845 GCA_042091375.1 Thalassotalea sp. | reverse complement strand
CCAAAACCTGTGGTGTTTATCTGTAATGTGTATCGCGTCCACTCACTTGTTAAAGCGACTGTCTCAACCACATTAGTCCAAGGATCAGCGTCCAGACCTAAACCAACGATAAGAGAACGAGCATCATCAGAGCGAGCATCAAAGCTCAGAACATAATCAGTGTCGGCGATTAAAGTCAGGTTTTGTTTTAAGCTCACATCCCAAGGATTACCTGCTACGGCGACATCAACAGAGAAAATACCATCAACGATACTTTCAGCCATGCCATCAGAGCCACCCCAGTATTCCGAACTGTCGAAACCGTTGTTTGACAACAACTCAGTTGCTGCGTCACCTGAGCCAGTGTCGCCTCCAGAACCGCCATCTGAGCCGTCATCAGAGTTATCACCTGAGGCGATCACTAAGCTGATGTTGTCTAGCTGAACTTGACCTGCTTCAGCACCCATATCAAATAAGATGCGATTGTTTTCACCGCCAAAACCCGTGGTGGTAAAGTTCAAGGTGTATCGGGTCCACTCACTTGTTAAAGCGACTGTCTCAACCACATTTGTCCAAGGATCAGCGTCTAAGCCTAAACCAACGATAATTGAACGAGCATCATCAGAGCGAGCATCAAAGCTCAGAACATAATCAGTGTCGGCGATTAAAGTCAGGTTTTGTTTTAAGCTCACATCCCAAGGATTACCCGCTACGGCGACATCAACAGAGAAAATACCATCGACGATACTTTCCACCATGCCGTCAGAGCCGCCCCAGCCTTCATTGCTGCTAAAGTCTGAGTTTTGCAGTAATTCAACACCTGCTTGCCCCGAACCGTCATCACCACCTGTGCCATCGTCACCACCTGTGCCGTCATCACCACCTGTGCCATCGTCACCACCTGCGCCATCGTCACCACCTGCGCCATCGTCACCACCTGATGCAATCATTAAGCTGACGTTGTCTAGTTGTACTTGACCCGCTTCAGCGCCCATGTCAAATAATACGCGGTTATTTTCACCGCCAAAACCTGTGGTGTTTATCTGTAATGTGTATCGCGTCCACTCACTTGTTAAAGTGACTGTCTCAACCACATTAGTCCAAGGATCAGCGTCTAAACCTAAACCGACAATAATTGCACGGCCGTCATCTGAGCGGGCATCAAAACTCAACACATAATCGGTATCGGCGATTAAAGTCAGGTTTTGCTTTAAGCTCACATCCCAAGGATTGCCGGCTACCGCAACGTTAATAGAGAAGATACCATCGACGATACTTTCCACCATGCCATCAGAGCCACCCCAGTATTCAGCACTGTCAAAACTGCCATTAACTAGTAATTCTGTTGGCTGCTCAGCTGGAGCAATCACTAAACTGACGTTGTCTAACTGCACTTGACCCGCTTCAGCGCCCATATCAAATAAGACGCGATTGTTTTCACCACCAAAACCTGTGGTGTTTATCTGTAATGTGTATCGCGTCCACTCACTCGTTAAAGCGACTGTCTCAACCACATTAGTCCAAGGATCAGCGTCTAAGCCTAAACCGACAATAATTGCACGGCCGTCATCTGAGCGGGCATCAAAACTCAACACATAATCGGTATCGGCGATTAAAGTCAGGTTTTGCTTTAAGCTCACATCCCAAGGATTGCCGGCTACCGCAACATTGATAGAGAAAACACCATCGACGATACTTTCTGCCATGCCATCAGAGCCACCCCAGTATTCAGCACTGTCAAAACTGCCATTTAACAACAGCTCTGCACCTGCATCACCTGAGCCATTATCGCCACCTGAGTCATCACCACCAGAACCATCAGTGATCAATACCACACTGACATTGTCTAGTTGTACTTGACCGGCTTCAGCACCCATATCAAAGAAGACGCGATTGTTTTCGCCACCAAAACCAGTAGTAGTGATAGTCAATTTATATGTAGTCCACTCTGGTGTTAAACTGACGGTTTCTACCGCATTAGTCCATGGCGGGGCATCTAAACCTAAACCAGCGATAATTGCACGGCTGTCATCAGAGCGCGCATCAAATGTTAATTCATAAGTTGAATCAGGCAATAACAGCAAGTTTTGTTTCAAGCTAACATCCCAAGGGTTACCAGCTACTGCGACATTAGCGGAGAAAATACCATCAACAATACTGTCGGCCATGCCATCAGTACCGCCCCAGCCTTCATTGCTGCTAAAGTCTGAGTTTTGTAGCAGTTCAACACCCGGTTGTTGTGAACCGCCACCAGTGCCGTCATCGCCACCTGAACCGTCATCACCACCTGAGCCGTCGTCACCACCTGAGCCATCGTCACCACCTGAGCCGTCATCACCCTCATATGGATTATCATCACCTTCGGGAATACCAAAAAATACATTATCAACTCGGTATACCGCGCCTAAACCTTTGCCCCACTGCGGGAACATCATCAGTAAATCGACTTCGGTTAAATTAAGGCCTGCTCCAGCTAGATCAGTTAGTGGGAATGAATAGGATTGCCATTCGCCTAACCTAGGTGCAACACCTTGTAAGCTGTCTTTTAAATTTAATTCGGCAAAGGTATTACCGGTGGCATTTGAACTTTCAACTTTGATCAGCCAGTCAGTTGTCTCATCGTCAGGCATGGTTTCCACTTTTAAGTCAAAGCGCAAAACACCATTGTTAGTTATTGGTGCAAGGTTTAACACTTCGCCTGAGCTTCTGCCCCAGAAACCAACCACAGTGCCGCCATCAGAGCCTTCGCCTATGGTAAATTCAACCACCATGTTGTGTTCTTCATCATCCATAACTTCAACTTGAGGTAAAGCAGCACAACAATCCCACAGCGTCCAACCGCTGCGAATTTGCTCTTCGTATAAAGTGAATAATTGTTGATAAACCGTGTTGTCTGGACCTTTTTCACCGCCGCCATCTTGATCGGCTACGGTAGTAGAGTGAATGATCATGTTATCAATGCGGAACTTAGCACCATCACCTTGTCCCCATTGTGGGAAAATAAGCGCAATATCAATCGCAGAAATATCTAAGCCTTGTTGTAGCAATGTATTCATAGACACTGAGTAACTGGTCCACTCGCCTTGCACTGGCGGCACAGTCAAGCGATAGTCAACCGCTGTGCCCCCTAAATTAGTACCGCCGTTAGACTCCATTTTAAGGTACCAAGGCGCATTGGGATTTTCTGGGGGATCAATGAGTTTTAGATCAAACTCAATAGCACCAGTAATAGCCAACGAACTTGCATCAAATGGGTAACCAGAGCCACCTTGATCTTGACGCACGGTGAAGCCAACCACTGAATTGCCATAAATGAAAAATTCAGCTGCATTGCCGTATTCAGGATCTTCATCAACAACCACTAGCGGTACGATAGGGCTGATACCTTTGGAAACTTGGTCGTCCCACATTGGCCAATTGAGGTTTTCTTCATCGGCAAACAATAACAACTCAGCGCCTTCAAATGCAGCACCGATAGTGACGTTGTCTATTTGGTAAACTGCGCCTTCGCCTTGACCAACTGTTGGATAGACCTTAATAGCAACAATGTTTTCGCTGTTTAAGCCCAACTCACGTAATTGATCAAATTCAAAACTGTAATGTTGCCACTCACCGACAACAGGTAAAACACCTTCAACACTTTGCTCTAAAGGTAACTCAACAAAACTGTAGTCCGCAGTACTATATGCTGCAGATTCAACCGTGGCTGACTTACTATCACCCTGTTCATCGGTAGTTTCCGTGTCGTATTCTACTTTAAAGTACCAAGATGCATCAGGCGAAGTTGGCATTGACAATACTTTAATATCAAATTCAATTTTCGCTTCATCTGGTAGCAAAGTGCCATCGTAAGCAGAGCCAGAAAAACCCGACTCACCTGAATCATCAGTAGCAGTAAATTCGATCACGTCACCGTAATCTTCATCGCCTGAATCAATATTTTCACCTTCACCTACAACATCCCATGATGATTGCTCTTCGGTGAAAATATCTACGCCAACTGGCACAGGAATAATGGGTGGGATCGGTACAGGAGCACCACCTTTTATATAAGTGTCATTGTAGTAATCAGAGCTAATAGTTGCACAACCTTTACCAGTGACAGGGTCTTTAGCACACTGATAAACACGCACGTAATCGACTTGAAATGGGTTGCCATCAATGTAATAGCTATTGTCAACACCTTGCGCGATTGAACCGTTGTCATCACCGACATAGTAATTTGCCGCTTGGTGAGTGCGACCTGCCCAGTTACCGCCAACGGCGTTATTTAAGATAATAAAAAAGTCTTGATCATAAGGCGCTTTTTCGTAAACAAATTCTTCTTCGCCTTCATTATTTATGATCTGAGTGTACCAACCGGTTTCACTTAATCCAGAAGCTGCCCCGTCGGATACGCGATAAGTAATTTCTGAATCCCGTTGATAGGCATAGAGCACGTCATCAACGTACCAGCGAATTTCACCCTCTTCCCATTCAATAGCATAGATATGAAAATCGTCAGCCGGCGAGCCATTAGGCAAAGCGTATTCAGTGCCAGTGAAACTGTGATTACTGCCTTGCATTGGCCCGTAGTGAAGGGTGCCATGCGCATGGCGATCAACTTCACCATCGGCTCTGTTCTCACCTAAATTGACCCATTCAACTAAATCAATTTCGCCAGATAGTGGCCAAGTGCCATATACTGAGTCGGTGGGCATTAACCATGCAGCGGCCCAAGAACCTTGTCCGCGTGGTGCTTTGGCTCTGACTTCAACCCGGCCATATGTCCAATCGCCTTGATTTTTAGTAACAATACGCGATGAGGTATAGGGTTTAGTTAACCCTGAATCCGCAGGTGTGGGCAAAGCGACGATATTGAGAATACCATCGTCAATATAAAGGTTTTCTGCAGAGTCAGTGTAACACTGCTCTTCTGCATTACCGCCGCCGTCGCAATTGATTTCAAATGTCCATTTAGCTAAATCCAATGAACTCGAATCAAATTCGTCACTCCACACTAACTCCCAATCTGGGGTTGGTGTGGTGGTATCAATTTCAGTTATTTTGGTTTCAGTAGCAACATCACCGCCGCCACAACCAGCGAATAACGTTGCTGTTAACATCAATGTTGTAAATCGCGTCAGCTTATATGCCCGCCCTTTAAACATAAGATTCTCCCCATAATTTCATCTTTTGTTATTAACCTCAGTAAAACAACTGTATATGCAGATGTTAATAATGCAAAAAAAGATCTGTCTATTATTAATGTAATTTTTGTCAACTACCCTTTTAACACGTCACAAGCAACTAGGTATCAATAATGCGCCAAAACGGCTTGGATAAAAGTTGAAACGGACTTACCCAATTAAACGAGTAAGATATTGCCAAACACACCACCACTAGAATTGATAAAAGATGATTTTTGATGGGGTATTTTTAGCAACGACCGTTGCCCATTGGATTAACTTTTGCCCGTGGTTAAAGAGCCTAAACCAAGACAACAATTTTGATATTTTCTGTCAATCAACTAAGTATTTATCAACTGAGTATTGATCAACTGAGTATTGATAATCTTCACTTTACTGGTGTACACGCAGTTGAATTAATTGCACAATAAAAACGCAGTAATGTGTGATCATCGCAAAATTGCACACCAGTAATTAAGATATATCACTAAGCTTGACAACAATGCGCCCAACTGGTCGAAATAACAGCTAGGACGGATGCAAAACAATAGGTATTTCAGTATTTTTATTTACAATTAATGTACAGGTGAATTTTGAGAAACAACCCAGCAATGCAAAAAGTTGAACACAATGTAGCGCTGTTAATCCGGCAAACACTAGGGCAAGCACCAGAAAAAATGTTTTGGTATTGTCAATTTGGCTTTTGGGTATTTATTTGTTTAGTGTCTTTTGGCACCCTCAATATCTGGTTTGAACAATACCAGTTTGCTTATTTTTTACACGTTATTGCCCAATCAGGCATTGGTCTACTTCTGTCGATTTTTTTACAAAAATCATTCATTTCATTTTGGTATAAAAGCAATAAATTTCGGATCTGGGTGGGTTTAGGACTTATCTTTGCAGTGGCATTAGTGTGGACCGTTGGGCGAATGCTATTGTTTATCATACTGACCGATGAAAATGATGTTTGGTGGAACTTTGGTGGTTGGTACTTTAGTGGCATATTTATTTACCTGTGTTGGACCGCTATGTTTCACGGATTAATGTATTACCAACTATTACAACGAGAACACCAGATATTACTTGATTCACAACATCAAATTGAAGAAGAGTATGTAAAGCGCGTTGCCGCGCAGACAATGGCCCGCGATGCGCAGCTTAAAATGTTGCGTTACCAACTCAGTCCGCACTTTTTATCCAATGCCTTAAACTCTGTGAATGCACTTATTGAGATGAAACAAGGTGATCTTGCCCAACAAACAGTGGTGAATCTGAGCAAATTTTTACGTTACTTACTCGATCATGATCCCGAAGCTCGGGTGACAGTGCAACAAGAAGTGAATGCGCTAATGCTGTATTTAGATATTGAAAAAGTTCGGTTTGGTGAGCGCTTGTCTATTGATCTAAAAATTGATCAACAAGTTGAAAATGGCCTGATCCCCAGTTTGCTGTTCCAACCTATTGTCGAAAACTCGATGAAACATGCCATTTCTAAAAGTGAGGATGGTGGTACTTTGCATGTATCGGTGCAGCTGCAAGGCGATGATCTCAACATCGAACTGTCGGATTCAGGGACAGATATTTACACTGATGTAGATTCAAATACAGAAAAAGAATACCGCAGTATTGGGATGAAAAACACACAATCAAGGTTAGAAGCTATGTATTCTAGCCGATATAACTTAGCATATGATTTGGGTGATGGCCGCTTTAAAACTCGCATCACTATTCCTTTCGAGCTTGCCCAAGCAACTGCAAATTGAAGGTACAATAGGAAAAAATATGGCAAAGTTAAAAACAATTATCGTCGATGACGAACCATTAGCATTGGGGCTGATGCGAGCAAAATTAAAAAAATTCGATTCGATAGAAATTATTGCTGAATGTAAAAATGGTCGAGAAGCCATTTCAGCAATATTAGAACTAGAGCCTGATTTAGTATTCTTAGACATAAATATGCCGAAAATTAACGGCTTTGACGTGATCCATAAAACCCAGCCAGAACTTACCCCTATGGTAGTTTTTGCAACCGCCTATGAACAATATGCCTTGGATGCATTCAAAGTCAACGCCGTTGATTACATTCTAAAACCCTTAGACGATGAGCTGGTTGCTAGAGCGGTTCAAAGAGCTGAAATTCGATTCAAACAACACGATAAAACTCGAGAAAAATCCAACTTGATTAGTGCAATTGAAGCCATTAGGAGTCACCAAGATCACCCCAGACAACTCAGAGCCAAAGACGATAAAAAAATCGTCGTCAAAGATGGCGATCAAATCACTATTTTAAAACAAAATGATCTAAAGTGGGTTGATGCCGCAGGAGACTATTGTTGCTTGCATGCCAATGGTGAAACACATATCAAGCGCACATCGCTAACCGAGCTTTTAAAACAACTCGATCCTACCGACTTTAAACGGGTGCATCGCTCAACTATTATTAATTTAAATTTTATTACTAAAGTGCAGTCTTTAGCTAAGGGGGAATATTTTGTTGAACTTGGCTCGCATGAAAAAGTCAAGGTAAGTCGAACTTACAAACAAGCGATCAGGGATTTTTTACAACTCAACCCAAGTAAAAATAATCATATTGACTAAGGATAAACACTTACTCTGTATATTTATTTACCTGCGCTCAGGACAACACCTAAAAGCTGCTAGTATGCGCGTGTTTAAAACGGCCATTTTCAAAAGCGACTTTCACTGCTGAAACGATCTGTTGTTGACTCAACTGTAGTTTGTTTTTCAGGCTAAAGCCAAAAGAGGTCACCTTGGCGCGATGCTTTTCCAGGGCTATGGTCGAGGCTTTTAATTCACTTTTAGCGATGTCTTCAAAGTGTAAATTAAGCATATCGGGATTGGCCATCATCAGGTCAATTCGCTTTTTTACCAACAGCGATAAACCGACTCTTTCATTTTGAATTGACACCTTGTTCAATGCATCGTCATTATCGAATTTGGTAAAGTAACTTGAACCTCTGGGCACGCCAATAATTTTTCCAGTAAAGTCACTATAATTTTCTATGCTCAAATCTTTTCTGGTGATCACAGTTAATTTGTCAGCCAGTTTAAACGGGGCATAAAAAGCGAACTCTCTGCGTTCTTTAGTATCCATTAAACCAGCGATAACATCGACATAGCCAGTTCTTAATAATGCTACGCAACGAGCAAAATTGGGCGACTGAACAAAAGTGAGTTTTTTTTCTAGTACTTGCGCGAGAATTTTTAAAGCTGAAATATGAGTTCCGTGCGGTTGTTCACCTAAATATTGATAAGGAGGATGATCGTCTATACAGGCGACTAGCTTTGCTTCCTTGGCCTGAGCAAGTAAGCTGAACGAAAACAACAATGTAACCAAAGCGAGCCTAAGCATATAACAAACAAGTCATCCAAATGAGCAACAACACCAGTGTTTTATCTGTCAACCCAAGCCGACAAATGTTGATGGTGCGCAACGAAACCAAGTTTCCAAAAATAACAAAAATGCTGCTAAAATAAATTTCTACTAATTTAAAGCACGGATTTTTCGTTTATTATAGTACAAAACAAATCAATGCATAGTGAATTATTTTCCCAAGTATGTTCAACCTGTATACATTTAAACAACCAAGTATGCCGCTAGCACAAAGATCAAGTCCTAAAGTTAAGTCTCTATATCCTAACACTGAATTTCAGACACAAAAAAACCGACCTAATGTCGGTTTGTAAGTCTTGATATATCAGCACTATCAAGAATGGTACCGGAGGACGGACTTGAACCGTCACGCCCGAAGGCAACGGATTTTGAATCCGTCGTGTCTACCAATTCCACCACTCCGGCAACACAGTAACTTTGCAATGCAAACTGCATTGAAGTCGCAGGCATTATACGAAAATATTGTGATTTGGCAATAGTTTTTATGAATATATCAACTAGCTGCTGGTTATTTGTGCAACTGTGCCAGTAACCATGCTTTAGCTGAACTTTCATCGGTAAAGCTGGCATTGCTAATGCCTGCTTGATCATAAATTTTAGTAAAGATAGTTTTGGTCATTTCTCGAGTGTGACAATCAGCTAAATTAAGGGCGATGGCTTTTGTCTTGGCGTGTTTAACAAAATCTAGGTGTTTTTTAAAACCGGAATCAACGGCTAGAGCTTCGCCAAATAAGTTGAGCAAAATACCATAATTGTTAATATCCAGAGATTTTGAAACCAAGATCAAGTCTTTGTGTAAGCAATCTATGTACTGTTGATTCCATGGTCCCTGAGCTTTAATGATCATTAAATTGCCCTCAACCAATATACTGCAAGTACCATGCGGTTTATACTGTATCATGCTATTATCACCTCGATCAGACCAATCAATAGTAGTGTACCATCCTGATTGATATTCGCTATTAAAGTTTGCTGTAAGCTTTGTTAAACTGGATTTGTTTACCTTGCTACTTTCATTGTTGTTGCACGGTTAAATATACTGTTTAAGGCTGCCGTGATCCAGCCCGACTTGACAATGCGTAGCGCAAAAAATAGTCGGGGATATTTCGGGTTGATCGATTTGCTAAAAACATGTGCAGCACGCAAGTCAAAAAAAGCGCTTCACACCACAAAAAAAATTTACTGAGCTAGTTTTATGAATGTTATCAATTATCAAGATTTTCCTCGCGCTGGTTTTCGCCGTCGATTAGCCTCATGGATATACGATGTACTGGTCGCTATTGCGGTATATATGGCGGCAGGGGCGGTCGGTTTTTTAATTTTTGCCACTTGTGCCTATTTTGGCATCGTCGATATGAATGGCCATCAACACCTGATTGACGCGCAAAAATCATCGATTATATACAGTGTATTGATTTATGGTTGGAACATCGCTTGGCTGAGTTTTTTCTTTGTGTTTTTTTGGTCGAAAAGCGGACAAACTCTGGGGATGAAAGCGTGGCGATTGCGCCTGCAAAATCAAGACGGTAGTTTGATCAGCAAAAAAACAGCAATAATGCGTCTACTGCCCACCTTGTTGGGATTAGGTAATATACTGGTGATTTTTGATCGCAAAAACAAGCTTAGTTTGCAAGATAGGCTGACCAAGTCTGAAGTCGTGGTGTTGAGTTTAGCTGCCAATAAAGGTCGTCTTTAACCAAACTATTTATCGCTGCTAGACCTTCTTATTAAAAAAATATAAAGCCACTGAAGTAAACAGTAAACTGGGCATTATAGCTCCCCATATAGCAGGAATTTGGTAGACCAGACTCAGCGAGCCAAAGGTTTGATTAGCCATAAAAAATAGGATACCGGTTGCGACCCCCATCATGATCCTCGCTCCCATAGAAACCGAGCGCAAAGGACCAAAAATAAATGATAGTGCCACCAATAACATGACCGCCAAGGTGATGGGCTGTACTATTTTTCGCCAAAAAGCCAGTTGATAACGACTGGCGTCTTGCCCATTAGCATCTAAATAGTCTAAATAATCGAGTAAACCGCGGATCGACAAATACTCAGGTTTGACCATAACAACACCAAGTTTTTCAGGGGTCAAAGTAGATTGCCATTGTTTATTAGCCAAGGTCTCAGTGGTTACTTTATTATCACCGATAAAGGTTTCCTCAACATCAGTTAATAACCAGCTATCTTGTTGAAAGTTTGCATGCTCCGCCGCCAACCAACTGGCCAATTTAAGCTGTTCATTAAAACGATATATTTGTACGCCATTTAATTTACCGGTATCTTCAATTTCTTTAATATGAACAAAATAATCGCCATCTTTGGCCCATGTTCCGCCATTACCAGAGATCAAACTCCCGCCTGATATAGCTTGTGCCTTGACTTGTCTTGCCGCCGCTTCACCTTGAGGAGCTATCCACTCACCGATCATCATACTAATTATAATTAATAGGGTTGCGGATTTCATTACTGATTTGACTATGTCTAAACGCGATAATCCTGAAGCTTGCATGACCACCAGTTCACTATTAGAGGCCAGCATTCCCAAGCCAATGAGACCGCCTATGAGCACTGACATAGGGAAAAAAAGTTCGACATCGGTAGGCACAGCATACAATACATAAAGCGCGGCATGTGATAAATCAAAATCACCTTTACCGACAGATCTCATCTGTTCAACAAATTTAATAATGCTACTTAAACTGACAAAAACAGTTAAGGTTAAAAAAGTTGTCGAGGCGAGAATACGACCAATGTAAATATCTAATATGTGCATTATTTATTTCCTAGTCGTCGCGACGGTTTGGGCAGTTTAGCACCAAATTTTCGACCTAAAGTTCTACTTTTAATGAGCAAGCTCATCCCAGTAAACAAAGCAAATAGATGTATTGGCCACATGCCAACAGTTTGAGGCAGCGCACCTTTTTCTATAGCTGATCGACAAGTCACCAGCAGTAAATAATAACTGAGGAAGAACAGTAACGCAGGTAGCAGTTTAGCAAACTTACCTTGTCTTGGGTTCACCGCACTGAGCGGTACGGCAATAAAAGTCAACAGAATGCAAGCCAATGGAAAGGCAATGCGCCATTGGATCGCTGCTTGATACTCTGCCAATGGTTGGCTAAACAGTTCAGAGGTGGGCACAGCACCTAATTTGCGGCGTTTGTGTTCGACTTTTTGATCTTGAATTTGAATGGTATATTTATTGAATGATACCTGTCTTAATTCTTGGTTTTCATCGTCTTTTTGATATCTTGTGCCATCGGTTAACACCAACCGCTGTGAGCCTGTGGCTTCTTCGATCACTTCCCCCTTGCTGGCATATACCAAACTGGAATCAATAATGCGGGCGCGTGTTGCGTCTTTGTCAGGTAGCTGTGCTACAAATACTTTGCCTAAGCTGCTGTCCTGCCTATTTTTATCATGAATAAACACCACTGCTTTTTCATTGCCTGTGGTTTGAAATCGCCCAGCAACCAGAGAGGATAAACCAGAATCTGCGGCCAACTTTTCTTTTACTGTGTATTCGTATTCGACCGCAATGGGTGAAACATATAAGGAAAATATACCGGTTAATATTGCCGTAATGACCGCTAAAACCAGGGTAACTCGTACCACATACCATTCGCTAATGCCGCAAGCGTGAAAAACCGTCATCTCGTTATTGGCATAAATGCGACTATACGTTAATAACACCCCTAAAAATAAGCTAAGCGGTAATATCATACTGGCTAAATCAGGAATTTTTAAGGCGATAAAAACCATCACCAGTTGTCCGGGGATCCCCCCTTCCGAGGCATCATCTAGAAGGCGAACAAATTTGTTACTAATAAAAATAGTCATTAACACGGTAAAGACTGCTAATTGGGTTTTTGCCACCTCTTTGAGTAAATATCTAAAAATAATCATTAAAAAAGCCTGCAAAAACTTAGTTTTTTTCTGGTATATCGGTGATTTTTAAGTAAACTTGTCGTTTTCATAAGTAAAATAATTAACTGCTTTTTAGATAATGCTGCTAAACACAACTATAATTATAGCCTTTAGCCTAATAAAACACTCGGTAAGCTTATCTATTAATGGTAGATTTAAGCAAGTTAAAATGCTTATTTTTTTAAAATACATAGTTATATTGCAAATATTTAGGAGATCTCATGGAGTTCAGTGTAAAAAGTGGTAGTCCAGAAAAGCAACGCAGTGCCTGTATCGTAGTCGGTGTATTTGAACCACGTCGGCTTTCTGCCATTGCTGAACAACTCGACGATATCAGTGAAGGTTATATCAGCAATTTACTGCGCCGCGGAGATTTGGAAGGCAAATCTGGGCAAATGTTATTGTTGCACCACGTCCCTAATATTCTCAGTGAGCGGGTGCTTTTGGTTGGCTGCGGTAAAGAAAGAGAATTAGACGAACGCCAATACCGTCAAATCATCAGTAAAACCATTAATACCCTTAATGAAACAGGTTCAATGGAAGCTGTTTGTTTTTTATCTGAATTACATGTCAAAGGTCGAGATACATACTGGAAAGTACGCCAAGCGGTGGAAGCAACCCAAGACTGCCTGTACAGTTTTAACAGTTTAAAAACCAGAAAAGAAGAACCTCGCCGGCCGCTGCGCAAAATGGTCTTCAATGTGCCGACCCGACGCGAGTTAACTATCGGTGAACGCGCTATAGCCCATGGTCTAGCAGTATCAGAGGGCATTAGTACCTGTAAAAATGTAGCCAATATGCCACCTAATATTTGTAATCCAGTGTATCTAGCTGAGCAGGCCAAACTATTGGCTGCTTCCTACAATAATGTTGTTGTTGAGCTGATCGATGAGCAACAAATGCAAGCGCTAGCTATGGACTCTTACCTCGCTGTCGGCCGTGGTTCAGCCAACGAATCCATGATGAGTATCATCAAATACAACGGCGGTACTGATGACACACCTCCCATTGTCTTAGTAGGTAAAGGCCTGACGTTTGACAGTGGTGGTATTTCCCTAAAACCAGGCGAAGCCATGGATGAAATGAAATATGACATGGGCGGTGCTGCCGGTGTGCTCGGCGCAATGCATGCATTGGTAGAGCTACAACTGCCCATCAATGTTATTGGTATTTTGGCGGGCTGTGAGAATATGCCCAGCAGTAATGCTTACCGCCCCGGTGATATTTTGACTACCATGTCAGGTCAAACCGTAGAAGTATTAAACACCGATGCCGAAGGCCGTTTGGTGTTATGCGATGCCTTAACTTATGTAGAACGCTTTAACCCCGATGTCGTGATAGATGTTGCCACCCTTACCGGTGCCTGTGTGGTTGCCTTAGGCAAACACGCGTCAGGCTTATTGAGTAGTCACAATCCTTTAGCACATGAGTTATTAAATGCTTCAGATCAAAGTGGTGATAGAGCATGGCGTTTACCACTATGGGACGAATATCAGGAGCAACTTGAAAGTCCATTTGCCGATTTTACCAATTTAGGGGGTAAAGCAGCTGGTACTATTACCGCCGCCTGTTTCCTCGCTCGCTTTACTAAGAAGTATCATTGGGCACATTTGGATATTGCGGGCACAGCATGGCGCAGTGGTGGTCGGGATAAAGGCTCGACTGGTCGTCCGGTGAGTATGCTGACCCAGTTTTTACTCAATCGCGCCAATGCAGAGCAAGGCGAGTAAGGCACAAATTAGCCTAGGGTTGTAGCAAGTAGCATGAATACACAGGTAATGTTCTATTTACTGGCCGAAGATAACAATGAAGATAAAATCTATGCTTCATTGTTACAAGCCTGTTTTCAAGCAGCATTTTTTTATCGTCAGGGTAAACGCGTATTTATCTATGCCAATGATCAACAACAGGCGCATGTCGTTGACGAATTATTATGGTCATTTTCAGCCGATAGTTTTGTCCCACACAATTTGGTTGGTGAAGGACAACAACAAGGTGCTGCTGTAGAAATTAGCTGGCAACAACCGACTAACCGTCGTGCTGTATTAATTAATTTAACGAGCACAGTGCCTGACTTTGCTCATCAATTTTCACATATCGTAGACTTTGTTGCTACTGATGAGACATTGAAACAACGCGCTAGAGAGCGTTACAAAATGTACCGTCAATTGGGATTTCAAGTTGATAACCAAGCTGTTAGTTCGCAATAAAGATCATAAACCGTATTACATAAATAAGTAGTTAGACTCATGGAAAAAACATTCAACCCTGCCGATATTGAACAATCATTGTATAGCCATTGGGAACAACAAGGCTACTTCAGTCCAACGGGGCAAGGAGATGGCTATTGCATCGCTATTCCACCACCCAATGTGACGGGTAGCTTGCATATGGGCCATGCCTTTCAGCAAACCATTATGGATATTTTAATTCGCTATCAACGCATGCAAGGTAAAAATACCTTGTGGCAATCGGGTTGTGATCACGCAGGTATTGCTACACAAATGGTAGTGGAAAGAAAAATAGCCGCTGAAGAAGATAAAACTCGCCATGATTACGGACGTGATGCATTTATCGATAAAGTTTGGCAGTGGAAAGATCAGTCTGGTGGCACAATTGGTCAGCAAATGCGTCGCTTAGGCAACTCAATTGACTGGCAAAGAGAACGCTTTACTATGGATGAAGGTATGTCTGCTGCGGTACAAGAGGTTTTTGTCCGCTTGTATGAAGACGACTTGATTTATCGCGGTAAGCGTTTGGTCAATTGGGATCCAAAGTTTCATACCGCTATCTCTGATTTAGAAGTAGAAAACAAAGATAAAAAAGGCCATATGTGGCATTTGCGCTACCCGTTGGCAAACGGGGTTACCACCGCCGATGGTTGCGATTATTTAGTAGTGGCCACCACTCGCCCTGAGACCATGCTAGGCGACACCGGTGTTGCCGTCAATCCCCATGACCCGCGTTATAAATCACTGATCGGTCAACACATTTTATTGCCCTTAGTGAACAGACTGATCCCTATCGTAGGGGATGAACACGCCGACATGGATAAAGGCACTGGTTGCGTTAAAATCACCCCTGCACACGACTTTAATGATAACGAAGTCGGTAAGCGTTGTGGTTTAGCCTTGATCAATATTTTCGATCACAATGCGGCAATTTTAGCCAAAGCTGAAGTATACAACAGTAACGGTGAAGTCAGCGACGCATTTGATAGCAGCTTACCAGCCGATCTTATCGGTTTAGATCGCTTTGTTGCACGTAAGTCAATTGTTGAGCAGTTTGAACAATTAGGCTTACTCGATTCGGTTAAAGATCACGATCTGGTGGCTCCATATGGCGATCGTTCAGGCGTGATCATAGAGCCTTTGCTCACTGATCAATGGTATGTAAGAGTTGAGCCCCTAGCTAAACCTGCCATCGCAGCAGTTGAAGACGGCGCTATCGAGTTTGTCCCTAAACAGTATGAAAACATGTATTTTGCTTGGATGCGCGATGTGCAAGACTGGTGTATTTCACGACAATTATGGTGGGGTCACCGCATTCCTGCATGGTATGACGATCAAGGTAACGTTTATGTCGGTCGCGATGAAGCGGAAATAAGAGCTAAATACAAGTTAGCGGCAACGGTCAGCTTAAGCCAAGATGATGACGTTTTAGATACTTGGTTTTCGTCTGCGTTGTGGACTTTCTCCACCTTGGGTTGGCCAAGTGAAAAACAATTAATGAAGCAGTTTCACTCTACCGACGTGTTAGTAACCGGTTTCGACATCATTTTCTTCTGGGTAGCTCGGATGATCATGATGACCATGCATTTTGTTAAAGATGATGACGGCAAGCCACAAGTGCCCTTTAAGCAGGTCTATGTGACTGGCTTAATTCGAGATGAAAGTGGCGATAAAATGTCTAAGTCTAAAGGCAATGTTATTGATCCTTTGGACATGATCGATGGCATTACATTAGACGACTTATTAGCTAAACGCACTGGTAATATGATGCAACCTCAGTTGGCAAAAAAAATCGCCAAAGCCACTAAAAAAGCTTTTCCTAACGGGATTGAAGCCCATGGCACTGATGCCTTACGCTTTACCCTGTCAGCACTTGCCTCAACAGGCCGCGATATCAATTGGGATATGAAGCGCTTAGATGGTTATCGAAATTTTTGCAACAAGTTATGGAACGCTAGCCGCTATGTATTAATGAATACTGAAACCCATGACTGTGGTGCATCAGGCGGTGAATTGACTCTCTCTTTAGCTGATCGTTGGATCAAAACACAATTTCAGCAAACCATAAAAACAGTGCACGAGTCTTTTGCTGTATTTCGCTTTGATTTAGCCTCGCAAGCCCTTTATGAGTTTACGTGGAATCAGTTCTGCGATTGGTATTTAGAGCTAACCAAACCTGTACTATTCTCTGGTAATGAGTCTGAGCAGCGCGGTACTAGACATACCCTAGTGACAACCTTAGAAGCCTTATTGCGCTTAATGCACCCAATCATGCCTTATATTACCGAAACTATTTGGCAACGCTTGGTGCCATTGACTGATTTTGTGCAATCTGGCGAAAGTATTATGACGCAGTCATTTCCACAATTTAATCAACAAGCGATAGATCAACAGGCGCAGCAAGATCTAGAGTGGGTTAAGCAATTTATCGTCGCAATACGCAACATTCGCGGGGAAATGGATATTTCACCGAGTAAAGCGCTAACCGTATTAGTCAAGAATATTAGTAGTAACGATCAACGGCGTTTAACTGAAAACCATCAGTTTCTCTGTGCATTAGCTAAACTTGAGTCGATTGACATACTCGCTGACGGTACTGCAGAGCCGGCTTCAGCAAGTGCCCTTGTCGGTGATTTGACTTTACTGATCCCTATGGCTGGCTTGATTGATAAAACCGCAGAGCTAGCGCGATTAGACAAAGCTATTGATAAATTAACCGCAGAAATTAACCGAATTCAAGGTAAATTATCTAATCAAAATTTTGTTAGCAAAGCCCCTGAAATGGTCATAAACAAGGAAAAAACCAAACTCAATGACGCCCAATCGGCGCGCACTAAATTGGTTGACCAGCACAGCCAAATTGCCGCTTTGTAACCGGAGTGCACTGACAATTATTAGACAAGCCAGTAGCTTAGCTGGCTTTTTTTCATAAAAACATCAATTAATTTTAATATTTTATGCGCAATACACGGAACTAATGTGATAAGATATTGTCGCGTTGAGTTTTTGCGTTTTTGGAGAAGGAAAAATTAACACTATTTGTAATTTGCGCCGTTTATAAATAGGTTAGTTAGCCGAGACGCTGTCTGTATGTGTTATTTGGAACCTTTCTCTTACTGTACTGCTAAGTAGAGAGCATTTACTCCGTACCGTGGCTATATGTACTAGCTAATTTTTTTTAACCCGCGAGAAGTGTGAGTATGTCTGATACAGTAACTGGTAAAGTAAAATTTTTTAATGAATCAAAAGGCTTTGGTTTTATCGAACAAGAAAATGGACCTGATGTTTTTGTTCATTTCAGTGCTATTTCTGGTGACGGTTTCCGCACCTTAACTGATGGCCAAGCAGTAACGTTTTCGGTCAAGCAAGGTCAGAAAGGTCCTGAAGCTGAGAATGTTGTTGCTTCATAACAGCTAATGCCCTTTAATGTTAAAAAAGCGAAACAAGCATTTGTTTCGCTTTTTTATTGTCTATTTAAGCACTGGTAGGCTTGTTGATGTCAGGCGACAAGCTAGTCAATGACAGTATCAATAACCAATTCAATCACCCCTGTTTCAATTACCAGCACATCATTGATTTGCCCTTTAAAGTCGCCCGGTTGCATACCGACTTCACCAGTAGCTGAAATTACCGCTAAAAGATTGACTTTATCAACATCACTGAGTTTCATTTGTGGGGTCATCGCTGACTGATCGGTAAACTCTAGCGCTAAAGGTAAATCACTTGCTTTTACTTTTACTGCCGCAACCGGCATTCTTGCCCCATTTGTCGGTATGGCATAAATGAACACTATTTTATCTTCACCTTCAGCTAATTGTGCCACAATAGCTTCGCCTATAGACACATTAAGGGCGAGTTTTGGGCCAGTTGCACTGCTATCTTCTGGCACATTATTAGGTGCATTATTAGGTAATAAGTTATTTTTAGCTTGAACAATAGCTTCTTTCAAGACTTGGATGTTGACGTTGGGCCGAGCGTCACTGACCACCACTTGCCAATAGTCAATGGCTTGTTGATAAGCTTTATTAATGAAATTGTGCATACCAAGTAAGATGTGAGTAGCAGGATCCCTGTTATCTATAGCTAAGGCTTTGTTAATGTATTGCTGAACCAAAGGACTGATAACTTGCCCATCTCGATAATAAACAGCTTGTGCCTTAGCACCAAATAAATCGGCTTTTTCACCATCTATTGCAATCACTTGATCATAGGCTGACAATGCCCGGTCAAATTGTCCTATAGTGACAAATCCCAAGCCTAATCGATACCAAGCTTCGGCATTGTTAGGTTCATCTTGGGTTAACTTGATCAACTGTTTGACTTGCAACTGGGCTTGTTGATCTGCGCTGTTTTCAGCTGTGTCTGCCTGAATAACAGGGTTGTTAACCAATACATCATAGGCGCCATATTGACTGTAAAAATAACCACTGAATACTAAAATAAAAGTCGATAAAACCATGGGCCAAGCAATAGCCAGACGAGTTTCTTTAACTTTATGGGCTTGCCTTTGTTGTTCGGCTTCAGCGCTATTTTCATCAATATCTTGCAATAAACTTTGATTGAGCTCTGCCAGTAAATAGTCATAGTTTTGCTGATCTATGTCACCGTGGCGAAAGTCATTTTCAATCTCAGCTTTGTGTTCGTGATATAAATCAATATTAGTTTGATCACGGAAACTATTATCTGCTAATTGTCGCGGCCGTTTTTGTACTAAGAAAGGACTCCAAACAACAGCTAACAGTAATACAACAAACAAAACCACGAGGGTGAGAAGTGCTAACATAAATTATTGGTCTTTTAAAATTGAATCTAATTGTGCTTTTTGCGCATCAGATAAATGTAATTGATTATTTCTATGTGATTTTTTTCGGGCGATCAGCACCACAGCTATGATCCCAAATAGTATTAATACCGCCGGACCAAACCACAAAATATAGGTAACACTCGATACTTTAGGACGATATAAAACAAAATCGCCGTAGCGTTTTACCATAAAGTCGACAATTTCTATATCAGCTTTTCCTTGAGCTAATAATTGATAGACTTCTCTGCGCAGATCATTGGCAATGGGAGAATTAGAGCCCGCTAGGTTCTGATTTTGACACTTGGGACAACGCAACTCTTTAATCAATGCTTGATAGCGCTTTTCAGTAACGGCATCGTCAAACGTATAAGTGTCAGAAATATAGGCCAACGCTGGACCACTCAACAGCACAGTTAGCCACAGTAGTGGTAATAATTTATTCAATACTTACACTCCCATCTCTTGTTCAATGGTATCAATCATAGGTAAAAAGTGTTGTTGCCATACTTGCGTATCAATAGGTCCAACATATTTCATCCTGATCACCCCGTTACCATCAATCACAAAGGTCTCAGGTGCAGCAGTGACGCCAAGCTCTATACCCAATTTTCCCAGCGGATCAAAAATAGAGAACTGATAAGGATTTTCATAATCCGTCAGCCATTGCATGGCATCTTGACGATCATCTTTGTAATTTAAGCCAAAAAGCCTGACACGGCTATCTTTGGCTATATCCACTAAAAATGGGTGTTCATATTTACAATACACACACCACGTGCCCCAGACATTGAGTAAAACAATGTCGCCTTTGAGATCCTTCTCGGTCACTCTAGTCTTGTCATTAGCCAACAAAGTTAAATTAAAACTCGGTACAGACTTACCGATCAGTGCCGATGGAATAGCTTGTGGATCGAGAAATAAGCCTCGATATAACACAGTGCCTAAAGCAATAAATAAAATCAGCGGTATAAAGCGAATTAATTGGTTTGTCACCTTAAACTTCCCTCACTAACGGCGGAGAATTTTCCGCGATTGTCGTGTTAGTCTTGTTCTTCACTTTGGCAGTGGCACTTTTGGCGTTTTTTTTCAGCCTGTAGCGTTTATCCAGCATAGCTAAAAACCCACCTAGCCCCATAAATATTGCGCCCAACCATATCCATCGTACAAATGGTTTATAATGAATGCGAACAGCCCATGCACCATCGGGAAGTGGGTCGCCAAGCGCAACATACACATCGCGAAATAAACCATCGTCTATACCCGCTTCGGTCATGCCCATGGTTTGCACTAAATAAGTTCTTCGCTCTGGCTTCAACAGCGCAACAAATCCGCCCTGTTGCATCACTTCAATTTGGCCTTGCTCGGCAGTATAATTGGGGCCTTTTATGTTTTTAATGCCGTTAAAAGTAATATCATAGCCCGACATTTCTACCGAGTTGCCAGCAAACATTTTAACACTGACTTCTCTTTCGTAACTAGACACAATAGTAATGCCGGTGATGGTTACCGCTATACCTAAATGAGCAACTGTCATGCCCCACTGACTCAAATTCAAACGCAACAGTGAAAAGCTGCCATCAGCAGCTCTGGCCTGATTAAACAATTCTTTTAACACCACTAAGGCAACCCAAAAGGCAAGGGTCAAACCAAAGCTAGCCATGATATTAAATTGGCCATCATAAATTGTGGGTAACGCAATACCGAGAACAACACTCAACACTGAGGCTTTATTGATGTGTTTGCGCAATTCTCCTTGCTTAGCTTTTTTCCAACGAATTAACGGTCCTATCCCCATGAGTACAAATAACAGACTCATGATAGGTACGAAAACTGCGTTGAAATAGGGAGCCCCTACAGAAATTTTACCTAAGCCAGCAGCGTCAATCATTAATGGATAAACTGTGCCCAGTAAAACGGTGACCGATGAAATAACCAAAATAATGTTGGCCGTCAATAATGCCGTTTCCCGAGAGTAAAAACTAAAACGACTAAAACTGGCCACATTGGATGCCCTAAAAGCATACAAAGTAAGTGACCCGCCTACGGCAATAGCTAGTAGCCATAGAATAAAAACCCCTCGGGTTGGATCTGCCGCGAAAGAATGCACAGAGGTGATCACCCCAGAGCGCACTAAGAAGGTACCCAACAAACTTAAACTAAAAGTAAAAATAGCTAAAAGCACCGTCCAATTGCGAAACATGCCACGCTTTTCTGTCACTGCAAGGGAGTGCAACAATGCAGTGCCAACTAGCCAAGGCATAAACGAGGCATTTTCAACAGGATCCCAAAACCACCAACCGCCCCAACCTAATTCGTAGTATGCCCACCAGCTTCCCAAGGCAATACCTAAGGTTAAAAAAATCCATGCGGCTAATACCCAAGGTCTAGCCCAACGAGCCCATGCCGCATCAAGCTTACCGCACATTAATGCGGCAACAGCAAAAGCAAAAGCCACCGAGAAACCGACGTACCCCAAATACAACATAGGAGGGTGAATGATCAAACCAATATCTTGCAGTAACGGGGTTAAATCACGGCCTTCGCTGGGAACCATTGGCCAGAGCCGCTCAAAAGGGTTTGAAGTAAGTAAGGTAAAAGCCATAAAACCGACAGACACCATACCTAAAACGGCTAACACCCTAGCAATGAATGCTTGGTCTATCCCTTTATTGAATTTTGCCACGGCTACCGTCCAAGCGGTTAAGGCAAAAACCCAAAGTAATAAAGAGCCTTCATGGCCTCCCCAAACAGCACTCACTTTGAAGTAATAGGGCAATAGTGTATTGGAATGACTAGCGACGTACTTTACCGAGAAATCGTCCACCACAAAACAATAACCCAGTATCACAATACTAATAGTGGTGAAGGCAAACATGCCAAAGGTAAGCGGTTTAGCATATAGAGTTAACTTGGCTCTGTGACTATAAATGCCAAACAATGGCACAGTACTCAGACAAATGGCAAAAGCAAAAGCAATAATTAATGCGAAGTGACCCAACTCAGGTATCATGAAATACTCCGTAATTCATTCCATAGCAGATGTTTTAAAATAGGGAATGACGACTAAACTTTAATATATTAGAAAATATCTTACCAAATATTTAATCAAATATTCGATAAAAAACACCAACGCAAATACTAACACATTAGGGAAAAGATTGCAGTCACTCCCGGGCAATAATTGCATAGTAAAACTGAGTATTCAATTAGCCCATTTTTCCTTGATAAAGTAGTAACACCCTGCACAAAAATATAGTAGCATTGAGCATATGTGACTATTGTTTACCATTGGATACTACTGTTTTTTATGCTCCCTGATCGTCTCAAAAAGTTTAGCACAATAGATTAAGCCAATGACTGTAGCTCACCTTCCACTATTAAACGCCGAACAAATAAGTTGTATTCGCGAAGATCGGATCTTATTTGAACACTTAAATTTTAGTATTAACTCAGGCGATATTGTGCAAGTAGCTGGGCCTAATGGCGCAGGAAAAACAAGTTTATTGCGCATATTGGCCGGCTTATCTTCCCCTTATCAAGGGCGTATTTACTTTAATGAGCAAGATATAAATCAGCACAGAGAGTACTATAATGAACACATGCTCTACATTGGCCACTTATCAGGTATTAAAGGTGAAATGACAGTACAAGAAAACTTGCTGTTTAACGCAACCCTGCACGGAGCCAATCGACAACCTATCGAAACCGTTTTGAGCGAAGTCGATTTACTCGGATTTGAAGACACCCTAGCCAGCCATTTAAGTGCCGGTCAGCAACGTCGCATTGCCTTGGCGCAATTGTGGCTATCAACAGCCCAGATCTGGATATTAGATGAACCTTTTACCGCTCTAGACAAATACGGGGTAAGTAAACTTGAACAGTTAATCTTAGCTCATACCGCAAAAGGCGGCTGCATAGTATTAACTACCCACCAAGATCTTAATATTGCAGACAATTTAGTAAAAAAGATCACTTTAAATTATCGACTTTTTTAATAGACAACCACCCATGAATAATGCCATTCCAGCCAATTCAGCCGCCGCAACTCTCTCTTATAGGGCATTGTTCTGTCTGATTTTCAAGCGCGATTTAAGCATAGCTCTGCGCCATAAAGACGATATTTTAAACCCTTTGTTTTTCTTTGTTATGGTGGTAACACTTTTCCCTCTGGGTTTAGGCCCCTCATCAACATTATTAACTCAAATAGCCCCAGGGATCATTTGGGTAGCAGCATTATTGTCAACCTTACTTTCTTTAGATCGGTTATTTAAATCAGACTATGCCGACGGTACTCTAGAACAATTACTGCTATCACCGCATCCATTATTTATTATGGTTATCGCCAAAATCATTGCCCATTGGTGCTTGTCGGGCTTACCCCTGATTATCATTGCTCCGGTTCTGGCGTTGCTATTGCAAATGAATGAAAACAGTTATGGGGCGTTACTTTACACCCTACTGATCGGTACGCCAATCTTGAGTTTCCTGGGAGCCATTGGCGTAGCATTAACTGTCGGTACCCAAAAAGGCGGGGTGTTACTCAGTCTATTGGTGTTACCTTTATATATTCCCGTATTAATTTTTGCCACCAGCGCAATAGATTCCGCGGCAATGAATTTACCTTACAGCGGTCAACTTGCTATAATCGGTGTGCTTTTTATTGGTTCACTATTAATTTCGCCTTTAGTTGTTAGTGTTTCACTAAAAGTAAGTACAAACTAAAGTATTGTACAACTGAGAGAGAGAATAATTTATGTGGAAATGGTTACACCCTTATGCAAACCCCGAAATAACCTATCGATTCACCACTAAACTAATGCCTTGGTTGGCGATGTTGAGTATGGTTCTTTTAGTGGTAGGAATTATTTGGGGTTTATTATTTGCCCCTGCCGATTACCAACAGGGCAATAGTTTTCGTATTTTTTATTTACATGTGCCCACCGCCATTTTATCCCTGAGTATTTACATGGCTATGGCTAGTGCTGCGTTTACCGGCTTAGTATGGCAATTTAAACTCGCCGATGCCGCCGCTGCCGCAATTGCTCCAGTGGGAGCTACTTTTACTGCAATTGCCTTGATCACTGGCTCAGCATGGGGCAAGCCGACATGGGGGACTTGGTGGGTATGGGACGCAAGAATGACCACTGAATTGATCTTATTATTTTTATACTTAGGTGTTATTGCTTTACACAATGCTTTTGAAGACAAAGCTGTGGCGGGTAAAGCGGCAGGGATATTATCACTGGTAGGGGTTATAAATATTCCGATCATTAAGTATTCGGTTGAATGGTGGAACACTTTGCACCAAGGTTCAACTGTTTCCAAGCTGGGCGCTCCATCAATGGCTAGCGAGATGTATTGGCCTTTTGTGATTTGCTTTTTTGGTTTTATCTGTTTAGCGACTTGGATTATATGCCAACGTTTCCGTACCGAAATTATTGCTCGAAATGCGATGCGACCTTGGGTTATCGCATTGGCGACATCTAAGGAGGGTAAATAATGCAATTTACAAATCTAGCGGATTTTATTACCATGAATGGCCACGGTTTTTATGTTTGGTTATCTTATGGCGCAGCGGCGATATTATTTTTTTTCTTAATCTATATTAGCCGATCGGAGGATCTACAAGTGAGAAAAAAAATCATCCAACGTGAACAACGCAACAAAAAGTTAAAAGCCGCTGCAAAACATAAGCAAAATAGAGATTAACAATGCATCCACGTCGCAAAAAACGCCTGACTATAGTCATCTCAGTACTAACAGGAGGCAGCCTAATAGCTGCACTCGTGCTCTATGCGTTAAGTCAAAATATCGATTTATTTTACACGCCTCATGAAATTATTAATGGCAAGGACGATAGCGGTATCAAACCGACAGTGGATCAACGCTTGCGAGTCGGCGGATTAGTGGTTGCTGGTAGTGTGCAACGCAATCCCGACAACTTAAAAGTTCAATTTGATTTAACTAATCGAGGCTCAGTGATCACAGTAAAATACGATGGTATTTTACCGGACTTATTTCGCGAAGGACAAGGCATCATTGCCAATGGTGTGTTAGTTAACAATACCTTAGTAGAAGCCAGTGAAGTGTTAGCAAAACACGATGAAAACTATATGCCAAAAGAGATCGCCGATTCTTTAACTCACCAAGAAAAACCACCGAGTTACAACAAAACCTATTAATTTAACGGGTATCTTAAAAGCACTAGTAGACGTGGTAAATATCCACATCTACTGGTACCTCAGAAAACGGCCTTATTTACCGGCTCTTGAGACATAGTCGCCAGTGCGCGTGTCAACTTTAACCACTTCACCAATTTGCACAAACAAAGGTACGCGAATAACCGCTCCAGTAGATAAAGTCGCTGGTTTACCGCCAGTACCGGCAGTATCGCCTTTTAAACCTGGGTCGGTTTGAGTGATCTCTAATTCGACAAAGTTAGGCGGGGTAACTGAAATGGGATTGCTATTCCAAAAGGTGATGGTGCATAGATCTCCCTCTTTAAGCCATTTAACCGCATCACTCACCGCTTTTTCATCGGCCGCTACTTGCTCAAAGGTGTCATTATTCATAAAATGCCAAAATTCACCGTCAGCGTATAAGTAGGCTAATTCGGAATCCATGACATCAGCACCTTCACATGAGTCACCTGATTTAAAGGTTTTTTCGAGCACTTTGCCTGAAATAAGTTTACGGATTTTTACACGATTAAATGCTTGCCCTTTACCGGGCTTAACAATTTCGTTGTCAAGAATGTTACAAGGTTCACCATCGATCATTAACTTAAGACCGTTTTTGAATTGATTGGTACTGAAATTAGCCATAATAGTTTACTCTTTTATGCGACTCACAGAGAATACATTGAAATTAGAAATGACGCAGATAATACCTCAAATAAGTAATGGATTGCACACTTCTTGGCAAAAAGAATTAGCTAATGCTGTCAAAGACCCAAAAATATTGCTCGAAAGCTTAGCAATAAAGCCTGAACACTATCAGCAGCACTTTAAGGCGAGGCAACTATTTCCGGTGCTGGTGCCTAAACCTTTTATTGCCCGCATGCAACGCGGTGACATTAACGATCCGTTGTTAAAACAAGTGATGCCATTAGCCAAAGAATTTGTTATCAGCAATGGCTATGTTACCGACCCACTAGAAGAGCACAACACGGTTGCTGAAGGCTTATTACACAAATACAAGCACAGAGTACTGATGATTGTTAAATCGGCTTGCGCGGTGAATTGTCGATACTGCTTTCGCCGTCATTTCCCTTACGCAGATAACAGTCCCAACAAGGCTCGCTGGCAGCAAGCTATTGATTATATTTCGGCAAATGAAGATATTCATGAGGTTATTTTTAGTGGCGGCGATCCATTGATGGCAAATGATCAGTATTTGGCTTGGTTAATAGATAAAATAGCGCAAATCCCCCATGTGACTCGTTTGCGCATTCACACTCGCTTGCCTGTAGTCATTCCTCAACGTATTACCCAAGAGTTAGTCAATAAACTGAGTGTCAGTCGATTGAAAGTGGCGATAGTGTTACACATCAACCATCCCAATGAAATTAATGATCACTTTGTACAAGCACTTGAACCACTGCGAAAAGCGCGTATTGCCCTATTTAATCAAAGTGTATTGTTACGCGGAGTCAATGATCACAGCGATATTTTATGTCAATTAAGTGAAGACTTATTTGATAGCGGTATTCAACCCTATTACCTGCACATGTTCGATAAAGTGCAAGGGGTTGCTCACTTTGATGTCAGTGAAGTCAAAGCAAAATCGTTAATCACCGCGATGATGGCAAAATTACCTGGTTTTTTAGTACCAAAATTAGTACGAGAAATTGCGGGTGAAGCTAACAAAACCCCGATAAATTTGACATAATAGTTTTATCATCAACAACATGCAAAATGACATGTTGGCAAACCAAGCTTTATTTAAAGACAGTGATCATGAGCAAAAATATACAGCAGCAATTAATTGAAAATATATCGGTAATTTTAAAGAAATCATTGACCGCCGATGCCACCTTAGCAGATTTGCGAACCAAAAAATTAGCAGGGTTTGATGCCATTTTTAAAAAAGACGCAGGGTTCAACTGCAGTGCAAATACTTTTCAACCCTATGTAGAAGAAGTAGCTAACGAATTATTAGTGTGGCAAAAGTCGCAACAGCCAGAGCTACTCATTGGCTTAGTAAAGAAAATAGAACAATTGTTTACCGTATTGGCTCAATTTGAACAAAGTTATACACAGTAACCTTTTTAAATAAACAACCCAGCTATTATGCTGGGTTGTTTGACAATATTGCTAAATACGGCAAATGGTTATTCAAATGTTTCTTTAAACCAATGATCTAACATTTTTATTTCATAGCCAAAAGTATCGTGCTTGTACTTGAGGTGAGCACCGCTCATAAAATTCATATCTTTTAGATCCGCCTCACCAGCAGTGATCTCTGAGTCATCGGCAGCTAATACTCGGTATGAAAATTTCATTTTAGGAAAATAAATTTCTTTAACGATCCGAAGACGGTCGATACCCCCAGCATTAACATCACCGGCTAAATCAATATTGTGTATATCAATTTTGAGTTGTTGTCCTTCGGGTAGCTTACTTGCCAACTTGGCAAAGTGTTGCTCAAATGCTTTGAAGACTTGTTGTTTAAATTGTTTGCGGTTGGTATTACCAGCTCTAATGTCGGTATAGTTATCAGGCTTGATCCAGTTAACTTCACTGGAGGCAGCGTGAACCGATGAATGTACAAAAACTAATACGAGTAATAGTGATAGTTGAATAATAAATTTTTGCATAGGTTATCCTCTATATTTAACTGATTTTTTTATTTACTTATAAAAAGCTAATAAACCAACTGAGCTATGCTCATTAGGTACGCAAGCAATACCCAAAGTCCCATATTGATCTTTTTAACCAAATTCCACTATGGTATTACTGCTGATAATCAGTATACGACGTTGTTAGTAGATCCGATAGTAAAAATATTTTTTTATTGTACATATATATAAATCTTGGCTACTATGAAAATTAATGGATGTAGTACCTTTATTTATATGGATATATATATGTTTGATAAACTCAGATTTAAAACCAAATTACTTGCTAGCTATAGTGTTATTTTGTCGCTGATGTGTATTATTGCAGTGATTGTGTATAGCAGCGTTAAGTCACTCAGTAGCAACTTTTCATGGGTAGATCACACCCATAACGTGTTAGCAACCGCTTCGACTATTGAGGCCGCTGCGGTCGACATGGAAACAGGTATGCGGGGGTATTTGCTGGCTGGCAAAGAACAATTTCTCGCCCCCTACAAACAAGGCAATAACACCTTTGCCGATCTGATTTCTTCATTGAGTACAACTGTTGACGACAATCCTGCTCAAGTTAAGCGCTTAGCCGAGATATCAACCACAATTTCAGAATGGCAAACCCATGTCACCGAGCCAGTTATTCAACTGCGACGCGAAATTGGTGATGCAAAGACCATGAATGACATGGCCAGCACGGTTGGTGAAGCGCGCGGTAAACTATTTTTTGACACATTCAGAGAGCAAATTGCTGAGTTTATTAGCAACGAACAAAACTTATTAACCCTGCGCCAAAACAGAGCAGCTCAAAGCACTGATATTAATGAATTAAAGCAGTTAAACCAATGGGTTGAACACACTTATCAAGTCATTGTAAAGGCTCAAACTATCACGGGCTCAGCAGTGGACATGGAAACCGGCATGCGCGGTTATCTACTAGCAGGCCAAGAGAGCTTTTTACAACCTTTTACTGAGGGTAAAAGCAATTTTTATCAATTAATCGACGAGTTATCCACAAAGGTCGCAGACAATCCTGCGCAAGTCACATTATTGGCAGACATTAAATTAACCATAGATAATTGGTTAAATCAGGTGGTCAATCAACAGATTACTTTGCGTCGAGCAATCGGTGATGCAAAAACAATGGATGATATGGCGGATTTAGTAGGCCAAGCTAAAGGTAAAACCTATTTTGATAAGTTTAGAAAGCAAATTAGTGACTTTAAAGAGCAAGAACGCCTGTTGATGACGAGCAGAAATAAAGAATTACAAGACACCGAGGCTATGGTGATCGCTGTCACTGTATTCGGCACAGTAATCGCCATCATCTTAGGTGGGTTTATTGCGTTATGGCTAACTCGTCATCTGGTCAGCTTACTTGGTGGTGAACCTAGTTACATTGCCAATATGGCCAAACAAGTGGCCAGTGGTGATCTGTCCATTGAATTTGAAAAAAACAATTCAGAGCAAGGCATATATGCTGAAATGAAAAGCCTAGTCACTATATTACAGGAAAAAACTCATTTAGCGCAAAATATTGCTTCAGGAAGCCTAAATATTAACGTCAATTTAGCCTCTAAAAAAGATTCATTAGGTATTGCTTTACAAGATATGTTGGCTAATTTAGATGAAATTTTAGGACAAACTCAGCAAGCCAGTTTAGAAATAGCCGATGCCAGTGGCAACGTTTCGTCAAGCAGTAATGCGCTATCCGACGGTGCCATTAGTCAAGCGTCTAGTTTGGAAAATATTTCTAGCTCGTTAAATGAATTGTCTAGTCAAATTAGTCTCAATGCCGACAATGCCAATCAAGCCAAATTACTCGCTGCCAAGGCCCAAGATGAAACACAAACAAGTAGTAATAAAATGCGTGAAATGGTGCTTGCCATGGAGGACATATCATCAGCTAACCAGCATATCTCCGAGTTTATTAACACCATAGATGAAATTGCCGCACAAACTAATTTACTGGCCTTAAATGCCGCTATTGAAGCCGCACGTGCTGGCGAGCAAGGCCGAGGTTTTGCTGTGGTTGCCGATGAGGTCAGAACCTTAGCCGCAAGAAGTACCGAAACCGCAGCACAAACTGCAAAATTAATATCTGGTGCCGTTGAAAAAACCGAAGCGGGAAGAGCCATTGCCAAACAAACAGCTGACAGCTTAACGCAAGTATTTGACAGTATTTATGAAACCTCAGAGCTGGTTGAATTAATGGCCGCAGCAACCAGTGAACAAGCTATTGGCGCCAATGTCATTAATGATGGTGTTTCCGAAATAGATTGTGTTACTCAACAAAACAGGGATGCGGCTCAGGGCAGTGCCGTTGCAGCAGAACAACTGTCACAGCAAGCCATCCAGTTACAAGAAATGTTAGGCCGATTTAAGCTGACAGTATGAACCTAAAACAGATAAAACCACTCAATTTTTACCCTTGACATCATGGCATCTCGACAACAAAAAGCCCGAACAAATCAGTTCGGGCTAGTGATTTCACACATTATTCGGGCATTTGTGATGAGTGATGTTCAATGATTTGCCAAATCATGCCATTCCAACGATACACAAAAGTATACCTTGCTTGTACCTTAGCTCCATCGTTAAAAGAAAAAGTGTAAACCCCTGAATTAATGGCAATATCAGCAAATGTGCGGACATTGGCTTGATCTATCTTGCCCTGTGGGCCCTTAGCTAAGAAATGGACAAAATAATCCTCAATTTCACTGGGAGTGCGGCGCACTTTATTTGAGACGGTCGGCAATAAAATTCCATTACTTGCATACAGTGCAGCAACCTTTTTTGGATCACCGGTTTGCAAGGCACTATTCCACTGGTCAAATAACGATAAAATGACTTTTTCACTCATATTTTTTCCTAAACAAGCTCAGATATAATTGGCAATATAATATCAACCAATAGGTAATACTGTAAATATGGTGATGCTTGGCTTTGTAAATAAAAAAAGCCCGAATATTACTATTCGGGCTTTCATTTAAATGGTTAGAGTTGGACTAATAGATTTAAAATCTATTACATCATGCCCGGCATGCCGCCGCCCATACCACCCATGCCACCCATATCAGGCATAGCAGGAGCAGGGCCATCTTTAGCTGGCGCGTCAGTGATCATCGCTTCGGTGGTTAACATTAAGCCAGCTACTGAAGCAGCAAACTGTAGTGCTGAACGAGTCACTTTAGTCGGATCTAAAATACCCATAGCTAACATGTCACCATAGGTTGAGTTACCGGCGTTGTAACCAAAGTTACCTTCACCGTTGCGCACTTCGTTAAGCACAACTGAAGCTTCGTCACCACAGTTGGCAACGATTTGACGAAGTGGTGCTTCCATGGCGCGAATTGCTACATTGACACCATGGGTTTGGTCTTCGTTAGCGCCTTCTAGATCTTTTATTGCATCAGCTGCACGAACTAAAGCAACACCACCACCAGCAACAACACCTTCTTCAACCGCTGCACGCGTTGCATGTAATGCATCTTCAACACGGGCTTTTTTCTCTTTCATCTCCACTTCAGTCGCCGCGCCAATTTTGATCACAGCAACACCGCCAGCTAATTTCGCTAAGCGCTCTTGTAATTTTTCTTTGTCGTAATCAGAGCTTGAATCTTCAATTTGGCCGCGAATTTGTGTAACGCGTCCCTGAATATTAGCTTCTTCACCAATACCATCAATGATAGTGGTGTTGTCTTTAGAAATAACCACGCGCTTGGCTTGACCTAAATCTTCTAAGGTAGCTTTTTCAAGTTCCATACCGATTTCTTCAGAAATTACGGTACCAGCAGTCAAAATGGCAATGTCTTGTAACATGGCTTTGCGACGATCACCAAAACCAGGGGCTTTAACTGCAGCCACTTTAACAATACCGCGCATGTTGTTGACCACTAAGGTAGCAAGGGCTTCACCTTCGACGTCTTCAGCAATAATTAATAAAGGCTTACCGGCTTTAGCAACACTTTCAAGTGTCGTTAATAATTCGCGAATGTTAGAGATTTTTTTATCTACTAATAAAATAAATGGGTTTTCTAATTCAACAGCGCCACTTTCTTGGTTGTTGATGAAATATGGAGATAAGTAACCACGATCAAACTGCATTCCTTCAACGACGTCTAATTCATCGGTTAATGCTTGACCTTCTTCAACAGTAATTACCCCTTCAGTACCTACTTTATCCATAGCAGTGGCAATAATTTGGCCAACAGTTTCGTCAGAGTTAGCTGAAATCGTTCCTACTTGCTCAATGGCTTTGTTATCGGCACATTCTTGTGATGCATCTTTAAGGGCAGCAACAGCAGCAGTTACCGCTTTGTCAATACCTCGCTTAAGATCCATAGGGTTCATACCGGCAGCAATAGATTTCAAACCTTCACTGACTACGGCTTGCGCTAATACAGTTGCAGTAGTTGTACCGTCACCGGCTTCGTCGTTGGCTTTAGAAGCAACTTCTTTAACCATTTGCGCGCCCATGTTTTC
>JBELHO010000029.1:39283-39616 GCA_042091375.1 Thalassotalea sp. | reverse complement strand
AAATCAATCGGGTTATGTGACGCAGTCACTTCAATCGCGCCATCTATGGGTAAGTGAATGGCAGCAAAATACACTTCTTCGGTACCTGTCATACCAAGGTCAATGACATCAACCCCCGAGTCTTGCAAACCTCTGGCTACAGCTAATTTTAATGCTTCACTCGTGGCTCTTACATCGCCACCAACCGCTAAGGTAGTGGGCTTTAACAATTCACCATTGTATTGATACTCATATTCTAGGTAATGAACAAACTTCTTAACTGCTTCTTTATTCAAGTCCTTTGGAAATGGGCAGAACCGCTGCAACAGTTCAATTGCTGACAGCGTTTTCCTA
>JBELHO010000029.1:37230-39273 GCA_042091375.1 Thalassotalea sp. | reverse complement strand
GTTGGTTTTAAAAACTCTCCGGTGGCTCTGCCAATGCGATAGGCAATGTCTTCATTTAATTCTGTGCCTAACTGTCCACGAATATCGTAGGCTTTAAAACATGTTAAGTTGTCCATTTCAGTCTTTTTAACTTATTAGTATTTAATGATTTTTATTTTATTATCTTGCTTTAACTTGTACAATTTTGATTATATTTATAAATTAACTTTTTACTTACTGACCATTTTTCTTCAGCTTTTTGTATAAAGAATTTCTTTAGTTCTAGTCTAAAGTTTATATTCAATTTTTGGTTTGACAAAACTCAATGTACTCTTTTGCTTGGCTGTTAGTGTTGTCTAGTTTAACTGCTTTTTTCGCTAAGCCAGTAGCAAAACCACAGTGCCCCATTTTTACATAACCAAAGGCGATGGTGGTTAGCATTTGACTGCGCTCTTTAGTGTTACGAACATATTTCAGGGCTTTCATTGCGGTTTGCACACCAGTTTGGTAATGACCTTGTTGAAATAGTACTTTCATTAAGTTATTTAATGATGACAAGGTGGCTTTATTCTCTTTAAAATTTTGATTCACTGCAGCTAACAGTAAATTTTGGCCCTGCTGTAATTTACCTCTAGCTATTAATTGAACGGCAAAAGATTCTTTTGAGCGAGCACTGTCTGGGGCTAGTGCTAATTCGTTTTGGTAAAATTCAAAAGGTTTTTGCCATTGGGTATTACGATAAAAAGTTAAGGCCGATAAACACAAGATAACACCAGCCACTAGAAGTAAAAAGTTTCCACTGGCTAGCTTTAAACGATCATTGACTAGGGCAACAACGGCCAGTATTAAACCAATATTGGGAAAATATGTTCGGTGCTCAAAAGCCAAGTCGGTTATGGGGATAAGAAACGATTCAACCGAATGCCCTGCGTAAAACCACAAAATACCTATCGTAAAAAGCGGTACTACTTTTCTCGCTCTCAGTGCTATAACGATCAGCAGGCAATGACAAAGAAAGGCAAAAAATTGTAGTCCTGTTGATCCTTTAACCAACTCAATGCCCATGTCTAGTTGTAAATTTATGGGCAAGAATAATTTACCCATGTACACCCAAAGCACCGTCAATTGCGTGTTAAAATAGTCGATCCTGGATATGGCTTGCGTCTCTTTGCTAAAAGCCGAAATTTGTGCACTTAACTCGGGGAAATAAGGTAAAATCAATGCCATAGTAAAACAAACAAGCATTAATAATATCGCCAAATTCTGGCGGTGTCTTCTATCAACAAAAAGTTCGAACAAGATCACGAACAGAAAAATCACAAAGTAACTTTGTTTAGTTAACGCACCTAAACCTATTGATAAAATCAATACACCACACCATCGCCATGAAAAGCCTTTTAAGCGCAATACTAGGTAGCTGAGTAAGGTAACTAATACAAAAGTAGTGGATAATGAAGCAAGTCGTTGCACCACATAAGTAACGGCTTGCGTGTTTAGCGGGTGAACTAGCCAAATAGTGGTAACGATTAACGCCAAACGCGTTGCGTGCTCAGTTGATATATGGCCGTAGTGAATAGCTAACTGCTTAACAATATAATATATCAATACGCCATTACTGAGATGGATACTAAAGTTAACTAGATGATAAGAAAGCAAACTAGCATCAAACCACTGGTGGTTGATCCAAAAGGATAAATACCCAATAAATCGCATGCCGTAATGTTGTAATAACAGGCTAATATCGTTTGTTAGCAGTATCGGGTTGTTAACGATAGAGTCTTGATCATCAAGATAAAACGGTACGGTAAAACTTGGCCAATAACTCAACAATACTAATAAAAAGAGGCAAGCAACACTAATGTAGAAAGCTTTAATCGATCTGTTATTTTCGCCGTCCATGTTTATTTTGTAACCAAATACTAGTTATATATAAGTAAGTTTACCGATTTGAATCATTAAAAGATAGTCAATGTAGGCATTGGCTCGATTTATCGTGTATGTAAAAGGGTATTAGTCAAATTGTTATTATGCCGTTAATTATTTTATCGATAAACATATCAACAG
>JBELHO010000029.1:0-37130 GCA_042091375.1 Thalassotalea sp. | reverse complement strand
CATTTTACAAATCACAAACCAGATATTACAAATCACACATGACACATTAAATACCTGCAAAACAATATTACTTGGCAACAAAAAAGCGAGCTAAATAGCTCGCTTTTATTATCACAATGTGAATGATATTAATCAGTAATTATTATTACTGCTTATTTACCTTTGTATTGTGAGTTAAGTACTGTTGCACGATCACCGCTTACGTTGTAAGCAGCATAAACACTAATGTCTTCATCAACAGCGTTAACAGTGAAAGTTAAAGCGACTTTACCGCCTTCAAAACCTTCAGCTTCTAATGCAGTTTTTACAATACCAGCCATTCTTGTTACTGAACCTTTAGCAGCCGTACCAACAATACCTAGGTCATAAGAATTACCGTCATCATCCATTGCATTTAAACGAACGTCAGCATCTAAAGAACCTTCGTTAGTAATATAAATCACTTGAGTGATGTTATTACCGTAAGGCATGTAAGGAACTGTTACTTCAGCACCGTCTAGATCCCAAGAACCAGCATCAGCTTCGCCCATTGAAGCGCTTGTTGTTCCGTAAGTTAACACACCGCTAACTTCGAAGTCTTGCTTTTCAAGAACAACAGCAGTAGTTGTTTTAGAATCTACTGGAGGCGTAATTGTCACTGTGTCAGTTGTTACTGAACTAGCATAAGTGACAGTCACTGATTGGTAATCAGAAGCTACTGCAACAGTACCACCAGCGGTACTACCAAAGTTAGTTTTTGCAAAACCATCGAAATCACCGTCAATAGTCATTACTTGCTTAGAAACGGTTACTGCACCTGTCAATGAAAGGTCGTTACCACTTGTCCAAGTAAAAGCATCAGAAGTTTCACTTTCAGTAAAACCTTTACGCGCTTTCGCTACACTAATAGTCGCATCAAGTTCTGAACCAACTTTCAATGCTGTAAATTGGCTTTTTGAATCAACAAGCTTTAATGTTTTGGTACCTGCATCAATTGCAGTTGTGCCATTTGATAGTGTTGAAGCAACATCAACAGTAACATCTGTACCAAAAGAAGAATCTGCTAATGTTACACTGATAGAGTCTGAAGTGGCACCAATTGTTGTTTGCGCATCAGTTCCAGATCTTGTAGTTACACGATATGTTGCTTCACTTTCATCTGTGTTGGTGTTTAATAGTGTTGCAACCATAGCACCACCACCTGAACCAGCACTATAAGTGATAGTTGACTGCCAATTAAATGTTTTACCAACAACTGTTCCTGCTGGTAAAGTAAAGGTGATCAAATCATTTACTGCATAGCCAGCATTAACTGTGTGTGTGAAAGAAGAAGCTGTTGTAGCTGTTGTAGCGGCATTAGCACCTTCAGTTGAATAGTTGATTGTCGAACCAGTTAAAGTACCGGCGTTAGCAACACTTGCACTTGCTACAGCAACTGCAATAAGTGTTGTTTTAAAAAGTTTAGACATTTTTTATCTCCATCATTTCATGAAATGTTTTGTACATTGATTGTACTTGCCTTAATCGTATACCTTGAAAAAGGACTTTTGTTAAATTTAACGGTATTAGGCAACACTTGTACTGATTGCCATCGCCATTGTCAATTCTATTTAAGTTGTGTTGACAATGTCAACATAATAAACAAAAAAAAACAAACAAATCAAGTTTTTGACCCTTGTTGTGCGAGATAAAAAAGTATTTCGCCGATTTTGCTTATCTTGTAACTGAATATTGAGCATAAAAACTTGATGCTTTATTAAGTATTTAAGCTTAACTATTCAATTACGAAGCTCACTATATAGTAAATTACTCCGTTCTGCCAAGTTTAATTTTTACAGTGGTCATGGTAAGTCGAGCTAGGCCATACTTAGTATCTACTTATGCCAGCGTTTATTCTACTAAATTAATGGTTTCAAGCACTTGCTGAAAGCTATTAAGAATACCTTGCCACTGTTCAGAACGTTCAACTATTTTAGGAGTCACCATAATAACCAACTCTGTTTTGGTGTTAGTTTTCGATTCAGACTCGAACAGAGCTCCCAATAAGGGTACCGACTTAATAAATGGTACACCTTTGTCACTATTAGTTTGGTTGTCACTAATTAACCCTCCTAATAATATGGTTTGTCCTGAATCAGCAACAACTTCTGTGGTTATGTTTCGCTCGAAGAAAATTGGATTACCGCCCTTGCCTACTTGATCCGCTACTTGGGTAGAAATATCTTGAGTTATTTGCATAATAACCACACCTTGCGCGTTCACTGTCGGTGAAACACTCAGCTTTATGCCAGTCTCGCGATAAGAGATGTTCTCTGTGATCACATCGCCGCTAACGCCTGTAGAGCTGCCAGAGCTAACCGGCACTTTGTCACCGACATTAATAGTCGCCTGGGTACCGTCTCTCACTAGGATTGATGGTTTAGATAACACATTCACATAGCTATTTTCTTCAACAAAATTGGCCATCACCTCATTTAAGCCACTGGCCCAATTAAGCGAGAGGCCAGTGATTGCCTCTAGACCAAATGCACCTTGCGTAGTCGCCGAAAACTTGCCGCTGGTTAGCGCGTATTCAAAGCCTCTTTTAAATACCCCCTGCAAAGTCACTTCAGCAATAGTCACACTCAGTAAAACTTGTTTAGGCAAAATATCCATTCGGCGTATTAAAGGTAACAATGATTGATATTCAGCGCCTGATGAATGAAAAATCAGTGTGTTTGAGCGCTTATCAATAACCATTGATATTTTATCATTACTCACCGCAGTGTTATTAGATTGATTATTGGCAATTGTTGCAGAATTTTTGGTGTCTTTAGCAGTGCTGTTTGGCTGCGATTGACTGGCAATACTACCGCCAATTAGTGGAGCAATACTTTCACCTAAGTCACTAGCTCTAGCGTAAAGAGGGGAGTATATGTGATATTTTTTATTATTGCCTTTGGTGGGTTTATCAATTTTATCGGCCCAATACTCGACTCGTTTCAACAATTCTTGTTCGGCAGCAAAAACCGCAACTGAGCCTAATTGAGCAATAGGCACAAATACTAAATTCTCTTGTTTTAGTGCTGTTCTACCGACATCAACCCCTTCAGTTTGCAATAACTCAGTTACTGTTGAAATGAATTGCTCAGTTGACATGTAAACTGGCGATATTAAGCTAATATTTTGCCCTCTGTTGGAAGGCACATCCAATAAGTTAATGAGTTCAATAGCTCTTACTACCTGCTCTCTACGACCTTCAATAAATAGTGCCCCTTGTTCAAAATCAGCCTGAATACTGGCGTCAATTAAACCGTTAAGCGTTCTTTCTACACTAATGCGAATACCGTATTTTAACGGTACTATTTGCAAAATTTGCCCCCCGTGTTGAGGTATACTGGCTTCACTTCGTCCAAAGCCCATAACAACGTTGCTTTTACCCGTTGCTGGCAATTGGTAAACATAGTAAATATTGTCTTTTAACCGCAAGCCAATACCGCGCTCTACTAGCACTTGCCGGGTCATTTCAAATAATTTTTGAGAGCTTATTTTGTTGACAATATTCAATGACACATTGGATTGTTCAATTTTATTGCCAAGCACATAATCTATAGATAACAACTCACCAAATACATAATTTAAAAATGACTTCATCGCCATATTGTTGACACTAACCAGTAATTGATCATTATCGGCAAAGTTTTCACTGAGTTGCTTACTGGCAATGTTTACCTCAGCTCGCGACAGTGGTTTAATCGACTCAACAGATAAACCTGTTTCTGTGAGTACTTGTGTATTGCTTTCCACTTCTGTTGGATTTTTCGCTGCATTTGTATTGAGGTAAGAACTCGCGACCGGTTTTGACGTTTTTTGTTCTGGGCTAATAGCGCAACTGCTCACCGCTATGTGAATGGCAATGATAGTCAGTAGTTTATTTTTCATTTTAATAGTCTTTTCTATATTTGTCATAATATGGTTATGTATTAAAAAAGTGATAACACAATGGAATTTGATGCCGATACTAGGGTAAATTCCACCATAGAATCGTTAATTTTAGTGACTTTGTATGGCGCTAAATCATACCCTAGCGTAACTCTGATTTCTTTGCTCAATTTGGTGGTGATATTTTGTTGTGCAAGCACAGCAAATCGCTCTTTGTCTTCAAATAAACCAAGCAGTATGTAGGTATGCTCTCCAATGTAGAACTTGTCTAGATTGCCTTGTTGATTGTTTTGCTCGGCTTGACTCAAGCCTATTTTTTTCGGCTTTTGAGCTGCTTGCGGATCTTTTGCGGGTGCTTTTGCAATCACATCATAACCATCATACAACGCAGAAATCTCAGCGGCTTGCGCAGCATCGAATAAAGAGGTGTTAGCAACTACATCCTCATTAATGGCAAACACCTTTTCTTCAACAGATATTTGTCGATTCAGCCTAGTCGACATATCCCACACACACATGAGCGCAATGGTAAAAATACTCGCTGTCCAAATTGTTTTATTAGTCAATGGCATCGGCACTCTCCGTTGGTGAGAAAACAATCACTAAGTTACCGGTTACTCTACCTAAATTCTTGGCCACTTGCCCGACAATATTAACACTGAATTTATCAAGCTCAATATTGCCTCCTAAAGTCACTATCGCTAGCTTTAAGTTGATAAAGCTTTTTAATTGACCGGTAAACTGGATGTGAATAGGCAAAGATATACCTTGTTCCGTGCTCACTTGGTCGCGCCAATTTAAGGTCTTTATTGTAATATTGTGTTTCACAAACAACGCTTCTAACTCGCGCTGTTTATTGAGCTTATAACGGCCAATGTCGTTGAAGGTATCATTTTGTTGTTGATAAGCGGTAATAACTGCCGTCAACTTTTCTTTTTGAGCAACTAATTCAGGCAGTCTTTCTATGTAGTCTGCCGACTTTTGTATTTTGCGTTGCAACTGGTTAGTTTGCTCTACTTCATCGTTTTGCCATGTAAAAATAGGTACTAATATAAATTTTATCGCCACTAGCGCAGCTAAGATGGTGATGAGTACAATATTTTTTTTCATTGTGACTCCTCACTTGAGGTTAATTTGAATTTAATAATAAATACGTCAAATGCTCCCTCTTTTTTAACAGATGTCGTATAAGTTGCCTCTGAAATAGTGTTGATGTCATATAAATACTCTAACACCTCAGAAGCCGATTTATAACGTGCTTTAATAAACACAAATTCACCGGTAAAACGAATAAATTGAAACTGTACACCCCGTTCAAATAAATTGTGTAACACTGTCCAAATCTGCCACACTGGCTGTTTTTGTTGATGTAAGGTGTTGTAGCTTTGATATTGTTCACGCAATTCAGCAAGTTCGTTTTGCAAGGTTAACACTTGCGCAATTTCATCTTGTTGTGCGTTAACAGCTTGTGATACTCGACTGTGCTTGAAAGATACATAAGCTGAGCTCATCAATAAATAAACAAAGAATGTTGCTAATGAAGGTAACACAAATTTTTTAGCTTGCTTGATGAACTCCTGAGTATCAAAAGTTTTAATGATTAAAAAGTGTGTTAACGCTGACAATAAATGTTGTTTGAGGCCATTAATAAGGTGTTCATGAATATTAGCTGTTACTAACTTATCAATATTTACTGCTTGTATGCCAAGTGACATAGCAAAGGCATCGACATCAGCATTTGTTTGACAAATTGAGTGAAATGCATGATTTGTTTTGGCTATGACAGTCGTGGTATTTTTCTGTAGAGCAGCAAAGGTGAGTATTTCACTTTGACCTAGAGACGCTTGTAAAAGCAATGTTTCAGGTATGACCAATACAACAGAATTGGGGACAATATTTTTAGGTATCTGCCAAAGCACAACTTGAGTTGAACCATTTTCAGTCTTGAGAACTTTGTGAAACACATAAAAATCATTAAGCATATCAGCAGTTTCAAAACTAATAGCCGCCTTGAGATCTTTGCGGTTAACAATGGGGAAGCTCTGTACCTTTTCCAAGTAATGATGACGAGCTAGTATGAGCATTTTAGGCGACTTTTTGCTATCGCACTGCTCCAATCCTGCAGAGGTTAAATGATAAAGTGTATCACTGTAATAATAAAACGCCCTGTTTAATATTCTTTTATTCAACTGAGTATCCGTATTGTTTATTTCGCTGGTCAAACATTAGTTGTCTATAATTAATAAACGCAGTCTTAATTCTTAATTTCTAATTCCTAATTGCATATTCAATTAAAGGTGCTTTGTTGTAGGGTTGCAGATAAAGCTCTAAAGATTTACTTAAAACAACATCATTAAGTGTGATGTGTATTTGTACTTTTAATAAATTACCCGTTGAAAAAATAACAAAATCATCTTCTTCCATTAAAGTGATACCGCTAAAAGCTTGCTTCGTCAATTGGTTATTCTCTCTTAATTGTATAATTTTTTCTACCTTTGTTTGCTCTAAAGTGAGTAACAAAATATCTTTAGGGGCATTATATGGGTTAAAATACGCCAAGGGCCTGATCGTCAATAAATTTGCTAACCGCTGCCAAATGTCTTGGTTCATCCCTTGTACATGAAGTAATTCATGGTAGTTTTGCAAAGGTAAGTTAGTTGGAAAAGACTGATTATTATAGTCGCCCTGTTCGGCACCGTTAATGCGTTTTAACGAATCAATATCCTGCCAATCAATTAAGCTATTTGCAATCATACTGGCATTGAGATTAGGAGCTAAGTTTGTAATTAGCTTTTCAAGTAAACGACCATTTCCTAGGTTATAAACTCCCAACAATCCATTTTGATCTTGAATTTCTATTGCGATTTGGTCTGACACAATAAAAGGCTGACCATAGAAGTTCCATAATTTGGTGATATTATTGTCATTTGCGGGGGCTTTGTTTTTTGTCAATAAAGTGAATAATAATTCAGACTCTGTGGTTTTTAGTGTTAATTGAGCCTTTACTCGGTCAGATATAGTATTGGCAATAGCTACCTGGTTGCGAGCGGTTTGGGTAAATTGAATGGCTAAAATAGCCAAAATGGTACTGATCAAAAGTACTTGAAATAATGCGATGCCAGCATCCTTTCTTACCTTATACATTTTATTCATTGGCAATACTTGATTGGGTTAGACTTAACCAAAAGCCTTGATCATTAGTTAAGGGCAGCTCAAGTGAAGAGTCATTCCATGCTACTCTTATGGCTATCGGCAATAAATTAGTTAACGCCGCATTATATTGGCTCTGCCAATTAGGTTTGTGATTGTTCGCATTGGTTATAGGGTCTTCACTGAGCAATTTTTGATAAGCACTTTGCCAACCAAACACACTAAACTGAAGATTCTTTACTTCATTAAGTAATATTTTTTCATGACTATAAGATAATGCTTGCTCAACATTTAACGGCTGATAAGCCGCTTCTTGGTATAACAAATATTGAGTACCATCGGCAAACACTTCGACAGATAACTTGAAACTGACTGGCATATTAGTATTAAACAAGCCATTTTGGCTTATCGCCTTGATGGTTTTATCATTTGCTTGAAAATAGTAATGGGGTTTGCCATTTTTGTTAATCAAATGCGGTGATATGCCCTGAATAATATCACTAAGAAGAATATAGTCTTTAGATTGGCTGACATGTTTAGAAAAATAGCCCAATCGACCAGCCCAGTTATTAGTAAAGGTTGAAAAGCTCCAAGTACCTAATAACATGATCATTGATAATAAGGTAATGGCCACCAACAACTCGACTAAGGTAAATCCGTTATGCGCTTTCACCTTTAACCCTGCCAACTAATTTCTTTAAATTGAAATATTTTCTTCGCTGTGCCCATTTCAACAGTTAAGTAAACATCCCATAAATAAAATTTATCAGGTTGCACATCCCAATTACCTTGTTCTAGTGAAAACCTAGCTGGTGCTCCACTTTTTGTGTTTAATTCGCTTCGCCAACTATAAACAACGTCATCAATTTTACCTTGGCCAGTCAGTGGCTGGGTTGCCTTGCCACTTCTGATACTGTGCTGAATCGTTTGCATGATCAGGTTTATATTGCCGTGCAACTTTACACTATTTGACGCTTTTGAGCTTGATATTGTTGCCGTGCGGTAAATAAAGGTCATTGCAGAAACAGAAATGATCAGTATCACTCCAGCTATGAGTACCTCTATAAGGGTAAATCCGCGGCTATTGTGGGATGATTTGCGCATTGACTCCCTCAATGAGTTTAAATACGTTCAAGGTTTCATTTTTATTGCTGAAAGACACTTGTAAAATCTCTGGTTCGGTATAACCACGACTATTAAAATATAATTGCTGCGTTGTAAAACTCAGGTAGTTAAATGAAAGGACTTTGTCAGGTCTAGATCCTTTAGATACAGTAATTTTGTTATCGACGAACTTTAATGTATGCGGGGTCGCACTAGCAAAAGATAAATAACTGATTTTTTTTAAGTTGTTTTTTAAGGTAATGTATTCTGCCTGAGCCTGTGCTTTATCAATGAATTTAAGGGTTAATGGCCCAACTAAAGATAAAACAATGGCCATGATAGCGATCACTGTGATCAGTTCAATTAATGTAAAACCGGTATCTTTGGTTTGATAAGCCATGATAATGTCTCAGTTAAATACCAATATCATTAACGCTAACGATACTCATCAACATAACGACTACAACTGAGCCTACTACTCCCCCCATAAATAAAATCATAATGGGTTCAATTAAACTGGTCATTCTATCGGTCCAAGTCGAAAACTCGTCGCGTGAACGAGAGGATATTTCTTCAAAAACAGGTGCCATTTGGCCACTTTCTTCACCCACTTCTAATAGTGAAATAAATAAGTTTGAGAATAAACGGCTTTTCTGTAAAGACGAACTAATCGACTCTCCTTTTCTCACCTTGCTGTTCACAGTTGATAAAGTACGAGAAATCACAGTGTTTTTAATATTGCCCGCAGATAAGACTAGAGCTTGATCTAATTTAACTCCAGATGACAACATTAATGACATGCTACTTGAGAACCTGATCCGCTCAATTAAGGTTATCGAACTTTTCAACACAGGAAATCTCAACATAGCTTCATCAAATTGGTGTTCAAAATATCCCTGTTGCAGAGACCACTTTAAGGCAACAAATAGCAGGCAGATGCCCGCAGCCAAATAGAGTTGATAATTTTGGATCCAATCGGACACACTCAATAAAACTTGGGTATACAAAGGTAACTCTGCGACATCGTTAAACATAACTGTTAATTTAGGTACAACAAAGTTAAAAATAAACAATACTGAAAAGATACAAACGGCAAAGATCACTGCGGGATATGTGACAGCTTGGATAATTTTTTTACGCAGTTCTTTTTTATATTTGAGATCTTTAGCTAAACCAGCAAAGACTGTAGTTAAATTACCACTAGACTCACCAATTTTTACTAAGTTAATGTAAAGCTTATCAAATATTTTGGGGTGTTTAGCCAATGCTTCACTCAAAGGTAAACCATGGCGAACATCTGATGACAGAGCGTTTAGCAGATCAGCCAGCGGTCCTGTGGATTTAGCCGAGGCTAAAACAGCTAATGACTTGTCAATTTTTACGCTACTTTTAAGTAATAAACTAAGCTCTGCGGTGATAAATTCAATATCATCAATGGTGACTGTTGATTTACTAAACAGGTTAAACGCGGTCGCTTTGTTTTCGGCTAAAGGTGTTACGGAAACTGGTTTAAGTTGTTCTGACTTAATTTGCGCAATCGCACCGTTGAGGTGTTGCGCTTCAATTTCGCCTTCGACAACAGCGCCAGAGTTGTCGTAGGCCTTATAGCTAAAAGCTGGCATTATCCAGCAACCCTTATAACTTCTTCAATAGATGTTATGCCTTGCATTGCTTTGTAAAGACCGTCTTCTAATAAAGAGCGATAACCTCGCTTCTGCGCCACTTCTTTGGCAATTAAAGGAAAGTGCTTATCTTTGGCAAGCTTTTTTATTTGATCATCACAGCGCAAATACTCAACAATAGCGATTCGACCTGTGTAACCTGTATAATTACAATGTGAGCAGCCTTTTGGATTGCGCAAATCGATATCAGTGGCAAAGCGCTCAGCTAATGCTGTTAAATCATATTTATCAATTAAACTCTGTGCTTGTGGATGTTGCTCTGCGCAATGTGGGCATAATTTTCTTGCCAGTCGCTGAGCAATGATAGAAGTAATCGCCGCATTTAATAAAAATTCTTCAGCGCCTAAGTCAATTAATCGAGTAAAGGCGCTTGCCGCATCATTGGTATGCACGGTACTAAATACTAGATGTCCAGTTAGCGCTGATTGCATAGCAATTTGAGCTGTTTCCGAATCGCGAATTTCACCCAACATGATCACGTCGGGATCTTGTCGAACAATACTTCTTAGTCCAGCAGCAAAATTAAAGCCTATATCGGCTTGCACTTGTACTTGGTTAACCCCTTCAAGTTGGTATTCAACAGGGTCTTCTAAGGTGATAATTTTTACATCGGTATTATTAATCGCGTTTAAAAAGGTATATAAACTGGTGGTTTTGCCACTACCTGTTGGCCCAGTCAATAAAATTACCCCTGCGGTTGTTTGTAAATCTTCTTCGATGTTTTTGCGAATATCTGCTGATAAACCAAGAACATCCATCTCATATTCGATGGCTTCTTTACGCAGAAAACGCATCACAATACTTTCACCATCATTTAATGGTAAGGAGGAAACGCGAATATCAAACTCTTCCGAGGCAATTTTCATTTCAATTTTGCCATCTTGAGGCTTGCGTTTTTCGGCTATGTCCATACCAGATAGTATTTTTAATCTGGACGCTATAGGTAAACGCATTTTCTCAGGTAATAATTCGATGTCTTGTAGAACACCGTCGATTCTAAATCGAACTCGGTATTTATTTTGAAAGGGCTCTAAGTGCATGTCTGAAGCACTCAACTTCAATGCTTTAGCAATTAATGCATTTAATAAATTAACAGTTGGAGCCTCTGCGGCTAATTCTTTAAGGCGCTCCTCTTCAACATTTGATAACTCTGCGCTCTGCTCTTCTGTGGCTTGATGGTTAAAACGATCTTTAAAAAAATGATGCGTCTCATCATCACAGATCACTAGTTGAAAATTAATGTTATAAAATAACAGTAGTTGTTTTACTTCGTATTTCAACGGGTCTTTAGCAGCAATTTGCCAATTGTCCTCTGCAAACTTGTATGGATACCACTCTTCTTTAATAAGGTGATTGATATCTAATGCTTCCGACCATTCGGGAATATCATCCACTTCAACTTCGGCTAAATTGACTAAAGGTAATGACAATAATTTAGCATAGAAACGAGGGAGGTACTCTTCGGAAAGAGCCCCCATGTTAACGAGTATTTTTTCAAGTCTGCCGTTAGACTTTTTTTGATAAGCTAGGGCTTTCTCAGCATCTTCAGATGAGACACCAAACTCATCTTTGAGTATCGTATCTATTTCCATTATTGATGCAAAATATCCTCATTATCACCTTCTCCACCCTCTTGACCATCTTTGGCATAAGAGCGTAAATTATAACCTTTGCCATTTTCACCGGGCACACTATATTGATATGGATTCCCCCATGGATCAACAGGCACTTGTTTAGGTAGATAAGGTCCATCCCAACCGCGGATAGTTGACTGAGTTAATTCAGATAAATTGCTGGGGTAACTGCCTACATCTAGCCGATAAGTGTCAAGTGCAGTTTGAATGTTATTCATTTGCGCTGCGGCAGTTTTGCGTTGGGTGGAGTCGACTTTGCCAAGCATTTGTGGAGCGACTAAAGACATCAATAACCCAAGAATAGTAATAACAATGAGTAATTCAATTAAAGTAAAGCCTTTACGGCGTGATTTTACTGGCTGCATAAATATAAGTGGCTCTTAATATCAGAATGTTTTTAGCAGTTTAACAGCTAGTATTTACACTGTCGACATACAATAACAGGTAGGTTTTTATTGAGTTAATTATTTTTTATTATTTGGATAAATTTCCATGCGTGTTGAAGAGCATAGGAATAAGCAACAAAACACAGCACAAAAACAAATAACATCAACCAGGCGGGAACCAAAAAATACTCACCAGCTATGCCAACCAACGCAAAACAAATAGAAATTGCACTGATCGCCCATAACGCTTGACGTGATGTTAATCCTAATCGCATACAAATATGGTGTAAATGACCATTGTCTGCTTTAAATGGCGAATCGCCTTTGCGCATGCGGCGAAACATAATGGCGAACATATCCATCAGAGGTATAGCAATTATCCATAGCGCAGTAACTGGCCGAAAAGCAGCCGGAGAATTGTTGTTCTCTTGGCTACCTATGGCTAACAACCACATCACGGTTAACCCCATAAACATGCTGCCTGCATCGCCCATAAATATTTTTTTGCCTCTAGAATTACGAGAGCTAACATTGTAGAAAAGATAAGGGATAATCGATACAACTAAGATCAAAGGAAGCAATATATCGGCATTATTATTATTTAATAGGGTCAGTATGGCCACCGACATAATACTGACTATACTCAATGAACCTGCTAACCCATCAATACCGTCTATCATGTTAAAGGCATTAATTGCTGCAATACAGGCAAGCATAGTGAAAACCATGCCGTAACTTTCAATATCAACCGAGCCAAGTGAAAAGATATTACCAAAATCGTGAATGTATATACCTGTGCCAAACACCATTATCGCCGACACTAATCCTTGAAAAATAATTCGAGGCATCACCTTTAAATCATAAATGTCGTCCATAGTGCCTATAAAAACTAGTAAGGCAGAAGAAATAAAGTAAAGGTTTAGCACTTGGCTTTGTTCAATAAAAATTGTAGAGGCTATGAGCACACCAGTATATATAGAAATACCACCAATTAAAGGAATTGCTCCTACGTGTTTTTTTCTTTCGTTGGGATGATCGACAAGACCTATAAATGGCGCTACGGGAAGAAGAATTTTAATTGTGACAATTGATACCAAAAAAGCTACAAAAAGCGCCGAAGCAAAAAGTAACATTACTCTCTTCCAAATTTAGTTATTATATCCGTAACAGTTTGTCCATATTATATGGCCGCATTAACTGACAAAAAATATAGACAAACATATTTGCCGACATTATAGTCGGCCTTGTTAAAGTTATCCAGCAAATGTAATTAAAAATAACGATTTAACCTGATTTTTATATCATAACTTAATCAAATTCCAGAGATCGCCGCAATAGCCACTGCCGCTTGGTAGATAATTTGTGTACCAGTTGACCACAGGGTTAAATTATTCATGTAGTCTGAATCCAATGGCACAACAACGGTATCACCTGGTGCAATGTACTGTTTTGCAGACGAGGCAAACCAGTTGCCCTGCTCCGGAATTTCAACTGCACCATTGGCTTTGATCACATAAACTCGCTCATCATCAGCCTGCTTTTTGATGCCGCCACTGAGGGAAATATAATCAGAGGCCGATAAACCACTGGCAAATATGTGTGATGTTGCCACCTGAACTTGACCTATGACATTGACTGAGTTCTGCTGAGCTGGTACATAGAGTACATCGCCATTTTCCAATAAAACATCGCCTCCATTGCCTGCAGTTATCGCTGGTAAATCAACCACTAATCGGCCTACAGGCTTGATTTTAGTCAAGTCAGCTAACAGCAGTTTGGCTTGGCTGTAGTCAATTGTTTGATTGTTATTTTGCGCTAGGCTTTTAGAGGCAATTTCCGCTCTTAAGTTGTCGGCCACTTTGATTATATTTTGTTGCTCTAGTTGCTTTAGTTTTACCCGTGTGAATACTGAAGCTTGCGCATAGGCAAATTCTGTATAACCACCGACTCGGGCAATTAATTCACCTAAAGTTTCTCCACGTCTGATGGTGTACTTTCCGGGAAAAACAAATTCGCCACGTAATTCGACAATGTGATTTTCTTGCCACGCCGGAATTTGGAGCACCATTAAGTGATCTTTACTTTGCAGGGCAATATTATTGCTGTCTTCGTTAGATAATGCCTCTGCTAAGTTGACTTGAATGGAATCTTTAGTCAGGACATTATTAACCAAAACGTCACGAGTAATTTCAGCCCGCTGCAGATAGGCTGACTCAAGTAAGCCACCCGCAGCTTTCAGTAAATCATCCACTTTAGCATTAACTGCTAAAGGATAAATACCGGGGTATTTCACCGAGCCATCGACTTCAATCAATTGCAGCGGTTGACCAGCAGCCGCTTGTTGTTTTAAGCGTTCAATAATAGGCAATAGTAAACGTTGACGAGAGTAAGAGTTCAATTGCTCAATGGCAAAATGTTGAGGTTGACTTTCAGTATATTGATCTAAGCTTGTCATTACTTTGTCGTTGGCACCGACCAGTGGATCTGCTAATGATGATTTACCTTTATCGCCATATTCAAGCCAAAACTGTCGGTTGGCATAGTTTTCTAAGGCATACTTTTTCTCAGCATCAAACAATTCATCGCGCGTAAAAGCTAAATTATCAAGTTGTTCAACTTGCTGTTGCTTGCTTTGATTCAGAGAAAATACAATAATCTTATCATGGGCTTTTAGCTCGATATTATCTTCAGTTGACCTCCCACTAAATACAGCAGCTAAATCGAATTGCAAGATTTCAATATTTCTTGCCTGATCTTTTTCGCGAACAATGAGACCATAACTCAAATCAGCATCACTGAGTAGATCGGTATGGGCATTAGTCATAAGATCTGACAATCTCTGCGCTTGCTTCCACTGATACATCCCAGGTCTAGTCACAGCACCGATTAACATTACTGAATCTGCAAATGCGTTCGAGGTTTGCATCACCTCAATCGCATCACCGGCTTTGACTTTTGATGACAACACTTGTTTCTGGCTTAAATCAACAGTGCGCACAGTGCGCAAATTATCTTTGGTAAAACGCTCTACGACAGTCGACGCCGGAAAAGCCGAGGGCAGAAATCCACCAGCCATATCAAGGATGCTGCGATACGTTTCATTTCCCGCTAATTCATATATTGCTGGCCGTTTTACTTGTCCTTCAATGCTGACTTGATCGCCAACTGGTGCAACAAAAATAACATCACCGGATTGCAACATCAGGTCATTAGAGGAATCGCCAGCGATAAGTAAATCATAAAGATCTAATGTAGTTATTAATTTCCCAGCGCGTTTTAATTGAATATTGCGCAACGAGCCAATATCATTAATGCCACCAGCAGCGAATAACGCATGGGTGATACTAGACATGGAACTGAGTAAATAGGGACCAGGTTTATAAGCCTCCCCCAATACAAACACTCTTAAAGATCTCAGTTTAGATAAAGTGATCACCACATCAACACCCAATATTTTATTGGTTATTTCATGAGTTAAGTAATGTTTAACTTCCGCCAATGTCATACCAGCAACAGTAAATGGACCAAGTTGCGGTATGATCAACTGACCTTCAGCCGATACAGATAATTCATAACTGATGTTTTCTTTACCGTAAATTTGCAGTGTTAATGCATCATTGGCACCGATGATATAATCACTCGGGGCGACTATATCGTTTGCTGGTGCCATAAAACTCAGCGGTGCATTGGCAAAAACATCATAGCCAAATGGTTTAAGCTCATCGGCCATGGCATCAAGCGGCGATGCTGCTATTGCTTGGTCGCTGGTAATGGGTTGACCAAATTGATCAAATTGGGTACCACGCGGATAGTATTGCTGTAACTGAGGTTGTTCAGGTGTAGTCGTTGTTTGATTATCGGCATTGTTTAATTGTGCTTGTATGGCACGAATGTCGATACCCATACTTTGTGCTAGCGACTGTTGTTGTGCTGGGGGTAATTTCTTAAACATGGCCAATTGCTGTGGACTGATGTTACTGGGCAGTTGGGCTGCTTGCACATTATAAAGCACTGTCACTAACAAAATGTAACTGAGTGTTTTGACTATTTTCGCTATTTTATTCATTTATTTAATTACGCCATACTGTGTTGCTAACAAAATTTTTTTTATTTTTATCTATTGTATCGATTCTATCTATTGTATCGATTATATCTATTGTTTCTATTGTATCCTGATGTTACTCAAGTATCGTTAAACTGACTAGATTGATAGACAACTTCAATTATATTACTCGTCAATTTCATCAAATTCATCCATGTACTCTTCGAGATCTTCGTCAAACTCTTCAACTTCTTCCAGTGGAGGATTGCCATCGTAGACTTTGTATCTCATGTTTTGAAAATAGGCGTTTTTAACGAATTCATAACTATCAAATGAATCGGCGATCAACTGTTCTTGATCAACTAATTCAGCCCTTTTTTCTAGGGCAACTATGCCCATGCGCAACACATTTGGCCAAAAATCAATGATCCCTAATGGCCAGTAATAATGATCGATATAATCACCGACTTCGGCTCTAACTGAAGTCGGCCCCATACCGGGTATCACTAGATAGGGGCCATCACCTACCCCATAGTAACCTAGCACCTCACCGAATTCATCTTGTTTTCGCAACCAGCCAAAATCACTGGCAACGTCAAATATGCCAAGTACACCAATGGTAGAATTTAACACAAAGCGACCAGTGCTTTTAGCGGCATCGTTAAACTTGCCTTGTAATAGGTTATTGATAATGGCTGAGGGCTCATTTAAATTTAACGCCACATTGTATATGCCCGCTCTGACGTTGGGATCCATATATTCGACATAAGCACTACTGGCCGGTTTTAATACATATTTATCGGCATAATCCCAAGTAAATGTCCACATAGGTCGATTAATTGACTCCAATGGATCTTGATTATCACTGTGTTGTGCGTTATTGGTTGAAGAGCAACCTGAGAGTAACAAGGCTGACGCCAAACAGGCCATGGTTAGGTACTTTAATAGCGGAAATCGACAAGACATAGATAAACCTAAATTCAGAAATATTAGAATTATGTAAATGGTAGCACGATGGCATAGCCTGTGTAATCATTGACAATGTATAATTTTGTCATAATCTACAATACTTAGAGATTATTTTACACAGCTAACTTATGAGGTTTTTTATCAAAAAATCAACTAACCATAACTAAAATTATAACTAAACTTAACACTAGCTAACAATGAACAGCTAAACACGCCTCTACTCTGATTGTCTGTTATGCATAGCAACCAGCATTTCGGCTTCGGCTTTTGGTAGATCACATTCGGTCATTAATTCTTCAACATCAGCGCCTAACAACACCATTTTTTGTGCGCGACTGTATAGCTTGTCTTCAGGCATCTGTGCTTGATGGTGCTCGATTAACTGTTGCTGTTGTTTGACCTGTTGTTGCAGCGTTTTTATACGGTGTTCAAGCTGCTGACTCACTTGATGATGTTCAATTTGCCATTGCTCGCGCTGTTTTTGATCTTGCTCAGTCAAGCTTTTTTGGCTGGCTAACGAGTTGTTTATGTCGTCTACCAACAATTGGTTACAATCGATTTGCTGCTGAAAAAGTTGCATTTTTTGATGGAGCTTGGCAACAAACCACGCCAACACGGCGATAATAACCAACAATACAACCAGTGTTATTGTTAGGTATATAAGTGCGTCAGTGGCTTGCATAATTTTCTCAAAAAAACGGTTATTCTCAGGTTCTAAAACTGTTTCAATTCATCCCACTCATCGTCAGAAAGCAATTTATTCAAGTCGACTAAAATCAGCAGTTCACCTTCGCGATTAGATACACCTTGTATAAATTTAGCACTTTCATCATTACCGACGTTAGGTGCCACATCAATTTCTGAGGCGCGCAAATATACCACTTCGGCGACGCTATCCACCAAAATACCGATCACTTGTTTTTCTGCTTCAATAATAACAATACGGGTATTATCAGTAATATCACTTGCCGCAAGACCGAAGCGAGACCGAGTATCGATCACCGTAACCACATTGCCACGCAGGTTAATAATACCTAACACGTACATAGGTGCTCCTGGCACCGGCGCAATTTCAGTGTGACGTAACACTTCTTGTACTTGCATTACATTAATGCCATAAGTTTCACTGTCGAGCTTAAATGTTACCCATTGTAAAACCTCGTCATTAGTGTCTACGCTTTCATTAGAATTGCGTCTTTCATCTGACATACCCCTTGCCCCTTAACCTTGTTAATTGTGTCTTGTGCAACCCGACAAGCAGATTTTGTATACTTGCCCCATCGCACCTTTAAATTAGTAAATTTTTGTCATTGCTAACTATTAACGACTCTTTGCACCATCATCTAACATTTTGATCAGTGCGTCTACATCGAGTAATGCGCACATTCTATCTTTTACTAAGCCTGCTAACCACGGACGACGAACATTGTTGTCCAGCCATTTTACATCATCTTGTTGTAAAGTAACTGTGTCAACTAAATTTTCTGCCATCATTCCCCATGCTGTTGTGCCGAGCATGATGATGTATTGATAAGCTAGGGAATTAAGTAATTTTTCATTACACTTTTCAGGCATCACCCACAAGGCGGTATCAACCACATTAATTTTATCTTCTCGATGCAACATAACACCCTTATACCAAGCTGGCTTGCCAACTAAGCTGGTTATTTTGTCGATCTGATGAATACCGCCGAGTTCAATTAACGGCACCGCAACCAACAAGCCAGCAACATCAAAAAACATCGCTTGAAAGTTGCCCTTGCGATAATTTTTTTCGCTTTTGACCACAAGTTTCGCTTGCCGCTTTGCACTAACTAGCGGCTCTGTTGGGCTTTGCTGATCGGTTTCGCTTTGTTGCTTAGTATTTACCTGCGCTTTTGCCAACGGTGCTTTTGCTAACGCTGGTTTTGCTAAAGGAGAGTTTGTTTCTGCCACTTGAGCGCGTGCAGTACTTTTTGCTGTTGACACAACAGGACCATTAACAGGGTTACTCAAAGCACTATTAGCAACGTTGGCTTGTTGCAATAACTTATTCAGTTTTTGTTTGTTGGCGTCAAGTGGTTTGTTAACAACTTGTCCAGCGCCTGCCTTTGCCTGTTGTTTAGTCGGTGGCTCGAGGTCTTGCGGATCTTCCGTTAGTAGTTCGGCAAGATAATTCTGCATTAAGCTTTTACTGGCGGCTAACGGCTTTTTCATCAGTTAACTTCTCTTAGCATTTAACGATGTTAAGTATTTCAATAAATTTTTATAAGCAAACACACCACGAGAACTGGCGGCATAATCAGATGGCGTTTGTTGACTATTGCTGGCATTTCTAAAATTGGTATCAATGGGGATCACCCCATTCCAAACCATGTTGCCGTATAGGGCTTGTAATTTTTGGTAAGCTAGCAATGACGCTTTTGTTCTTTTATCAAACATAGTGGGCACTATGGTATAAGCAAAGGGTTTTTCTTGCTCTACTTGCATGATATCCATAGTTTTCATCATCCGATCTAAGCCCTTTAAGGCCAGAAATTCGGTTTGTACCGGCACTATAATTCGGTCAGATGCAGCCAGCGCATTGACCATTAATACCCCGAGCACCGGCGGACAATCAATCAGCACGTAATCGTATTCATCAGCGAGTTTGTGTACCGCTTTTTTTAAGACCAAGCCCATGCCACCTTTGTTGCCTAATGATCTATCTAAAGTGGCTAGCCCCATAGTGGCTGGCAAAATATCAATATTTGGGTATTTTGTAGGACACAAGCTTTGCATTATTTGTTCTTTATTAGCGACTTGTGAAAATAAATCATACACACTTAAATCTAAATCTTCAGATTCTATATCTAGGTAATAGCTCAGGGATGCATGGGGATCGGTATCAACTAAAAGCACTCGGTGGCCGCGTTCAGCGAGAATGCCAGCCAAAGCAATGGTTGTTGTTGTTTTACCAACACCGCCTTTTTGATTTGCTACTGTCCAAACAATCAAGTTGTCACCTTCTTATCGCTAAATATGTTTTGCCAACTGCGCTTGCGGTATTGGTAAACCGCGTTATTTGTAATATTGAATTTCTTTTAGTATCGACTCGGGAAAATCTAATAAGCTCAATGCCAACGATGAAATCCCCTCATTAGTTACCGCTTGTGGCATACCATAAACCACAGATGAGCTTTCATCTTGCGACCAAATAGTGGCGCCCTTTTGCTTTAGCATTCGCGCCCCCTCTTTGCCATCTGAGCCCATACCTGTAAGTATAATACCCAGCACATCACCATTAAATACCTTAGCTGCAGAGCCGAAGCTGATATCAACACTTGGCTTAAAAGCGATCCTGGCAGAATCGTCATTAATGATTTTAACTGAGGTTTTATCGCCTTTGCCATCTAAGATCATTTGCTTGCCCCCTGGCGCTAAATAAGCACAACCCGCTTGTAAAACATCGCCGTGTTGCGCTTCTTTAATAGCAATGTTACACAGTGAATTTAAGCGATTGGCAAAAGCTAAGGTGAAAGCGGCAGGCATGTGCTGCACCATGACAATGGGCAAAGGAAAATTGGCCGGAAATTGGGTGAGAATTTTTTGTAGGGCAATCGGCCCACCTGTCGAGGTGCCGATGGCCAGTAATTTATAGGTTTTGCCTGAGCTCTTAGTGACTTTATTAGCGCTGGTTTTGGGCTTTGCATCTGCAACTGATTTATTGTGGTATTTATTGCTGAATTTATTGCTGCAGTCATTGCTGTAATTAGGCGGCGTACGACCCGGTTTAATTGCACTCGATATCGGCTTTGGTGCCGTTACTCGCCGGCTATTTTTACGGGCAATTTCCAGTACTCTTTGCTTGAGAATGCTGCCGGCATCGGCACTGCTCTTGGCTATTTCATTAAACTTTTTTGGTAAAAAATCTAAAGCACCTGCTTCTAGGGCAGATATTGTCGCTTTCGCACCTTTGTGGGTTAAAGAAGAAAACATCAGGATCGCAGTTGGCGACTTGGCCATAATTTGCTTGACGGCATCAATACCATTGAGCAACGGCATTTCAATGTCCATGGTGATCACATCGGGCTTGAGCAATGCCGCTTTGCTAACTGCTTCTAGGCCATTAACCGCCACATCAATGACAGTGAGATTTTCATCACTGTTGATGATATCACTCACCCGACTGCGGAAGAAGCTAGAATCATCAACAACTAACACCTTATATGTCATCTGTCGTCTCATTACCTTTAGCCATTGTCGTTATGAACGCAATTTTTTGTTGACAATAGATTTCTTGGCGTAATATTTTAACATGCTAGGCATATCAATAATTAAGGCGATACCGCCATCACTGGTTATGGTCGCACCTGCCATACCTGGTGTGCCATGTAACAATCTATCTAGCGGTTTAATAACCACCTCTTCTTGACCAATTAAGCTGTCAACGACAAAACCTATTTGTTGGGTGCCTAACTGCACTATGACTACGTGGCCTTGATCTCTTTGCTGATCAACATGCCCTCTAACCAACCACTGATCGAGATAAAATAACGGAATGGCTTTTTCGCGGACAATAATGGTCAACTGGCCATCAACCACATTGGTATTAGTCAAATCTAAATGGAAAATTTCATTAACGCCAGCTAAAGGCAAAGCGAAAGTTTGTTTGCCGACAACAACCATCAGAGTGGGTAAAATAGCTAGAGTTAATGGCACTTTAATTTCTAAAATAGTGCCTTTGCCCAATTCTGAATCAATGTGTACTGTGCCGTTGAGTTGGGTTATTTTAGTTTTCACTACGTCCATACCAACGCCGCGACCAGAGACTTCGGATATTTCTGTTTTAGTTGAGAAGCCCGGAGCAAAAATTAAATTAAACGCTTCAGAATCTGACATCCTTTGTGCCGCATCGGCGTCTAGTACACCGCGTTCAATAGCAATGCCTTTTAATTTTTCGGCGTTCATACCAGCACCATCGTCTTTGATGGTTAGCAAAATATGATCACCTTCTTGTGAAGCCGATAAAATCACCGTACCTTCTCGGGGTTTGCCATTGGCTTCGCGCTGCTCGGGCTCTTCTATACCGTGATCTACAGAATTGCGCACTAAATGCACCAAGGGATCGGCAAGGGCTTCAACTAGGTTTTTATCTAAGTCGGTTTCTTCACCTTCAAGGATTAATTTGATTTCTTTGTTTAAACTTCTGGCTAAATCGCGAACCACCCGAGGAAAACGCCCAAATACTTTTTTGATGGGCTGCATTCGGGTTTTCATCACCGCCCCTTGCAGATCGGTAGTCACTGCATCTAAATTTGATACCGCTTTGGTTAACTCTTCATCTTCTTTAGTCATGCCTAAGCTAGTGAGCCGGTTTCTTACCAAAACGAGTTCGCCAACCATATTCATAATTTGATCTAGGCGTTTGGTATCGACACGTACCGTCGTTTCAGCTTGCGGCGCAGGAGTTTGCACTGGTTTTTTATCGGTGGCTTTTTTAGTGGTGTTTTTCGCTGGAGTAACTGCCGCCTTTTTAACTTTTTTACTCTTGCTGACTTTTTGCCCTGTCGCTGCGACTGGCGCGGCATCAATTGCTGGGCTTGGTTTAGTTGCCGTTTGCGGTGCTTTGCCTTGGCCGTGTAATTCATCTAATAGGCTTTCAAATTCGTCGTCATTTATTTCATTTGAATCGGCAGCCATTGTTTTGTTGTCGTTAACGGCAATGGTTGGTGAAAAAGCCCCTTGCCCGTGTAATTCGTCTAATAGGTTTTCAAATTCATCATCGGATATGTCGTTATTATCAGTGAAACTATCGCTTGCGTCACTAGTTTGCTCAGTTAACACTTCAGGCACACTAGGGGTTATATCACTCGGCGCACCTGTACCATGTAATTCATCCAGTAACCGTTCAAATTCATCTTCTGACATTTCATCATCAGCAGACGTTGAACTCTCTGCTGCGGGTTGATCCGCTGTATCTACCTCAGGTTCAGCAGACACCGCATTTGCATCTTCACTTTCTGGTTGACACAAACGGTGTAGTTCAGCCAGTAACTCGGGATCAGCGGGTTCAAGTTGTTGTCGATTTTGCACCAAAGCAAACATATCGTTGATAATATCTAATGCCTGCAAAATAACATCCATCAAATCTGAATTAACCGTTCGTTGGTTATTTCGTAAAATATCAAAAATATTTTCTGCGCCGTGACAAACATCAACTAGGTGGTTAAGTGCCAAAAATCCGGCACCGCCTTTTACGGTATGAAAGCCGCGAAATATAGCGTTTAATAAATCGGCATTATGAGGATCATTTTCAAGCTCAACGAGTTGTTCAGATAAACTTTCCAGTATTTCTCCAGCTTCGATTAAAAAATCCTGAAGAATTTCTTCGTCTGCTTCATACGACATTTAACAACCCCTATTAAAATCCTAAACTGGATAAAAGATCATCAACATCGTCTTGATCACTGACAATGTCGTCTCTTTTGTCCTTATTAACTATTGGTCCTTCAACTAAGTTTTCACCTAAAGTTGGCTTAGCAAGGTCTTTTGCTTCATCGGAAGACATACCAAAAGCAGTTAACATATTAATTAAACTGTCTTCTACTTCTCTGACTAAGTCGATAACTTTACGGATCACTTGACCAGTTAAATCTTGATAGTCTTGTGCCATCAATACATCGGTCATCAACGCGTGCATTCGCGTTGTTTCGTTATCTGTGGTTTTCAACAAAACATCTATATCACGACATAAACGCTTAAATTCAGCTAGGTCTAACTCGTTACTCATCAATTTTTGCCACAGCGGTTTCACTGTCGAAATTTGTGTTTGAATGGTATCAACAACTGGGAAAATAGATTCCACCGCATCCATGGTTTTATTGGCGGCTTGTTCCGTTTGATCAATGACGAAGTTGAGTCGTTCTTTGGCATCGGGAATATCAGCTTTGGCCAAATCACTCAATCTAGAATCGATTTGAAAATTGGTAAGCGAGTCGTGTAACTGTCGAGTTAATTTACCAATTTCAGCAAATAACTCAGAGTTAATGGGGTTTTGTATTTTTCCCACTAACGCATCGGCTTTTTCTTGTTCGCCAGCTTCAAGCAAGTCAACTAAATTTTTTGCTTGCTCCAACGAAACATGAACATTCATTTTCATAATGAGGTACTTTCCTTACGTAATATTTAACGCAACAGCTAAGGTAGTAGCTATCATAATGATCAAGCTAAGCGTTCAAATATTTTGTCTAGCTTAGTTTTCAATGTTGCAGCAGTAAAAGGTTTGACTATATAACCATTAACACCCGCTTGAGCGGCCATCACAATTTGCTCTTTTTTCGCTTCTGCGGTTACCATCAGTACTGGGATATGCGATAAATCAGCGTCAGATCTGATCGCTTTTAACAGATCAATACCTTGCATTCCCGGCATATTCCAATCGGTTACTACAAAATCAAAATCTCCGCCTTGAAGCATAGGCAAGGCAGTACTGCCATCGTCTGCTTCTGAAATATTTGTAAAACCCAAATCTCGTAACAAGTTTTTAACTATTCGTCTCATTGTTGAAAAGTCATCAACAACCAGTACTTTCATATTTTTATCCAAGGCACCCTCCGGGGAGATCATTCAATTTTCTATAGTTATTATACCCATACTAGTTAAAATTGCGAGACTATAGGTGATTTAATCTCGGTCATTTTCTAGGTATAAGTTTATATGTTTTGTACAACTATAATAAGTTTTTGATTAAACTCTTGTTTACATTCACATTGATGTTAACTCTGCCAATTTTGCATTCTCGCCTTAAGTCGATGTAATGCTTGACTATGTATTTGACTGATACGCGATTCACTCACATCCAGTACTTGGCCGATCTCTCGTAAGTTTAATTCTTCATCGTAATACAGAGACAGTACTAAAGCTTCTCGCTCGGGTAAAGAAGAAATACACTCTGATAATGATTTTTTAAAAATAACCTGTTCAATTTTTTGGTAGGGCTCGTTGCACGATTGCCTCTCGGCACTGGGTAAACTGTCTTCATCTATGCCTAGATCATCAATACCTAGTATTTTACCCATGCTTACTTCGTTGAGAATAAGGTGGTAATCGGACAGTGACATATTGAGTTGCGACGCCACTTCTTGATCAGTGACATCGCGGCCTAATTGAGTTTCTAATGTTTGGATAGCGGAACTGACTAAGCGACTATTTTTGTGAACTGAGCGCGGCGTCCAATCACCCCGTCTGATCTCATCAAGCATTGCACCGCGGATGCGAATGCCAGCGAAGGTTTCAAAACTTGCCCCTTTGCCGTGATCAAAATTGTTTGCCGCTTCGAGTAGACCGATCATGCCTGATTGAATAAGATCGTCAACTAACACACTGGCGGGAAGTCGGGCGAGCAGATGGTAAGCTATGCGTTTAACGAGCACAGTATGTTGTTCTATTAAGGCTGTTTTATCAATATCAACGTGATAAGTATTGGTTTTTAGCACTTGCATCAACTCATTGTGTAGTAGGCTGTATGTTACTGTTGCAGGTTTTATTCATCGTTACTCATCATTGTGTTAAGCCATTGTGTTAAGTCATGTATTAAGCCATGTATTAAGCCATGTATGTACAGTCATTAATTACAGCTGATTAAGTATAGCCATTAATTTTCTAATAATCGCTCAATAAAGAATTCCAAGTGACCTGATGCCTGTTGAGGTATTGGCCATTGACATACTGTATCAGCTAGGTTTTTAAAGCCCTTTGCCGCAGGTGATTGCGGAAAGGCTTCAACAATAGCCTCTTGTTTGCGCACCGAGCGACGAATATTTTCATCGAAGGGAATGATCCCAACCAGCTCTAGCGCTACATCTAAAAATCGATCGGATACTTTAGATAATTTAGCAAACAACTGTTGGCCTTCTTTTTCGTTGCGCACCATATTGGCAACCACTTTGAATTTAAATACTTGGTGATCACGACTGAGTAATTTCATTAAGGCATAACAATCGGTTATTGACGTCGGTTCGTCGCAAACCACCAGCAACACATCTTGCGCTGCACGAGCAAAACTCAACACCATATCCGATATACCTGCGGCGGTATCAACGATCAACACATCAAATTGCGCAGTCATATCACTGAACGCGCGAATTAACCCAGCATGCTCTGCTGGTGTTAAATCAACCATAGATTGTGTGCCCGAAGATGCAGGAATAATACTGATGCCAGCAGGGCCTTCAATAATAATATCGTCTAACTCACATTCACCAGATAATACATGCGAAAGGTTGCGTTTAACCCGCAACCCTAACATAACATCGACATTGGCTAGGCCTAAATCAGCATCTAGTACTAAGACCCGTTTGCCCAGGTGTCCCAAGGCAATTGAAGTGTTCAGGGAAACATTGGTTTTACCAACCCCGCCTTTTCCTCCTGAAACGGCAATCACTTTAATAGGATTTGACGATTGCATTTTTCGTAAGCCACTTGCCTGATCATTCATCTACTGTATTTCTCTATTTGTCATTCCACGGTTTAAACCATTGCCGCTGTTTGTCTTGGCACCGGCTTCTGAGTATATTGCACATTGGCTTTTTCAGCTAATCTGTCTGCCAGCGTAACTAATTTTTCAGCATTTGCAACCTTAATATCTTCTGGTACTCTTTGTCCATCAGTTAAATAGCCAATTGCCAAACCGTTTTGAATCGATGTCGATATGATTTCGCCAACACTTAAGCTTTCATCTAATTTAGTATAAATACAGCCAGCCAGTGGTACTTTCTTAAAACGTTCAACATTTTCTTGCATCACTTGTGGTTGGGTATTGGCAGCGAGCACTAAATAATTGCGAATTCTAACACGAGATTGAGTGATCAAAGTAGTTAAGTGCTCCGTCAGTCTTATGTCGCGTTGGCCCATACCCGCGGTGTCTATTAATACTAATTTTTTCTGTTGATACTGTTGTAATAAGCTTTCTAGATCTGTGGCATTCTTAGCTAATTTTACTTGACAACCAATAATTCGGCCATAGGTTGCAAGTTGCTCAAAACCGGCAATGCGATAATTATCTGTGGAGATCATTACCACATTATCAGCACCGTGTATTTGCGCAAATCGAGCGGCTAATTTGGCGACAGTAGTGGTTTTGCCAACCCCAGTTGGCCCTACTAATGACACAACGCCACCTTGGCGAATAATATCATTATTGGTGGTGTTGAGTTGTTGACTTAATACTTCTTTGGCTTGCAACCACCCTTGGTTTTCATTAGTAAAAGCGGGAATGCGATCAGAAATCTGTTCGGCAACTTGGGTAGATAATCCTATCGCCATTAAGCGATTGACTAGCAGGGCTTTACTGGGATCTTTCTGAGCCATATCTTGCCACATTAAACCCGATACCTGATGCTCTAACAATTGTCGAATTGACAACATTTCTTCGCGCATTCGAGCGATTTCATCACTGGGGTGAAGGCTGTTTGTGCTATTGCTAGTCATTGGCTCTTGTTGAAAATGTTCAGGTGCTGATACCGATAATTGCTCATTAGCTGCTATATTAGTTGCAGAATTAGTAGCTGAACTGCTTGCCGATTGGCTGTTGCCAACAGTGGCTTGTTGCTCTAATCGGTCAGTAAAATTTTTAAATTGTTGTTCGATATTTTGTGCTGTCAGGCTCGCTGCTGAATTTTGTTGGCTGTTTGCGTTTTGATTTGCTTGACTCATTGCTTTTTCTTGCTGAACTTTTCGACTGAGCAATGCCGATAAACTGTCTGCTGGAGCGGTTTCACTCTCACTTAGTAATTGTGAAGTCATTGACGGTTTAATGGCAGCTTGTTGCTCTGCAGCTGGGCTGTGTTGAGCTTGACTAATAGTCACCACATCACTGGCCATATCTCTGGCAGTAGAACTATTACCTGCTTGCACATCAGCTGAGTTCTGATCGGTCGCCAAATTAGACCCAGGGCTTGCAGCTGAAGTTGGCGTTGGCTGGTTGTAATCCACCGCGGCCATTAGCTCAACCCCTTCAGGAATTTTTTTCTGTGACATGATCACTGCGTCGGCACCCAGTTGTTCTTTTATTTGTACCAATGCCGTTCTCATATCTTTAGCAACAAAACGTTTAATCTTCACTTACAACCCCTCACCGATAGTCAATCGATCACTTAAATAGTGTTTATATTTTACAAGCCACAGTTATTGTCATTACTGACCGATCGCACTCACAATTTTAATTTGTTTATCATCGGGTATTTCTTGATAAGAAATAACCCGCAAGCCCGGAATGGTATATTTAACAAACTTGGCAAGTACTGTTCGCAATATACCTGACGTTAATAAAACGGGTGTGTCGCCGGCCATTTCTTGCTGTTGAGCACCGTCAATTAACGATTTTTGTAGCCGTTCAGCAAGTCCTGGTTCAATACCCGCGCCATCATCACCGGCCATTTGCATAGACTGATGCAAAATTTGCTCCAACTCAGGTGACAAAGTTATGACAGGCACTTCTAATGATGAGCCAACTAATTCTTGTACAATGAATTTTCGCAAGCTGATGCGCACAGCGGCAGTCAGTACTTCCGGATCTTGGCTCTTAGGTGCATACTCAACTAAAGTCTGTATGATGCTGCGCATGTCGCGCACCGCGACACCTTCATTCATTAAGTTTTGCAACACCTTAACTAAGGTACCTAAAGTCAACGTATCGGGAATTAAACCTTCGATCAGTTTAGGATAGCTTTTGGCAAGAATATCTAATAGATTCTGAACTTCTTCATGGCCGAGTAATTGCGCCGCATTATTGGTTAACAGTTGACTTAAATGGGTAGCCAGTACGGTCGCTGAATCAACCACGGTATAGCCCAAGGACTGTGCCTGTTCACGAGCACTTTGTTTGATCCACACCGCCTCTAAACCAAACGCGGGATCTTTAGTCACCACGCCGTCGAGTTTACCGTAAACTTGTCCTGGATTAATGGCTAAATCGTGATCATGGCGTATTTCAGCTTCACCAACCACCACGCCCATTAAAGAAATCTGATAACTGTTGGGATCTAAATCTAAATTGTCACGAATGTGTACCGCAGGCACTAAAAAGCCAAACTCTTGCGACAGCTTTTTTCTCACCCCTTTAATGCGGTTAAGTAATTCACCACCTTGGGCTTTATCCACCAAGGGAATTAAGCGATAGCCAATTTCTAAGCCAATAATATCGACGTGATTGACATCATCCCAATCGAGATCTTTACTCTCAGCTTGTTGTTGTTTGGTTTCGACTTGCGCCACTTCATTTTGTTTGAGCAACGCTACCTGTTTGGCTTTTTTTAATTTACCACCGAAAAATGCCAAACCAGCAATTAACGCAGCAAATAATAAAAATGCGACATTGGGCATGCCTGGCACTACGCCCATAATAAACATGATAGAAGCGGCAATATACAGGGCTTTTTCCTGACCTAATTGACCACTGACCTGTTTACCCATGTCTTCGCTGGTATTTTGACGGGTAACCACAATGGCGGTGCCCACTGATAGTAACAAGCCAGGAATTTGCGCAACTAAACCATCACCTATGGTTAATAATGTATAAATTTCAACGGCGCGATCAAAGCTTAAATCGTGCTGAACCATACCGATAACTAATCCACCGACAATATTAATAAACAGAATTAATATGCCAGCGATAGCATCGCCTTTAACAAATTTGCTTGCACCGTCCATCGAACCATAAAAATCAGCTTCACTGGTCACTTCCACCCGTCGCTCACGGGCTTGATCAGCGGTAATAAAACCCGCGTTGAGATCAGCATCTATCGCCATTTGCTTACCGGGCATAGCATCAAGAGTAAAGCGAGCGGTAACTTCAGAAATACGGCCTGCCCCTTTGGTTACCACCACAAAATTGATGATAATTAAAATGGCAAACACTACTAAACCTACCGCATAGTTTCCGCCGATCACTACTGAGCCAAAGGCTTCAATGACCTTTCCTGCTGCATCGGGTCCTTCATGACCTTCTAATAACACCACGCGCGTACTGGCAACATTTAAGGCTAAACGCAAGATAGTGGCGATGAGTAACACCGCAGGAAATGAACCAAAATCAAGGGGTTTTAAGGTGTAAACCGTGATCAGTAATACCACTAACGACAAAGCGATATTGAATGAAAATAACACATCCAACAAAAATGCTGGCATCGGTAAAATCACCATGGCTAAAATAGCCATCACTAATATCGGTGTGCCTAAGCCTGACAGAATATCAAATTTTTTTTGTTTTAAGGTGTTGAATGTAGACGCTAATTGCATGGATTATAAACAGTAGTTTTTTGACACATACCAGCAAAAAGCAATAACCAGACCAGTTATCAGTTTTATCATCAGATAAATAACAATAAATCAGCCATGGTTAATATTTAAACTCGTCAGGGATAGGTAAGTTTTTCGCTAAGGGGATAGGCCGTTTCGCTTTGCCTTTTTTGTGCTCTGCCAGTTGAAACACGAAAGCTAACACTTGAGCAACAGCAGCAAACAACTCTTCGGGAATGTCTTCACCTACTTCAGCAGTGTAATAAAGTGAGCGAGCTAAGGCGGGAGAAGCAATAATGTCAACCTGATGCTCTTTGGCAATAGTGCGAATATGAATAGCCATTTCGTCAATACCCTTGGCAACTAAAACTGGGGCACCACCGGCATCTACATCGTATTTTAGGGCCACTGAAAAATGGCTAGGATTAGTGATCACCACATCGGAATTGGGTACGTCAGCCATTTGTCGACGTTGTGACATTTCGTATTGTGTACGGCGAATGCGACTCTTAATTTCTGGACTACCTTCGGTATTTTTCATTTCGTCTTTGACTTCTTGCTTGGTCATTTTCAATTGTTTATTGTGATCCCACTTTTGATAGGGCGCATCGACAATAACAATTAAAATCAGTGACATAGCTAAAGCAAAAAACATCCACAACAATAAATTAACGGCATGGGAAAAATTAAACGGAATGGCCTCAATACTCAACGATAAAATCTGATCAAACAAACTACTCAACAACAAAAAAGCCACAGTGCAAACCACAAAAAACTTCATTAACGATTTGACCAGTTCGACATAGGCTTTTACACCAAACATGCGTTTAAAGCCAGCAATGGGGGAAAGTTTACTGGCTTTTGGCGCCATAGCTTGCCATGACCAGCTCATTCCACCTAATACCGTATTGCCCACAAACGCAGCAACTATGATCAGGACAAATATCCACATCAATGGCGCTATCATACCGTTAATACCATCACTGACTACGCCAAAAAGTGCATTGACGTCTTGGGTTTCACGGCGTGTTAAGGTAAATAACCTGATCATCATCACCGATAATCGATCCACCAAGGTACTGCCAACTAACATCATGGCAATAGCACTCCCTCCTAAAACAAACAGGGTGCCCAGATCTTTAGATCGCGCTATTTGCCCTTTCTTGCGTGCCTCGGAAAGTTTTTTTGCGGTTGGCTCTTCGGTTTTTTCACCACTATCAGACTCGGCCATTAGTTCACCTGACAATTAATGAGATAACAACTAAAATCAAGTGCTCGTTGCCACTGCGCTTCAAAGTGAGTCATAAAGTTGCCCATAGTTAACCACATGATCAACAAGCCAGAGCACATGGTAATGGGAAAGCCAATAGCAAATATATTCAGTTGTGGTGCGGCGCGAGTCATGATCCCAAAAGAAAAATTAATCAATAACATCGCAGTTAATGGTGCCATCGATAACGACAACGCTGTGGCAAACATCCATGTGCCCCATTCTACAATTTCTTTAAACTTAACCGCTTCAATACTGCCCAATGGGATAGGCAAGGTTTGAAAACTCATCGCCACGAATTGCAAGTAAGCCAAATGGCCATCCATCGCCCAGAACAATAAAGAGGACAATATCAAAAAGAACTGTCCAACGGCAGGGACATTCATACCACTGGTGGGATCGACTAACGAAGCAAAACCTAAACCGGTTTGCATCGCTACAATTTGCCCCGCCAAAGTAAAAGTATTAACCACCATGATGGTAACAAAACCAAGTGCAATGCCAATGATGGTTTGCTCCATCACAACCAGTGCAGTTTGCAAAGAAAACAAAGTGTCTACCGCCGAGGCGGGTATCGCCGGCATAATAGCCACAGTAACGGTTAAGGAGAGAAATAATTTGATCCGCGTAGGTATCGCTTTAGCACCAAAACCGATCATAGTCATTACCAGTGCCGATATACGCGCCAGCGGCAGTAAAAAATCAGCCAAAAATTGGTTAATGACAGATTCAGTAAATTCCATTAGTAGTGATCTGTGTGTCTAAAAAATGGGTTCATGATAGCAGCTCTTTGTTGGCCTATTGCCTCTTTAACTGACCACACTGGGAATACTGCCGATCAGTCGTATAGTGAAGTCCATTAACTTTTGCACTAACCAATGACCACCTAAAATCAACGCCAATATGGTGACGATCAAGCGCGGCAAGAAACTTAAGGTTTGTTCATTTATCGATGTGGCGGCCTGAAATACGGCAACAATTAAGCCGACAATCAGACTGGGAATAATCACTGCACTAACCAACAAGATAACTAAAAAAAGTGCATCCCGTAAAATATCGACAAATATCTCAGGGCTCATTACGTTGCTCCTAAACCGTAACTTGTTGCTATGGTGCCTATGACTAAATTCCAGCCATCAACTAACACAAATAACATCAATTTAAAGGGCAAAGAGACAATCATAGGCGACAGCATCATCATCCCCATAGCCATTAATATACTGGCAACGACTAGGTCAATGATCAAAAATGGTATAAACAGCATAAAGCCAATTTGAAAAGCGGTTTTTAATTCACTGATAATGAACGCAGGAATAATCACTGTCATCGGTAGATCTGTGGGCTGTTTAGCATCGGTGATCCCAGCCATACCCGCTAAAGTATCTAAATCTTTTAGTCGTGTTTGCTCTAGCATAAAAGTTCTCAACGGTACTTTAGCACTGTTAATGGCATCCACTGAGGTCATTTGATCGGCTAAATACGGCTGAATGGCGCGCTCGTCAATTTGGTTGTAAACCGGCGTCATGATGAATAGGGTCATAAACAAAGTTAAACCAATGATGACTTGGTTTGACGGTGTTTGTTGTAAACCAAACGCTTGCCTTAAGATTGCCATGATAACCACAATGCGGGTAAAAGAAGTCATCATGATCACCGCCGCAGGAATAAAGCCAAGGGCGGTCATAAAAATGAGTATTTGCAGGGTAACTGAGTATTCTTGTGAGCCGTCAGGATTAGTGGTTAAGGTGAGTGCTGACATGGATAAATCTTCTGCAGCATAACCAGTGCTGGCATAGCATATTGACATCAGCACTAAGCCAATCAGAGTAAAGTTGACAGAAAGGGGGTTACGCTGAATAGCTGATAACATACATAGTTCTCTAATGGTTTTTCTTATATTAATTATCTTAGTTAATTATCTTAGTTATTTATATTTGCTAATTATTTGGTTTTTTAAAAAATTGCTGAAACGGCTGAGTTAGCTCGTTACTTGACATATCTGCTATCGGCAGCGGTTTGTCGAGGGTTTTAACTAAACTCACCCCCTGAGCGCTAATCGAAAAGAGCAGTTGTTCTTCGCCCATTTCCACCACCACTAAACGCTCTTTAGTACCCAAAGGCAAACTGGCGATCACTTTTAAACCCGATACCGATTTATTCACCAAACTAAACTTTTTCAGCAGCCATGCCGCGCCAACAATCAACAGCAAAACCATACACAATGAAAACAACATACTCAGTGCATCAATGTTGACATTGGCATGTTTACCCACTTCCACACTGGCTTGTTGCGCGAAACTAGCTGGCGCAACCATACCGAGTAGAATAAAAACAGGTCGGATCATTAACTTATTAACCTAATTGTCATTATTTGAGTTTTTTAATGCGTTCAACTTGACTAATAACGTCGGTTAAACGAATGCCAAATTTGTCATTAACTACCACAACTTCACCGTGGGCAATTAAGGTGCCATTGACTAACACATCTAAGGCTTCGCCAGCGACCCGGTCAAGTTCAACCACTGAACCTTGATTTAACTGCAGTAAATTGCGAATACTAATATGACTGCGACCAACTTCCATAGAAATGGTCACTGGAATGTCAAGGATCGCATCGAGTTTACGTTTTTCATCGCCGGAAATAGGTGCCTCTTCGTCGAGTTCGTCTAACGCTACGGTTTCAGCCTCTTGAGCCTCAGCAGAAGCTTGCTCATCCATCGCCTCATCCCACATACCTAAATCTTCATTATCATCACTCATGCCATTGGCCTCAATTTATTTAATACTCAAAATCATCTTCTAACAGATGTAATTCGGCGTCACTGTCTAGTCGTTTGCCGCCTTTGGTTAAAATAGTTAATTCAGATTTCACTGATTCCGGTCGTTTTATTCTTTCTTGAATTTTCAGGGCGACATTATCGCGACTTTTGCCAAGTTTCGCTCTGAATGACGGCAATTGTTCAATCAGAACGGTAATGTGATCTGGCATTTCAATGGGAATAATATCACCTGCATTTAAATCCATAATGGTTTGCAATGGCAGATCTACCTCTAAAAACTTAGTCGTTAACTCAACCGGCACATCTAAAATTTCATCGCGCAATGCTTTAGACCAACGCATATCAGTATCTTCTTTGTCACTTTGCACACCAGCATCGAGTAATTCGCGAATGGGCTCGAGCATAGAATATGGCAAGGCGACATGAAAATCACCGCCACCGCCATCTAGTTCGATGTGAAATGAGCTGATCACTACTACTTCGGTTGGACTGACAATATTGGCCATTGATGGGTTGACTTCAGAATCTAAATATTCAAAAGAAACATCCATCACCGGTGACCATGCTTCTTTGTAATCCTCAAAAATAACTTTTAACAGCATTTGAATAATGCGTCTTTCGGTGGGAGTAAACTCCCGCCCCTCAATTTTGGCGTGATAGCGGCCATCACCGCCAAAGAAGTTATCAACCAAAATAAATACCAAACGCGCTTCCATAGTGATCAAGCCAGTGCCTTTAAGTGGCCTAAACCTAACCATATTCAAACTCGTAGGAACAAATAAGGTATGCACGTATTCGCCAAACTTGATCATCTGAATACCGTTTATAGATACTTCAGCGGTGCGACGCATCATGTTGAACAAGCTGATCCGCATATGACGAGCAAAGCGCTCATTGACCATTTCCAAAGTCGGCATTCGACCGCGAACAATGCGATCCTGTGAAGAAAAATCATAATCAGTGGTGCCTTCTGTTTCAACAAACTCCTCTGTTATTTCTTCTTCTTCGACATCATCAACACCGTGTAATAACGCGTCAATTTCATCCTGTGATAATAAGTCACTCACTGCATTGTCTCTTTTTCATTGGCAAATAGTTTCATGATAAGGTGTTATTGCATAACAAAGCCAGTAAACAGCACTTGCTCAACAACTTTTCTCCTTTCAATATCAGTCATTATTTTTTGCACTTCAGCTAAGGATTTTTGTTTTAATGATAACTTTCCTGCACTGGTGACTAGGTTATCAGCATTCGACTGGGAAAACACCGCTAATAATGTGCTTTCAATCAGTGGAATATGCTTTTTGGCAGATTCTTCATTATCAGAACCACGGGTGAGTAATTGTACCCGTATTTCAACAAAGCGATCTCTATTCGCTCCGGGAACATTAAAGCGAAATGGTCTTGGCATGGGCACATAATAGGCTGAACCTTGTGCATCAATCGCTTCAGCACCATCGCCATCAGTCATTTCAGTTTGATCTAGTGTCGATTGCAGTTCGTCCGAGCTAACCTCGCTATCGTCACCCATAAATAAAAAAACACTCACAGCAATAGCTAGGGTGATGACCACAGCGGCAATAATAATTATTTTTTTCTTGTTACCTGAACTGTCTAGCTCTAATTCATTTTTGTTTTGTTTTTCATCTGCTGCCATTAGAAAGTCTCATGCTGTGGGATCAAATAATAATAACTATATCCTTGAATACCCGTTAATCAAAAGCATTTTCTGCAATTAAGCATAGTAATCTACACCCTTTGCTTCCATATTGTACAAATCTCCAGAGATTTGCTGCCATTCTTCACCCTCAGCAACTGCGTCATCAGCCGCTGAGGTTGCTGATTGTTGTGACAATTCGGCTTCTTGCTCAGCTGAATTATCTTGCTGTTCAATATTAGACTCACCAACATCAATACCATTGTCTGCTAGCATATCTTTTAATTTTCCAATATTTTGCTCTAATGCTTCTTTAGCGTGGGCATTTTGTACCATAAAACTTACCACAGCTTGCTCGTTCTGCAGGTTAACTTTGACATGCATACTGCCTAATTCAGCCGGATCTAAACGAATTTCTAGCTGATTGATTTTTTGATTTATCATCACCATGACTTTTTCTTTAACACTATGTGCAAAGTCTTTGCGATTTACAGCCATGATCTCTTGATTTAATTTAACCTCGTTAGTCAATGGTTGAGATAGTGTGCCACTGGCTTCGGTCTTAGCCATCAACTGATTTATCACAAATGCTTGCTCAGCTGATAACGGTCTTGCCCTGCTATCGTCACTGGCCCTTAGCGCGGCGAGGTTATCGCTATTTTTATCAATGGCATTTACAGTGCTTTTATCTACCGCGTTATCATTGCTGATCTGAGTGGTATTTTTACTGTCAGTGCTGGTTGTTAAAAGCTCTTTACTCATTTGTATTTGATTGGCTGAGCTGTCTTGTTGGTCTTTAACAAAAGGCTGTTGTTTATCTAGTTGCTCTTTACTCGATTGTTGCTGTTGATGCTCATGCTGCGGTTGACCGAACGATGACTGATCAGCAACTGTTGGTTTTGCACTGACTGAATGACCAGCAGTCAATGTTGTCGAATGCTGATTATCATTCACAGCTGAGTTCACGATCTGAGAATGTGCAGCGGTTTTAGTGCTGTCTAAAGATTGACTAATATCGCTTGCGTTCACCATATCAACCGCCTTAGTGACATCAGCTGTTTTCATCTCATCGGCTGGCTTAGCTAGTTCAACTGGCTTAGCTAGATCAGCTGGTTTAGCTAGATCAATTGGTTTGGTTATATCCACTGTTTTATCTAGCTGGACTGTTTTGCTGGCATCACCTGTTTTAGGCGCATCAATCGCTTTAGTGACATCGGCTGTTTTCAACCGATCGGCTGTCTTAACTAGATCAGCTGGTTTAGCTAGATCAATTGGTTTGGTTATATCCACTGTTTTATC
>JBELHO010000028.1:18499-42359 GCA_042091375.1 Thalassotalea sp. | reverse complement strand
TATGTATTCGGACGATTACCTGAGTTGGCCACTACAAACTAAGGTACGAACGCTATTGTCTGGTTTAGTGTCGTTCAGCGTTGTTTATATTGCGTTGGACAATAGCCCCTTAATACCTCAGGGTTTCTCAATTTGCTGTGCTTGGTTACACGGCCACTAACTCTTTTACGCCATGTTTTAAAACTGTTGCGTTTTAAATGTTGACGCATAAAACTTATCACCCCTGACTCTGCCATACCAAACTGTTGCTCAATGGCTTCAAAAGGCGTGCGATCTTCCCAAGCCATTTCTATAATTCTAGATACTTGTTCATCCGAAAGTGACATATATATTCTCAAAGTAATGTAGATACGTTAATGTTAGTAAAGTAATGTTAGTGAAGTAATGTTAGTAAAGTAATGAGTACGAATAATCCGTTAACAAAGACCATTTACTTGCAACAATAATTGCTCTGCCGTTGGATCAAGTATTCAATACACTATTTATCACTGGCTATACATGAGTGCACTGCAGCGCTAACCCCTCGAACTATTGTAGAAACAATAATAGCTGATCTTCATTGTAATTGAGGCAACGCAAGTCTTGGGGTATGATTGTAATTAATTTACGATTAAGTGACAGAGTACATGAACAAATACCTGCAAACTTGCATTATAACTTTGCTGTTTTTTTTAGTAGCTTGTGATAAACGCGATCAAGCCATCAGTAAAATTGAAGACCCAGAGCTAGTTACCATTGCTTTTTTTAACGCCATTTACAACGAAAAAGACATTAAAAAAGCCGCATCGGTATGTGATCCTAAGTTAGCCAGAATTCTCTTGCACTATAAATCACCCAGTGCTGTGGGCAGGCATTTATTTAATATGTCGTTTGACAACGTGGTCGTCAGTCCAGATGACAGTGGTGTTAAAATCCGCGAACAGTTTAAAGACAAAGCAGTGATCACTGTCTATTTTGACGGCATGTATCAGGATAATATTGTAAAAGATGTCAAACGATTATCTTTAGTGCAACAAGGTGAAAGATGGATTATTAATAAAATCCTCAAAGATCCTTTTTAAGGCTGTATTGATAAATAGCTGATGTGTGTTTGAGCTATGCAAATTTTACATCAGTCTCTAGCAGCTAACAGTCACTAAAAAACTTAAAATACAGTTTGACTTTAAGCATTATTAGATTCACCTCAAACTGGAAGGTGTTTGTCCTGTCCATTTTTTAAATGCCGCTCTAAAATTGGACACATCGTTAAAGCCGATAGCAATACCGATATCCTCTATACTCAGCTGAGTTTTTAACAATAATTTTTCAGCCGCTTCTCGCTTTATTTCTCTGACCACATCCCTAAAGCAGGTTCCCTGAGTCGATAATTTTCGTCGAAGACTTCTGGGACTCACACACAAGTAACTGGCCAATTGTTCTGCCTTGATTTCAATGTGCATATTGGCTGCAACCCAATGATTAACCATAACTAAGAAATCATTATCGACATCAATCGAGTCGGCTAGCATTTGACACTGATCAAGTAAAAATGGCATCGCCAAAGGGTTACTTCTCGATGTACTCAGTTGTAACTTTTGACGATGAACAACGAATTCGTTATGAGACTGGCAATAACTGATCGGGCATTGAAAGTGGTTGAGGTAATATGGGTGATTGTTTGGTTTATCAAAAGTAAATCTCAATTCATCAAAAACAAAACACGGGGCATCAAGACATTCTCTAACCAAGGATAACATGATGGCACATTGCATCTCGATGTTAAATCTTTCAAGGCTGGCTACACTCAACAAATCTTCAAATCGATAATAAGCACAATCAAGAGCTTTATCTAGATGCAATGACATACAAACAGTTCTGGTGGCAATATGATGATAGCGAACAGAAAACGCCAATGCCGACTGTAGGTCTTTACAGCTGAGAAATGTACAACCGTATAAGCCGTAATCGCTGCATTTGATTAATTTACCTAGTAACAGCCCCACACCTGAAATTTTTAGCTTTTGTACATTGCGATAAAATTCAATGATTTGCTGCTTGTCGACCTTATATTCGAGATCAGCTAGCTTGCCCTCATCAATACCAGTACCCTGTAATAGTTGTGCAGCTTTTATCTGATATTTTGCTAGGGTGGTTGCTATATAGTTGAGTTTGTGAGCGAATACATGGCCAATAAAACTAGGTGGCAAATCATCTACACCAATCATATATTCCCCCTTTGTTAACTTACTACATTTATTTAAAAATATATTAAGGCCAATAATCACTGCATATTGGCCAATAATCACCTTATTATTCTAGATGGTATTCTTTATATTGTTTATATTATTTTTACAAAAATATAACACATAAAAGGAAAAATATAATGACAATAGTCAAGAAAAGTATATTTAGTTTTTTCACCTATTCATTATTATTAGGTGGTTCAGCGGCACAAGAGCAATCAGGTAGGGGCAACAACACAAACGGCACAAAGCTAGAAGTGATTGAAGTCACCGCCCAAAAAAGAGCTGAGAATGCACAACAAACCCCGATTTCAATGAATGTATTAAAGGCAAGTTATTTAAAAGAAAAGAGCATTGAAAAAATTGATGATTTACAATATTTCGTGCCCAATTTACAGATGACAGAAACAGGAGTCAGCACCCAATTATACATTCGCGGTATTGGTACCGGCAACAATCAAGGCTTTGAGCAATCTGTTGGCCAATACATAGATGGAATACACTATGGCCGTCAGCAATTACTGAGGATGCCATTTCTTGATATGGAGAGAGTTGAGGTGCTAAGAGGGCCGCAATCCATTATGTTTGGTAAAAACTCGATAGCCGGGGCATTAAATTTTACTTCAGCTAAACCCACTCAAGACACCGAAGCTTATATAAACTTACAGTATCAACCCAAGTTTGGCGCTACCGAAGTGGCGGCAATGATATCCAAGGGTTTGACTGACACCACATCGGCACGCTTGGCACTGAGAAGTTATAAAGAAGATGGTTATGTCAATAACACCTCTAAGCAACGCGATGAAACCGACCGCCAAGAAAACGCCGTGCGCTTGAGTTTATTGTGGCAGCCAAATGATACTATGGACATGTTATTAAAAGTCGAACAAAATAACTTTGATGGAAAAGGCAGGCAAATTGAGGTAATTCGCGATGATGCTGTTCTTGCTGGAGCACCTAATTTTGGGCAAATACTCGGTTCTTTGGGGTATCCTAATGCGATCACAGAAACTGAATTAAATTTTAAGCGCCAAGCCAATGCTGAAGAAAGCAGTAAAAATAAATTAAATAATACCACTCTGACAGCTAATTTTTATTTAGACGACTTCACCCTCACGGCAATTTCAGGTTTAGTAAATTACGACTTTATTGAGACCTGTGATTGTGATTTCACCGCAGCGCCAGTTTTTTCAACGTTTATCGACGAGGACTACCATCAATTTAGTCAAGAGATTCGTTTGGTCTCTCCTGTGACAAATAACTTCGATTGGATATTTGGATTGTATTATCAAACCAGTGAACTCGATTTTGACGATGAAATTAGAATTGACGATGACAGTGTGCTTGGCTTAGTTCAAGGTGGCGCTCTAGCGCCAGTAACGAATAAGAGTGCTGCTAGAACTTATCGTCTTGATACAGATATTTGGTCTACTTTTTTTCAAGGACGCTATTATTTCAACGATGATTTAACCTTTACTTTGGGCTTGCGCTATAGCAATGAAGAAAAATCAGCTTCGCGGATCATCAATATTAAAGAATTAACCAGTGGTGAGATCACCACAGATATACAAGCAGCAAACACAATTGATAACGTATTTAAGATAAATAATGAACAGAGCCAATTATCCCCCAATGGCCACAATCTTAATGGTAAGCGCGATGAAAATTCATTCACTCCGCTTTTAAATATTAGTTATAAAGTTAACCCTAATATCATCACTTATGCTTCTGCTACCACAGGATTTAAAGCCGGTGGATTTGACGCTAGAGCAAATAATACTAACTCTTGGGAGTTTGAAGATGAAGAAGCAACCGCCTATGAAGTCGGCATTAAATCCTTGCTGTTAGATGATACCTTAGAGCTGAACTTAGCTTTGTATCGCACTGAATACGACAACCTGCAGGTGAGTCAGTTTGATGGTGTATTAGGCTTTACTGTCGGCAATGCCAAAGAAACGCTAGTGCAAGGTATTGAAGTCGATGGACGTTGGCTAATATGGGATGGTATGACGATACAATACGGTATGGCTTTTTTAGATCACGAGTTTAAAGACTTCGCTAATGGCAATTGTCACAGTCAACAAATACCAGACGGTGATTTTGGCCCAGATGGTAACCAACTTTGCGACTACACCGGCAAGTCAGGGCAATATACCCCAAAATTTACCGCAAATATTGGTCTAGATTATTTCACTGACATTTCATTTTTGCAATTTGATTACCTAAGAGCAACCTTGGGCTTATATCACGCAAGTAAACAAAACGTGGATGTTAATCTGAATCCACTTTACGAAGTAGATGCTTACAGTAAAGTGGATATACGTATCGCTCTTGAAAGCGACCATTGGAATATCGCTTTATTTGGCAAAAATATTACCGATGAGAAAATTTTGACCTATGTTGGCAATAATCCATTATCAGAGAGAACGTTTAACACTGACACCTTCTATGGATTTGTTGACCGTCCCGCTGTTTATGGTGTGCAGTTGGACTATAACTTTTAGTTTAATCACACAAAATGCCTTATTGGTTTTAACCAAAGTGAGTGCGAATATCATCTTTACTTAGCGAATAGTGACGCTCAATCTATCAGCTAAATACCGCACCAACATCTGTGCAATGCCCCTTGATACCAGAATACACATGGGGCAAAGCGCAGTTATTATTAATCAGCCAATACTTGCCCTTCTCGCCTAGGATCGGCCCCCCCTACTAATATCCCGGCTTTATTAATTTCAATGGCATGCAAACCACTGTTGAGATTTCTAATACTCACTTTATGGCCTAAGGCTTCTAAAGGTGCCTGCAATGCTTGTAATGGGGTATCTTTTTCCAGTGAAGTCAGCCGATTTCTATTGGTTACTTTCGGTAAATTTATTGCCTGCTGTGGTGTTAACCCCCAATCGAGGATAGCTAAGATGGTCTGAGCGACATAATTTATAATGCGACTACCGCCTGGTGAACCAATGGTTAATCTAAGGCTGCCATCTTGATTGAAGACCATCATAGGAGCCATTGAACTGCGTGGTCGCTTTAATGGCTCAAGGTGGTTAGCAACCAGTTTACCATTCACCTCAGGCGCTAAAGAGAAATCAGTTAATTGATTATTTAGAATAAAACCTTCAACCATAACCGCTGAACCAAAAGCCATTTCAACACTGCTGGTCATCGAAATCGCATGACCTTGTTGATCAACGATAGAAAAATGACTTGTCGAGGGTAATTCATAGGATAAAGCGTCGGCTCTGGTGATGCTTTGATCCGGCTCGCCCGCTTCAGCTGTGCCCATATCTTTATTGAGATCTATTTTTTTTGAGCGAGCTAATAAATATTCTTTATTCAGCAGTCCTTTAACAGGTACATTAACAAATTCAGGATCGGCAATATATCTGTCTCGATCAGCAAATGCCAAACGAGAGCTTTGAGTAAATAAGTGCACTGCTTCTAGGCTGTTGGGCTGTTGATTAAATAAATTGAAAGGCTCCAATTGAGCCAACATTTGAATAACGGCAATACCGCCAGAGCTAGGGGGGCCCATACCGCATATATTATATTGCCGATAAGGTCCGCACACTGCATTCAGTTGTTTTGCTCTGTAGTTAGCCATATCATCGACGGATAATTGCCCCGGTGCTATCGCAGCGTTTTGTACGGCACTCACTATTTTTTGCGCCAGCCAACCGCGATAGAAGGGTTTAATACCGTCCTTAGCTAAGCTGCGATAAACAGCAGCTAACTTGCGATTGATCAGTAGATCGCCAGCTTTGATTGGTTGATTATTAGGGAAAAAATATTCTTTTATCGCTGGTAATTGACTGATCCCAGGATTGTACTGCATCGCCACTAATCTCGCTAACCGAGGAGAAACAATAAAACCTTGTTCGGCTAATACAATCGCCTCATCAAACAACTTCGCCCAAGGCAATTGTCCGTATTGCTGATGAGCTTGATACAATGCCGCCAATACCCCTGGAACGCCAACAGAGCGACCACCAACCACGGCTTTGATCCAAGGAATTTTTTTGCCTTTTTCATCGAGAAATAATCGGTTAGTTGCTGTTGCAGGCGCGGTCTCTCTGCCGTCAAAGCTAGTTAACTTTTTATTTTTATTATCCCAGTGCAGCATAAAAGCACCGCCACCTATGCCTGAAGACTGCGGCTCAACTAAGGTTAACACTAACTGCACTGCTATCGCTGCATCAATGGCACTGCCGCCTTGCTTTAAAACGTTATACCCCGCCTTACTGGCATATGGATTGGCAGCGGCTACCATAAAGTCTTTGCCTGTTACCGCTTGTTTTTCATACAGACCAGTGGCTGCTTCAGGCTCTCTGACTTCCTGAGCTGTGACAGAAAAATGTCCGCCGATAACCATAAAAATACAACTAATACTGGTAATTCTTTTCGCTGAAAAAAAACTAGGTATATATACCGCCAACTTAGTTGATAGCCTAAAAAGTTTTAACAAGACAGTTTCCTTTTAATAAAACATTAAGATAGATAAAATAACATTATTTCTTGTCGCGAAACAGTAAGTGTAGTTGATTAAATTTGATGAAGCCTTGAAGGATCTTTTGATACTTGGCTGATCCATCCTCTAATACCGTCAAAGCATGACAACAAGCTTCAAGAGTTGATAATGCACCACTTTTATTGGTTTTACGAATACTATAATGACCGACAATGTCTGCCGACAAGGCAAGATGAGGAAGGGTATTTAACACCCTATTGAGCATATATAAACGATAGGCTTTTTTCCATGTGCCATCGAGCAATACTAAACAGTTAATTTTTTTGTGCCTTAAAGTTGTTGTCGAGGTATCCACAGTGATCGCTTTTTCACTGGGATAAAGCAAGGCTAAATGACCTGTGTATTGTTGTAATACCGCCTGAAACTCAGGACATTGATCAAAGTTTTCACCAACGATAACTTGGCATGACGAAAGCGATAATTTCAATAAATCTACTGAGCCTTTGGCTCTATTTACTTCCGATGGGTGTTGTAAAATCACCACATGGGTGGTATTTGTTTGCTGAACAACACAATGACAAATACAGGCTATTTGCGGACGTTGACATAGAGTACAATAATCACGTTTCATATTAAATTTCTAATTATTCAGTTCAATTATCAAAAGGCAACCCATTGCGAATTAAACACTTACCCATACAGTATCCGTATTTTATCACGCCTCTATGCCTTTTGCTCAGTGTGCTTGCCATCAGTTTATTTAAGCAACAACTGGTCAGTGACTTAGTATACGACGCGGAACTTATCGGCCAAGGCCAATACTGGCGGCTGCTCAGCGGACATTTACTGCACACCAATACTTTTCATTTAGTGTTAAATAGTGTGGCAATTATATTATTGTGGTTATTACATGGGCAATATTACACAGTAAAGTCTTATTCAGTAGTTTTGTTGTTTTGTGCGTTATTTACTAGTCTAGCTTTGTATTACCTCGACCCTAATTTACAGCGCTATGTCGGTTTATCTGGTGTGCTGCACGGGATATTTGTTTACGGGGCTTGTTTAGACATTTATCACCGAGAAAAAACTGGATATCTTTTACTCATTGGCGTCGTTGTAAAAATAATACACGAACAAGTGTTTGGTGCCAGCACAGATCTAGCGCAATTAATCGCTGCCAATGTCGCCATAAACGCGCATCTATGGGGAGCTGTCGCCGGCTTATTCGCTTTTATAGGCTGGTATTTATACAAGCGTTATCAGTGATTATCACCAGCCAATAATATGGGTCAACACCATAAAAAAAGCGGCTATACACGCCGCTTTTTTATGGTGAATACCGCTGCATATTATTACTTAGTAGAATTAGCTAGTGGTATTGCACAGCCAAACATACTCTTGTCGTTAGCACAGATCAGTTGGCAAAGATGGCATCAACTGTACCTTGGGCCAGCGGGTGATAACCAGGACGCGCCCGCTGATACACTTTACTCGCCCATACTTTTCCTGCTGGCGACTCGGCTAATTGTTGATATAAAGGCACAATAAGCTTGCGACGGCCAATAGCCACTAAATACTCAGATAGGGCTGGATAAATAGCCTTATAACCAACGCGTAAAGACAGTAAGTACCATGCATGAGTAATTTCAGCATTGCTACTTTCGGTTAAGTTAAACTGACCATCAATAGCAGCCATTTGCTGTAGTGATAAAGTCAAGGGTAAATTATTAATGAAGTGTAACCACTCATGCAATGTCCACTGCCCAACAGGTAAATCTTGCAAGGTAATTTCATCTGCCATGTATTGATTGATCAAGCCATCAATAACAACAAACGCGTTTGATGAAGGTTTAGGTACATAAATCGGTAAACCTTGTTCAAAAATCCATTCATTGATTTCATCTTTACTGACAATATCAGGGTATTTATCGGTTAAGTTTTGATGTATGTACTTTACAAAATTTTCGGTGCCTAAACTCTGAAATGCATGATCATTAAAATAACTTAACAAAAAGCGATCAAACTTTTCTCGACCGTATTTTTGCTCTAAGTACATTAAAAAAAGCTGCCCCTTGACATAGGGTACGCCTGAAAAGGCATCATCGGGATCTCTCCCTTTCAAGTCGATATACAACTGAGTATCACCGGGTGCTAGTTCGGCAATTTCATAATTTAGACCTTGCGCCGCAAGTGCTTGTTCCATAACCGCACGATCTTCACCGAAAACCGCTTCCATAATGCGATTTTCAACGTAACTGGTAAATCCTTCATTTAACCACAGATCACGCCAGCTCTCATTGGTGACTAAATTGCCAGACCAAGAATGTGCAAGTTCATGAGCAATTAAATTCACTAAGCTTTTATCACCGGCAATGACTGTCGGTGTGATGAAAGATAAACGCGGGTTTTCCATACCGCCAAAGGGAAAGCTTGCCGGTAAGATCAACAGATCATAACGCCCCCAACGGTAAGGCCCAAATAGCTCTTCAGACACATCGATCATAGCTTGCGTGTCGTCGAATTCAGCAACTGCTCTATCTAAAATATACGCTTCAGCATAAATGCCGGTTTGCTCGCTCATCGCTTTAAACTTTAAATCACCAACCGACAACGCGATTAAATAGGGAGGAATAGCCTGTGGCATTTCAAAATAATAATCACCATCGAGTGCTGTATCAGGTTCATTATTGGCACTCATCACCGCTAACAAGTGTTTCGGCGTTGTAATACGCGCATTATAGGTCATACGAACCCCTGGCGTATCTTGAATTGGGATCCATGAACGGGCGTGTATGGCTTGGTTTTGACTGAACATGAATGGGGTCTTTTTACTAGCGGTTTGTTGCGGAGATAGCCATTGCAAACCCGATGCCTTAGCCATAGATTGATAATATATTCTCAATGTTGGCGTTTTAAAATCAGTATTTACCGTTAATTTAGAGCCCAGTACATCATCCCTTTTCGCCAGTGAATGCTCTACCTTACGCCACTGCCCTTTGCTGTTTTTAGCTAACACCCGTTCAATAACCAAATCGCGGGTATCAAGTAACACATCAACCGCCTCATCGTTACTCCACTTTAGAGAAAGCTCGGCAAAGCCCTTTAGTGATTTTTTGTCAAAATCTACCGATAAATCAAGATACAAATGGCTAACTTGTACTTGATCATAATTGGCATAAGTATAACTATCAGTAACTTGAGCAAAACTAGCATGACTGATAAATACTAAGGTACTGGCTAGTATGCGAAAAAATAGCTTCATTGTTATTCCTGTTTTAAAAAACGACACGTTGACAATCTAGTGATCAAAAAAATAGGCCTGTAGCTTATGACAAGCAGCAGGCCTATTCAATAAATTATTTAGTTTCAGCTCGATGCAAGGCTATGGTTTATCCATGCGGATCACGACTCGCCTGTTTTTACTGCGGCCAATAACCGAAGCATTACTGGCAATATGGCGTTTCTCACCGTAACCTGTTGCAGCTATGCGCATTGGATCAATACCACTATCAATGAAATAGGTTTTAATTTGATTTGCCCGTTTTTCAGAAAGTTTCAAGTTGGTATTTCTCGGTCCATAACTATCAGAATAACCATCGATCAACACTAACTCCAGATCGGGATCTAAACTCAAATACTCAGTGATCATACTTATTCTTTGCCGTGAAGCTCTGGTTAATTTGTCACTGCCAAATTGATAGTTTAAAACGGTATAGGCAATATCATCAAAATTGTAATTTAATAAATTACCGACACAACCGACAAACTGTTTGTAGGCTTGTTTAAATCTCGCTGTTGATAAACCAACCGATATTTTATCTTGCTCACTGTACCAATCGTTGTAATAAAACGTTGGGTTCATACCCTGTTCAAGTTCACTTAGCATAGTCCAAGCAACTTTTTTGGGTAAGTCAGGAGAGAATTGTTTGTGCAGCTTCATATCAACTAATTGCCGATCATTATTGCCCGGCCGCCATGAGGGAGGCACCGAACGCAACTCGGCCAAAGAATAGTTATCGGGTAAACGCAGCATATCTAACTCAAACACCATATTAGTGTTGCGCGATGCGCTACTAGAAAAATTGGCTTGACCGTAATTGGGAATACTATGAGACAAAGTGCATTGTAGTCGGCTGTCGTCAGTCATTTCCCACTGAGACTGTTCCAGACTCGCCTGATATTGTCGCATACCAGCATCAGCTTGACTGGCGATCAACAAGAATGTTAAAGCAGTGATTGTTTTTTTCATCATGATTGATTCATTATTGAGTTAACATTTATTGTATCGGCGTTTAATTTAATAACTTTAACAGCAATTACACAGATTCTGATTTATTTTCACTATTTAAGCAAAGACTTTAGGTTTCACCGCGCTTTTCTGTAATAATAAGTGGTCTTGTACTTAACCACAATTAACTACACCCCCATGTCTGAACAAAAAACTACCGATAGTGAACACCACAAAAAGGATAAGCACAAATCTCTATTTGCACAGCGATTTAGAGGGTATTTTCCCGTTGTTGTTGATGTTGAAACAGCTGGTTTCAACGCCAAAACAGATGCATTACTAGAAATAGCCGCCGCTACATTATCGCTAGATGAGCAGACGGGTGAATTTGCCCTTGATCAAACACTTCAGTTTAACGTTGCGCCTTTTCCGGGAGCAAATCTAGAAAAATCGGCACTAGAATTTACCGGTATTGACCCAGATAATCCCCTCAGGGGAGCCGTTGATGAAAAGACTGCCCTGTCGGCAATATTCAAATCGATAAGAAAACAAATGAAAGCCTCGGGTTGCCAACGAGCTATTATGGTTGCTCACAATGCCGCCTTTGATTTGAGCTTTGTCAATGCAGCTATTCAACGCTGTGCCATTAAACGCAGTCCTTTTCATCCATTTGTAAGCTTTGACACCACCACATTATCGGGTTTAGCACTGGGGCAAACGGTACTCGCTAAAGCTTGTCAAGCAGCTGATATAAGCTTTGATAACCGACAAGCACATTCTGCATTATACGATACCGAAAAAACAGCTGAGCTGTTTTGTTATATCGTCAATAAATGGCAAGCATTAGGCGGTTGGCCATTGGCTGATCTTGAGCAAAATTAAAGATATTGGTAGTGGCGCGCTTTAGTTGAACCATGCGCAGCAATGTTTGCCGAACTTTGGTTAAGCTCAATGATTATATTTTGGTGATTGTTGAGAAAAATGCAATCCTAGCATTTTTTCAGGGCCGAAAAAAAAGCCACTTGCGTGGCTTTTATTAATCATTTTAGCAATTATAACTCGTCGGCATTATCGGCTAAATATGAAGCAACACCTTCTGGTGAAGCAGTCATACCTTTATCGCCTTTATTCCAACCAGCAGGACACACTTCACCGTGATCTTGATGGAATTGTAAGGCATCAACCATGCGTAACATTTCATCGACATTGCGTCCCAATGGCAAATCATTAATCACTTGATGACGAACATTACCTTCTTCATCGATTAAGAAAGAACCTCGAAAAGCCACACCGGCATCAGGGTGTTCAACGTCGTATGCTTGACAAATCTCATGTTTAACATCAGCAACTAAGGTGTATTGTACTGGGCCAATACCACCTTCATTTACTGGTGTATTGCGCCACGCATTGTGAGAAAATTGCGAGTCAATAGACACGCCAATCACTTCAACACCGCGGCTTTTAAATTCTTCTATACGATGGTCGAAAGCCAACAATTCAGAAGGACAAACAAAGGTAAAATCTAATGGATAGAAAAAAATCACCGCTTTTTTGCCTTTAATGGCATCTGATAATACAAAACTATCAACTATCTCACCGCTGGCTAAAACTGCTGCAGCATCAAAGTCCGGAGCCGGACGACCAACTAGTACACTCATTACTTTCTCCAGTATAAATATAAAATTTTAATTTTTTAAAGACATCATCTCAAGTCTGATAAACACGCACCATTAATAATACAAACAATTATTAATAATGCCACTATTCGGTTTGCTCTGAATTACCATTTTTTGCAGCTGACTCACTGATCAAAGGTTGTAACTCACCTTGTTGGTACATTTCCATAATAATATCACAGCCCCCCACTAACTCACCATCAACCCATAGCTGAGGAAAGGTAGGCCAATCGGCATATCCTGGCAACTCGGCACGAATATCTGGATTTTGCAATATATCAACATAAGCAAATTTTTCACCACATCCCATCAATGCTTGTGATGCCTGTGAAGAAAAGCCACAACTTGGCAGTTTTGGTGAACCTTTCATGTATAACAAAATATTATTTTCAGCAATTTGCTGCTTAATACGCTCTATTGTGTCCATTATAACCTCGACAGTAAATATCTATTGCATTAAACAATGGTGATGACTATGTCATTATTCAATTCAATAACTACTATATTTATCATTTAATCTCACTACAGATGCAAGTAGTTGCGATAATTAGGCTAGTAATAACTGCGTATTTGGGTAAAATACGTTAGTTTTTATCTGAAATAACATTTTACTCGGATTTTATAAAAAACAAACCTATTATTTATTTTTGGGCAAAAATAAATTTAATCAATCAATTTCTGGAGAATACAATGGCTATTGAATTACCCGCGCTACCCTACGAACAGGATGCACTCGCACCTCATATTTCAGCAGAAACACTATCGTTTCACTATGGTAAGCATCACAATACTTATGTTGTAAAATTAAATGGCTTAATTGAAGGCACTGATTTTGCCGATAAATCATTAGATTATATTGTTAAAAACTCTTCTGCAGGGATCTTTAATAATGCCGCACAAATTTGGAATCACACTTTTTACTGGAACAGCTTAAGCCCCAATGGCGGCAATGAACCAACTGGCGCACTTGCCAGTGCTATTGATGCCAGTTTCGGTTCGTTTGCAGAATTTAAGACAAAATTTACCGAAAGTGCTATCAATAACTTTGGCTCGAGCTGGACATGGTTAGTTAAAAACAGTGACGGTAGCTTAGCTATTGTCAATACCTCAAATGCTGCAACCCCTTTCACAGATGAGTCAGTTACGCCACTGATCACTGTTGATTTATGGGAGCATGCTTATTACGTTGATTATCGCAACGTGCGTCCTGATTATATGAATGCATTTTGGGCGTTGGCTAACTGGGATTTTGCAGCGAAAAACTTTGCTTAATTTTTCCATTAAAGGCCTACTTTAATAGTAGGAATATAACAATGTGTTTAGAGCGATACCTTAAATGTATATAGCAACTCAACACATTGCATTAGTTAATGTGATTACAACTTGAGTAAAGTAACACTTACTTACATTCATTTATTACCTTCTATTGCGTATTATTGAAAAAAACCAGCGTTTTTACGCTGGTTTTTTTATCACTAAAATATGCCGATAAAAAGTGTCACTCAGCGCTTTTCTACCTCGTCAAAAAATTAAAAACAAATTAATTGTTGAATTTGTTAGCGCCATAGTAAAAACCATCTAAACTTATAATAAGCCGCTGTAATTTTGCAGACTTTTTTCAGTATGCGCACAAGCCTATGAAGCATAGTGGTATTGTATTGCCTTGTGACGCTTAACCATTTTTCCTTGTTTTATGGAGGCGTTTATGAGTATATTTCAACACTACCAATCTCGATATGACCAAGCCCAACAAGAAAGTTATACTATTCAAGAGTTTTTAGAAATTTGTCAACAAGACAAATTTGCTTATGCCAGTGCTGCTGAACGGTTACTGAAAGCCATAGGACAGCCGGAAATGATTGACACCTCCTCAGAGCCGAGTCTGAGTAGGATATTTTCCAATCGGGTTATCGCTCGCTACCCGGCATTTAAAGAGTTTTATGGTATGGAAGAAGCAATAGAGCAAATAGTTGCTTATCTGACCCATGCCTCACAAGGACTCGAAGAGCAGAAACAAATTCTCTACTTACTCGGTCCTGTCGGTGGAGGCAAGTCTTCTCTTGCTGAAAAATTGAAAACCCTAATGCAACTTGAACCGATTTACGTATTAAGCGCCAATGGTGAGCGCAGCCCCCTTAATGATCATCCATTTTGCTTATTTGATGTCAACGCTGACGGGAAAATTTTACAGGAAGAATACAATATCCCTGCGCGTTATTTAAACACCATTATGTCTCCATGGGCAGCCAAGCGCTTGCACGAATTTAAAGGCGACATAGCCCAGTTTAAAGTGGTTAAAATCTATCCTTCAATTTTAGATCAAATAGCGATAGCAAAAACTGAACCCGGTGATGATAACAATCAAGATATTTCAGCGTTAGTAGGTAAAGTAGATATAAGACAATTAGAACACTATGCACAAAATGATCCCGATGCATATAGTTACTCGGGGGCTTTGTGTCGAGCTAATCAGGGCTTGATGGAGTTTGTCGAAATGTTTAAAGCACCTATTAAGGTGTTACACCCCTTGTTAACCGCAACCCAAGAAGGGAATTACAACCCTACCGAAGGTCTATCGGCCCTGCCCTTTGATGGTGTGTTATTAGCTCACTCCAATGAATCAGAATGGCAAACCTTCAGAAATAACAAAAACAACGAGGCTTTTTTAGACCGAGTATATATTGTTAAAGTCCCCTATTGCATGCGTGTTTCTGAGGAGGTAAAAATATACCAAAAATTGCTTGAGCACAGCGAATTGGCCAATGCCCAATGTGCCCCTGACACTCTGGAAACACTAGCTCAATTCTCAGTGTTGTCGCGATTAAAAGACCCAGAAAACTCAAGTATTTATTCAAAAATGCGCGTTTACGATGGCGAGAGCTTAAAAGACACCGATCCGAAAGCAAAATCTTTTCAAGAATATCGAGATTATGCGGGTATAAATGAAGGCATGTCAGGTTTATCAACTCGCTTTGCCTTTAAAATTTTATCGCGGGTTTTCAATTTTGATCACCTAGAAGTAGCCGCCAATCCGGTGCATTTGTTTTATGTACTTGAACAACAAATTGAGCGCGAGCAATTACCGAAAGAATTATCAGCAAGGTACTTAGAGTTTATTAAAGGCTATTTATCTCCTCAATATATCGAATTTATTGGTAAAGAAATTCAAACCGCTTACCTAGAATCATATTCTGAATACGGCCAAAATATTTTTGATCGCTACGTAACCTATGCTGACTTTTGGATACAAGATCAAGAATACAGAGATGCAGAAACCGGACAATTATTCGATCGTGAAGCCCTGAATAATGAATTAGAAAAAATAGAAAAACCAGCGGGTATCAGCAACCCGAAAGATTTTAGAAATGAAATTGTCAATTTTGTATTACGTGCAAAAGCCAATAACAACGGTAAAAACCCCAATTGGACCAGTTATGAAAAACTGCGAACTGTGATCGAAAAGAAAATGTTTTCCAATACAGAAGACTTGTTACCAGTGATTTCATTCAACAATAAAACATCAGCAGATGATCAACAAAAACACGATGATTTTGTCGACCGTATGATGAGTAAAGGCTATACCAAAAAGCAAGTTAGGTTGTTATCTGAATGGTATCTACGGGTAAGAAAATCCTCTTAAGACACGGATAGAGGAGTAATCAAATGGCAAATTTTATCGATAGAAGATTAAACAGTAAAAATAAAAGTACCGTCAACAGGCAGCGCTTTATTCGCCGTTACAAATCACAAATCAAGCAGTCTGTGGAAAAAGCCGTTAACAAGCGAGGGGTGACTGACATCGACAGTGGCGAAAATGTCACAATAACCAAAAAAGATCTTGGCGAACCTGTATTTCATCACGGCCAAGGGGGCATCAATGACAAAATTCACCCTGGTAATGATCAATTTAGCGCAGGTGACAGAATCAAGCGGCCTGAGAACCAGCAGGGACAGGGAGGTGGCGATGGCAAAGCCTCGGATTCAGGTGAAGGTGAAGACGATTTTGTGTTTTCTATATCAAAAGACGAATACCTTAATTTGCTATTTGAAGATCTTGAACTTCCCCATCTAGAAAAGAACCAAATTGACAAATTGGTTGAATATAAAATAGTTCGTTCAGGTTTTTGTGCCGAAGGCACACCGGCAAATATTGATATTGTAAAATCTCTACAAGGATCTATTGCCCGCAGAATAGCCATGACTTCATGTAAGCGGAGACAATTAGTTGAATTGCAGCAGCAGCTAGAGCAATTGGAGCAGGAGCCACATGAACAAATTAATAAAAGACAAACACTGCTGCAAGATATTGATGAACTCAACAGCAAAATAGCTAGAGTGCCCTTTATTGATAGCTTTGATTTAAAATTTAGAAATTACGCTAAACAAGCCATACCCACATCAAAAGCGGTGATGTTCTGTTTGATGGATGTCTCGGGCTCTATGGATCAAGCCACTAAAGATATTGCCAAACGCTTTTATGTATTGTTGTACTTATTTCTAACTAGAACCTACAAAACCATAGACGTAGTGTTTATCCGTCACCACACCCAAGCAAAAGAAGTTGACGAGCAAGAGTTCTTTTACTCGCAAGAAACCGGCGGGACAATTGCCTCTAGCGCTTTAGAGTTAATGGACAAAGTGATCAGTGAACGCTATCAAACCAAGGATTGGAATATTTATGGCGCACAAGCCTCGGACGGAGACAACTGGGCAGATGATTCACCCCATTGTCGGCAAGTGCTGGTTGAAAAAATAATGCCAGTGGCACGCTATTTTGCCTATATCGAAATTACCCAACGCGCCCATCAAACCCTTTGGACACAATACGCACAAGTTGCTGACAGTAATTCACATTTTGCCATGCAGCACATAAAAACTGTGAATGATATTTATCCAGTATTTCGAGAGCTGTTCAAAAAGAGCGCACAGCAAGCCGCATAATAGTCAATAACCAGCCATGTTGGCAATAGGTGAACATATGGAAAAACCAACTCCGCTATCAGATACCTCTGATTGGACATTTGAGTTACTCAATAAATACCAAACAGAAATAGCCCGTGTGGCCGAGAAATTCCGTCTTGATACTTATCCGAATCAAATTGAAGTGATCACTGCCGAGCAAATGATGGACGCCTATGCCAGCGTTGGCATGCCGATAGGCTACAACCACTGGACCTTTGGTAAAAAGTTTATCCAAACAGAACAAACCTATAAACGCGGACAAATGGGCTTAGCCTATGAAATTGTGATCAATTCAGATCCCTGTATTTCCTATTTAATGGAAGAAAATACCATGACAATGCAGGCTTTAGTGATGGCACATGCGTGTTATGGTCACAATTCATTTTTTAAAGGTAACTATTTATTTAAATCATGGACTGATGCCAGCTCTATTATTGATTATTTGCTATTTGCCAAAAAATATATTGCTGAATGCGAGCACAAATATGGTATTGATGACGTTGAATCCTGTTTAGATGCTTGCCATGCGTTGATGAACCTAGGTGTAGATAGGTACAAGCGCCCTCAGAAAATATCGTTACAACAAGAATTAAAAAGACAGAAAGCACGCGAGCAATATCTGCAATCGCAAGTCAATACGATTTGGCGCACCTTACCGCAGAAACAACCTGATAAGTCCCATAACAATGAGAAATTCCCCAGTGAGCCGCAAGAAAATCTGCTCTATTTTATTGAAAAAAATGCTCCATTACTTAAACCATGGCAGCGAGAAATTGTCAGAATAGTGCGTAAAGTATCACAATATTTTTACCCACAAAAACAAACTCAAGTGATGAACGAAGGTTGGGCTTGTTTTTGGCATTACACCATATTGAATGAATTGTATGACGAAGGATTATTGACTGATCAATTTATGATGGAATTTTTGCACAGTCACACCAGTGTAGTCGCACAACCTGAATACAATAGCCAATACTATTCAGGAATTAACCCTTATGCCTTAGGTTTTAACATGTTCATTGATATTCGACGAATTTGTGAGCACCCAACCGAGGAAGATCGGCATTGGTTTCCTCAAATTGCTGGCAGTAATTGGTTAGACACCCTGCATTTCGCAATGCAAAACTTTAAAGATGAAAGTTTTATTAGCCAGTATCTATCACCAAAAGTCATCCGCGATTTTAAGTTGTTTCACATTCACGATGATGCCGACAAAAACTATTTAGAAATTTCAGCTATTCACAATGAAAGTGGTTATAAACAAATACGTGAAACCCTTTCCAATCAATATAACCTAAGTAACTTAGAGGCCAATATCCAAATTATTCAAGCCGATGTTTCAGGCGATAGATCACTGACATTACAGTATACCCCGCATCGCGATATACCGCTGGCTGATTCAAAACACGAAGTTTTAAAACACTTATATCACTTGTGGCAATTCGACGTAAAATTAGTGCAAACAAACAATCAGGGCACAACAGAAATAATAGCGCAATGTCCGAAAGCACAAGCCAGTGAAAGTCAAACAAAAACCGGCGCTAATTAGCGCCGGATAATAGGAAAAATGTGGTAACTGAGTTTATTCCGCGAGTTCTTTTAACACATCATCTTTTAACTCGGACCATAATTTACCCGACTCAACACCATATTTTCTGACAATAAATACCGAATCGTCAAAGCGATTTTCAGTAGCACATTCAATTAACTTGTCATAGTAAAGTCGAGATATCTCACGTCCGCGCGGATGTGCAAAATACAAACTACCTAAACGTGAGTACAAGCCGCGAAATCCATTGAGTATTAACAAATAAATTGAGTTACCTGAACAAACCACCAACTCTTTGTTTAATTTATAATCAAATTCGGCAAAAGCGCTGCCTGAGTCTTCGATCTCTTTGTAGGCCTGGAGCAACTCAATTGCTTTTTCGGGGTTGTTTTTAATTGCGCCACGAACATAAATAGCACTGATATTGGTCCGAGCCGACATTAAATTATCAACGAGATCGGGAATGCCCTCTTGATCTAATTGCGCTAAGGTTTCCAAAATATTTAAACTTGAGGTTTCCCAAAAATTATTTACTTTGGTGGGTTTACCGTGCTTTATAGTTAACCAACCATCTCGCGCAAGTCGCTGTAACACTTCTCTTAGGGTGGTTCTAGTCACCCCTATTAATTCTGAAAGCTCCCTTTCTGCTGGCAAAATTGAACCCGGTGGAAAGCCACCATTCCAAATAGATTCGACAATATACTGCTCGGCAAATCCGGCAGGACTCTGTGCTTTAATAACCATAAGACTCCATAAAATAAATTTATCTATAAATTTACTAATTGCAACTGATTGTACCAGAAGAATTACTTTGCACAAGCACAGATACAAATGTCCGTATTTGCCACCTTGTTCTCAGTTCAAACCTACTACTAATAATTTGTTTTAATTATAAAAAATAAGAAACTTATCGATAAGCAAATCACCGTGCAGATAACCTAGTTAATTCCTTGTTGCTGTTGCTATGACTTGATTAGCAAGCCGCTGTTTAAAGTGTTATTAAATAGTCGACTTTTTCTCTATTCAAACCTTTGCAAACACGCTGACCCGTAATTTCAAGTCAATATTTTCATCGGGAAAGTCACATTCACTGGTAAAGCGTTCAGTCACATTTAAGGTATTTGCCGATGATTGAATAATTTCTTCTTCTAAGGTCTGCCAGCTAACATTAAAAGTATGAAATAAACAAACTAACCAACCGCCAGGGTTTAATAACTGAGCACACATTTTTACCAATTTGGCAAAGTCTTGTCCTTTCGGTTGATGAGTTGAGTGAGGTGATTTATAGACTGTAGGGGGCGGGTCTAAAATGATGCCATCAAACTTTTGTCCCCTTTTTATTGCTTTCGGTAAATGCTTATAAATATCCCCTTGAATGAAGCTACGCGTGCCAAAATCCATATTATTTTTGTGATAACTTTGTTGAATACGCGGTAATAAAGCTTTCGATTTGTCTAAGTGAATGACTTCTTTGGCTTGACCTTTTAAGGCAGCAATACCAAGGCTACCAGTAAAAGAAAACAAATTCAGCACACGGCGGTCTTTACTGTTATTAGTTAGCCATTGTCGTACCGGTCGAGCGTCGAGATACAAACCAACATTGTGCACAGCATCGGCCATTAACGCAAAATAAAGGCCATATTCTTGCGCATAAGCGGGCGCATCAGCATAACTGCCGTGTAATGTAAACATCCTTTGTTTTAATTTAAGTCCCATAGCTTGATTGCCTTTGCCGATAATCAACGCAAAAGGAAAGCAGCTCAACAGCGCATCTTTTATGATGTGCAGTTGCTCGCTGATATCCTGTTTGTATTCAATCACCGCCATATTGCCAAACTTTTCAATGACAACGCCTGGCACTCCTTCTGCATAACCGTGGAAAATCCGCCAGCTATCAAATTCAGCAGACTCGTGTAAATTTTTTCTATCAGCCCAAGCTTTAGTGATCAATTGTTGCCATGGTGTTGTCATATTTAACCTTTTTAGTCATAAGTTTAAGTTATCGAGTCACTTTACGGGTAAAATGTGCAGAGAATAGTAATCTATTTAATTAACAATTGCCCATCACATAATAAACACCCGCTTAAATATTGGCAATTCACTCATAGCCCGCTACCAGTAATAGTTAATTGTCTAAGTTAAGGTTTTTGATAAACATTTGTACCTTATTCTAATTTACAACTAATTAAATAATGCTTAGACTGTCCAGCAAAATAAATTAATAAGGGTTATTATGGAACAATCGTTTGGCAGTGCACTGTACAAGAACTTTCTGGGAAAATCACCTGAGTGGTATAAACTAGCAATTATATCCTTTTTGATCATCAACCCTGTATTATTTTTCTTAGTGAACCCATATGTCGCAGGTTGGGCATTAGTGCTGGAGTTCATTTTCACTCTAGCTATGGCATTAAAATGTTACCCTCTGCAGCCCGGAGGACTACTTGCCATTCAAGCAGTCGCCATGGGCATGACTACGCCATATCAAGTCAAGCATGAGTTAATCATGAATTTTGAAGTGATCTTGTTGCTTGTGTTCATGGTCGCAGGTATCTACTTTATGAAAGGCTTGTTGCTGTTTTTGTTTACTAAAATAGTCACTAAAGTACGTTCAAAAACCGTGGTTTCTTTGCTTTTTTGCTTTTCTGGTGCGTTTTTATCAGCCTTCCTAGACGCTTTAACCGTTATTGCTGTGATCATAAGTGTTGCCATTGGCTTTTATTCGGTTTATCACAAAGTTGCCTCAGACGATGAAGATCTTGGTCCAGATCACAGTCATGAGAATTACAACAAAGAAGACTTGCTACAGTTCAGAGGTTATTTGCGTAACTTACTAATGCATGCTGCAGTAGGTACTGCCTTAGGTGGGGTTTGTACTATCGTTGGCGAACCACAAAATTTAATTATTGGTCAACAAGCGGGCTGGGAATTTGTTGAATTTGCAATACGCATGTCACCGGTAACCGCTCCAGTATTCATTGCTGGTATGCTCACTTGTTTACTGTTGGAAAAATTAAAATGGTTTGGTTACGGCGTAGCCTTACCGACTAGTGTTTATCAGGTATTAAGAGACTTTGATATTGAAGAGAGTAAAAAACGCACCAAAAGTGATAACGTAAAACTGATCATGCAAGGTGTCATTGCCGTTTGGTTAGTGATTGGCTTAGCTCTTCACCTCGCGCCAGTCGGCCTTATTGGTTTATCTGTTATCGTCTTAGCTACAGTTTTTACTGGAGTGACAGAAGAACACCAAATTGGCCATGCTTTCGAAGAAGCGCTGCCTTTTACCGCTTTATTAGCGGTGTTTTTTGTCATCGTCGCAGTGATAATCGATCAACAATTATTTACCCCAGTGATCACTTGGGTATTGACCTTTGAAGGCAATATGCAGCTGGTGATGTTTTATCTGGCTAATGGCTTATTATCTATGGTCAGTGACAATGTATTTGTTGGTACTGTTTACATAACCGAGATCCAAAAAGCCTTAACAGATGGTATTATCACTCGCGATCAGTTTGATTTACTTGCGGTTGCAATCAACACAGGTACTAATCTACCGAGTGTGGCCACACCAAATGGCCAAGCTGCGTTCTTGTTCCTACTGACGTCAGCCTTAGCACCATTGGTCAGGTTGTCATATGGTAGAATGGTTATTATGGCATTACCTTATACCATAGTGTTGACCATTGTTGGTTATCTGGCGATTTCTTCTGGCTTACTTGAGAGTAAAACCGCTGAATTTTATGAGTCTGGACTGATCACTCACAGTAGCGATAAGCCAGCTAAGCCCGCTAGTTCAGGCCACTAACAGCATTAATAACGCCACTGCAATAACTAAAGCGCCATCAATGGCGCTTTAATTTTATCGAATTAACACCTGTAAACTAAGGATAATCAATGAAGTTTTTCAGCCATTTAGTTACCAACAAAAATGCATGGCTTTTATTAGCTTTTAGTGCGTTGGCCTTGGAAGCGGCTGCTTTGTTTTTTCAATTAGTGCTGGATTTAAAACCTTGTATTATGTGTATTTACCAGCGAGTGGCAATCTGGGCAATATTTTTTGCAGGTATTATTGGCAGTGTTGGTAACAAATTGCTATTGGCGCGTCTCATCGCCTTTGGCCTTTGGGGCACAGGTGCTATTTGGGGGTTGATCATCGCCCTTGAACACGTCGAAATGCAAACTGCGACTTTCTCCTTTTTGTTCAGTTGTGAATTCGTCCCTAACTTTCCCAGCTGGGCGCCATTGCATGAGTGGCTTCCTCTGCTTTTTGCTGCCACTGGCGATTGTGGAGAAATAAAATGGCAATGGCTAGGTTATAGCATGCCGCAATGGATGATAGTCATTTACGCTGCTTACACTGCCTTACTGGCTATTGTGCTTGGCGCGCGAATAATTGCGCAAAAAGCCATTTAACTCAATATCACAGGTAAATAACATTCAAAAATAGTCGGATTTGAGCTCATTAAACAGCAGATCAGGTCAAATAATAGATTAAATAAAAAACTCAAAACTTCATTAGGTCAAAAGTCAATTAGGTCAAATAGTTTATTAAACCAGCAATATAACTGAAGCCATGATAAACCCCAGCGACATAACAAAACATCAAAGATCTGTATATATTGATCGGCGCAGTTTTAGTTGCAGCTAATTTGAGCCCGTTACAGATATTGAGTAACGGCGTTTTATCCAGCTATAACAGCTTACTCAATATCAAACCAAGTGGAAATAAACAACCTATTAGTCATTAGT
>JBELHO010000028.1:8663-18399 GCA_042091375.1 Thalassotalea sp. | reverse complement strand
TAGTCATTAGTAGCTCGTGATCTAATGCGCTTGCTAGATTTACTCTACTTCTAAATCAAAAACAACACTAACAGAAGCTGAAAATACGATATTTTCTTGTAAGTATCTACCCGGGCTTGCAGGCTTATTCATTGCAGAGGCCGTTACTTCAATGCGTTCAACATCGCTATTCGCTCCATATCTATTGCGCATATTATTTGCCGTTGAATTGATGCTATAAATTTTACCTAACTTTGCATCAAACGCATTGGCCAACGAGCTGCCTTTTTGTTTAGCATTTTTCACCGCCAATGCATTAACTTCATCTTTCAGTTGCGCTGCTTGTGATGCTTTTAACTCTATATTGCGAATTTCATCGATTTGCACACCCAGCGCAAAGTCCATAAATGCGTTTAATTTGCTAAGGTCGTTTAAAGTCACCTTTAAATTACGCTTAGCTGTGTAGCCATCTAATTCTCTTTTACTATTATTTGAATATGAGTAATTAGGCTGTGTAGAAATACTTGAAGCTGATACGTTTTGTTGATCTACTTTAAATTTGACCAAGCCATCTAAGAAGCGGTTAACTCTATCATCGACGTCTTTTTTGGCATCAGCACTTTTAGTTTTCAAGCTTTCAACGGCTAAGTGAATAACCGCAATATCTGGTTTAGCTTTCAATTGTGCATTGCCAACAACCGAAATATGACGATTATTGGGTAAACTACTATTGGCATGAACAAAACAACAAACAGCCAGTAAGGCAAGCATAATTAAATATTTCATAGAACCTCTTGGTAAATACAACACCCTAAAAAGGGATAAAACGTTGTTGACTAAAACAACTGACGCAGAAGCAAAAGCCAACTATTTATTATTGATTTAATCACTTGTTATATTTTTCTGCCTGAAAAAATAGCAACACAGCCTATTACATTTATCTTTACGTCAGTAAAATTTTGTTTAAGTGATATTTCTAAATCATGTAGATCATCAAAGGCATTATCGAATATTCCCTTGCTGTTATAAAATGCCATCAACTTTCCAGCTAAGTAACCATATTTTGAATCTTTGCCTAAGATCGTACTACCGAACAAAACACCATTTTCATTGAGAAACTCCCTGAGATGATGAAATATGATGCCTTTTTCTCTGATACTGCCAGGAAGACAATGGAGTAAATAGTTAACACTGATAGAGTCGAAATTTTCACAATTGGTATTGAGAAGCTCAAGTACATTGTCACAATAGACTTCAGGATTAAAACGACTAATGCGCTCAGAGGCAACAGTTAAGCTATCCTGATTTAAATCTAATAAAGCCACTCTTCTTTTTGTATTTGATAAACATTTATCTGGGTAATAGCCAGAACCAACACCAACATCGAGATGATTTAAAGATGCATGTTCCACAAACGTTGTTCTCAGTATGCTTGTAGGACAATTCCATAAATATGAATTTGAAAAGCCAAGTACCCATAAGTCATACATTGACAGTGTTGTTTTGGTGTAAACAGCTTGACCTGCTTCAACTGGTTGATTGATTTCCATACCTTTCCTCAAAATATAACACCCAACGAATGGGCTGATAATTATTTGCTAAAGTGTGTAACCAAGCGATACCGAACCAAGCGTTATCAGTCCCGCACTTAATGGGTTTATTAGAGCAACAGTCTACAGATAGTTCCGAGCAAACAACACGAGAACCCTGTAAGTCCCAGGCGAGTATGATTAATTTTACTGACAAACAATACTCTGGCATTTCCAGTCATAGCACTCTTAAACGGCAAATAAAAAATTTGCGGTGATAAACTAAGAAAAATAAAACAAAGAAATACACCTGCCCAATTGAAAAAGTCTGCAATGGATGTAATATTTTCAGGCTCTAACAAACACAATAGCAATATTGCAAGGGAGACAACAAGACATGATAACGATGTTACTTTTTCTTTAACTTCCAGTTCAAACACAATCTACTCCTTTAGTTTGGCACCTTGTTATATGCTTATATGCATACCACTTGCTTGTTTTTAAGAAGAGTAATGATAACTCTTTTATTAAACTCATAATTAGTAATATAACCACAACTACCAGTAATAACCACTGAATTTTCTTTCGTAACTTTGTAGTTATACATACCATTAATTTGTTTAAGTGAATAGTGTATTGTGTTTTTTTCACCACTCATTAGCCCACCAAAATTTAACAGCGAGCTTGGTAAACCTACCTCAACATGATCAATGAAAACACCCGATTTATTGACGACAGTCACACTGGGTAAGATATAAAAGCTGGCATAGTAGGCGATAGCGATAGCAGCGACAATAAAAGTAACCATTTTAACTATGTGTTTGATCATACTTGCATGGGCATATAATGCTTAACTAAACGGCTTAAAGTTGTTGGTTATAATTAGCGAGTTAACAACAAAAACCAACTGTTTTTATCGTAATTTATTGTGTTGTTAGCTGCTTTCCTCACCGTATTGTGATTATTGCTTTCCTGCCAGATAAAATAGAAAAGTCACAAAGGCACCAAATAGTAAAGCCCCAACGATGACCATAACTGTTAATGTTGTCGACTTTTGCATTGAGTCTGCTAGGTCTTTTGTTGGTAATAACCCTAATGAGATTAGAATATTTACAAAAAAATCCATTTGCTAGTCTCCATTTTAATTCACCTGCTCGCGTCCACATAAGCGGCTAAGTAATAGTCGCTTAACTGTCGAATCAAGTCAAACGCAGCCAACATTAGAAAGTCTCGCTTAGCTGGCTTGTTAGTTTTAATTTTCACCCAATCCTTTTTCTAAAGCGACGACACAACTTCCATCTGCTGACTCTTTAAAGGAAATACTGTTTGCAACAAAGGCTCGTCCTGAAAATGAAAGTCTCATCTTGCGTGGAGAGTTAGCAGACAGTGAAGTAATATTGACATCACAATTCAATAGGATTAATTCCTCAAAAAAGCTCTCTTTTGATAGTGGCTTTCCACTTGAGTCAGTCTGAATTACCTGTATATGTTTTGCACTTAAAACCCTATTTTCTTCAGCAACAACACTAAACGAAAGTATTGACAATAAAACAATTGTACTTTTCATCAAATCCCCTTATTTGAATTCAAACTAACCGCTTTTTAGTGCGCATGTCAGTTTAATACAGTTGAGCGCTGCACATTAAGGTGAGTAAAAAGCACATTTATTTACAATATTTAAATACCTTACCAGTGAATATGTATGTTATCAAACCGCGTGTTAAATGCACAAAGTTAGCTGTTTAAAACTCACTTTTAAAAAAAAGTAATGTAACAAATCATCGCAATGCAACATGAAATAACAAAACTGAGTATTGCGCCTTCTTTGACCATGTCTTGAATGGTAATTTCACCTGTGCCATAAGCAATGGCATTAGGTGCTGTGGCCACCGGCAGCATAAAGGCACAACTGGCACACATAGCCGCAGGGATCATAAACACTGCCGGATCGTAACCTGAGGCACTAGCAGCAACCGCCAAAATAGGCATAAGTAAGGTTGCCGTCGCAGTATTACTGGTAATTTCAGTCAAATAAGTGACAACCAAGCAAATGGTTAAAATCATCAAGATCACTGGCAAATTCGCTAGCGAAGTTAACCAATCCCCTAAAATAGTACTTAACCCGGAAGCGACAAAGCCTTTAGCGATAGCAATACCACCAGCAAACAACAGCAGCATGCCCCAAGGAATGGTTTTGGCTGACTCCCAATCGAGTAAACGCGAGCCTTTGCCGTTAGGTATGATGAACATGACCACTACCGCAAATAACGCCACGGTACTATCGCCCACCAAGGGAGTATCAAATAAGCCACTCCAGCCATCAAACGGTTCTTTTCGAGTGACCCAAGCCAGCGCGGTTAAGCCAAAAACCCACAAGGTACGACTTTCTTCCTTGCGCCAAGCCCCTAATTTAGGCAGGCTAATGGCTTGTTTTAAGGTAAGGTTGCGGGTTAACCACAGAGCCATAATAGGGATAGCAATAAGTACTAATGGCACACCAATTTTCATCCAAGATAAAAAGCTAAACTCTTTGCCAGTGTGCTCTTGATAAATCCCCATAAATATCACATTGGGCGGTGTACCTATTGGTGTGCCTATCCCCCCCACACTGGCGGCGTAGGCGATGCCCAAAATCAAGGCTACACTGATTTTTTTATCGTCTACATGGGCTAAAATCGCCAAGGCGATGGGTAACATGATCAAGGTGGTTGCGGTATTGGAAATCCACATACTTAAAAAGGCAGTTGCCAACATAAACCCCAGCACCAAGCGTTGCGCACTACTCACCCCTACTAATCTCACCATATACACAGCTAGGCGTTGATGTGTACCACTTTTTTCTATCGCCTTAGAGAGCATAAAAGCACCCATTAACAGCAAAATCACATGGCTGCCTAATGAAGAGGCGACAGTTTTGTGGTCAACAATACCAAACAAGGGTAACAAGGCAAAAGGCACCAATGAGGTGGCAGGGATAGGTAAAGCCTCTGTTACCCACCAAATAACCGTTAATAAGGTAATACCTGCGGCGACAGCAGGTTTTTCAGCCAAGCCTAACCACATTAATACTAAGGAAAATAAAACACTGACGATGGGGCCTAGCAGTAAGAAAAGAGATTTAGGTAATTTCATGATTTTCCTTATAAATGTTCCTTGATAGTTGACACTTGTTGGTTAAGTTGGCGCCACAAAGGCTGACTTTGCATATCTTGCCAAGTGGTGACACTTGGTTTAAGCATTTTTGATAGGCGTGCACTACTGTCGGCGTCAATAGCAATATTGGCTTGATCTATCACGGTAATACAAGCATCGCGGTTATTGCACAAAAGCAACATATCACAGCCGGCTTGCTGTGCTGCCTCTGCCCTCTCAATATAACCCCCAATTGAGCTAGCACCGTGCATTGATAAGTCATCACTGAAAATAACACCTTTGAAACCATACTGATTTCGCAATACCTGTTGTAACCAAATAGATGAAAAGCCTACAGATTTATTATCAACCTCAGGATAGATCACATGTGCTGGCATAACCGCATCCAGTTGCTTATTGTCAATTAACGCTTTAAAAGGCTTGATATCGTGCGCTGTAATAGCACCCCAAGAGCGGTGATCAATGGGCATATCAATATGGGAGTCAGCTTCAACACTGCCGTGACCGGGAAAGTGCTTACCTGTGCTTTTCATGCCAACCGAATGCATGCCCTGTATAAAAGCACTAGCCAGCCGGGTTACCTGATCTGGCTCACTGTGAAAACTGCGCTCTTTGATCACTGCACTGATGCCATTAACATCTAACACAGGGGCAAAACTGATATCAATATTAGCGGCTTGCACTTCCATAGCCATTAATGCACCACATTGCCTTGCAAGACTCGCTGCTTTGTCTATATCGCCTTGTGCGTAGCGATATAGACTGCCCATCGCTGGAATTTCAGAAAAACCCTGGCGAAAGCGCTGAACTCGGCCGCCTTCTTGATCAACAGCGATGAGAATGTCGCGGTTGGCTGCTAAACGAATTTGCTCGGTAAGGGCACTGAGCTGGGCTGGTTGTTCAAAGTTACGAGCAAATAAAATGACACCACCCACTAAGGGGTGCTGCAATAATTCTCTATCTTCGGCGGTTGTGGATGTACCTGCTACATCCATCATGATTGGACCCATAATTAACCTGCGGCTTTTATTGAGTTTGGTGAACAATGAATGCCGTTACTCTACCCAATAACATCGAGATATCAAAGGAGAATATGCAATGATTATAATTGCCTATATTTTAGCTATGCAAATGCTTCAACAGCAATAGGTGCGGCGACGCCGGCAGCTACAAAAGGGATCACTTTGCCAATAATATCGGCAATGTCAGTGGTTTGTTGAAAATCATTTTTGGCAATATCAATTAACGCTTCAGTTGACGACATGGTAAATACCACTGTCCCCATGGTGAAGTGCAAACGCCAAAAAATATCCTCAGCGGTCAGCTCTGGGTAGGCTTTTTGCACAGCGGCAACAAAATAACTGATCACATTGGGATATTTAGTGGTAAAAAACCAACGCAAGAAGCCCTGACTATCACTATAACCACGTCCCAATAATTGTAAAAAATTACTGGTACCGTTTTCTTTAAATACATTGAGAGACAACAAAGGTTCAATAAATGCTGAAAACACCTCGTTTAAACTCGGTTGTTGGCTTTGTTGACAGAGGGTATTAAGTGCTGATTCTAATTTAGGCGCTAGCTCATTCATGTAACGCGACATCACTGCTTTTATCAATTCTTTTTTTGAACCAAAATGATAGTTTACCGCCGCTAAATTAACTTCAGCTAAACTGGTTATTTCTCTTAATGAGGTGCCATTAAAGCCTTTGTCTGCAAATAAATGCTCTGCTGCATCGAGTATCTTACTTTTGGTGCTCATAGAGTGAGTAGCCCCATTAACAAATTAATACGCACAGTTTAAACAAGCGTTTAAAATAACGCAACTGTGTAATGTTTCATGCTGAATTACATAGACTCAACAATACGTTAGGCCCCTTAAAAGCATAAACACCAAGCAATAATTGCTATTGCTTGGTGTTTATTGGGCCATTAGCACTTGCTAATTAATAGCTAATGAATACTATTCGCTTAAAAATTTATCGGCGGTGTGGCGCCTAGGCCTGGGCCATAGACAATGGCATTTAACAATAACCGCGCAGTACCCTTACTTGCTCCCCTGAAATTGGGTTTATTAGCAAAAAATATCACTTGCCCTTTGCCCTTTGATTCTTGCGTTAAATACGCTGAATTAACAATGCGTTGACTGGCTTCAGGCCATAATAGACCGCTCATCCGCAAGTAAATATCTTCACCTTTGGGGGTGGTACTCCAGCCAATTTGTCTGGCTTTTGTCTGCGCATTTTTCACATGTACCCCATAACGAACAACGGCGTTAGCACCTTGTTTCACCATAAACAGTGGGTCATTAGCAGTTAATACCGGTAATTGCCGATCAACACCAAAAGTCAACCAGTGCTGTTGGTCGGTACGCGCCGCAACCATAGCGCCAGAGGGCATAAACCGCTGAGTCCAACTATCCCATTGCTCTAGATCAGTTTTTTTCATTGGTTTGAGTTTACTGTCATCTTGCCAGGGGTACCACACATCTGCAGGTAAAAGATGATCATCAACTAAAGTTTGGTTGGAAATAGTATTTTGTTGCGCTAACCATTCGCGTGTTAAGGCAATATTGTATTCAGCCGACTTTTCAAAACTATCGGCTAATAACTTAACTTGTGAAAAGTTTTTGTCTGCAGCTAACTGAGCCGCCGAATTACCATTGACAATTAAGGTGCCGCCATTGTTAGTCCATTGTTGTAAGGTATCGATATCGGTTGCTGACAAGCGACCATAGTAACGACTTGGCACCACAATCACATTGTATTTTCGCAGATCCATGCCGTTCAGTAATTGGTGACTGAGATGCGAATGGCGAATACCCAACTCGGTATCAATCATATGCCAAATTGAGCCTAAATCTTCAACATTCATGCCATTTTGTGACAGTATCGCTACTTTAGGTCGAGCCAATAAGCGCACATGTCGGCCACCGATGTCAGGAAGATCCCCTTGACCTAACCCTTGGGTAATAGTGATGAGTTGCGATTGAGTATCCTGTGCAGCTTGCTTGATCACAGTTAACAGTTCAGTGCTAGCCATTGCATTATCATCAAAGCTTACAAGCACAGCCCCTCGGCTTAACGATTGTTGATTAAACACGCTTGGCTTATCTAACACTCTTACTTGAATACCCTGTTCCATTAGCCGTGCCGCGAAGCCAACTGAAGCATCTGAATCACCGTTAACAGCATATGCAATGGCATTGTCATTACTCTCATTGATTTCATTAACAATCGTTGGTTTTTCGTAGCTTGATAAATTTTTGGTTAAATGCTCAGGAACTTCAAGCGCAGGCAAACCGTACATCATGGTTAAATTCCATGCTGTAGCGTCGTACATTACCGAACTGCCATCACGCAGGGTTTTCTGCCGCTCTTCGAGTAACACACTGTCTTTAATTTTGGCATCAAATTCAAGAATTGCAGCGATCAACGGTGCTTCATATTGTCTATTTTGAATAACAATAGCCCCAGCAGGTATCACCGCATTAGTTAACTGTTGGCCTAAGTGATCAGTGGCTCTGTTAACTTTTTGGCTTTTAGAAGTGACAAAATAATTGATGTTTTGCAAATCAAGTATCGCTAAAAATTGTGCTAAGCGCCGGCTGTTGTTGGTGGGCAATAACACGTAACTTCTATTGCCATAAGGGCCTTTATTAGACAACATGGCTTGTCTGTTGTTGACAAAGTCTTGAAAAATAGCGGTTTGATTTTTTTGTAGGGTCTTTAAGTTAGCCATTGAACTGACAAACTGATGCGCCACTGATTGTTTGTAAGTGCGGATCTTGTTGTTAGCCGTTTTAACCCCGTCTTCGTCGGTACTGGCTTGCTCGTATAGAATATGAATAGAGCCGCGATATTCAACGTAGTTTGAATAACCGGGATATAAATTTTCAAACCATTCACCGGTATAGTAAGACCAATGTTGTTGATCAAAAGCGGCAGCTTGGTCACTGGCAAATATTTTTGCCCAGCGATTGGTGCTCGCTGGTATATTGGCGTTTATTGGCTCAGTCGGCGGGCCAAATAGAAAACTGTCTTGCGATCCCATTTCATGGCCATCAACCATTAACAGTGGGTACCACTGATTAATGGCTTTAATGCGGCCACTCGATTCAGGGTTCACCGCAAAATAAAAATCGCGATTCAAATCATAAAGGTAATGATTACCGCGACCAAATGGCCATCTGCCGGTGTGCAACATGGATTGGCTGTCAATATTTGCTGCTGCACCGCGGTGCTCTTGTAAACTTGTGGTGAAGCGCGCTCGTCCATCGGGGTTCATCATAGGATCAACCAAAATAACCAGATCATTGAGTAAACTGAGTGTTTCGTCATCTTGACTGGCAATTAAATGATAAATCAACGCCAGTGCACCATCCGATCCTGAGGATTCATTTCCATGGATGCCGTAAGACATCCAAGCCGTTGCTGGGGTATTGTTGATCAATGTATTAAGCTTGGTTTTATCAACACCATCAGGTTGACTTAAGCGAGCAATATTGTCTTTGATAGTCGCTAAATTATTGATGTTTTGTTCAGCACTGATCACTAAATAATGTAATGCTCGATCTTCATAACTGCGCGCATATTCAACAATTTGCGCTTTATCACTTTGTTTCGCCCATAAATTGACTAGGCGATTTATTTGCTCGACAGTCGCGGTGCGTTGCCCCACCTCAAAACCCAACACCTCTTTGGGTTTGGTAATAGTTTGATCATAATTGCCTGTCAACAAATTGGGATAGGATAACTCTGGCTGTGCAGTTGGTTTTTGTAGCGCTGCAGCAGATATCGCGGTGCTCAAACTAAGCATAGCCAAGACAGCCAAGTAAGTGATGGGTTTTATGTTCATCAAATTTCCTTTGTTGTTTTATTATTTTTAGGGTAACGACCCGCGCGAATAAAGTAAACAATTGAGTTTACGGCAATTAATAACTTTTCAAAAAAATTTGCTGACAAGTGGATTGCCCACATTAGCCGATCACTTAACTAATATGCTATGCATCGACAATATCGCTTGACCACGACATTGCCTAATCTGCCTAAGGTGTAACTCAGCTTAATCTGTTA
>JBELHO010000028.1:4429-8563 GCA_042091375.1 Thalassotalea sp. | reverse complement strand
TTAATCTGTTACTCAACTTAGTGTATTGCCTAGCTGAGTTCTATCGAACGACATACCATTAATGTTTAGCCTCTTAACCAGTCAACTTTAACTTATCCTGCTGTTGAAAATATTTTTTCATGAAATTAAGCAATAACCGCAACTTTTTAGCGCTAGCGGTTCCCGGTGGAAAAACCCCATAAACATCAATATCGCTTAAGGTGAAGTCAGCCAAAATCATTTCTAATTTGCCCGCATTAATTTTTGGCCAAGCATCATAAAGGGGAATACGACCTAAACCATGCCCCGCTTCAACAAATGCAGTGCGCGCTGCGGCGTTATTGGTGCTAACACTCCCTTTCATGCTAACACTAAATGAGCGACTGCCTTTAGTCAGGGTGATAACACCAGAAGTTAATTTATATATCACCCATTGATGAGCACTGAGTTGAGCAGGACTAGTTGGTCGACCAAATTGATTTAAATAGCTTGGAGCAGCGCAAAGGCAAGTTTTTAAGCTGGCTAACTTACTGGCTTGTAGGCCGGAGTCAGGCAGTGGTGCACCGCGAATAGCCAAATCTATACCTTCCTTGATAATATTTACCACTTCATCGGTTAACATTACATCCAGTTCAATTTTAGGATAAATCTTCTTAAAGGCATTTAAGGCCGGCACAACCGTTTGCAAGCCAATATTTACTGGACAAGTTAACTTCAATAAGCCAATCGCTTCATTTTTGAAATTTTCTATTTGCTGGTTAGCGGCGTTAGCCTGCTCAGCGATAACGCGACAACGCTCATAATAAGCTTGTCCTGCCTCAGTAAGCCGTATAGAGCGAGTAGAGCGATTGAGTAATTTAACTTGCAACTGCTCTTCGAGTTTTTTTAAATGGTAACTGACAACAGCTCTAGATAAGCCTAAGTATTTGGCAGCCGCAGTTAAGCTACCCTGTTCAATAACTTGTGCAAAAACCACCATACTCTTTAGTTTTTCAAATGAAACGTCGATGACAAATCCCCTGTTGGCAAAGTAATGCGACAATTTTTTCTGCTGAATTGTATCAATAATTGATACAAAGATATCAATTTTATCTGCATTGTTCACATTTAAAACAAATCATATACTCAATTGACAAAAATTCAGTACATTTATTCAATTAATAAAATATAGGTAACAAACAATGGCTAAAAAAATATTGATGGTGTTAACCTCGCACGACAAATTAGGTGACACCGGAGAAAAAACCGGTTTTTGGGCGGAAGAATTTGCCTGTCCCTATTACGCCTTTATCGACGCCGGTGTTGAAGTCACCCTAGCGACGCCATTGGGAGGACAAGCGCCAATAGATCCCACCAGCAAATTAGCTGACTTTCAAACGCCCGCAACTGAGCGATTTGATGGTGATGTTCAAGCGCAACAACAAGTGGCCAATACCTCAGTACTTGCAACCATCAATGCCACTGATTTTGATGCGGTATTTTATCCAGGCGGGCACGGCCCGTTATGGGATCTTACTGACAACCAAGATTCTATTGCCTTAATTGAAGCTTTTATTCAATCGGGCAAAGCTGTAGCGGCGGTGTGCCATGCCAGTGCAGCCCTACTCAACATTAAATTGCCTTCAGGTGAATACGCAATTAACAACAAAGCCATAACTGGTTTTACCAATAGCGAAGAAGCAGCCGTGCAGCTCACTGAGGTTGTGCCGTTTTTACTGGAAGATGAATTAATTAAACGCGGTGGCGAATACCAAAAAGCCGAAGACTGGCATCCATTTGCGGTGCAAGACGATTTGATTATTACAGGTCAAAATCCGGCGAGCTCGGCATTGGCAGCAGAAAAACTGCTCGCTCACCTTGCTTTATAACGCACCGCTAACACTGGGCTAATTATGTTAAATTTTAATTTTCACAATCCAACTGATATTTATTTTGGCGAAAATCAAATAGCAATTATCGCTAAAAAAATTCCCGCCAATGCTAGAGTGCTAGTCGTCTACGGTGGCGGTTCAATCAAGAAAAACGGGGTATTTGAACAAGTAGTAGATGCCCTTGCCGCACATACTTGGTTTGAGTTTTCGGGTATAGAGCCCAATCCCAAATACACTACCTTGATGCAAGCACAGCAAGTGATCAAACAACACAACATCGACTATTTATTAGCTGTTGGTGGTGGCTCAGTTATCGATGGCGCAAAGTTTATTGCCGCAGCAGCATTGTATAAAGGAGAGGATCCTTGGCATATTTTGAGTAAACAACAAGCCATTGGTGAAGCTTTACCCTTAGGTGCCGTGTTAACTCTGCCAGCGACAGGCTCTGAGAGTAATGGCAATTCAGTGGTGACTCGCAATGGCATCAAACTGCCCTTTTCTAGCCCCTTAGTAAGGCCATTGTTTGCTGTACTCGATCCCAGTGTCAGCTTATCATTGTCTGATCGACAAGTTAGCAATGGCGTAGTCGATGCCTTTGTTCACGTGATAGAGCAATACCTCACCTACGACGTCAACGCCAAAGTGCAAGACAGGTTTAGTGAAGGACTATTGCAAACCCTGATCGAAGAAGGTCCAAAAGCATTGCACAGCGCAACTAAAACAGATTTAGCGATCAGGGCAAATATTATGTGGTCTGCGACCTTAGCATTAAACGGTCTGATCGGTGCTGGCGTGCCACAAGACTGGACCACACATATGATCGGCCACGAATTAACCGGCCAATTCGCCATTGACCACGCCCGTACTTTGTCTATAGTGTTACCAGCAGTTATGAAGGTACGACGCCAACAAAAACGTGAAAAATTATTACAATATGCTTCGCGTGTATGGCAATTAAATTCAGGTACTGAACAACAGCGCATTGATGGCGCTATTGACTTAACCGAGCAATTTTTTAGGCAAATGCAAGTGCCTACAAGATTATCTGAGGTCAATCTTAGCCTTACTGATATTGAGCTGTTAATGGAACGATTGCAACGACACGGCATGACTGCCCTTGGCGAGCACAGTGATATTGACTTAGCCTCTAGCCGTGAAATATTAATGCAAGCCCTTTAAACTCAGTTTATAAACAGGAATCAATATGCCGCAAACAACTGACACTAATCGACAAATCCTATTGGCTTCGAGGCCACATGGCGCGCCTACTGCAGACAATTTCTCATTGGTAAGTAGTGCTATACCTAGCCCCAAAGACGGTGAAGTATTATTGCGCACTGTTTACCTTTCACTTGATCCTTACATGCGCGGTCGCATGAATGATGCTAAATCTTACGCCGATCCCGTCGCCCTTGGCGATGTCATGGTAGGCGGTAGTGTCTGTAGAGTGCTGGAGTCTAAACACCCAGACTACCAAACCGGTGACTGGGTTGTTGCCTTAGGTGGATGGCAAGATTTCAGTGTGCTGCAAGGTGAGCATTTACTGAAATTACCAAGTAATATGAGTCATCCCTCATATGCACTTGGTGTATTAGGCATGCCGGGGTTAACCGCTTATATGGGCTTACTTGACATTGGCGATCCGCAACCGGGAGAAACCGTGGTTGTTGCCGCGGCCACTGGTGCGGTAGGCTGCTTAGTGGGACAAATTGCTAAGTTAAAAGGTTGTAAAGTCGTTGGTATTGCCGGTGGTCAAACTAAGTGTCAATACGCTGTTGACACCCTGGGTTTTGACGCCTGCATAGATCACCGTTCAAAAGATTTAGCACAACAATTATCTGCTGCTTGCTCATCGGGTATTGATGTGTATTTTGAAAATGTCGGTGGCAAGGTATTTGAAGCGGTATTACCATTACTCAATAGCGCTGCGCGTGTTCCATTGTGTGGATTAATTTCTCATTACAATGCGACATCACTACCCAGTGGTCCTGACAAGAGCGCACAGTTAATGGCCATGCTGCTAATTAAACGGATCAAAATGCAAGGTTTTATTGTCTTTGAAGATTACGGTCACCGCTATGCAGAATTTAGCCAACAAATGTCCAGCTGGCTGATGGCAGGTAAAATAAAATACAAAGAGCATATAGTTGATGGCTTAGATAAATCTGCCGAAGCGTTTATTGGTTTGTTACAGGGTGATAATTTCGGAAAATTAATTGTCCGCGTCGGTGCTGAAGACCTCGACGCTTAGCTTAGTTTACTCAACCTGCTGAATGTCTATAAC
>JBELHO010000028.1:2907-4329 GCA_042091375.1 Thalassotalea sp. | reverse complement strand
CTGAATGTCTATAACGGCTGAATGTCTATAACGGCTGAACGCGCCCTTATGAGAGCGCCCTGCGAGTCTATTTGTTCGTCTCAGCAGGGCTATTTCCTCGTCTCAGCTGGGCTGTGCAACCAGATCAACACAAGCGATAAACAGTTTTAATTTTCACTTTGACCGGCCAATGGTTTCGGTCCTGTAATGAAAAACTTTTATTCTTTCATGTCTCAGTTGTCAGACTTTTGGGCAACAGTAACTCCGCCATTAATTCTGCGCTCGCAGGTATAATATGTAATAGCGGTTTCGATTGAGCACTTGCGATGGATAATGTTTCACCTTCAACCACTTCGATACCAGTAACAGTACCGCTATGACTAGCAATGACAGTGTATCTGGAGTTGTTGGCAACTTGCCCTAACTGGCGCTGTAAATCAGCTTGTTGGCGTTTCAGCGCATTAACCCGCAAAGTGTCTTGCTGCTGTTGATTTTCCTTAGCAATAGCCAGTTGTCTTAACTCATTGTGTTGTCGCCACAGTAACTTGGCAATGTTTTGTTTGTTTTGTCTTGCTTCATTTAAGCTTTGCTGCGGATTTTTTCTGTCGACATCGGCAATAAAACCACTGTTTTTGTAGTTGCTGTAGGTGTTGCTGTAAGTGTTGTTATTGTTGTAGGTGTTGTTGTGAGTGTTGTAGGTGTTGTTGTGAGTGTTGTGAGTGTTGTAGGTGTTGTTGTGAGTGTTGTAGATGTTGTTGTGAGTGTTGCTGTGAATGCTATTTGTGTTTTTAGTATTTTTAGTATTTTTAAAGCTTACTTGCCATTGTTTTTGTTGCTCGACAAGCCGCTTGAGCTTTTCACTGGCCGAGGTGTATTGGCTTTGCAAAATCGCGCGCTGTTTTGTTAATACCTGCTGGCGTTGGCTATAGTTTTTATTTTGTCGCAGTTGCAGCGATTGCTGTTGATATTGACTAATTTCACTGTCTATCGAGGTCAATTCTCGATTGAGCTGAGTGACTAATTGCGAACTGATATTAACCGAAGCAGGAATGTTACTTTGCACTGAAATGATGGCAATTGATTGGCCTTTTACTACCTTATCACCCTCATTGACCAATAATTTTTCTATGGTACCGCCTTGGCTAGCAAAACTTTTAATGAAATTATTATCGATCACCTCAGAGTTGACAGCGATTGCTTGGCGGGAATAGTCTGACCTAGTTAAAAAACTGACAATGGCGATGGCGATGACAATAGCAATAGCAATAGCAACAGACAGTTTGATTGATGAATGCTCAATAGCAGAAGTTGAACAACTTATCTGCTGATTTTGATGACGAAAAGCTCCTTGCTTTAATGACGACATGATATATCCTTATCTCTGTAAATTTTGATTTTGATTTTGATTTTGATTTCAATAGTACGAATTAATTTTGCGACAAG
>JBELHO010000028.1:0-2807 GCA_042091375.1 Thalassotalea sp. | reverse complement strand
AACGTAATGATTGCTGAGCTTAGTGCCTGTTGAATAGGCACTATACCCTATCTAATTAAAGCGCAATAATGACTATGGTTAATTTGAAATGAGGCAATTAAGTCAAGGGGGGCAGATATAGCCTAGTCGCAAAAATAGCAACAATTGACTCAAGATGGCAACTTTGGCTAATTCGGCTAAATTCGGCTAATTAATCTTCTACTCTTATCCCCCAAACATCGTGTTCATCGGCATGAATAATTTGCACCCAAATTTGATCGCCGGGCTGGGCATCATAATCATCAGATAAGTACACTTTACCGTCTACTTCAGGCGCATCCATGTATGAGCGGCCTACTATGCCAAGTTCATTTACTTCATCAACAACAATCAGATATTCTTGTCCAATACGCGCTTGTAGCTTATCGGCGCTTATTTTTGCTTGTACTGCCATAAAGCGTTGAAGCCTGTCTTCCATCACTTGATCAGATACGTGGTCTGGCAATTCATTGGCCTTAGCCCCTTCAACCGGTGAGTATTTAAAACAACCCACGCGATCTAATTGTGCCTCTTCTAAAAAGGCCAATAACTCTTCAAATTCTGCTTCGGTTTCACCGGGAAAACCAACGATAAAGGTTGAGCGGATCACTAATTCAGGACAAATTTCTCGCCATTTAGCGATTCGCTCTAACACTCGCTCTGAGCTACCCGGGCGTTTCATCAGTTTTAGAATACGTTTATTGGCATGTTGAAAGGGGATATCTAAGTAAGGAAGGATCTTACCTTCAGCCATTAGTGGAATAATTTTATCTACATGTGGATATGGATAAACATAATGTAAACGCACCCATACCCCCTGCTTAGACAATTGTTCACATAACTGTTGCATATGGGTTTTAACTGGCATGCCTTCGTAAAAATCGAGTTTGTGCTTCACATCAACACCGTAGGCTGAGGTGTCTTGAGATATAACTAAAAGCTCTTTGACGCCAGCATTAACTAAGCGTTTTGCCTCACCTAGCACGTCACCAACAGGTCGTGAATCGAGATCACCGCGCATTGAAGGGATAATGCAAAAGGTACAGCGGTGATCACAACCCTCAGAAATTTTTAAATAGGCGTAGTGCTTGGGCGTTAGTTTTACCCCGTGATCAGGGACTAAATCAAACAGTGGGTTATGTTCGGGTTTAGCAACATGCTGATGCACTTGGCTGAGTACTTCATCATAAGCATGGGGGCCTGTTACTCCTAATACATTAGGGTGAAGCTCAACGATTTCATCTTTTTTCGCCCCCAAACAGCCGGTGACTAATACCTTGCCGTTTTCAGCTAACGCTTCACCTATGGTATCAAGAGACTCTTGCACTGCGGAATCAATGAAACCACAGGTATTAACAATCACCATTTCCGCATCGTGATAGGAATTAACCACATCGTAACCTTCTGTGCGCAACTGAGTTAGAATGCGCTCACTGTCGACCAAGTTTTTTGGGCAGCCTAAACTGACAAAGCCAATTCGAGCAGGATCTTTTGCATCTTGCGCCGATCTTAACGCGTTCGAGTTGAGTATTTCAGACTGTTGTTGTATCACCTTACTCGGTGACGCTAATGTCGTGGTTTGTTTTGGATCAAATTGTTCAACAGTCATGGTAAGCCTTGTCAATCGTGATAATATTGGTGGTGATTTTAGATACACAGATTATACAGGACATCACCGATCTTTGAAAAGACACTTCTAGCCACTCTATTGACACATATTTCAATTATTTTATCTTTTTAGTATTTAAAAGATTAAACTGATTATACGATAATAGAATAATAATACTGATTAACCCTTTTTCAGCATATGCAAAGTACTTCCTTGAATTTTAATGAAAATCATCACCTAGTAGCGTTCAATGCTCAAAGCTTATCACTCAATCCACTGAGCTTTAAATTACTCAAAGCCTTGGCGGATTCCAATGGAAACACTCTGTCTGTCAACCAGCTATCATCAACAGTGTGGTCAAACAGCACGGTGAGCCCTGAGACCATCAAGCAAAGAGTGTTTGTTTTAAGGAAGGCGATATCAGAGGCTAACATGCAAGGCTTAGTGATCCAATCGGTCAGAGGAGAAGGTTATCGACTGATTGTTAAGGAAGTGGTTAAGGACAATAATGACATTGCAATATCTAGTGAAAAACCTGCTCATACGAGGATCAGCCAATATAAAAAAGTAACTCTAGCCATTTTCACCTTAATGTTTTTTGTTATCGCTGGTATATTGATTTTCAAACCATTCACTCACAAGCCCTATACAAACGATCGCGTCGCACTTTGGACAAATATTGAGCCGCATCATTTGCCAGAGCCAGCCTTAACAATTTTCGGCCTTTGGCATGAGAAGCTGTTAGAACAGATGAAAGATAACAGATTAAATTTGGTGTTTTCTCAAAGACAATCACAAGTATTAGTGCCCATTCAAGCGAGACAAAACAGAATTGCATTAATAAGTTATTTTGAAGTACTGACAAAGAATCAGAAAACCTATGTAAATCTCAGTATCATTGAACCCAAAACGGCGACGATTTTAAGATCCAATCGTATTGAGTTCACTTCTGAATTTGATCCAGAGCCTCTGTTAATTTCCCATTTAACAGGCATAGCTAATTTACTTTCGTCTGAAAAGTTAAATTTGAGTAAAGATCAAAAAGAAAATCCTACACACCGTATTTGGCCGTATTTAAAACAGTTATCTGATCCTAAGTATCAGTAAATGTTGGCATAATTTGAATAAGTGTGATTACCAAGGGAAACTGTCGGTTTAATTACCGAGCGACTTTGTCGTA
>JBELHO010000027.1:41517-42811 GCA_042091375.1 Thalassotalea sp. | reverse complement strand
GAGTCGGGCTTTTTGCTTTGTGCAAGAGTGAAAAAAGGCAATAGCGCCAATGCCATTGTGTGTTGTGAAAAGTGTGCTTATGTTGCGACAAGCCCATGTGAAGGTATATAAATCAGATGCACGCCAAAGCCTTTAGCTTAAGCTATCGGCGTTTTCTATCTGGTAATTATTCTAGGTGTCTGTGTTAATTTACCTGTGATCACCACAAAAACAATACAGTGTTAAAAAATTTAGTTAAAATACTCGCTGACATTTAATTGTAGATAGGTCGTTGTGGGTTCTTCAGAAAAAAGGCTGAATAAATTTATCAGTGAATCGGGCTATTGCTCTCGTCGTGAGGCTGATAAATTGATCTCGTCCAATCGCGTGACGATTAATGGCAAAGTCCCTGAATTAGGCACTAAAGTGCTTGCCGGTGATACGGTTTTTGTCGATGGTAAACGCATTGGCGCTATGCCTGACAATAAGTCTGATCGGGTTTATATTGCCTATAACAAACCTATTGGTATTACTTGCACAACGGAACGGCACGTCAAAGGTAACATCATTGATGCCATTGGCCACAGAGAGCGTATTTTTCCCATTGGTCGCTTAGACAAACCGTCAGAAGGTTTGATCTTTCTCACCAGTGATGGTGATATAGTCAATAAAATACTCAGAGCCGAAAACGCTCATGACAAAGAGTATATAGTCACGGTTGATAAGCCTATTAGTGAGCGTTTCGTGCAGCGTATGTCACGCGGCGTGCCAATTTTGGGAACCATTACTAAACCTTGTATTGTCAAACCACAAAGTCGATTTGTATTTACTATTATATTAACCCAAGGTCTCAATCGGCAGATACGCCGGATGTGTGAATATCTAGATTATCAGGTGCTCAAATTAAAGCGATCACGGATCATGAGTGTTGAGTTAGGCAAACTCAAACCCGGACAATGGCGTGACCTGAATGCTGATGAAATGGTTGAAATAAACCAAGCGGTAAGTCATTCATCAAAGACAGCAATTGATGTTAAGCAACAAACCCCATTAAATTCTGCTGATAACCATACCATTGCCTCACAAAGAATAGCAAAACAGGCTAATAGCAAACAGCAAAAAACAGTCAACAATAAGCTGCGTATTAACGTAAAAAAACACAAGGCCAGTACTTTGTCTTTAAAAAAAACCAATACTAAAGACTAAAAAGTGTGGTAGTGGCGATCTGCAAAAGCGCGTTGTGATATGTGCATGTTTATCACTAGTCGACTAAAGCACTAGTCTACTAAAGCACTAGTCTACTAAAGCACTAGTC
>JBELHO010000027.1:23689-41417 GCA_042091375.1 Thalassotalea sp. | reverse complement strand
AAATTGGCCGGTGAGAATTGATCGGTTAATAGTTTAGTATCCGCTGGCCAATCTCGTCGTTGTGCTGTTGACGTCATGTAATTAATTATTTCTTTTATATCAACACCAAATGGCTTGAGTTGCTTGTCTAATGCCTTGGCTCTTTTGTCTAATAGCGCTGTTGTTGGCAAAGGTCTCTGGCTAACGAGTATGATGCGATTGCTTTTTCTTGTATTTTTTACATTGTAGAAATCACCGAATACCGCTTGATAGGTAGCCGATTCATAGTTGTATAAATCACTGACGGAAAAAGTATTGGCTGACAGTACGCCATCATTAGAGAGCAATTGTTTAGTTTCCTGCAAAAACTCTTTGGTCAATAAATGTTCGGGGATGTAATCACCGTTAAAGGCATCAAGAATGATCCAGTCGTATTGTTGTTTTTTTAGCCCTGCTCGTTTGACAAATATTCTGCCATCTTGCACCACACTGGTGATCTTATCGTTTTCAATAAAATTAAAATATTTACGCGCAACATTGATCACTGAAGGATCAATTTCTACATTGGTGATTTGTGCATTTGGGTATAATTGGTGCAAGGTATTTGACATAGTGCCGCCACCCAGACCAATGATCAGTATGTTTTGCGGAGCATCATTGAGTAATAATCCTGAAAAAAGCAATTTAGTGTAGTTAAAAACTAATCGTTGCGGATCGGTTTTATCGTAACAACTTTGATTGCTCTTACTGGTTTTGACATTAAATCGCAAACAGCGCAGATCATCGTTATCTTCAACCAGTATATTGCGGTATAACGAACGCTCTTTGTGGATAACTTCTGCATAGCTCAAATGGGATAAGACACTTACCATACATAAACCAATTAAGCTGATAAATTTAATCCAATTATTCATGAGCCGCCTCCATAACCGCACTAGATGATTTGTTGTGTAGTTTGGCAAAACCAATAGCTAATATACCGAGCAATATTAAAGCCGTGCTGTAACTGTAAATAATGGTGTTAACTTCAAATAGCATGACAAAATAAAACGAAGTAATAATGGTCCCCAAAGCACTGCCTAGGGTCGAACAAAAATATAATTTACCAGCGACTTGGCCACTTTTTTCTTTGTCATCGACTAACAACCTAACTGAATAAGGTGAGATCATTCCAAGAATAATAGTTGGTATAAAAAACAACGCCATAGAGGCGAGTAATGATCCATAACGACTGTCCTCTATTGTGAGGAAAATTGGCTCCATGATCTCAGTTGACCACAAGCCGACAGGTAGAACCATCACACCGGCGATAAGAAATATCATACCATAGCGAGTTATTGAGGCATTTTGAGTGGAAAGCTTGCCACCGATCAAGTAGCCGAAAGACAAACTCAGCATAAAGACAGTGATAATACTGCCCCAAATGTGCACGCTACTGCCAAAGAATGGCGCTAAAATTCGACCACCTAAGAGTTCTATGCCCATAATAGAAAAACCACTGCAAAAAGCGAGTAAGTAGATAAGGGCGTTTTGAGTTGTTGAAGTAAACTGTGTCATAACCGTAATGCATGATAAATAGGGGACATTATCATAACCTTACCTTAGGTGAGTAAGCTAGTGGTATTAGTAGATTAAATGGTGTATTTGCCGCTTCAGTTAACTGTTGTGAAAAAACTAAAACGGCTATCTACTAGACTAACTTCGCGCTAATAGCGGCTTTAAAAATCTGGCAGTATGAGAGTTGTCATGTTCAGCGACTTGCTCAGGGGTACCAGTGACCAGTATTTGCCCACCGCCAGAACCACCTTCAGGGCCGAGATCAACAATCCAATCGGCGGTTTTGATCACGTCTAAGTTGTGTTCAATAACTACTACTGTATTGCCGTGATCACGCAAACGGTGAATGACTTGTAATAATTGTTTGATGTCGTGAAAATGTAAGCCTGTGGTTGGTTCGTCTAATATGTATAAGGTTTTTCCGGTATCGCGTTTCGATAACTCTTTCGACAATTTAACTCGCTGGGCTTCGCCACCTGATAGCGTAGTCGCTGACTGGCCTAGCTTTATATAGCCAAGCCCCACATCCAATAAGGTCTGTAATTTGCGTTTTACCGCCGGAATGGCACTGAAAAACTCAAAACCGTCTTCAATGGTCATATCAAGGACTTCATGGATATTCTTGCCTTTGTATTTTACTTCTAAGGTTTCGCGATTATAGCGTTTGCCATGACATACATCACAGGGCACATAGACATCCGGTAAAAAATGCATTTCCACTTTAATTAAGCCATCACCCTGACAAGCTTCACATCGCCCCCCCTTAACGTTAAAAGAGAAACGGCCGGGTTTATAACCACGTGATCGGGCTTCTTGTGTACCAGCAAAAATATCGCGAATATTAGTAAAAATACCTGTGTAGGTTGCGGGGTTTGATCGTGGCGTTCTGCCTATCGGGCTTTGATCAATATCAATGACTTTATCGAGTAAGGCTAACCCTTCAATTTTTTCATAAGGCGCTGGCTCTTGTGTAGTCGCACCGTTTAACTCAATATGAGCAAGTTTGTACAAGGTGTCGTTAATTAAGGTTGATTTTCCTGAACCAGAAACGCCGGTAACACAGGTCATTAATCCGTTTGGAATAATTAAGTCAACATTTTTAAGGTTGTTACCGGATGCGCCAAGCAGCTTAACTACATTGTTTTTATCAAAGGGAGTACGCCGTTTAGGTAAGGTGATACTTTCTTTTCCTGAAAGGTATTTTCCAGTAAGTGAGTCCTTACATTTTAATATATCATTGACATTGCCTTGGGCAATTATCTGACCACCGTGCACCCCAGCACCGGGACCAATATCGATAACAAAATCGGCAGCGCGGATCGCGTCTTCGTCGTGTTCAACAACGATAACGGTATTGCCTAAATCGCGTAAATGGATCAGGGTTTTTAACAAGCGTTCATTGTCGCGCTGATGTAAGCCAATTGATGGCTCATCTAGTACATACATGACCCCAACTAAGCCAGCCCCTATTTGACTGGCTAGGCGAATGCGCTGAGCTTCACCACCAGATAAGGTACCAGCAGCGCGAGATAAGTTGAGATAATTCAACCCGACATTCACCAAAAAGCCAAGGCGCTCATTGACTTCTTTAAGGATTTTTTCAGCAATTTTTTCCTGCTGACCCTGCAGCTTAAGTGTTTGAAAAAAACGCAGGGCATCGGCAATAGACAACTCGGTGATATGGTGCAGCGGCCTATTTTTTACAAACACGTTGCGCGCTTCTAAGCGCAAACGCGAACCGTTACAATCCGGACAAGGCTGGCTGTTCAAATATTTAGACAACTCTTCTCTGACTGCATTTGACTCGGTTTCTTTATAGCGGCGTTGCATATTATTGATAATGCCTTCAAACGGATGTTTGCGCACAACCACATCGCCGCGGTCATTCATATATTTGAATTCAATTTCTTGCTTGCCACTGCCGTACAGAATAATTTGCTTAGTATCTTCATCTAATTGGTTATAGGGTTTATCAACGGCAAAGCCATAAAAGTCGGCAATGGCTTGCAACATTTGAAAATAATAGAAATTGCGTTTATCCCAACCTCGAATAGCGCCGCCAGCAAGGCTTAATTCATCATTAGAAATGATCCGACTGGGATCAAAAAACTGTTGAATACCCAGACCATCACAGGTCTTACATGCACCTGCTGGGTTGTTAAAGGAAAATAATCTAGGCTCTAGCTCTTGCATACTATAGCCACAATGTGGGCAGGCAAAATTAGCGGAAAAAACCAATGGTTCGCGATCGGGGTCATCCATAAAGGCCACGGTGGCGGTGCCAGAAGTTAAGGTCAATGCGGTTTCAAATGATTCAGACAGTCGCAGTTGAATATCGTCGCGTACTTTTAAACGGTCAACTACCACCTCGATAGTGTGCTTTTTTTGCAATTCCAGAGCAGGGGGTTGTGATAAATCACAGACCTCACCATCGATACGGGCGCGAATATAACCTTGTGCAGCAAGGTTATCGAGTAACTTGACATGCTCCCCCTTGCGCTCCTGTACAACCGGAGCAAGCACCATCACCTTAGTGCCTTCATCTAACTCTAAAACCCTATCAACCATTTGCGACACGGTTTGTGCTGCCAGAGGTTGGTGATGAACAGGACATCTAGGCTCGCCAACTCGGGCATAGAGCAATCGTAAATAATCATAAATTTCAGTAATGGTGCCCACCGTAGAACGGGGATTATGAGAGGTAGACTTCTGTTCGATAGAAATAGCTGGAGACAAGCCTTCAATGTGATCAACATCAGGCTTTTCCATCAGAGATAGAAATTGTCTAGCGTAGGCAGATAGCGATTCAACATAACGACGTTGCCCTTCAGCATAAAGGGTATCAAAGGCTAAAGAAGATTTCCCCGAGCCCGACAAACCAGTGATCACCACTAATTTATCCCTTGGAATATCGACACTGATATTTTTCAGATTGTGGGTTCTCGCACCCCTAACTTCTATTTTGCTCATATTGTCATCGTGCTAATGGTTAGCCGAGTATTATTGCATAATTCTACAATTATTTTCAGTATAAATTATTGCTATTAATCTGTGATTTTGTTCGGGGCAATGGCGTGATATTATAACCGCGAATTTTTTATCGACGCATTGCCCACTTGGTAACATTTATCTATGACGAGTTATTCAGGTTTAAATAATATTGAAAAGAAAGCCGCCATCTCTTTAGCTGCGGTGTTTGGTTTACGCATGCTTGGCCTGTTTATGATCTTACCTGTATTTGCTATTTACGGTGAAACTCTAATAGGCTTTAGCCCAATATGGGTTGGCTTGGCCATAGGTGCATATGGTTTAACTCAAGCATTGCTGCAAATCCCCATGGGCATACTTTCTGATAAATTTGGTCGTAAACCTATCATCTTGGCTGGCTTATTGGTGTTTTTGTTGGGCAGTATTGTCGCCGCATTATCGGAAACTGTATACGGCGTTGTCGCCGGTAGAGCTCTGCAAGGCATGGGGGCTATTGCCAGTGCAGTATTAGCATTAGCCGCTGATTTAAGTAGAGAAGAGCAACGGCCAAAAGTGATGGCCACCATTGGCATGTTTATTGGCTTTTCATTCGCTCTGGCTATGGTTTTTGGGCCGATTATTACTGAGTCTTTTGGTCTCAGTGGTTTATTTTGGTTTACTGCTGCACTGACTGTTGCCGCGATATTTATGATCCAATTTGTGGTGCCGGACTCCATTCACAAAGCACCAAAAGGCGACAGTGTTGCTTTACCTGCACAACTGCGCTCTTTAATACAGCAACCGCAATTATGCCGTTTAAACATCGGGGTTTTTATTCTGCACATGGCATTGACGGCTTGTTTCATCACCTTGCCCAAGTTATTTGTTACCTCAGGTTTGCCTCTTGCAAATCACTGGCAGCTCTACTTACCCACCTTGTTGGGATCAGTGGCGCTAATGGTACCTTTGATGATTTTTGCCATACGCAAACAAAAAGAACAAGGGATGTTTAACGCCGCGGTGTTATTGTTGTCTTGCAGTTTATTTTTGCTGTGGTATTTGCCTAGTAGTTTTACCACTTTAGTGATTTTAGTTGTGTTATTTTTTACTGCCTTTAATTATTTAGAGGCAACTATGCCTGCTATTTTGTCGCGTATTGCGCCGGCTGGGGTAAAAGGCAGTGTGATGGGCATCTATTCAAGCAGTCAATTTTTAGGTGCCTTTGCTGGAGGGGTAGTCGGTGGTTTGGTTGCCAGTCAGTTAGGTGAGCAAATGATCTTTTTAGTGATGGCGATTATGGGCTTGCTTTGGTACATCGCGGCAATAGGCATGAAGCCGGTAAAAAAATCAAAAAACTACAGTTTTAGTACCAATATTGACTGCCAACAACAAGCTGAACGTGTTGCTGAGCAATTAATTGCCCTACCTGGGGTGTTAGAGGCGACCTTAGTTCACAACGAAGCAACGGCTTATTTAAAAGTCGATGACAAGCTAGCTGATCTCGCTTTGATCAAGTCTTTATTAAAACCTAGCTAAACCCGAGTGAATGCCTAGCTAAAACTCAATTAACACTAAGCTAAAGCCCAGCTAAGGCATTCATAAAATCTCATTAATTTCATCAACAGTGACACCAACTGGCGAATTATGGCTTATTTGATCATATTGCTGGTTGCCACACAAGGCTCTGCCTAGTGGCGATCCTGGCGTAACTAAAGTAATGTTTTTATTTGCAATTTTACTTTGAAAACCGGCAGCCGCAGGGCCGATGAAATACCATCTATCACTGTCCTGATCACCTGCTAGTTGCACCAGCGCCCCTAATGATATCTTGGTATAGTGAGGCTTAATCACCAGTTGTTGAAAAAGGCTTATCGCTTGTTGTAATGCGATCACCCGTTGAGTTTGACCTTCAGCCAAATAGCCGGCCTCAATAGCAAGCGTATCGTACTGCGTCTCGGCAATTGATTGTTCGTCAACCGCAGCTAAACGGGCATTATTGGCGGCTTTTATTAATACCGAAAGCTCATTTTGCAAATGGCCAATCACTTGTTTAATTAATTTTGTTTTGATTTGACTCATTATTTATTGTCACTTGCATTGATCTCGCAATAGCCATTACTCAGTTGATCTTCATTGTAGAGTAAGGTTTATCCCATCTAAAAGGTATTTTTTATTAAGTGAGCTATAAATCAATCTGACAGGTGTCAAAATAAAGCTTGAAATTTTATCTATCTCGGTCTAACTTATAGACAACTGGTTCGACCTTATAAACATAAAGATAATTATTATGACCACTTCAGCGCCTTTTCCTCACTTACTTGAACCTCTTGATTTGGGGTTTACCACTATTCAAAATCGCAGTCTGATGGGCTCAATGCACACAGGTTTAGAAGAAGAAAAGTCAGGTTTTGAAAAACTCGCAGCATTTTATCAAGCACGAGCAAAAGGCGGGGTAGGACTCATTGTCACTGGCGGTATTAGTCCTAATACCAGAGGGCGTTTAGCGCCATTTGGTTCAGAATTAAGCAAGTTTTGGCACGTCAACAAACATAAAAAAATTACCGATGCGGTGCATCAATACCCGACTAAAATTTGTTTACAACTATTACATGCCGGTCGCTATTCGTATCATCCTTTTAATCAATCTCCGAGCAAAGTCAAATCGCCAATCAATCCCTTTACCCCCAGTGAAATGTCGGTGAGACAAATTCACAACACCATTAAAGATTTTGCCCATTCGGCCAATCTAGCTGCTAAGGCAGGCTACGATGGGGTAGAAATTATGGGCTCAGAGGGCTATTTAATTAATCAGTTTAGCTGTGTTCGGGTCAATAGACGCGATGATGAATGGGGCGGTAGCATTGAAAATAGAATGCGTTTAGCTTGTGAAATAGTTAAGGCGGTAAGAGCCAAAGTTGGTGAGAAATTCATTATTATCTTTCGCTTGTCGATGTTAGATCTGGTTGAAGGCGGCAATAGCTGGCAAGATGTGGTTACTATGGGCAAAGCCATAGAACAAGCGGGTGCCACTTTAATTAATACTGGAATTGGTTGGCATGAGGCAAGAGTGCCAACTATAGCGACTTCAGTCCCCAGAGCGGCATTCACTTGGGTTACCGAGCGCATGAAGCAAGAAGTGTCGATTCCATTGATCACCACTAACCGCATCAATACCCCAGAAATTGCCGAACAGGTATTGGCAAAAGGTCATGCCGATATGGTGTCCATGGCTCGACCTTTTCTAGCCGATGCTGAATTTGTCAATAAATCAGCAGCCGATCAAAGTGATGAAATCAATACCTGCATTGGTTGCAATCAGGCCTGCTTAGATCATGTGTTCAAACAACAACGCGCTTCGTGTTTAGTGAATCCCGTCGCTTGTTATGAAACCGAACTCAGCTTTCCAGCAACGGCTCAAAGCAAAAATCTTGCTGTGGTTGGTGCTGGTCCTGCAGGCCTTGCATTTAGTGTGTACGCCGCGCAGAAAGGGCATAGTGTTACACTATTTGATCGCGGCAGTGAAATAGGGGGGCAGTTTAACTTTGCCAAGCAAGTACCAGGCAAAGAAGAATTTTACGAAACCTTGCGTTATTTTGATGTGCAACTAAAAAAACATGGTGTCAAAGTCGAACTAAACAGTGAGCAGTCAGCGGAAAAACTCAAGCAGCAAGGCTTTGACGAAGTCATTCTGGCTACCGGTATTTTACCAAGGCAACCAGCCATCAAAGGCATAGATCATCCCAAAGTCAAAAGTTATTTAAATGTGTTGCGCGATAAACAGCCAATAGGTAAAAAAGTGGCGATTATTGGCGCCGGTGGTATTGGTTTTGACGTTGCTTGTTTTCTAGCTGAAGAAAAGTCACTGGTCAATGATCCCGATTTATGGTTAAAACACTGGGGCGTTGATAAAGCTTACCAGCAAAGTGGTGCTTTGTTAGCTGAGCCAGTTGATCAGCATGTGCTCCGAGAAATCTCATTATTGCAACGCAAGAAAAGCAAAGTGGGTGCAGGTTTAGGTAAAACAACCGGGTGGATCCATCGGGCTACTTTGCAAAAAAGTGGCGTTGATATGATAGCCGGGGTTAACTATGAGGCGATCAGTGATCAAGGACTACACATAGATATTGATGGCGAAAAACAAATACTCGACGTTGATCACGTTATCGTTTGTGCCGGACAAGAGCCCAACCGCAATTTACAACAGGGGCTTATTGACTTGGGGGTAACTGTGCATCTTATCGGTGGTGCCGATGTTGCCGCCGAATTAGACGCAAAGCGCGCTATTCGACAAGCGGCTGAGTTAGCTTCAGTTATTTGACCTCTTTTAAAACAAGCTAATTGTTTATAACAGTTGGCTTTTTTGAAATAATAGTCATACTTGAGTGGTCTACTAGCAATATATTTGTGTATTTCCACTAAATGTTAAGGGCTACATATGTCAATACTGCTTAAACCGGCAATTTCTTTGTCTAATTCTTTGCGTTTTAAAGCCAAGTTCGTGTTACTGGCATTAATGTTTTATGTGCCGTTACTCGCTTGTTTTATTTGGATTGTCAGCGAACAATTAAACTTATTAGAGCAATATCAAAAAGAAATCGTCGGTCACCAGCAGATCAGTCAAGTGGTAGAACTCGAAGGTGACATTGCCCAAAGCCGAGCTGAAACTGGCAAACGTTCGAGCATTGCTAGGTCAATTGTGTCTTTGCAATCGTCATTGGCTGAGCAAACCGATAGCCAAACCAAAACACAATTACAGCAACTACTAAAAACATGGCAAACCGAAACAGCTAATTTAACTGACAGTAGCTTTAGTTTATATGACAATTTTTACAGTCAAACGGCGGCGATAAGGGAAAATATTGCGGCAGCAAGTGGCTTGGCTCGGGAAGGCGACGTCAGTGCTTTTTACTTAGCCGAGTCGAGTAAACAAAGATTGCCAGCATTACTCGAATATACTCGCCGCATTAACGATTTAACGGCGTTGATCATCAACAGTGGATTTAGTGCCGAAAACTACACCCTAGTGGTTGCTTTAGATAAACGCATCGATGAATTACAGCTGCAATTAGCTAAAACCCATGCACAATTAAAAGCACAAAATGACACATCATTAGCAACATATCACGCGCAACACCAAGCTTTAACTACTTTATTTGATCGCTATCAACAACAACTCAATCAACAAATGATCCAACCGGATGAAATATCATTGTCATTAAATCAAGCCAGTCGTTTGGGCAATGAACTGATCACAAAATCACTAGCCCTGAAAAATCTAGGCAGTCAGTTATTGCTGAACCGCCTCAATGCGTTGCAAACTGGCAGTCGCACGTCTTTATTGTTTATTTCGTTATTACTGGCTGTTATTACCATAGTTAGCAGTTATTTTTTGATTGCCATGTACCGTTCATTAACTACCAATGTCAACCTGATCAAACAAGCGGCACATCACTTAGGGAGTGGTGACTTTACCCAGCAACTGCAACTGGCATCGCAAGATGAGTTAGGCGATATAGCCCAGAGTTTTCAAAAAATGCAAAGCCAGATGCACCATTTACTGTCGTCTTTTGAGCAGAATGTCACTAAGCTGCGCAGCGCAGCCACCGATATTTACCAGCAAACCGATAAGGTGCAAAAGAGTATTGCCAGTCAACGACAAGAGACCCATCAACTCGCCTCAGCCATAACCCAAGTGAAAGATTCAGTAAATACCATTACCGAGAATACCACTGGTGCAAGGCAATTAACTGAGCAAGCCAGCGAAAGTGTTAACGACGGACAAAATATTATTCAAGACACCGCTAGCGTTATCGCTGATATTTCCTCGGAAGTAAATACTTCAGCCAAAGTCATCAACGATCTCGCTGACAACAGCACAGAAATAGCTGGCTTTGTCGATGTCATAGGACAAATAGCCGATCAAACTAACTTATTGGCACTGAATGCCGCTATTGAAGCGGCAAGAGCTGGTGAGCAAGGTCGAGGTTTTGCTGTGGTTGCCGATGAAGTAAGAACTTTGGCCAGCAGGACGCAAGAATCAACCGCCGAAATCCAACGCATTATTGAACAATTACAACACGGCGCCGGTAAATCGGTTACGGCGATGAATCAAGGGGTAAAAAAAGCCCAACACGGTGTTGAAAAAACCCAACAAGTAGAGCAGACTTTTGATCACGTCACTAAAAATGTTGATGATATAGTGTCGGCAACCATAGAAATTTCTGCGGCGGTGACTCAACAAAACAGTATGGTCGTGTCTATTGATGAAAATACGATTAATATCGCGCAGGGCGCTGATAAAGTGATGCAAGCAGCCAATGACGCTGCATCTGCGGGTGAAAATTTGTCAACACTCGCCGATCAATTATCAACGCAACTTGACCAGTTTATGTTAAAAAAAAGAGTAGATTAGCCATTTAATTTTATGCAAAAAACTTTACCTTATAGTCGTATTGACAGTGCTGATATTAGTGTTTTTACAACAGCAAATGCTTATAAACAACAATTACTGGCACTGATTGCTGCCGCCCAACAACGGATTTATATCACCGCTCTGTACTTACAAGACGACGATGCCGGCAAGCAAATATTAACCGCCTTATATCGTGCCAAGGACAACACTCCGCAATTAGACATTAAAGTCTTTGTCGATTATCACCGCGCTCAACGGGGATTGATCGGTGAAAAACAACACTTAGGTAACCGCGCCAGTTACAATGAAATGGCCTTAAAGCACACCAGTCAGATTGAGATTTACGGCGTGCCAGTCAAAGCAAAAGAACTGCTTGGGGTATTGCACCTTAAAGGCATGATCTTTGATAATACCATGCTCTATAGCGGTGCCAGTATCAACGACATTTATTTGCACCAGCAGAGCCGTTATCGCCTTGATCGCTATTATCAAATTCAATCACAAGCAACTTGTGATAGCTTCTGTCATTATTTATCAGACACCTTTATCAACTCGGGCTTAGCTGAACTTATCAATCGCGATCAAGGCACTCCGTCGCCGCGAAAACTGGTCAACAAACGCATCAAAGGCATAGTTAAACCAGGGAAATACCGAGTCACTTCGCCGTTACCTAGCCAAGCTAGTGCAGCAGACATTAAAATAACGCCGTTAGTGGGCTATGGCAAAAGACGCAATGTCCTCAATCAAACCATTTGCCAATTGATCAAGCAAAGTGAACACAGCGTGTTGATCTTTACCCCCTATTTTAATTTGCCGAAAGTGGTGACTAAGCAACTCATCGCAGCATTAAAGCGCGGGGTGAAAGTTACCTTGATGGTCGGCGACAAAAAAGCCAATGACTTTTATATCGCCGATGCCGACAAGTTTTCAACCATAGGCATAGTCCCTTACATATACGAAACCATATTGTTTCGGTTTGTAAAGCGCTGGCAAAAGTTTATTACTACTGAGCAATTAACCATCAAACTATGGTCGCATGGCGATAACAGTTATCACCTCAAAGGACTGGTGGTTGACGATAAAAATCACCTACTCACCGGCAGTAATTTAAACCCTAGGGCATGGGGGTTAGACTTAGAAAATGGACTTTTATTACAAGACAGCAGTGATACTTTGCAAACACTATTAGCCACAGAGTTAGATGAAATTAATCAACACACCACTCGCGTCAGCCATTACCAGCAAATAGAGCAAATCAAAGACTATCCTTTAAAGCCGAAAAAGTTAATAAAACGCCTGCGTTTATCAAAAATAGATCAACTGCTTAAACGCCTGTTGTGATCAGCTACGCGAGCTAAAACAGCGCTATATTTAGCAAAATGATGGTTAGCGCTGGATAACACAAGATCAGTCGGCCTTGGCTTTCACAACCATAGCTTTAACTTGGGCAAGCAGTTTTTTGGCGTCGTAAACAATACCGTCTTTAATGGTATAATTAACGCCGCCTACCCGCGTGGGCTGGTTATTTTCATCGAGGCGAAAATGTCCAGTGCCGTATAACACCTTAAAATTGGCAAGTGGGTTTTCTTTTACCACCACTAGATCAGCTTTTTTGCCAACGCGAATTGAGCCAATTTGATCGGCCATACCCAAGGCTTCAGCACCGTTGAGGGTTGCCGATTGGATCACTTCTAAGGCATTGAAACCAGCTTCTCTAAGCAGTTCAAGTTCACGAATATAAGCGAAGCCATATATTTTAAAAATATAGCCGGCGTCAGAGCCAGTAGTGACTCGGCCACCGTGATTTTTATAATCGTTGAGGAAAGTCATCCACTGCTGGAAATTTTTTTTCCAAGCCACTTCATCATCAGTAGTCCAATCAAACCAGTATGAGCCGTGGGCATATCGACTGGGTTGGAAAAACGCCCACAAGGTAGGTAATGTGTATTCTTTGTGCCAGTCGGCATTCATTTCTCGCATTAAATCGCGACTGGCCTCATAAATGGTCAGGGTTGGGTTTAAGGTGAAATCAAGGGCAATCAATTCATCGCGAACACTTTGCCATTTTTTACTGCCGGGCAATGCCGCTTGTTGCCATAAACGACCCGCCTCACCGAATCGGTGTTGCTCATTATTGTAATTATAAGCAGGCGAATAATTTTGTATTTGTTGTTTTTCAAACAGCGCTTCGGGTAATCCATACCAATGCTCCATGGTGGCTAACCCCAAGCGAGCCGAGTCGAGCACATTCATCTTAACTACATTGAGCTGTGCGTGATGCATCATGCCTTTTAAGCCCTGATTTTTAGCTTCGTCTAACGCAGCTCTCATAATGGCAGGCGTTGCGCCAAAAAACTTAATGCCTTTAGCGCCTTTTTTGGCGATGTATTTAACCCATCTTTGGGCTTGCTCAGGGCTACTGATGGCGTATTTTTGTCCCATACCAAAACCGACATAAGGCACAATGCGCGGGGCGGCAATCACATTGTCGGCACTGCGCTCAACGTGATCCATGACCCAATCCACGCCGTTAAAACTGCCCGGCTCTCTTACGGTAGTGATGCCGTGAGCTAGCCAGAGCTTAAACACATATTCAGCCGGAATATTGTCAGCGCTGCCGCCTATATGGCCATGCATATCGATAAACCCCGGAAGTATGTATTGACCCTCGACATCAATTTCAATATCTCCGGGTTTAGCAACCGGCCGACCAGCCGATAAAATAGGCACTCCAGGGTGACCGACATTGACAATATTCACAATGCGATCATTTTCGATAACTATATCCATAGGTCCTCGGGCGGGGGCACCTTCGCCATTGATAACAATACCGCCGCGCAAGATCAGTCGTTTATAAGGGCCATCACCTGTAGTTCTGTCCGGCGCTTTCTCACTGGTACTGGCCAACAAAGATAAACTCAAAAAAGTACAAAACAAGACAATAATTTTTTTCATGTTGGTCTCAGTGTTTAAGTTGCGGGGTATATGTGTTGTGCGGGATTAAATAACATCCATGAAGTCAATACATATTTATCGTTTGATACCGGTATGTTGCCGCGATGGGTATGGGTAAAGCCACAAGGCGCAATAAGCATACTGCCAGCTTTAGGTTGGATCGATTTGTCTTGATAGTAAAAGTCAGTTGCGCCGCCAGACTCTACATCGTTGAGATAAATAATAAACAACAACACCCGGTGCAAGGCATCGTTTTGACCGGTTTGCGGGTATATTTCAGAATGCCAATAATTGTAATTTCCTTTGCCCTTGTGATATTTTTGCGCATTAATGGGTGCCAAGCGAAATAAGTAACGGATCAAATTGACCGCATTCGGTTTGCCTATTTCATCAAAGTTTTCAGCGGTTAATACCACAGGCTGCTGGGTTACTGGATGTTGCAACGTTAATGAAAGACCGCTGATCAAACTAAAATAATACTTACAGACATAATCGGTGATGGCTTTAGTGCAGGCTTGGGTAATAACATTGAGTTGTTGTGCAAACTCGGGATAGCGGTTTAAATAAATATCTTCACTGATTTTTTTACTTTCATCTACCCCACCACCAGTTTTTCCCTGATGTTTGTGTGGGCTTTGCTCAAAACTGGTCATAAATTGCTGACAAAAATCGGCAGTTAATATATTTGGATAGGTTTCAATAAAATCAGTCATAGTGATACATTATTAGTGTTATTATTAGCACAGTCAGCATACACCACATTTACTTTCAGGTGAAAATATTTTAGTGGTGCTAATTGCAATTTAACCCGTATAAAAATGAGTATTATCGACAATGACCGAGCAATTTTTTAGTGAATCTATAACCCCGAGATTTAGTGATACAGATGCCTTAGGACACATTAACAACACTATGGTGCCCATTTGGTTTGAAGGTGCTCGCGAGCCAATATTTCGCTGGTTTACCCCAGATCTAGATTTAACAAATTGGAAGTTGATTTTAGCCAAAATTGACGCCAGTTTTCACGGCCAAATGTATTATGGCAAAGCAATAGAAGTGCGCACCTATATTGGCCGCATCGGCAGTTCTTCATTTGATGTGTATCAAGAGATTTGGCAAAACCAACAGCTGTGTGCGTCGGGCACCGCCATTATGGTCAATTTCAATTATCAACAGCAAAAAGCGGAAAAAATTCCAGCAGATATTGTCGATAATTTGCAGCGCTATTTAAAAGTATCAAGCTAATTGCTTGAATTTTTCGACAAGAGCTATCGGAAAATAAATCGCGGTGTTAGAATGATCAGCTAAACCGTTAAACCCTGAAAGTAGAAACCCTGCATTGCAGAACAACTTCTTTCTAGTCAGTGGCTTACATGCCGCTGCAATTTTTAGAGAGGATCATATGGCCAGTCGTGGTGTAAATAAAGTAATTATTGTTGGAAACTTAGGACAAGATCCCGAAGTGCGTTTTATGCCAAATGGCAGTGCAGTTGCCAATTTTACCGTCGCAACCTCAGAAACCTGGAAAGACAAGCAAACCGGTGAGCAAAAAGAAAAAACCGAATGGCATCGCATTGTCATTTATCAACGCTTAGCTGAAATTGCCGGCGAATATTTGAAAAAGGGCTCAAAAGTATTCCTAGAAGGACGCTTGCAAACCCGTAAATGGCAAAACCAACAGGGTGCTGATCAGTACACTACCGAAGTGGTTGCCAATGAAATGCAAATGCTTGACTCGCGCGGTCAAGGTGGCGGTCAAGGTGGACAAGGTGGTTATGGCCAGCAAGGACAACAAGGCGGTGGTTTTGCTCAGCAAGGTCAGCAATCTGGTGGATTTGCCCAACAAGGTCAAACAACTGGTTTTAACCAACAAGGCCAGCCGCAACAACAGTCGCAGCAGCAAGCATATAAACCAGCAGCACAACAAGGTGGTTTTACTCAGCAAGGTCAGCAGCAACAAGGTCAACAACAAAGCCAGCCAAATCAACCAGCCCAACAGCAAGGTGGTTTTGCCCCAGCCAATCAGCCGCAACAAGCGCCTAAAGTCAATCCACAAGAGCCGACTATTGACTTTGATGATGATATTCCATTCTAAATGATATAAAACTGTTATTGTTAATTAATTCATTAATTAACAATGTATTAGATGTAATAAAAGCTCATTTTTAACCGTAAAGTTAAAGTGGGCTTTTTTGTTTCTTAGTAAAAAGTTAATTTAAAAAATCGTATAGGTGATAACTGCTATGGTTATTTATTTCGTATTATCTAGAATCAAAAGCAGTCAAGTTGAGATAAGTTTAGCTTTAATAAGACAAAGGGGTGTTTTTTATTGAATTAGAATTGATTTTTCAATGACATAATTCATTCTAAATAGGCTGTTTTGTCAACTAAACAGGCGGTAGATAATTTAGTTACTTATGCAGTCAAATATTATTACACGTATACGTTTATAGCCGTTTTCAAAATTAAAGTTGCAGACGGAAAAATTGAATAGTTAACAAATACACTCTAGCTAAAGCGTGCGCTAACTTTTCTGGCTGGCAATAAAATGACAGACATATTGTCGTTTTAAAGAAATAGGTCAACGCTTTTTTACTGCCAAAAAAAAAGCCATTAACAATTAATGGCTTTATGTAATGAAACATGGGTTGTTCAATAAATCGAGAAACGACTAATTTTTTTTAATAGTCGTTATTATAGATCTCTTGCGCAAAGCTATTGTTATTAGACCAATTGCTAAAAAAATTACAGGCAAAGGCTCTGGAACCTTTGCGACTAATTGAAGGTTGTCAAATCCTGCATTGTTTCCATATCCTTGCCCTTCAGCAAAAATTCTTAAGGTGTATGTGTTGTTGGCGAGTAACCTTGCACCGATGAAATCGAATTCAACTGACGATCCATTTGGCATTGAACTCAGAAAAGCGCCATTATTAGCGTAAATATCATCTAAACGGATCGAACTGATAATATCGTTGCTCGAGTTAAGAAGGTTTGCAGTTAAATCGAGGTTTCTCTGTACTCCTTGTGGGAGGCCATGATTCGAAAAAATGAACGCATCCAGAGAGAGTACAAGCTCGCTAAGTTCCTCAGACAATACATTTAAACTGATATCAACAGTCCATGGGGACTCATTGACAATATTTGAATTTACCACAAATAAATCACTAGCTTGTGATGTAGTAAAAAGGCTAAAGTCTGCTGACAGATCTCCAGGAGTGCTAATACCATAGTAAGTCCAGTTTAAGTCGCTAGCGGTATCGCCAATCACTGTTCGATCATTAAAGTCTGTTGCTAAAATAATTGTTGCATTTGCTGACAAGCTAATAAGTGCAATGATAGTTATCAGTACTTTATTGAGTGTTCTTACAAATGTCATATTTTTACTCCAAGAGTTAGCAATAATTCTTAATGGGATCCTTAATGGAATTCTAGCATAAATTAAGCCAAAATAAATTGTAAAACAAAATCACGTGGTTAAAAGGTTGTTTAAAGTTGCATTAGGTAAAGCTATAAAATTGACACTTTTACTCCGTATGCTTACATATTGCGATCCGCTGTCAATGTCATTGATTCACTATTTGACAAGTACAAAATTGCCCACCATGTGAATATGTCAATAATTTAAAACGATTTACGTCCGTAACTTAATTGCTTGGTCATTATACTATCGATCTTAATTAGATTGTGATCTAGGTAAATAAGACCTCTTTAGCAAGGAGGGTGATCCCCAAAAAAGTAATCTACGTCAAAGGCAGCGTTTCTGACTCAATACCAACAGTAACAAAAATTGCAAAATACCCCCGAAGAAGTGTCTCGGAGGATACTTGATTTTATCTAGCAGCAATCTGAATCTATACA
>JBELHO010000027.1:0-23589 GCA_042091375.1 Thalassotalea sp. | reverse complement strand
GCAATCTTGCCATTGATCTCTTTAATTTTAGTCAGAGATTTTTGACGAACGACTTCTGTTGATGCAATGCAACACCCATCAAATACAAGAAATTCTTTAATCTCATCCAAAGTAAAACCAACGTTTTGTAATCTCTTGATAAGTTTGATCAATCGCACATATTCACCGCTATACTTGCGGAAACCGTTGATTTTAGGGGGTTGTTCGATGAGCGATTTGCGTTGGTAAAAACGGATTGTTTCTACACCTACATCAGCCGCTTTCGCCAACCCACCAATTGTCATTGAACTGTGATTCTTCATTTCAGTTTCCTATTCTAATCTCTGTACATAGGTACGGAGTCAAGTAATATTTTTTATTAAAGCTGACTTTAGCAATTAAATCCGTCGACAAAAGATCACAAGATCAGTCGTTGATCATTTTTAAAATTAGCTCTTTGTCATGTGCAAGATCAACATTTTCGTTGTTGTTTTTATTCACTTTGCAATTGGCACTGAGTTTCACACTAATACGCTTGAATTTAATGGAAATTAATACCGCTTGCTCAAAAAGTAATTGCTATCACTGACTAAACGGCAAGTTACTTAGCCGTAACTTTGCCTTTGATAACCTCGAAAATGGCTGACGATTTCGCAAAAGGTTTCATCCATTAAGCGCATAACACGCCCATCGTCAGCTGAACTGGTTCGTTCAACGGCTATCGGTAACTGAGCAATTTCTTGGGCGATGAAGATCAAAAAAGATTCATTGAGATCAGGGCGGCCCTTTTCATCAAGCTTGCCGATCTCTTGGGTATCTGTATTTGAAGATTCAGCCAATAAGATTATTCTGATCGCAAAGTAATGGGCACCATAACAAATTAATGCGTGATCAATGCGCTGACCGTACAAACCATTTGCTAGGGCTTTTGCTGTTTTTCGCCAGTTGTTTTTTGCTGGTAAATCATCAATAAATGCCTTTGCTGTATAATCGGCCAAGGCAGTCATAAATTGATATCCAAACTGCTGAGAGCTAGCAGCGTAGCCATTGGCGTATTCTTGATCAAAGACGCTTCGATCTGCCGCCGACCATTGGCCAGACTCAACCAGGCGCTTAGCAAGTGGATCACTGGTTTGCATGAAAGATAAAAAGTAAATCGCCAGTCGATTCGACACTTCTAGGCCAAGGAAGCCCGAGGCCTCAGATTCTAACTCATCAAACGGGAAGCTAAAATCAGGTGTTTGTTGTTTTTTCTGTTTAAAATAAAATAGAATTTCCCTTAATTTGGGAACAAATAAACTCCACGCCCGAGGGCAAGGGTAAGGAACACCATCGCGATTTGATTTGGGGGCATGAAACAAGTCTGGATACCTGCGCAAAAAGCTTGAAACGCCGCCATCACCGACCTCATCGGCAAATTCTAATTGCGTCCGTGATATCCAATGATCTATGGTATCTACCACCAAAAAATTGGCCACACGGGTGACAATAGCGTTTGAGGTAGAGCTGACGTGTGTTCCATCACTCGCTCCAAGGTTTCCTGTGGCTCCAACAAGGGTGTTGCCCAAATCTAAACCCTGAAATCGGTTTTCGGTCAGTATTGATAAAGCGACATTTTGAATGTTAGGTGAAGCATTAGAGAAGTCATCGAGAAGCAGTACAGAAGCTCCTGCGAATTTGAGAGCAGCCAGACGCTTGTTGGGTATTTTGGTCATAAACGCTTGCGATTCGCCGTTAGGTGCGACAAAGGTTTGCACATTGGGTATGCCGCCAAAATCAACCGCTGATACCTGACCTGAGAGCTCTTGAACGACAAAAAGCAACTCCTTTCCCGTGGGGGTGAATTGCTCATCAGGATTCATCACAAATTCCATATCCAACATCTCAGCGACACGCATTGCGGCAATGCGATAGCTAGTTGTTTTTCCTTGCCCGGGAAAACCTCTTAAATAGGTTGGTGTGACTGAACGAGCAAGAAAATCGGTTCCACGAGACAAAAGCCATGCGTTTATGATGTGCTCATCGAGATCTTTGTTAACACCTCCTGTGTGAAACTTCTGCAGCATGTCTAAGATAAGACGATCTACAATAATGTCTGTGGTTGCTTCTTTTAAAGGTAATTCTTGTTGTTTTGTCATATTTTTACTCGTTGTGTTAATGTTTACCTCAGTTGCAGTTGATAATTTTATAAATTGATCTCAAGTGGTTAGTTCGCGCGTATCTACATAAGCAGGCGTTGATAGGAAAGCTTATACTAAATCTACAAAGTGATCTAAAATAGTAGCCTTGAAATAGCGATTGATGGTGTGAGAGCATTTTCACCTCATCAAACTGTCGCAGATATTACAAAGCATCGTTTATTTTAATCAATTCGTTAAACTGATCCAATAGCATTAATCGCAGTGAAATAACCATGTCACAATATGAAAGCAGCCCAAATTTTAACCCTGCCAGCCATATTTTCGCTGAACTTGGCGAGCAGCCTACAACACGTCTAAATCGACAAGTAGCATGGAACCTGCCTTTACAGAAGCTTCGTAGCTACATCATTCAAAGTGATGACTCAGGGTTACCAAGATTTGGTGTACTTTCTATATTGGCTCGACGAACCCCATTTCATTTATACGATCACAAGGCACTGATCGGATTATGTAGCACAGCTTTTACTGATGGTATTCAGATTTTTGTTAGCACTGAGTTTTTTAAGTCATTGATCAGTTCATCGCACATAGAAAGTGTCAACACTGTACATCATCCAATGATCTTAATACTCTTGCACGAATTATCGCACATTTTATTTAGGCATCATGCGCGAATGCCGGCGCAAGCACCTCCTTTGCTATGGGCTATAGCAACAGACATTGCCATAAACATTCGCTTGTTAAAAGCGTATAACACTTTGCAACCCGGTGATGTTTTTGATTCTGCTTGGGGGACTCGGCCAGAAGAGATAGCGCGTTATGCCGATGCCAGTGAAGAAAATATTCTTTTTGATTTATGGGACAACCCACCAGAAACTGCTGCACCTTTGGTCGAAGAGATAAAAGATAAACTCAAAGACGATTTACTTGCTCCAGTCTCTAAAGCGCAGGATAAGCGCGGCAGCGTACAAGATATCCATGGCCATATGATCGATGCGGATCAACTTGCTGAAGTACTGGACAAAAATGATCTAAGCCATATTCGCAAATGCTTAAAAATGCCCGATCCGAACGACAAACCGGCTTATCAACAACTCGACGTTATCAGTCAATTAAATTTATCTGGGGATATTCAAACAGCTGCAGATCTTCGCAGAAACACACCATCAGGTGGAACAATGAAAGGAGAGCATCTGGAAACAGCTTTTGCTGAATCAGTTGACAGTGAGAGCACCGCACATCTTTCTTGGAAGACTCGTTTAAACCAATTAATTGTTGGTAATGGAATGCATTACCAACACAGCGACGAAATTCCCGATGATATTTACTTCATATCACCTGAACAGATGGGCTTGAATTCCCCTCTTTACATTGGCTCTCCAATACCCGCATCACCGAGTAATAACATCGTTTGTGTCATCGATGCCTCTGGTTCAGTTTCAAAGGAGATGTTAGAGAGCTTCATTGGCGAAATTTCTAACCTTGTTGCGCTTGAATCTAATAATATGAACCAATTGTATATGTTTACCGCCGACACCACTCTGCGCGGCAACATAGTAGAGTTCTCTCAGGATGAGTGCTTAACCTTGCCTGAAAACTTCCAAGTAGAGGGGCGAGGAGGAACCGATATAGGGCGTGTTTTGCAAGAGATTTTTACCTGGGCCGAGAATAAAGATGACTTTAAACAAGAAGATTTTCACACCCTTATCTATTTCAGTGACCTTGTCGATAAGCCGCCATTACGACATTCGTTACCAGCAGTATTACCTAATATTTTATTTTTATCTCCACCCTCTTTGCAGGTAAAGTCATTTAAGCGTGCTGTTGCAGATTTTGCTGAAGTCGCTGAAATTCGCGAAGGAACAATTATCGATTTATGCCAATATTAAGCACGCCACTTGAACTAGCCATCCAAACCAAGAATCTACAATACATCCAGCAGCGCATTGCGTTGGGCGATACTCCTCAAGATTTAAATCACCTTGGCATACCTGTTTTATACGACGCCCTCAAGAGCAATGATTTATCGCTTTTAGAGGTATTTTATCACGCAGGAATGGACTTAACCCTGCCATATAACCAAAATGGTTTTACCCCGTTTATCTACGCCTGTTTATATTGTGAGCTGCAAACGATCGAGTGGTTAGTTGAAAAGCAGGTAGATATCAACCTAACAACACCAATGGGGATCAGTGCTATGCATGTCGCTGCCCAACGGGGTGACCTAGCGGTGGTAAAGCTGTTACACACTAAGAAAGCCAATATTTTTTGCTATTCCAATAATAAAGAATCGCCTCTGTTAATGAGTCTTACCGTGAGTAAGTCTTTGTCGGTTTTTCGATTTTTGTTGAAATGTTATCAACAACAGCAAAGGTGTATCGACCAAGATTTAATGTCCTGTATCGCTTTTATTTTTAATAAACAAAATAAAAATTCAGTGGATGCCATGGCTGCACTTCTGCCATTTGCTGCCTACATTCCAACACTAGAGGAAATTTATGACTATTTATCGACACAAGGTAGCCGTTCCTCAGCAGTGCTGGGCTCATTAGACAGGACCATGAATAGCAATTTAAGTGGTGCGCTTATTGCGTTGTTGAAATCAGAGCGCATCCGGCGAGCAAGTGCAGGTTTGGTTACTGAAAAGGCCTTTTCAGGAATAGACGGCTTGTAGTCTGTCATTATCCTCAAAACATTACATTTCTGCATGACTCCTGCTCGGCAGATAAGTGTTCACAATATTTCACCCATTCATCTACTAACCTTGTTTTTACAGCATCTAAAGGTTGTTTTTTAAAACTCTTTGAACAATACTCGACACTAGACTCCCCTCTAAAACAACAGCTTTAGAAGAAAAGTCAAACATCACTACAGATGATTTTTCTTCATTTTTAAAGTAGCTTTTAGGGAAGGCAACATTGAAGGTTAAAGGCCCTTCAAAACACAGGTGGGCAAATTGAATTTACTGTTGTCTACCTGCTTCGATGCTAGCAAAATTGAAAGTGCAATGTCCCATACCTACCTCTAGGAAGCAGAGTTAGTCAAGTTGCAGCTTGTATCTTCTAGACATTTTAACCATCTCCCCTGAGGTTAATTCAATCTTACCATCACCACTTGTGGTCAAAGTTAAATGACTAACATAGTGTAAATTAACAGCATATGAGCGATGCACCCGTTTAAAGGCAATATGGGGATTTTTTGCTAAAAAAGATTTAAAGGTTTCACGCATTGGGAATACTTTACCGCCAATATGTAAATTCAAATAATTACCAGATGATTCAATCCATTCAATCTCATTTTTATTGACAAGAAACTCTTGTCCAAGTTTTTTTATCAGTAGTAAGTTAGTTTCTGTTGCTTGCTCAGTTTCTAGGTCGTTATGTTTATGTTCAACTGTGATGTCTTTGGCATCACCTAGCCATTGGGCAATAATATAGCGATAGCTCCAGATCAAAATGACAAAGAAAATGAAAGACCAAATATTTTTACTGAGTTCGTATAAAAGTTCGAACTGCCACTCGGCTAACCCAACCGCAAATTGATATTCTCTGTCCATAAAAAAGTAAATTATTTCTCTTGAGAAGATCATAAAGCCAATATGAGCGGCAGAAAATAGCAGAGCCAAAAGACTGTATTGAGCAAAACTAACTATAGGACGTTGCCAATGCCAAGGAAATTTCCTTAAGGCACCCGATAGCCAGACGACAAGCAGAAAACTGCCAATAGCGCTGGAAAATTCCCAAACAAAAGGTTCCCATTGTTCAAAAGGCAATATGGGCTCTCTCATTGCTTCCATTAATACGCTAGTTGAGTTAACCAATCCATTAATTGCAAAATAAGTACTTAATAACAGCAGAGTAATGCCTGTTTGGTACCTTTGAAACAGTTTTTTATCTAACAATTTTAGTCTCTTCCTTTCGTCACATTTTTCTGCCACACATCACAATTTCAATGACTTTCAATAACATAGTAAATAGGTTAATGCATCCAATGACAAAGGTATAGCCCTCTAATTGGCAAACAGGGTAAAGGGATAAAATGACTCAACAAAACATCGCAGCGGCAAATTCATCGAGAATTATAGCGCTTGATCACCTCAGGGTGATCGCTGTTGTTATACTTTTTTTGTACCACCTTGGCATGATTTGGGTGCCAGATTGGCATTTCCATTATAAACAAGATAGCAACTGGATCTGGTTACAACATGTAATGATGTTAAGCTCTCCATGGCGAATGGGCTTGCTTTGGTTTATATCTGGTACCTCTCTCTACGCAATGCAGAAAAAATGGGGCAGTGTATTTTTACTCACTAACCGAAGCAATGCTATTTTATTGCCCTTATTTTTTGGGATTTTATTTGTGGTTCCCGTGCAACTTTTCGTTGAAATGACCCAAAAAGGAGTGATTAGTACTAGTTTTCAGGCCTTTCTGGTGCATTTTTATTTTGGCTCAAATAGTTATTTTGACGGCTTTAGTGCGGGAATTTGGCACCACATTGATGTCAATCACCTGTGGTTTCTTCGCTCACTGTGGCGCTTTATGTTTGTTTTGGTCATTCTGCAATATCCTCTTGGTCAATTGCACAGGCGTCATAATACATTCAATGTAAAGTGGCTTAGTGTATTAATCGCCATTTCACTGATAATCTCCAACCTTGATAATAGCGATCTAAAGCGAGACCTCTATGGCTTTACTTGCCTGTTATTCGGCTATTTATTTGGTGTGTCTGCGCAATTTTGGCAATGGCTGAAACAGCAATTCAAGATCATTATTATTGCCGCGGGGTGCCTAGTGGTAGCCTATCAGCTTGGCTTTTGGTTAGATCATCAGCAAACTGGTGATGATCTCATTCTTTACCTTGCCGTACTTGCATACAATGTATCGAAAATTGTCAGTTTGATCGCCATTCTCGCCATTGCTAACCGGCTGTTTAGTAAACCATCTGCACTAATAAGTGATGCAAACAGGTATGTTTTCCCGTTGTATGTCATCCATCAAAGCGTGTTAATTGTTATCGCCTTTTTAATCGCAAGCCTAGAACTATCAGCAATGTTTTCATTGCTGCTTACTTTACTGTTCAGCACTTTGATTTGTTTATTGTTGTTACTCATATGCAAATACAATGCATTGGCTGGCATGTTAGTGGGCAAGCGGCCGAGAGTCGATTCATCGCTGCACAGCAAGGTAGCTCAGGCGGTGATCACATTGCTGACCCTGCCATTAGCGATAGAGCTACTTGATTTATGGTAATGATTTTAGCAGGCTATGCCTAGCTACTGGCCAATGTCAGTTCTGAGCTAAGTAGTACTAGCTACTCGACGGTCGAATACTATCGAGCACTGAATAGAAAATAAGATAAAAAAAACCAGAAACGACGATGTCAATTCTGGTCAGTTTGGTCTCTTGGTGAATGGTAATTTCGCGGATAAGCCAAATTTGTAAGCGCTCTGCTTACAATAAAACACCTAGATAACAAATATATTAGTAATAAGTGTCTTGTTTATTGTGAGCTTGTGGATCATCAACAATATCGTCAAAAACCACTTCAAAATTGTGATTGTTGCAGGTGTTAGCCATGTATATTGTTTTGGTTGAACCGTCAATCCATGTCACGGTGCCACTGCCCTTTTTACTGCCACATTTCATACCAATGTGAATGTCATTAAATTCCATAATGCCTCCCTTTAATGTTGAATTATTCAACGGTAATATCAGTTCAATAATTTGAGCAAAAACCGATTTGTTCAAATTTTGAACATAGGAACAATTATATTAAAAAGTGGCACAATATCTAGAGGGGATCAGGGATAAAAAGCACTGCCGAGTACTGCTTTTCGCGAAGCTCCCGTTACTGCTGGGATGTTGCCATAGATTTTTTTGTCATATGCGAAAGCTAGCCAAGCAAACGCCATTGCCTCAAATGCTGAATTATTAACACCTAATGATTCGATAGTTTGTACAGAAAATGCGCTAAGTTGATGTTCCAATTGCTTATAACACAATTTATTGGCAATACCACCGCCACAAACAAAAACCGCGGCGCTAGGTGAAATTTTCTTAATGTCGTCAGCAATAGTCTGAGCAGTTAGCGCCGTTAGAGTGGCTTGTACATCTTCAGGTCGTGTTGTTTTATCCCTTAAATAAGGCGTTAGCCATGCCAAATTGAAGTATTCACGACCGCTGCTTTTTGGCGCAGGTACCGAGAAATAACTATCGGTGAGTAATGATTGCAACAAGGCTTGATCAACAGTGCCGGTAGCGCCCCATTCGCCGTGGTGATCATAACGTCGCCCTGTGTGTTGCTGGCACCAAGCGTCTAATAAGCCATTGCCGGGGCCAGTATCAAAGCCCAAAACCGACAGTTCACTGCCAGCTTTGGGTAAATAGGTCAAATTGGCAATACCACCAATATTAACAATAAAGGTATCTCGTTTGAGATCGGCAAACAAAGCTTGGTGAAAAGCAGGTACCAAGGGGGCACCCTGACCGCCAAGAGCTACATCTTTAGTGCGAAAGTCGGCAATGGTGACTATGTTAGTCAATACGGCCAAGGTTTGCGCACAGCCTATTTGCAAGGTAAATGCTTGTGTTGTTTGTCTTGTTTGTCCTGTTTGAGTTGTTTGAGCTAAGTTAGGCGGTCTATGTCTAATAGTTTGCCCGTGATTGCCAATCGCAGTTATATCTTTTGCGGTCAACTGCTGTTTAATTAAAAAGCTATTAACTGCTTGCGCAAACAGGGTGGCTAATTCTACATCTAAGCTGAAAGCTCGATCGATTTCATTGTCAGTAACGCTGTACAAGGCGGTAATTTTTTGATGAATAGCATCGCTGTAAGGGTAATAATCGCTGGCAATAAGCGATGCCTTGCCACTGGAAAAATCGACTAAAGCCAGATCTAAACCATCGGCACTGGTGCCCGACATCAGCCCTATATACAGTTGTTTGGGCTGTGATTGTACTTTTGACTTGGGGTTGGGCTGCGGTTGTTGAGGCATGTTATCGCAAGTATTTATCAGGTTATGGCGCTTGCGAAGACATGTCTTGCATGGCCAACAACGCTTGTCGTGAATCGCCTAATTCGTCTAAGCGCAATTGCGCCAATTGCAAAAAATCATTGCGATATTGCTCACTGATCGGCTCGGCGTCAGGTAACCTTACAGTGCGCGGGTTGCGATGTACGCCGTTGACCAAAAATTCATAGTGTAAGTGCGGTGCTTGTGACATCCCCGTTGAACCCACATAGCCGATCACTTGGTTTTGTTTTACCCGTTGGCCTTTCTTTACCGCTCGTTTGGAAAAGTGAATATATTTAGTTTCTATACCATTACCGTGCTGTAAAAATACATGATGACCATTGTATTTGTCATACCCTGATTTGATCACTTTACCATTACCTGAGGCCACCACAGGTGTGCCGGTTTTGGCTCGATAGTCTATGCCTCTGTGGGGTTTGATGCGCTTTAAAATAGGGTGAAAACGCTTGGGATTAAAATTTGAACTAATGTATTTAAAATTGACTGGGTTGCGCAAAAACGCTTTTCTAATACTTTTACCCTCAGGCGTATAGTATTCACCATCGGTATAGCGAATGGCTTGAAATGGCTCATCTTGATTAATGAATTCAGCGGCAAGTATTTTACCTGTACCAATAAACTCACCTTCGATGTACTTGTTTTCGTAAATCACGTGAAAACTATCACCGCGCCTAATATCTAATGCAAAATCGATATCCCAATCAAACAAATTAGCCAAATTAATGATCAGTCCATCGCTTAAACCCGATTTAATACCAGCGTGCCAAAAGCTTGAGGCGATCACTCCGTGCGCCGATGCTTCGCGAATTTCAACGGTTTTAGTTTGTTTATGGGATTGATAATTTCCGTCAACTAACCGCACTAATAGCGTTTCTGTTTTTGACACCTCCATGTCTAAAGCGGCCAATTGCCCCTGTGCATTTTTACCAATGCGCAAGGTGTCCCCTACCGATAAGTTTTTCAGTCTACTGGTGAATTTCCCTTTTGCACGGCTAACATTATGGGTGGTTTGCGCGCTATAACCGAAGCGTTTGAGTATTTTAGCTAGTGAGTCACCACTTTTGACTTTGGCTGTTTGCCAAGTGAATTCAGATGCTGCAGGTTGCTGGTTTGAGTGAGGGTCTTGAGTGTTTACGGGGGCTGGTAATGATGCTTGTATGCTTGGCTCTGTTCGAGTGACTGGCGTTATTTCAGGTATTTTAATTTGATATCGCTTGCCTAGTTCAAGTGGTGTTTGTTGGATCTGTCGACTGGCATTGGCGTTTTCCGAGGGAAAAAACATGGTTATCAGCAATATTAGACTACTTGCTGTGAGTACTATTTTGTGAATTTTTGGCAGTTGCTTATATAATTTAACTATATTATTCAATGTGTTAATGCTCGTCAAACAGGTTTTAGTACTACACTTGACAGCTACTATAACAAAAAAATGTGCGATCAAACAACGTTAGGCTTTCAAGTGGGGCCTTAATTACAGTAGAATTCACCTTTGCAATTTTAAATTTAAGTGATGAGGCCGAGTAAATGACAGATGTCAGCCAGGCGTTTGCAGAGTTAAAACGCGGTAGCGATGAAATTCTAGTAGAAGACGAACTGTTAGAAAAATTAAAGGGGGGTAAACCCCTAAAAATAAAAGCAGGGTTCGATCCTACTGCGCCCGATTTGCACCTTGGTCACACGGTATTAATCAATAAACTGCGCCAGTTTCAATTACAGGGTCACCAAGTTATTTTTTTGATCGGTGATTTTACTGGCATGATCGGTGATCCAACGGGTAAAAATGCTACGCGTCAGCCACTGACCAAAGAAGCGGTGTTAGCCAATGCTGAAACTTATAAAGAACAAGTATTTAAAATTCTCGATCCAGAAAAAACCACCATTGCTTTTAACTCTGCTTGGATGGACAAGCTCGGCGCTGCCGGGATGATAAAGTTAGCGTCGCGGCAAACCGTTGCGCGAATGATGGAAAGAGATGACTTTAAAAAGCGCTATGCCAATGGTCAAGCCATCGCCATCCACGAATTTATGTACCCGCTGGCGCAAGGCTGGGATTCAGTTGCCCTGCAAGCAGATGTTGAATTAGGTGGTACCGATCAAAAATTTAATTTATTGATGGGTCGTGAGTTGCAAAAAGCCGAGGGGCAGCGTCCACAAACGGTGTTGATGATGCCGCTACTGGAAGGTTTAGACGGGGTGCAAAAAATGTCTAAATCGTTAAATAATTACATTGGCATTACCGATAGTCCCAGTGAAATGTTTGGCAAAATCATGTCAATTTCTGATCAGTTAATGTGGCGCTACTACCAGCTACTCAGTTTTGAATCATTAGAGGTGATTGACAAATACCGCACGCAAGTCGCTGAAGGTGGCAACCCAAGGGACGTTAAAATAGCCCTTGCCAAAGAAATCATTTGCCGCTTTCACGATGCTGCTGCCGCAGACGCCGCCCATCAGGAATTTATTAATCGCTTTCAAAAAGGGGCATTACCTGAAGACATACCAGAAACTGAGTTAACCGCTACTGATGGCGATATCGCCCTGAGTAATCTGCTCAAAGAGGCGGGGCTGGTAGCCAGTACCTCTGAAGCGATGCGGATGATAAAACAAGGCGCGGTGAAAATTGCCGGAGAGAAAGTACAAGACACTAAATTGCGGATCAGCGTCGGTACCAGTGCGGTATATCAAGTAGGTAAACGCAAGTTTGCCCGGGTTAGTGTCAACTAGTTTAGTCAGTAGTACAGCGGATAGTTTAACACTCAGTAATGTTTAAGCTGAGCAAGTGCAATACTGTACTGATCGGCAATGCGCTGCTGGCTAGGCTATCCACTCACCGTTATCACATAGTTAAAACCAGCTCACTGAGTTTTGCTCGCTGTTAATATCTGCTACATTAGTGTCATCTGCAGGAGCATAGTCAATCGGCTATTCTCTGTATCGTTTGTTGTGCTATACCACGGTTAGGGGTATAGCAATATTGTTTAAGGTGTAACCATGGCCGAGAGTAAGCCAGCCAAACTATCAAAAAATCAGCATTTTTCTCGAGATAATAAAGTTGAGGTGCTAAAAATACCGCCGCAGTCTTTAGAGGCTGAGCAGTCAGTGTTAGGTGGCTTATTACTCAATAATGACGCTTGGGATAAAGTGGCTGAAAAAGTAGTGGCCATCGATTTTTACAGTCGCTCACACCGCATTATTTTTGAAACCGTAGGTCGATTGATCGAGCAAGGCGCCCCCGTTGATCTGGTGTCATTATCCGAGGCATTAAAAAATGAGCAACAATTAGACGATGCTGGAGGTTTTGTATATCTAGCCGAAATGATCAAAAACACCCCCAGCGCCGCTAACATAGTTGCTTATGCTGATATTGTTCGCGAGCGGGCAATCACCCGTGATCTGATCGGCGTGGCCAACGAGATAGCCGAAGCGGGATTTGATACTCAAGGCCGTACCAGTGCTGAAATATTAGACTTAGCTGAAACAAAAGTTTTCCAGATCGCCGAGCAACGGGCCAATAAATCTGAAGGTCCAGAGAATATCCACTCGGTATTAGAAAAAACCGTTGACCGCATTGAGCAGATGAGTGGCGCATCTGTCGATGGTGTTACCGGTGTGTCTACTGGTTTTTCTGATCTCGATAAAATGACTGCTGGTTTACAACCTTCAGATCTAATTATTGTTGCCGCAAGGCCATCGATGGGTAAGACGACTTTTGCCATGAACTTGGCTGAAAAAGCAGCCATGACAGAAGATAAACCGGCGTTAATTTTTAGTTTAGAAATGCCTGCCGATCAATTAATGATGAGAATGCTAGCGTCTTTAGGTCGCATTGATCAGACCAAAATTCGCACCGGACAACTAGCTGACGAGGATTGGGCGCGTTTGTCGTCGACCATGGGCTTACTGATCGACAAAGGCAAAATGTATATAGATGATGCTGCTGGGTTAACACCCACCGAATTGCGTTCTCGCGCCCGACGTGTTGCCCGTGAACACGATGGTTTAAGCATGATAATGATCGATTACCTACAATTGATGCGGGCGCCGCAATTTGCCGACAACAGAACTCTAGAGATCGCCGAAATATCGCGTTCATTAAAAGCCTTAGCAAAAGAATTAAAAGTACCAGTAGTGGCATTGTCACAGCTCAACCGGAGTTTGGAGCAGCGCTCTGATAAACGTCCGGTTAACTCAGATCTGCGCGAGTCAGGTTCAATTGAGCAAGATGCTGATTTGATCATGTTTATTTACCGTGATGAGGTATACCATGACGACTCTGAGTTCAAAGGCATGGCAGAAATCATTATCGGTAAACAGCGTAATGGCCCTATTGGCCGAGTGCCGTTAACCTTTCAAGGTCAGTTCTCACGTTTTGACAACTACGCAGGTCCACATGTGCTCGACGAAGATTAAATTCACCGCGATGGTAACAGCAACAAACAGTTCACGCACTTTTGCCTTGGATCTCAGATGAATTTACGTGCTGTTACTGCGCAAATTGATTTGTCGGCGTTAACTGCTAATTTTCAAATAATTAAGCAACTTGCGCCTAACAGTCAGATCTTAGCGGTATTAAAAGCCAATGCATATGGTCACGGTCTAGAGCGCATTGCCCAAGCGATACCGCAAGCCGATGCCTTTGGTGTAGCGCGCATTGATGAAGCGCTGGCATTACGGGCAAGTGGGGTGAGTAAACCTATTGTGCTATTACAAGGTTTTTTTTGTGCTGACGATGTAGCGGTGATCGCCGCTAACAACTTACAAACCGTAGTGCACAACCAACAACAATTGGAAGTGATTTGTCAGGCAAACCTAGCAAGACCGTTAAAAGTTTGGTTAAAAATTGATACCGGTATGCACCGTCTGGGCATTAATCCCAAAGACTTCAGTGATTTTTATCAGCGGTTAAAGCAAAGTAGTAACGTACAAGATCCCTTGGTACTAATGAGTCATTTAGCCAGTGCTGACGATCGCGCTGATCCCGCTAATGACCAACAAATAGCCCTGTTTAATCAACTTTGTGCAGCCACTGCCGAGCAAAAGAGTTTGGCTAATTCAGCAGGTATATGCGCTTGGCCCGACAGTCATCTCAACTGGTTGCGCCCTGGGCTCTTGCTGTATGGGGTTTCACCAATGAATTCAGCGCAACCATTAGCGCTACCGATCCGACCGGTGATGACCTTAAAAGCTCATCTTATTTCAGTGCGCTATTTAGCCAAAGATCAAACGGTGGGGTACGGCGGTCATTGGCGAAGTGATCGCGATACGGTGATCGGGGTTATTGCCATAGGCTATGGCGATGGGTACCCAAGACACGCTCAAAATGGCACACCAGTATTAATTAATGGCCGCCGAGTACCGCTAGTTGGTCGCGTGTCTATGGATATGATCACTGTTGATTTAGGCATTGATGCTGTCGATGCAATAGGTGATCTCGCGACACTGTGGGGCGAAGGGCTACCCGTTGAAGAGGTGGCCGAGCACGCCACCACCATTGCATATGAATTACTTTGTAATATCAGCCGACGGGTTCACGTGATTTCTACTTAATGGCGCAGCTTAGATAACCCTGCGCCGCAAATTGCTCTAGCCAAAAGTTATTGGCGCTAAATTTATGCAGATTATTTACCGTAGCGCTGTTGTAAATAATCGTATACCGCACGTATACCAAAAGCTTCACCGCCAATAGGTCTGCCGGGCAAAGCGCGATTGTTCCACGCCATGACGTCAAAGTGCAGCCAGTCTGTACTGGGTTTAACAAACGCCTGTAAGTATAACGCCGCGGTAATAGCACCACCAAAAGGCACACTTGCGCAGTTAGTCATATCGGCTACTTGACTGCGCAGTAGATCCTTATAGGCATTATGCAATGGCATACGCCATACAGGATCACTAATTTTTCTTCCCGCAGACACTAACTGTTCAGCGATCTGATCATTGCTAGAAAAAAATCCGGGTAGCTCTGTGCCCAGTGCGACTCGCATCGCGCCAGTTAAGGTAGCAAAATCTATTAACAATTCCGGTTGATCATTTTCGGCTTCAGTCAATGCATCACAAAGCACTAATCGGCCCTCGGCATCGGTATTGTCTATTTCTACACTAATACCGCTGCGCGTAGTGATCACATCACCGGGGCGAAAGGCATTATTAGACACCGCATTTTCTACCGCGGGCACCAATACGCGTAACCGAATAGGTAACTGACGTGCCATAATTAACCGCGCCAATCCCAACACATGAGCGGCACCGCCCATATCTTTCTTCATAAATCGCATCCCCGAGGCTGGTTTTAGATCCAAACCACCGCTGTCAAAGCATACCCCCTTGCCGACTAAGGTGACTTTTGGATCGGATGTCTTGCCCCAGTGCAAATCAATTAATTGTGGTTGATGAATACTGGCACGGCCCACCGCATGAATAGTTGGATAATTTTCAGTGAGTAATTGCTCGCCAATAATTTGCTCAACTTGGCCACCGAATTCATCGACTAAGGCTTGTGCACTTTGCGCCAATTGCTCAGGCATCATGTCGCCAGCAGGGGTATTGACTAAGTCGCGCACCAAATATGTGGCTTGAACTAGATCCATCACCTGTTGCACCAGTGCTGGTTCACCAACCGCTAAAACAGCCAATGGCTTGTCATTTTTGACATAGTGATCAAAACGATAAGCGCCAACAGCCCAGCCAAACACCAAGGCTTGTTTGTATTGCTCAGGGGCGTGCAGACAATATTGCACCGCCGGTAATTGTTTAATTAAATCCCCTAAAGCAAAGTAGTCTTGTGGCGACTCAACCACCATAATAGCGCAGTCAATGGCGCCATCACTACTGGGGATCAGCGCTAAACCCAAACCAGAAAAATCGGTGTTTTTAAGCCAGTTTTGCCATTGTGTAGCTTGCTTTGGCAACCATGCTTGAAAGTCTGCTGGGGTGAAAATGTAAAGATCTATACCGGTATTTTCTGAGTTAATAATATCTTGCATATTAGCCTTATTTGCTCGCTGAATTATTGCTATAACAATACAATAATCGATGATTTTAATATCGATAATAGTAGCAGTATTTTACTCAATAATTAAGGATAACTGAATGGCAGCAGGGCAATAATAAACTCGCACTGGCCAATGGCAAAATTGAGACTATGTCGACGGTTTATCGGCGGCACTAATCACTCAGTTGCGTTATCTCAGTTAGTTCAGGTGGATCATCTACACTAAGATATTGTCAACCGGTTATATCGGCCTCAAGCCTTGATCATAAATTACCAGCCGCAACAAATTACCAGTTGCGGCCCTGTTGTTAATAAACGGCTAGACTAATTGTTTAAAGGCCTGTTGCACTCGAGGACACAAAGATTGTATGGCGTTTATCGCCTTGTTATTTTTGTTGTAGCGCATATACAGGTTTTTCCTCAAGCCGTTGGCGGTGATCGGTATCACATCGAGCAATGATTGCAATGCTAAAGTATTAACAAGCCAGTTGGGCAATACCGCAATGCCCATGTGAGCGGCAACCATTTGCAAAATAACATGACTATTTTTGACGTGTTTGATCACTACAGGGGCAACCTGAGCTGGGGTTAAACAATGAATGAAAATATCCAGTTGTTCAGGGGCAACCGGGTAAGTGAGCAGGGTTTGATCGATAAAATGTTCGGCAGTTAAAAACCCATGCTGGGTCAGTGGATGATTTTTGGCAACCACCGCCACCAATTCAAATTCGCCAATGTGATCACTTTGTTGCCAAGGTGAGGCGACTAATTCGTCAGTAAATAAAATATTTGCGGCGCTTTGCTTTTCGTCATCATAAGTGAAAGGCGTATCTATAAACTCAACACTTATACCCGATATGTCTTGTTCAAGTTGATTAGTGACTGGCAATAACCATTGAAAACAAGCATGACATTTGATCGCAATAGACAATTTATTGTCATCACTTTTGCCTTTGAGGGTCATTATCGCCTGTTCAATTTTAGGTAACACCTCTTCAGCTAAAGACAACATAACACGTCCAGCCACAGTAAACTCGATGGGTGAAGAATGACGAATAAATAGTTCAGTGTTTACTCGGCTCTCTAATTCCTTAATTTGATGAGATAAAGCCGATTGACTGGTAAATAAATACTCTGCAGCTTTGCGGATACTGCCGCTGTGTTTAATCGCCTGTAGTGTTTTAAGGTGCTTTAGTTCAAACATAATGAATTTATTTCATAGCCTCAGTGAATGTTTTGCGCTTGTTTTAGTGACTGCCTCAATTCATTATAAACACTTAAACGTATAAAAGTCTAGACGTCTAAAATAATGGAGAGAAATAATGAAAGTACACAACTTAGGATTCCCGCGTATTGGTAGTAAAAGACAATTGAAATTCAATCTTGAAAATTACTGGGCTGGTCACATCGACAAAACAGCATTCCTATTAGCCTGCCAACAACAACGACAAGCTAACTGGCAACTGCAGTTAGAGGCAGGGATAGAATGTTTACCAGTGGGTGATTTTGCCCACTATGATCACGTGTTAACCACCAGTTTATTATTGGGAGTAGTACCAAATAGATTTGTTGGTGATGGCGATCGCTTGGATCTAGAGTTTCGCATTGCTAGGGGTAAAGCGCCAAGTGGTGCTAGTTGTGCAGCCAGTGACATGACCAAATGGTTTGATACCAACTATCACTACATTGTCCCAGAGCTGCATGCAGATACGACACTCACTGTTGATATCAGTGGCTTACTAGCGCAGATTCAAGAAGCAAAAGCCATATCCACGGATGTTAAACCTGTGCTGTTGGGGCCGCTGAGCTACTTGTACCTCAGTGCGGGTGAAATTGACACTAAGCTAGTGCACCTTGCAAAACTTATCGGCGCATATCAACAGATCTTTGATCAACTGGAGCAGGCTGATATTGAATGGTTACAGCTAGATGAACCTATTTTGGGGTTAGAGCTCCCCCTCGCTTGGCTCGATGCGTTTCAACAGGGTTACCAGCAATTTAATAAAGGGAGATTAAAGTTGTTGTTAACTACCTATTTCTCATCAGTAGATGCCGTGCTCGATACCATTACGAACCTCAATGTTGATGGCTTACACATAGATACAGTTGCCGAGCCTACTGACTGTTTAGCCATTGTTAACCAGCTTCCCGACAATTGGCTTGTGTCGTTAGGCGTGATTGATGGGCGCAACATATGGAAGGCAGACTTAGTGTCAATTTACCAGCAAATACAACCTATTTATGCCATCTTAGGTGAGCGTTTGTGGCTGGCGCCGTCATGCTCATTACTGCATGCACCGGTTGATTTGGAGCAGGAGCAAGCACTTGATAGTGAGATAAAATCATGGCTGGCGTTTGCCAAGCAAAAATGCACTGAGCTGGCATTGCTCAAAGCCGCGCTGATCGAGCAATCGTGTGCAGTGATCAGACAGTATTCTGCGCCGGTAAATTTGCGTACTACCTCAGTCAAATGCCAAAATCGCTTTGTTCAGGCGGCTATTGATAACTTACAACAGCAAAGCTTTCATCGCCAACAACACTTTACCCAGCGCAAGCAAGCGCAACAGCGGGAATTAAATCTGCCCCTTTATCCAACCACCACCATAGGCTCTTTTCCACAAACCGGTAATATTCGCCAGCAACGGGCTTTGTTGCGGCAAAAAAAGATCTCTCAGTCGCAGTATACCGACTTTATCAAACAACAAATTAAAACCACCATTGAGAAACAACAGGCGCTTGGTTTAGATGTCCTTGTCCACGGTGAAGCCGAACGCAATGACATGGTTGAATATTTTGGCGAACAATTTAATGGCGTGGCGATCAGTGAATTTGCTTGGGTGCAAAGTTACGGTTCGCGTTGTGTAAAACCGCCGATCATCTATGGCGATGTTAGCCGCAAAAATACCATTACTGCCGATTGGATAAACTATGCCCAGTCGTTAACCAATAAACCGGTCAAAGCGATGCTCACTGGGCCAATTACCTTATTATCTTGGTCATTTGTGCGCAACGATATTGCTCGACAACAAGTTGCCCAACAACTGGCGTTAGCGATAAGTGAGGAAGTGGCGGACTTAGAGCAAAGTGGTTCGAAGATAATTCAAATTGATGAGCCAGCGATCAGAGAGGCGATGCCGTTAAAACGCAGTGCGTGGCCAGAGTATTTCGATTGGGCCACGGCAGCTTTTCGCTTAACCGCTGCCAACGTGAAAGAAACAACACAAATACACAGTCACATGTGTTATTCCGATTTTAATGAAATATTACCAGCGATCATTGATTTGGATTGCGATGTATTAACAATTGAGACTTCTCGCTCCAATATGGCATTACTGAGAGCTTTTGAACAGCTGGATTACCCCAATGACCTAGGGCCAGGAGTGTATGATATTCACTCCCCCAATGTACCCAGTGTTGAATGGATCACACAATTGATCCGCAAAGCTGGCGAGTATCTGCCAAAAGAGCGTTTATGGATAAATCCTGATTGCGGATTAAAGACCCGATCTTGGCTTGAAACCGAACAAGCCTTAGGTAACATGGTTACTGCGGCTAAGCAACTCAGGTTGTAAAGATAAGGTGGAAAGACAGGCATAAAAAAAGCCGCTACTTTGGAGTGCGGCTTTTTATAAAATGTTGTTGAATTACTTGTCGAAACTAAATTCGATAAAAGCTCTGCCATGAACTGATTTAAGAGGAATGATCACAATAGGTCCATCTGCTTTGTGATTGATAGTATGGTTTTTACCCGAAACTACCATAGGGGTGGCCATGTTAAACTCTATGCCTTTTTCACTGAGCATGCGCTTTGCTCCACCGGTGACCATATTAGTAATTTCACCTACAAGATCGGTGATTTCCTCGTTGATTTCATCGGGGCCTTCACCCACCATACCTTTCATGGTTGCCAACGCCAATGGTCCGTCAAAAGTAATAGACAATGAACCTTTGGCTTGTTCACTGACCATGCCAATAAGGCCAGAAACATCACCCATGGCCACTTCATTCTTTTTTAATCTAGGTTTTTCTGGGGTTAACTCCATTTGCGCCATAGTAGACATTACGTTGAGCATCGATGATAAAAATGGGTTTATAAACTCTACATTCATAAAGCTTCTCAAGTCCTTATTAGGTTTTGCTAGATCAACATCTCATCTAATTTAGCACAGGTAAATTGCACAATGCTAATGATTATTACAAGATATTAGCAAGTTTCTATCAGCCAGTAAAAATTAATCTGTGTTTTACTGGCTAAACGCACCGATAAAGCCTGTTGATATTGATATTAATTTAGCTAGACGATAATGTTTTTTTAAATTTAAATCAGTGTCTTATCAATAACTAGCTGTTGTGACTGGGGTTTGTTAGCTGTTTGTTATCTGTGGTTTAGCGGTGAATTGGCAAAGCCAGTATTGCTAGCAGCTAGCAATACTTTGTAATAAAAGAATCAATGTTAAGGCCAGATCTTAACTACAAATTGGCGATAGCTTATTGGCAGGCTTGACATTGGCCATGCGCTTCAATCACTTGATGGCTGATGGTAAAACCATTGCTATCGGCCATATCTTGTAACACTTGTTCAAATTCATTAGATTGCATTTCTTCGATATAGCCACATGAATCGCAAATAAGTAACTGCACTGGGTGAGCACATTCGCTGAAATGATGACACATAAGAAAAGCGTTTATCGATTCTATTTTGTGCACAAAACCTTGCTTACTAAGAAAATCAAGCGCTCTGTAGATGGTGGCAGGCTTAGCTGCGGGATCAATTAATTTTAGCTGGTCGAGCAGATCATAAGCGCCAACCGCAGCGTTGCGATTAGCGAGTAGCAAAAAAACCTGCTCTCGTGCAGGGGTAAAGCGAGCCCCACGTGCTTGGCAAACTTGTTTTGCCTGCTCTAGTAACTGTTGTGTTGTCATAGCTGTTGGTTAATTGACCAAAATTATTTTCTTATTTGAGTTTAGCACAAGCTATTTATAGGTTGTAGGCGAATTCCACAATAGACTCAGAAAAAGTTGGTTTATCAGTCAATGAGCAAACAGCATTGAGCTGTTCATGTCATTGCTATTGCAACTTGGCATAGCACGACTGCCAAGCAGAGTTAATTATTTTGTCTCACAGAGTAAAAAAAACTATAATCGAAAAAATATCAGTTCCACAATTAATCTTGAAACCGACTAAATTAAACATTGAAGTATTAACCATATGATCTCCCACAAGCTATCCGTTGCGCCAATGTTAGATTGGACCGATCGCCACTGTCGATACTTTTATCGGCTGATGTCTAAAAACACAGTTCTTTATACCGAAATGGTCACTACCGGTGCCATTCTGTTCGGCAAGGGTAATTACTTAGCGTTTAACAAGGAAGAACACCCTGTGGTGTTGCAGTTGGGGGGAAGTGATCCCATGGCCATGGCCGAATGTGCCAAAATTGCCGAGCAACAGGGCTACGATGAAATCAATATAAATGTCGGTTGTCCATCTGATCGGGTGCAAAACGGCCGTTTTGGCGCTTGTTTAATGGCCGAGCCCGCAGTTGTTGCCGAATGTGTGCAAAAGATGCAAGCTGCAGTCAAAATTCCCATTACGGTTAAATCGCGCATTGGCATTGATGATCAAGACAGTTATGAGTTTTTACAGGGCTTTATCCAACAAGTTAGTCAAGCTGGCTGTAAGCATTTTATCGTGCATGCCAGAAAAGCTTGGCTAAGTGGTTTAAGCCCCAAGCAGAATCGCGAGATCCCACCACTTGATTACGAGCGGGTCTACCAGTTAAAAAATGATTTCAACCATGTTCACTTGTCTATCAACGGCGGAGTGAAAAGCTACGATGAAGCGGCACAACACTTAACCCATGTTGATGGAGTGATGATCGGCCGGGAAATTTATCAAAACCCCTACATGCTTGCCCAAGCTGATCAGCTTATTTGGCAAGCGCAATCGGCTATTCTGTCAAGGGCGGAGATAATTGAGCAGATGGCGGTTTACGTTGACCAACACCTTGCGCAAGGAGGCCGTGTGTGGCATGTAGTGCGGCATATGCTGGGTTTGTGTAATGGCTTAGCTGGAGCGAGAAAGTTTCGCCGATATCTCAGTGAAAATGCCGGACGAGACGGCGCCAATAGTGATGTGTTGCGCGAGGCTTTTGGCTTAGTGGCAAACCCTTGATAATAAATGCATTGCGCTGGGTTGTAATGGCTGGCTGTTGCAGTTTTGGCAAAGTTTGGTTCGATTTTGCTACATTAACACCCTAAATCAGCTGCCGACTATTGATTATTTTCACCATAAATTAGTAGATTTCACTTATATAGCCCTTGCTAACAGCCCTTTGCTAAACGGTTTTGATGCATAGCTTGCTGTGTCTTTAAAGCCTTTGGTACTGGGTTAAAGTGTCATCCAAGGCAGATCCTTGCTATCAAACAGCCCATTGCTACCAGTAAGTCGAGTATTATTTTCGGATTGTACTACTGTGCTGGCACAAATTTTGTAAAGACTAAAACAAATTTTGGTGATAATAGTTCAATGGGTTAGTGGTATGGTGAGTGTACTGTTTGTGTTTGGTTTGATGATGGCGCCAGCATTATTGTTATTAGCGGCATCTGTTGTGGTCAGTTGGTTTGAAACTGACTCTGCCCTGTAAAGTTGTTACATTTCGACAACTTTAATGTTTTTGCTATTTATTGCGTTTGTTTACGGTTTTTTACAGGGGTAAGCAACCCTGAAATGGCAAGTATTGCCTTGCTCTGAACAAACCATTGTGGTTTTTTTAGTAAAAGCTTAAAAAATAGTCGTGATCTTCAAAATAAACTTCTGTATAATGCGCGCTCCCTGACGTTACAAATGTCTGTTATCCCCAAGGTAATAGACACAGACTCGATACTCGAAGGGGTAATAGCGCAGTCTTTAACTGATAATCCTATGATTATTTTTTAGTAACATTTTAATATTGGGTTTTTTAAATGAAAACTTTTGTAGCAAAACCAGAAAGCGTACAACGCGAATGGTTTCTAGTGGACGCCGAGAACAAAACACTTGGTCGTATCGCTACTGAAATTGCAACCCGTTTACGCGGTAAGCACAAGCCAGAATATACACCTCACTGTGATACAGGCGATTATATTGTCGTTATCAATGCAGAGAAAGTGAAAGTAACTGGTAACAAAGCGAAAGGTAAAATTTACTACTCGCATACTGAATTCCCTGGTGGTCTAAAGCAAATTAGCTTTGAAAAGTTAATTGATAAAGCCCCAGAGCGTGTGATTGAGTTCGCAGTAAAAGGTATGTTGCCTAAAGGTCCTTTAGGTCGTGAAATGTACCGCAAGCTAAAAGTGTATGCCGGTGCTGAGCACAAGCATACTGCACAACAACCACAACTTTTGGAGCTTTAAGCAATGGCTGATAATCAATATTACGGTACTGGTCGTCGCAAGAGCTCAACTG
>JBELHO010000026.1:24324-44528 GCA_042091375.1 Thalassotalea sp. | reverse complement strand
AAAAATACTTGCCGATGAAGTCTTGTGTAGTGACGAGATATGATAAATAGGTTTGGACTTCATCTGACCCTCAGTTATGAGCAATAGAGATGGTCCCTGTCATTTACAACGATTCATAAAACATAGACTTTTAAATCAAAATTCGATATAAATTGATTTATAACGAACAAAGGTTTAAATCACATGTATCATTGGCAACAAAAAAATTGGCCTCAATTTGAATATGATGTGACACGCTTTGAGGCAAGTGTCAGCGAGTATTCAAAAAAAGCCTACAGCATTGAAGGGGCATTATCGCAAATACCGTCAAATGACCATAACGATGCATTTGTCCACTTACTGGTGGAAGAAGCATTAAGCACCAGTGCCATTGAAGGTGAAAAACTTAACCGTGAAGAGGTGCGCTCATCGATTGCTCGTTTTCTTGGGTTAAAAGAGAAAGAGCGCAGTGGTTACTTCCCTAAAGAAAAAGGCATTGCGGCGATGCTTGTTGATGTGCGTAAAAGCATTAAAAGTGCTATGTCTAAAACCTTACTTTGTCATTGGCATACGTTGCTATTACACGGTAGTGAAGATTATTATGTAAACCCCATTACTAGAGGCGATTATCGAGACTCACCCATCGATGTAATAAGAGAAGACTTATACGGCGACAGTGAAATCATCTATAAAGCACCAGGTAATAATCGCACTCAGGTTGAACATGAAATGGATGCTTTTATACAGTGGTATAACAGCGTCAATTGTTCAGGCCCCATAAAAGCAGCAGTTGCTCATTTATGGTTTGTTGCTATTCATCCGTTTCAAGATGGTAATGGCCGTATTGGTAGAGCCATAGCCGAGCATGCGTTATTTCAAGACTTTTCGAGACCTCCTCTTTTTAGTATGTCGAGCATGATTAATACTAATCGAATGGCGTATTATCAACAGCTTAGAAATACTAATGCCAGCTTACAAATTAATGTGTGGATAGCGTGGTTTGTTGAGCTGGTGAGAACTTCGCAAGATAAATCGCTTGAGTCCGTTGAATTTGTATTGCAAAAATCAAAATTTTGGGCTGAATATGGAGAGGTCAAACTCAACCAACGCCAAGAGAAGGTGATGAAAAAAATCTTCACTGTTGGCGCTGACGGATTTGTGCGTGGTGGTTTGACTAATGAAAAATATCGAGCCATTACCGGGGCGCCACCAGCAACCGCCACGAGGGATTTAAAGTCATTAGTTGACAATGGTTTGCTTTACCCATCAGGTGAAGGTAAGCGTGGTTTACGTTACTTTGTCAACTTCCCGCTAGAGAAGAACCTATTTGCTGACAAAGAAGATGTTGCACTAGTTAATGATGTTAGCCTAATTAAGATTTTAAAGAAAATAGAGCGTAATATTGAATATTTTCGAGGTGAAAAAAATTCAGGTTTAACAAAGCTTGTTGATGAATACAAAGCTCTATCATTAGATAATAAAGTAGCAGAGCAAAAGTTAGAAAAGCTTTTAGGACGAAACAGGTAACTAGCGTTTTAAGTTACTTGTATCTGAGCACACTATTATTTATTGGCTTCTTTGTTCAATTGCTCTGATGTTTTGTCAGAGAAGAAGGCCTGTCGATTAATCCACATCAATGATGGATAAAGCTAATCAATCAAGGTGATTTTACCAAACACACTGGCATCGATATAACCTAAATTTTTATCGCCATTCACAGCATTAATTTTATGTGATCCCACAAAATGCTCGCGCTGTTTGCTGCCATCGTTGTCGCAGTAAGCTAGCATAAAACCCAATTTTTTGCCTGCAAATAAAGTCACTGGTTGGCCAATAAAGCCGTTGTCGTTGTAGGTAAAATCTTCATCGTAAACGGCAATGGCTACTTCCCAGATCAACGTATTAGGCTTATTTGCGCTGCGTTGCCAACGACTAGTAATGTGTTCATTGAGTAATAACACATCGGGCTTGCCTGCTGTTAGGTAACCTAAGTCAACAACCTGATTATCTAAGGCGATGTGGTAGGCAAACGCATTAAAATTAAATTGATGATCGCCACCTGATTGATCTTCATCAATAAACACTTCTAAACAATCATCATCCCAATAGTTGACTAATGGATCTGAGTATTGATCAAATAAAACATCATCGACAATTTCTACTAACAATAATAAGTGACTTTCTCGCCAAGCGATTTTAAAACGCCCAGAAAAATCATCAGCACTGGGTTGTTGCCCTAAAATGAGCTCAGACATCGGCTGCCACTGCAGATCTGTCCATATACTTTCTGTGCTTTGACCATCAATGATCGGCATAGTATCAGCTTTGCTCACCTCTAATGCGAAACTTTTGATTACAACAAGTAAGCTCAGTAACAAGCTTATTAAAGGTATTTTTTTGATGGAATAAATCATTGAATAATCTTCTCGTTTAAATAATCTAATGCACCCTGAGTGATCTCTGCCAGGGGCTTATCAATATCGATTAAAGTCATCTCTAACTCTTGGCGATATTGCGGTGAAGCAATAGGGCATTCCAAGGCAGCAAATTGACTTTTCAGTAGTTGTGCTGGAAAAAAGTGTCCTTGGCGTTGCTTGATACGCTGGGCAATGAGCTGCTCTGTGCCATGTAAAAAAATAAATGCGGTTGATAGTTCAAGTTGTTTAAACCTCAAGCGATGGCGCTGTTTTAAGCCAGAAAAGGCTAATACTGCTTTACTTTGCGCAAACAAGGGATCGGCAAAAAAGTCGATCATCCGAGTAAGCCATTGTTCCCTTTGCTGATCCGATAGCGGCTTGCCCTGTGCCATAGTGCGTTTAGCTTCAATATCGTGAAAATCATCTGCATCTAGGTAACTGTAATTTGTGGCTTTAGCTAGGTCTTTTGCCAAGCTAGATTTACCTGTGCCACTAACCCCCATCACAATGATCAGTTGTACACCCTTGTTCATTAATCCTCCCTTTATTACATTGCACCACTTGCTGTAATTAACTTATCCATGCGCAGGTATTAGCACCTTAATGCGATATGTTTCACCCGCGGTAATTTTCGTAAATCGATTGTTTTCTAGTCTCTGCTCAGCAAAAAAAGCGGTGCTCTGCGCTACCGCTGGATCTTTGCTTATGTTCACTTTGAAAATGGCGCCTAAGTAGTTTTTGGTTACCGTCAAGGTATCAATATTTTTAGGTAATTTAGGTTCGATATAAAGCGCTCCAGCAATCCCTTTTAAACCACAAAACTCCTCGATTAAACAACGATATAACCAAGCAACTGTGCCAGTATTAAACAGTTGGCTTGAACGCCCGGCCATTTCTGGTAGTTGATGATATGCACCGCGGTAATAATTAGGTATAAAACTCGGTAACTGTTGCCTTTGTTCAACATCTTGGTGATTGGGTAACATTTGCTCAATAATACTAAATGCTTGCTCAGCTTGCCCTATTTGATAAAGACTAAACACATAAAAAATAGCGGCGTGATTGTAAATCGAGCCATTTTCGGCAACCCCGGGATATTTTTGCGTCAGCCTACCAATATCTTCGCGCATCTGGGTATAACTCGGTGCGAGCATCATTAAGCCAAAGGGCGTTTGCAATTGCTCGGCAATGGCGTTGTTCATTGCGGCAATTTGTTGCTGATCGGCGGCGCCACTAAGTATAGCCCAACTTTGTGGGTTTAAATAAATACGCCCTTCGCTATCTTCAGCAGTACCAAATATTTTACCTTGATCTGTGATGCCGCGACCGTACCAGTTACCAGCCCATAAATGCTGATTGACGGCTTGATTGATGGTTGCTGCAGCTTGCCGATACTCAACAATATGTGGATCATCAGCTGAATAATTTAAGTATGTTTCACAAATTTCACACCAAATGTTTAAGCTATATGCGCTGGCCAATGACAACCAAGCAGACACCCCTTTGCCTTTATAACCGACCATATTCATTGGATCACACCAATCGCCTTGTTGTATTAAGCTTAAACTGCGCTGATCTGTGGCGTTGATCAGATGCTCCATGGCTAAATTTACATGAGCAATGACTGTTTGTTGGCTATCACTGTCTTTAAAACCTATCAGTTGCTGCAGAAAATCAACATCGTTGGTTTCATTTAAGTAGACTTGTAAACACAGTGGTAACCAAATACAGTGATCGCTGTGGGGTACCTGATTTATGTATTTTAATTGTGCGTCTTTATGCAATAAGATGCCATCGGGTAAGGCGCCATTACTATATTGCTGGGCTAGGGTGTTGAGCAGGGCAAATTTTGTTTTTTCGGCGGCTATATAACAAATACCCATAGCATCTTGCAGATAGTTTCGGGTTTGTGGATCTGTGGTTAAGCGATTGACATCACCGTGATAAAACACTTGCCTAGGCAACCAATGATTGACAAATTGGTCAAAAGCAGGGTCGTTAGACTCAATGGTTATGCCATTATCCGCTGGTGCCAAATAACTTTTATAAGCATTTTGCGCTTCGTTAAAGCCCTTACTACTCAGGTAATTTTCTTTTATTTTGGCTATTTCTACGCGGTCTTTTGCGGCACCAAAAATAAACGAAAAACTGCGCTGTTGATGACACACTAATTGACAATCAAATTGCATTACCGCTACTGGCGTTTGATACAAGGCGAGGGATTTAGCTAGTGTCCTTGTCTGCAGACCATCGGGGTTATGCAATCCGCCCTCGCCTTCAAAAGCCTCTTGAGCCACCGACCAGCTATCGGGTTGCTGATCAGCCAATAAAAAAGTTTGGTCGCGCAAGTGTTGATTATTAAAATAATCGTCGACTTTTTGATAAGGGGTTATGCCTTGGGCAACTATCGCATTTAACGACTCATCAAAGCTTGCTGATTGGTTCATCCATGACATGTAGCCTATTGAAAAATATGGATATATACTAATATTTTTTTGCTTAGCACCATAGTTAATGACATGTAATTGCCACATTTCAAAGCTATCATCCGCCGGTAGACTCAAGGTTAAGTGGATGTCTAATTGCAGATGCTCTACTCGCCACACTAAGCTGTCTTTACCCACAGAAAAACTAAACGAAGTGTGTTGTTTGCGCACTGGCTCGTAGGGGATAGAGAAATATTCACCGCTATCGTGACATTTAATATAAAAAAACCGCCCGGGGTGATGGGCGAAATAGCCCTGCTCTGGTTGCATGAAGCTTTGCGCTTCCATATTGGGGCCACGGGAATATTTACTTGGCTCAGGTTGCATAAATTGAGCAACGGCATAGCCGCGACAGTTCATGTGGATCATCATTTGTTTGTTCCACAAAAACCCGCTGGCTTTTGACATTTTAACCGGATCATTACACTCGATCCGCTGGCTTACAAAATCGTGTTTATAAATCATTATTGATTATACCCAGCTGCTGTGGTTGCTTTTCGTTGTTGTAAATCACCTTGTATGCCCGTTAACATCTCTTCGCTAAGCGCATAAAACTTCACAACAAATACTGATAAAAAGGCAAAAGCCGCAGGGATCAGTGTCATCAATAACACGATGCCCTGTGCAGACGCATCAGACTGCACTTGATTGGCAACATAGCCCATAGTCGCCAGTAACCAGCCGATCATAGCACCAGCAATAGCGCCACCTAACTTTTGCGCAAACGCCGCGGCTGAGAACACCATTGCTGTGGCACGGCGATTATTTTTCCATTCAGAATAGTCAGCGGTATCGGCATACATAGAAAATACCAATGGCGATTTTGGTCCTAAGGCAAAACCAATAGCTATTTGCAGTGCGTAAATAACACTTATGTTGTCTTTGGGCACAAAATAAAATAGCACAGATAAACAACCGACAATGGCCATCAGTATCATTAATAAGCGGCGTTTATCAATGAACTTGGTCATCCATGGCGTTGCTGCGGCTCCAAGGGCAAGAGCGATCATGTAAGCGAAGGAAAAGCTGCCAATAAGATCTTCGCGACCGACATAATATTTAAAATAAAAGGTACCGGTACTGCCTCGCAAGGTAATAGTCATCATAATAATTAACGCTAAACAAAATAACACTATCCATGGTTTGTTGGTTAATAAATCTTTTATATCGCTTTTTATCGGGGTTTTTTGAGTTTTTGCCGGTGCTATTCGCTCTTTGCTGGTGATGAAAGTAATAAAAAATAACAACCCTGCGCACAATCCGTATAAGCCCATGGTTAATTGCCAGCCCAATGCTTCATTGCCACTACCAAAATAGTCAACCAATTTTGGCGTTGCATAAGCCACTAAGCTTCCTCCAGAGAAGGCACCAATAAAGCGAAAGCTTGTCAGTGTGGTGCGCTCTTGACTATTACCGGTAATTACACCCAACAATGCCCCGTAAGGAACATTGATAAAGGTATAAGCGAGCATCATAAAAATGTAAGTGGCATACGCCCAAACCAGTTTGCCCTGATCATCGAGGTCGGGAATGGTAAAAGTTAGTACTCCTGCTGCGGCAATAGGCAATATACCCCAAAGTAAATAAGGTCTGAATTTGCCAAATTTAGTCTGGGTTCGATCGGCTAGTGCCCCCATTAAGGGATCAGAAAAAGCATCAATTAAGCGCGTGACTAGCATCATAGTGCCAACAGCAGCAGGGTGCAGCCCAAACACATCAGTGTAAAAAATAAACAGGAAAACATCGAAAACTCGCCAATAAAAATTAGAAGCGACATCGCCACAGGCATAACCAATTTTTTCTTTTAAAGTTAATCCTTGCATTTAAGCTCGTCCTTTGTAACGAAAAATGAATAAAACTACTTTACCGCCAAATCAAGTTTTTTGAAAGCGCTTACATAATAAAATAAAAAAATCACTAAAACGCGTTAAAAAATCACTTTACAAGCAGTTTTTTAGTTGGTAACAAAAATTTATTTTAATAATTATTTCAAGTGATTACACTACTTGTTTACACATAGCAACAAAAAAACAATTGACGAGTTAACAATATTGAATTATTTTTATGTAAGCGCTTACAAAAGGTCAATCCTGCTCGCCTAGGTTTGATTAATTCAAAAAATAGCGCGAGCAATATTCAAATATAAATACAACACTAATTTGAATATATATACACGTATCGAGGGATAATAATGAAAATACAAAAATTTAATAAATCAAAGTTGGCTGCCAGCCTATCAGTGATATTAGGAGTAAGCTCAGCTGCTCCTTTGTATGCCGCAGAGCAGTCAGCAGAAAAAGACATAGAAGTCATTCAAGTTAGCGGAATGCGTTCAAGTATTCAAGAGTCTACCCGACTTAAACGCGATGCCAGTGGTGTAGTTGACGCCATTTCAGCTGAAGACATAGGTAAATTTCCAGATACCAACCTAGCAGAGTCTCTGCAACGGATCAGTGGTGTGTCTATTGATCGCGATAATGGTGAAGGCAGTAAAGTCACCGTCCGTGGTTTTGGTCCTGATTACAACATGGTGACCCTCAATGGCCGAACTATGCCAGGCGCATCACTCGAAGATCCCAGCACTAGGTCTTTTGATTTTGCCAACCTTTCTTCAGACGCAGTTAAATCTGTCTCTGTATACAAAACCGGACGCGCCAATATTGCTACTGGTGGTATCGGCGCAACAATCGACATAGTCACCGGTAAGCCCCTTGACAATCCTGGTTTACAAATGAGTTTTGGCACTAAAGCCCTTGTAGATACCACTAACCGGGTGGGCGATGACATTACCCCGGAGCTTTCTGGCTTATTGAGTTGGACTGACCAAGATGAACGTTTTGGCGCATCAATTACCGGTAACTACCAAGGTCGCGATAGCTCGACTGCAGGGGCATTCGTCAATCAGTGGCGCACAAGCGCCTACCAAGATATCTCCAGTATTCCGCAACAACAAGCGGGCACACCTGCGGTGTTAACTGGTGAGCCTGCCGCTGGTCAGTTATTCTCTTTACCCTCTGATTTGCGCTACTTCGTGCAAGATGAAGAGCGTGAACGCACCAATGCACAAATAAATCTGCAATATCGTCCGGTGGAAAACCTCACTGCAACCCTTGACTACACTTATTCAAAGCAAGACATTCTCGCTAGGCGCGCTGAACAATCAATCTGGATGGATACTTATAAGTCATCGTTAGTATTTGATGACAATACGGTGACCACACCGGTTGAATATTATGAAGATCGACGTGAACAAGCACCGCGCGATTTGGGCTTAGCACAACAAGAATACAACCAAGTACATGAAAATAAATCCATTGGCTTAAACCTAGTATACGAAGTAAACGATGCCTTTACGTTAACTTTTGATGGTCATAGTTCATCTGCTGACAGTCGACCTGATGCCGAATATGGCAGCGGTATTAACGTTGGTTTAGGGGCAAATATTGTCGCCGGTCAAGGGGCGAGTTTTACCAACGGCTTACCCGGTTTAATCGTTGATTTTGATGATTGCGATGCAAGCCGCGGATTAAACTGTAACAATCAATTAGATAATGCTGATATTGGTACTTCTATTTTAGATAAAGTCCGCGATTCACAACAAACCGATATTGACCAAGTTCGCTTGTCTGGTTTGTACGAGTTTGACGAAGGTAGCATAGAATTTGGCATAGAGTCACGCGCCATGGAAAGTCATGCACTAATGTCTATGACCCGTCACACTATGGGTAACTGGGGTGTAGAAAACCCAGGTGAACTACCAGATGATTTCTTAACTATGGTTGACATTCCGAGTTTGATCGATGGTTACGATACTTCTGGAGTATACAGTGAAGGTGTTACTGGCAATGCTTCGCAAATTGGTGCTTGGGCAGCTGGCGTTTACGGTTTTGACTTTTTAGGCCATGATCCCTACAACACCAATCGCAGGATCAAAGAAGATATCACCTCAGCATTTGTGCAATTAGAGCTATCAGGTGAATTGAGTGGTATGACTTACAATTTAAGTGCTGGCTTGCGCTACGCATCTACCGATGTTGAATCGACTGATAACATTGTCTTACCCAGTGACGTGATATGGGAAGGTAATAATGACTTCAATGTCATTAATGGTGGCAGCATGCAAGATTTTTCTGGCTCTGCAAGTTATGATCACTTATTGCCAAGTTTAGATTTTGACATTGAAGTAGTTGAAAATGTGATCACTCGCTTCTCTTACAGTAAAACCATTGCTCGTCCGCGTTATGATCAGTTAAGTGCAGCACCCGGTGGCGTCGGTGGTCCAAGTGGCCCAACCATTTTAACCGGCACGCAATTGGGTACCGCATCTAGTGGTGATCCCGGCCTAGTTCCACTAGAGTCAGATAACGTCGACATTTCAGCTGAATGGTATTTTGAAGACACCAGTTATGTCTCGGTGGGTTTTTATGACAAACGCGTAAGTAACTTTACCGGTCGTCAACCAGTGACTGAAAATGTTTACGGTTTGCGTGATGCCACAGCGGGACCAAGAGCCTTAGCCGCAAGAGCAGCCCTTGAACAATTAGGCTTAGAAGTGACTGATACCAATTTATTTTCTATGGTCGCAGCGATGGAAAATGGCGTTGACTTCAACTCGTTAACCGCAGAACAATTTGAGCAAAATTATGACGTTGTAGCTAACGCTGATGACCCTCTGATGGACTTCACTGTGTCTAAATTTGTCAACAACAAAGAAGCTAATATACACGGTATGGAATTCGCTGTTCAGCACTTCTTTGGCGACACAGGTTTTGGTTTCCAAGCCAACTACACCACGGTTAATGGCGACATTAGTTATGACAACAATGGCGACCCAACGGTAACTCAATTTGCCTTAGTAGGTTTAAGTGATACAGCTAACTTAGTGGCCATGTATGAAAAAGATGGTATTCAAGCGCGTATTGCTTACAACTGGCGTGATCAGTTCTTAAATTCGCAAGCAGAATACATCAACGAGCCTGCCTACACCGAAGCTTACTCACAAATTGACTTTAATGTTTCTTATGAAGTTAACGAACAATTGTCGGTATTCTTCGAAGGCATTAACATCACTGAAGAGTCAGCAAGAACTCATGGTCGAACGCAAGCACAATTATGGCGCTTAGATGACCTAGGTGCTCGCTATGCCTTAGGTGCTCGCTATACCTTTTAAACATAGCTAAACTGAAAAAGCCGCATTATTGCGGCTTTTTCTATTTATTGCGCAGATAAAAGCGTAAAGTATAAAGTGATCATCAACCACACGGGTTGATAGACATCAGAGGCTGCTTAGTTTGGATCAAAACCATGGATAACCCAATAAAAAAAATAGTGATTGTTGGCGGTGGCAGTGCCGGATGGCTTACCGCTGGCTTGCTAGCAGCTGAGCACCAAGCCAAGCAAGGGCAATCCATAGATATTACTTTAATCGAATCAGCCAATGTCAAGACTATAGGCGTTGGTGAAGGTACTTGGCCTTCAATGCGCAATACCTTAGATAGGATCGGCATCACCGAGCTAGAATTTATTCAGCAATGCGATGCCTCTTTTAAGCAAGGCTCTAAATTTATCAATTGGCAAAACACTGAGGCCAATAATTTTTATTATCACCCATTTATGACCCCAGATGGCTATACCCAAGCCGATTTACAAGCTTATTGGCATCAAACCCAACCTCAGTCTGCTTTTGCTGATTCTGCCAATGTTCAACATCACCTATGTCAGATGGGACTTGCCCCTAAACAGTTTTCAACCCCAGACTATGCAGGAGTTACCAATTACGGTTATCACCTCAATGCCGGTAAATTCGCTGCGCTATTGCAAACTCACTGTACAACAAAACTGGCAGTAAAACATGTTATTGGCCACATAGCAGAAGTTGTCACTGATCAGTCTGGAGATATCGAGCAACTATTAACCACAGACGGCAATCGCCTTGCTGGCGATCTATTCATCGATTGCTCGGGCAGTACTGGTTTATTGATCGACAAGCACTACAAGATCCCGTTGCTCAAGCAAGATCAGTTTCTATTTAACAACTCTGCACTCGCAACGCAAGTCCCGTATACAGAGGATAAAAGCATTGCTTCAGCGACGTTATCAACCGCGCAAACCAGTGGTTGGATCTGGGATATAGGCCTACCCTCTCGCCGCGGTGTTGGCCATACCTATTCAAGCCAGCACCTAGATGACCACCTTGCCGAGCAACAACTAAGAGATTACTTGCGTCAGTCTATTGGCAGCCAACACAGCGAACAACTGGAAGTGCGCAAGTTGTCATTTACGCCGGGATACAGGCAAAAGTTTTGGCATAAAAACTGTGTGGCTGTGGGCATGTCGGCGGGGTTTATTGAGCCTTTAGAAGCGTCTGCATTAGCCATGATAGAATTATCTATTACCATGATCAGTGAACAATTACCGCAAAATCGCCGGCAAATGGATATTATTGCCAAGCGTTTTAACAGCCGTTTTACTTATCGCTGGCAACGGGTTATTGAATTCTTAAAATTGCATTATGTATTGAGTGCAAGGCGCGACACTGACTATTGGTGTGATAATCAACTCGCCTCAAGTATTCCTGAACGCTTAGCAGAATTGTTAGAATTATGGCAACATCAACCGCCTAGCCGATATGATTTTGTTGAAAATGAAGAAGTGTTCCCATCGGCAAGTTATCAGTATATCTTGTATGGTATGGGCTTTCACACTCAAGGGCGAAACTATACAAGTCAATTTGATAACAGTGCTCTAGCAGCTAAAATATTTGCCAATGTAGTGCAACAAAAGCAACAATTTCAGCAAGGATTACCCACTAATAGAGCACTGATAGATCATTACTGTCAAAGACCAACATAAGAGAAATACTATGAATCAGGGTCCAATCAAACACCTTGTTATTGCTGGCGGTGGAACAGCTGGCTGGATGACTGCCGCTGCAATGTCGAAATTACTGGGCAATAACATCAAAGTAAGTTTAATCGAATCTGACGATATTGGTACCGTTGGCGTCGGTGAAGCCACCATTCCACCCATTAAGAATTTTCATAAACTACTGGGTATTAACGAGCAAGAGGTGATGAAAGCTACCAATGCTACCTTTAAATTAGGGATCAATTTTGAAAATTGGGGACAAGTAAACGACCAATATATACACTCGTTTGGTGTCACAGGAAAAGAATGTTGGGCGGGTGAATTTCACCATTTTTGGCTCCATGGCCAACAAAAAGGTCACAGTGATAGCTTTGGCGATTACTGCTTTGAATTACAAGCCGCTAAACAAAATAAATTTGTGTTAAGCCGCGAACACCCGATGAATTATGCCTACCACTTAGATGCGACTTTATATGCTAAATACCTGCGCAACTTCAGTGAGAAGCTGGGTACAGAGCGCATAGAAGGCAAAATAACCACAGTAAACAAATGTCCAGATACGGGTGATATCAAATCGATACAATTGGCTTCTGGCAAACTGATCAGCGGCGATTTATTTATTGATTGTACAGGCTTCAAAGGCTTGTTAATCGAACAAGCTTTACATACAGGTTATGACGACTGGTCCCATTGGTTGCCCTGTGACAGTGCTATTGCAGTGCAAACCAAAAACACTCGAAAACCTATACCTTATACGCGTTCTATTGCCCATAAAGCCGGCTGGCAATGGCAAATTCCTCTGCAAAACAGGGTGGGCAATGGCTTGGTTTTTTGCAGTAAGTATTTATCTGACGACGACGCCAAAGCTTTGCTACTGGTCAATCTTGACGGTGAACAAACCACAGAGCCACGAGTGATCAAATTTACTACTGGGCGAAGGAGAAAGGGCTGGAATAAAAACTGTGTAGCCATTGGTTTGTCTAGTGGTTTTATCGAGCCGCTGGAGTCCACCAGTATTCATTTAATTATGACAGCGATTGTCCGGTTATTGCGGCTATTCCCGTATCAAGGCGTTACCACAACAGCTATTGACGAATACAATCAAAAATTAGATTCTGAACTCAATGCAGTGCGCGACTTTATCGTGTTACATTACGCCGTTAATCAACGCCAAGACAGTGAGTTTTGGCAGCATTGCCAACAAATGCCGCTACCGGATTCACTGGCCCATAAAATCGCGTTATTTAAAGAAACGGGGCGAGTATTTTTAGACGATGGCGATATTTTTAGAGTCGATTCTTGGACGCAAGTGATGCTGGGACAAGGCTTGATGCCGATGCAATATCACCAAATTGCCAACGTTATGAAAGACGAGGAACTGCAACAGTTTATGAATGGTATTAAAGCAGCGATCAACAAGGCAGTTGCTCAGTTACCTGAGCACGCTGATTTTATTAAGCAGTATTGCCCAGCCAACGACTAAATGCAGGTGCTGTTTGTAGCTGAGTTAACTTGCCACAACTTTAGTGTATAGGCCTAGGCCGATAACTCTCATCTATAAGGGTACTCACCGCGAGATAATGATGTGAATACCCTTAAACTCAAGATAACAATTATTGTTGCTGTATCTTACTGCCCACTAAGCCGTAGTAGATGATAAAAACATAACACAATACTGGTAGTAAAAAGGAATATTGTAAACCTACGGCATCGGCTAATAGACCTTGCAGAAGCGGTACAATAGCGCCACCTACAATGGCTAGACACAAAATACCTGAGCCTTGGCTGGTATGCTCTTTTAAGCCGGTGATGGCCAAACTAAAAATAGTCGGAAACATAATGGAATTGCACAAACCAACTAACAAAATAGCCCACATGGCAATATAACCTGACATAAATGTGGCAACCAATATCAACCCAACCGCTGCGACACTGTTAAATGCCAAGGCTTTACCGGCAGCTATTTTTTGCATCACAGCAGCACCAATAAACCGCCCAACCATAGCTCCACCCCAATAATAGGCAATATATTTCGCCGCCTCAGTTTCTTCCATGCCAGCAATCGTCGGATCGTTAAAAAAGTTAACCAAGAAACTGCCTATGGATACTTCAGCACCGACATAGACAAATATACCCACAGCGCCAAGTACTAAATGACGGTATTGCCATGCACTGCCTGATCCCTCAGTTTGCTGTTGTTGTTCACTTTGCTGTGCAACAACAGGCAATTTCAAGTAAGCAAAAATTGCCGCCAATAACAACAATAACCCTGCTAACATCACATAAGGCATTTGCACCGCCTCAGCTTTTTGGGTAGCAGACATAGATTCGCTAACTTGTTGTAAAATAAGTAAAGCACCAAAAAACGGCGCTATGGTTGTGCCCAATGAATTAAAAGCTTGTGTTAAGGTTAAGCGCGATGAAGCAGTTTCAGCCTTACCTAAAATACTGACGTAAGGGTTTGCCGACACTTGTAACAAAGTGATGCCACTGGCGAGTATAAATAAAGCAAATAAGAAAACCGGATAACTGTGCATCGCTGCTGCTGGATAAAATGCAAAACAACCCAAGGCGGCGATCACTAAGCCAACCACTATGCCTTTTTGAAAGCCCAATTGTTTAACTATTTTACCCGCTGGCAATGACACTAAAAAATAAGCACCAAAAAAACAAAATTGCACCAGCATGGCTTGTGTGTAAGATAAGTTAAATACGCCTTTTAAATGCGGAATTAAAATATCGTTTAAACAAGTGATAAACCCCCACATAAAAAACAACGAAGTTAATGACGTTAAAGCAAAACCATAGTTGCCTTGTTCGTTGTGACCTGAATGTTGAATTGAAACGGTTGGTGAACCAGCCATATTATTATCTCCCCAGAGTGATCTTTGTCACTACTTTACCTTGTCTTTGCCATTTGGTCTAAAACCTAATGCATTTTCTAAAAACTATTGACCTTTACTCACGATGCGATTAACCTTTTATGTAAGCGCTTTCATTTATAATCGATATTTACCTTTTAAGCAAATGGTTTGAGAGGGGCTTCGATAAATAAAGCATCAAATGTATTGATTATTAACGCCATAGGGCAAAACGGAATAGATTATCAGATGACTCTCTCATTAAACCCAAACTCTGCCATGTTAAGCTCAGATTTTATTTATGGCGTGGCTACCGCCTCGTTTCAAATTGAAGGTGGCGTTGACCATCGTTTGCCTTGCATATGGGATACCTTCTGTGCAACTGAAGGCAAAATTGCTGATCAATCTAACGGTGATGTCGCTTGTGATCATTTTAATCACTGGCGCTCAGATATTGAATTAATTCATTCATTAGGTGTCGATGCTTATCGCTTGTCTATTTCTTGGCCACGGGTTATCGATGAAGATGGTCGAGTCAACGAGAGTGGAATGAAGTTTTACACTGACATACTTGATGCCCTCAACCAAAAAGGGATCAAAGCCTTTGTCACTTTATATCATTGGGATCTGCCGCAACATCTAGAAGATCAAGGCGGTTGGTTAAACCGCGCCACTGCCTATAAATTTCAGCAATATGTTGCACACGTTGTCGAAGCTTTTGGCAATCGAGTGCATGCTTATGCCACCCTCAACGAGCCTTTTTGCAGTGCTTATCTAGGCTATGAAGCCGGCGTGCATGCCCCGGGTTTAAAAAGTAAAAACTACGGTAAAAAAGCCGCTCACCACTTACTGTTAGCGCACGGTTTAGCGATGCAGGTATTATCAACACAAAGCCCATCAACTAAAAATGGGATTGTATTGAATTTTACCCCAGGCTACCCCTTAACGGACTCGCCTGAAGATCAAGCAGCCACCGACTTTGCCAATGATTACTTTGATCAATGGTATGCTAGGCCAATACTCGCTGGTCAATACCCCGACATAATTGACCAACTGCCTGAAGCGCAGCGGCCAGTCATAGAGCAAGGCGACATGGAAATTATCTGTCAACCGATGGATTTTCTCGGTGTTAACTTTTACACCCGGATGATTTATCAACACCATGATGATCAAGGCTTTGCCGAAGTGCGCATCGATGATGTGCCACGCACTGACATGGATTGGGAGATTTATCCACAAGCTTTTAGCAATTTATTAGTCGACTTAAATCAACGCTATGAATTGCCCCCTGTTTATATCACTGAAAACGGCGCGGCAATGAAAGATCAACTGGTCAATGGCGAAGTCAATGATATCGATCGCATCAACTATTACCAAAACCATCTCAATGCGGTCGATAAAGCCATTGGCATGGGGGTCAATATCAAAGGCTATTTTGCATGGAGTTTAATGGACAATTTTGAGTGGGCGGAAGGCTATCTCAAGCGCTTTGGTATTGTACATGTTGACTACCCCACTCAAACCCGTACAGTAAAAGCAAGTGGCTTAGCTTATAAAAAACTTATCGCTGAAAGAACAAGCTAGTGCTTACTGCGAATTTTTAATGGCAGAATAACTGGGATAACAATAATAATGAATAAACTGGCCTTTTCAGAAAAACTCGGATACGCCATGGGCGATGCTGCTGCCAATCTGGTATGGCGAGGTGCGTTAGCCTATTTAGCGGTATTTTACACTGATACTTTTGGCCTCACAGCGGCAGCGGCAGCCATGTTGTTTCTAGTGGTGCGCTTATCAGATGGGGTAACCGATATCATTATGGGGATGATTGCCGATCGCACCAATACTCGCTGGGGGAAATTCAGGCCGTGGATTTTGTGGTCAACTCCTGCCCTGGGCTTATTTATGGTGTTGTGTTTCACCACCCCAAACTTCTCTGATCAAGGTAAATTGGTCTACGCCTATGTCACCTATATTGGTTTAACCTTAGCCTACACCATCAACAATGTGCCTTATTCAGCGTTGATGGGGGTGATGACTGCAAGTGATAGCGAGCGCACTCGGCTATCAAGTTTTAGATTTGCCGGTGCTTTTGCCGGTGGCTTATTAGTGATGGGCTTTTTACCCGACTTAGTGGCTTATTTTGGTGGTGGTAACGACGCACAAGGATACCAATATGCGATGTACTTATTTGCAGCGCTGTTAATGTTTTTCATGGTGATCACTTTTGTTACCACCAAAGAGCGAGTTACCCCAACTGTCGATAACACAGCTAGCCTAAAATCAGAATTACTTGATTTATCTAAAAACCTGCCATTTATCATTATGCCGTTGTTAGCTATGACGCTATTTTTCTATTACCGCAACTTGTACAGCGGCCTATTTTTCGCCGTTGTGCTGGTTGTGATGACGCTAGTGATCAAGCAGCTTATTGCCAAACCGAAAGCCAATATGACTGGCACGCAACGCGACATGGTTGATTTACTCACCAATAAACCTTGGTTGGTATTATTGGGTATAGGCTTTTTAACCATGATGTGCAATGGCATAAAATACGGCGTTATCGCTTATTATTTCAAATATCACATTGGTGATGAGTTAATGGCTGGCCAGTATTTTATCGCCTTATTACTGGTCTCTATTCTCGGTGCTTTATCCACCAGCCACTTAGCAGAAAAATTTGGTAAAAAACGCCTTTTTATGGCTATTTTAGTACTTTGTGGTTTGTTTACTGGCGCTCTTTACTGGCTGCCAAAAGGCAATATTATTGGTTTATTCGCCTTGGGCTGTGCCGCTGAGTTTTTCGCGGCTATGATGCCAACCTTATACTTTAGTATGCTCGGTGACAGTGCCGACTATTCGGAGTGGAAAAATGGCCGCAGAGCCACGGGTTTAGTGTATTCGGCAGGCACTTTTGTACAAAAAACTGGCGGCGGCTTTGCTGGTGCCTTAGTATTAGTCGTTCTTGCCGGTTATGGTTATAACGGTATGGATGCGACCACTGTAGAGCAGTCGTTACCTGGCATACAGCTATTAATGAGTTGGATCCCGGCTGCTTTTGCCTTTGCAGCGGCGGCATTAATGTTGTGGTATCCGCTGAGTTGCCAACAAAACAAGCAAATTGGCAGTGAACTTAGCACACAGAGAAATCCGACAGCGGCAACTAGCTAAGGTTTGTTAGCACAACTTATCGATTGTTAATCGCGCAAGCATCGATATATACAATCAATGTGTTAGAATTTATGACGATAGTGAATAGAACCAGAGTTTAAATTAATCATGGCCACAATATACCAAGTGTCAAAATTAGCAGGTGTATCACTTGCGACCGTATCGCGAGTAATGAACAAAAATGCACGGGTAAGTGACAATACCCGCAAAAAAGTTGAATCTGCGATGCAAGAACTTGGCTATCGTCCTAATTCTATTGCCCAATCTTTAGCCTCTAACCGCAGTAATTGTATAGGCTTATTAGTCTCAGAGATCACAGGCCCGTTCTTTGGTGAAATGATGAGTGGCGTTGAAACCACCCTTAGAGCTGCGGGAAAACACGTCATTATTACCACAGGGCACAGTGAAATTGACAAAGAAAAAGACGGTATTGAGTTTTTGATCAGTAGAAATTGTGATGCGATTATTTTACACGTAGAAGCGGTGAGTGACGAATACTTAGTTGAACTTAGCAAAGGCAGTACTCCTATCATTTTAGTCAGTCGTTTGGTGGATAACTTAGCCGAACGCTGTATTAGTTTAGATAACGAATTAGGGGGTTACCTCGCGGCAAAGGCCCTGCTAGAACAAGGTCATACTAGCATAGCTTATATTGCTGGGCCGCAATACAAAGCCGATGCTTATGCTCGCCTTGTCGGTCATAAACGCGCCCTACGCGAATACAATATCCCTTACAACGATGATTTAGTTTATGTTGCCGACTTCAGTGAAACCGGAGGTATTGAAGGCTTACAGCACTTCATAGATGAAAAGTATCAATTTAGCGGCTTAGTCTGTGCTAATGATGAAATGGCATCAGGGGCGATGACTTGTGCCCGAGAGCACGGCATGAAATTACCCGCTGACTTGTCTGTGATAGGTTTTGATAATGTTGTTTTTGCCCCGCATCTTTACCCCAAATTATCCACTATTGAAAACCCAGTGAACCAGATGGGCAAAATGGCCGCTATTCTGGCCTTAACTGAAGTCTACCAAAAAGAGACTAGGCAAGTGCAGCAGATATTTAAGCCTAATTTAATTTCACGCAGTTCAATCGTCCCCTTTAACACCCCTTAATCCAATAATAATCATAAAAATGACTCTAGATAGACTGACCTGCCCATTGTGTAACAAGGCAAATAGCTGCGCTATCGACGCCCCTGCTGGCTGTTGGTGCATGACCGCCAATATCCCAGAGGAGCTGCTTAAGCAAATACCAAAAGAGCTAAAAAACACAGCTTGTGTTTGTCAACACTGTGTCACAGCGTTCAATAATAGCAAGCAATGTCAATGACCCAATCACCAATAGAAATAGCCTAGTTAATAATTAGTTGTGTACAGCTGCTCTGGCAGTTTTAGTCACGTAAGTAATGACTGGGAGTCACTTTCATGTGTTTTTTAAACATATAAATAAAAGCTGAACTCGACTCATATCCCAAACTTTTAGCAATATCGGCAATACTGACTCCAAGACTAAGCTCTATTATTGCTATGTGGATCAGCATTATTTGTTTCCATTGACTGTAAGTCATACCGGTTTCATTTTTAAATAATCTGGTTAAAGTTCTAGATGAGGTTTTAACAAATTTTCCCCAAGCAACTAGATCGGTTTTTAATGCCGGAAACTTTTGTTGTCGTCGCGTAATGGCCAGTAACCGCGGATCTTTAATTGCTGGTAACAATAGCGATAAAGGCGGAGCAAGTTCAAGCCTACTCAGCAATAAATGACTTAAATGATGATAAGCCAGTGCGCCGAAATTCATCACTTGCCGATCAATACTCTCCGTCAACAACGACAATAAAAAACCATCAACAGCTAATACTGTCGTGGTATTATTGAGTTGATGTTGCGTTTGCTGAGATAGCTGAAAACGGACAATGGCAGCAGGCGTAGCCGCGACTAATTGGTAATCGGTGGCGCCGGGAAGCCAGATCACCTGCCGTGGCGGCACTAAATAACGCCCTTGCTCAGTGATCACCGCGATCACACCATATTCGATAAACACCAATTGACCAGATGCTGATTGTTGATTATCAAGGCGGGTGTTGGCCCTAAGCGTTTGCTTGTCTATAGTAAAAAGACTTGGCGGAGCGCTGTCATCAGCAATAGCGTTTTGCATATCATCACTTATTATTTTTATTGTTGCTTTAATTGGTATTATTGCACAAAAAACCAATAATAATTGTCTGTTTTGCTTAAAAAATAGCAATTTTGGGGTGATATTCGAGCGGCTTGTTGCGAGCATAATTGAACACAACTCACAATCACTGGTCGCAAGTAAATACAGCCAAATGCAGCCAAATACAAATAAAAAGCATGGCAAACTAACGATAACAACAGCTTTGCCGCTACGGCTTTATAGCTTAGCTATTCAGTTTAACTA
>JBELHO010000026.1:0-24224 GCA_042091375.1 Thalassotalea sp. | reverse complement strand
CGATAACAACAGCTTTGCCGCTACGGCTTTATAGCTTAGCTATTCAGTTTAACTATTCAGCTTAGCTATTCAGTTTAAATATTCAGCTTAGCTATTCAGTTTAACTAAGTAACTGAGCTATTCAGTTTAACTAAGTAACTGAGCTATTCAGCGTAACTAAGCAACTGAGCTGTTCAACTGTGTTATTCAACTGAGCTACTCGACTGAACTACTCAGCTGAAAAGATCATCATCAAGTGTCAATAATACAAAAGAGTTAACTGGCTTTTTTAAACCTAGCACGTGGTTTTTTTGTGGTTTTTGTTTTTCTTTTAAAAGCCACCTTAGGCAGTTGTGCAAATGTTTGTTGCTGCGCCTGCTCTACCATATAGGTTAAGGTCGAAGTGAGTGGGGTTATAAAGTTGTGATAACTGTTGTTGCGTTCACTAATGTCGGTCAAGGTCGCTTCCCATTGTGCGGTCATATCGGCGGTAGTGGCCATGGTAGGCAGGGCATTAATTAAGGCTCGGCCTATCTCTGTTGCGGTAATGTTTTTACTTACCCGTTGTAAATAACCACGCTTAAACAACAGTTCAATGATGCCGGCACGTGTTGCCTCAGTACCTAAGCCGTCGGTTTGTTTTAAAATTTTGACGATTTTAGGATCTTTCACCCAACGGGCGATATTGGTCATCGCACTTAACAGTGAAGCGTCAGTGAAAGGTTTTGCTGCTTTGGTTACCTTGCTTACTATTTCGCCTTGCAGGCAATCTAATAACTCACCACGATGCAATTTAGGTAGCCATTGTTGTTGCTGGTCTTCTCGTTGCTGCCCTTCTCGTTGCTGATGCTGCCCTGTTGCTTTTTTCTGTGCAGATAAGAACAACTGTTTCCAACCGAGATCCACTGGTACTTTGGCATCAGCGGTGAATATGCCGTTAGCAATGGTCAGCTCTACTGAGGTTTGTTGGTAGCGATAAGGTAGATAGAACTGTGCTAAATACTGCCGAATAATCAAAAAATAAATATTTTTTTCAAAGGAATTCAATGACAATTGTTGCCTTGACTTGGCGGTGGGAATAATCGCATGATGGGCGGTGACTTTACTGTTATTCCATGCGTTATTTTTAATATTACTATCTGCCTGCTTGGCAAACTCGGCATACTTTTCATTAGATTTGCTCAGTATATCCAGGATAGTTTTGGCTTGTTTGTGATGCTCTACAGGTAAATATCGACAATCTGATCTAGGATACGTTATTAACTTGTGCTTTTCATATAGTGCCTGACACACATCCAATACCAGTTTGGCATTCATTGAAAACTGCTTAGCCGCGTCAATTTGCAATGCCGATAAATTATAAGGTAGCGGTGCGCTTTGTTTTTTTTGTTGCTCAACCAGTTTAGTCACGGTTGCTGGTTGGCCAGTGATGCGCTTGACCACGTTGGCAGCCAAGGCTTTATTAACAATCCGGCCATCTGCGTCCATATGTGGCGAGCATGCTTCACTTGGCTGCCATTTAGCGTGAAATTCTTGATTTTTTGCAGTCTTTAGGTGAGCCAACACTTCAACGTAATCATGTGGCACAAATTCACTGATCAACCGATCTCTTTCTACCACTAAACCCAATACTGGAGTTTGTACTCGACCCACAGAAAGCACACCATTAAAGCCGGTTTTTTGACCTTGCAGAGTATAGGCACGGGTTAAGTTAATACCGTATAACCAATCAGCACGCGATCGCGCCAAAGCTGAAATAGACAATGGCATAAATTGCTGATTGCTTTGCAACGCATTCAGCGATCTTTTCACTGCCGGTAAATTCAAATCACTGATCAATAAGCGCTGAACTTTGTCTTTTTTAGTTTTAGGTACGTTGAGATAATCGATGACTTCATCCACCAATAACTGCCCTTCTCGATCGGGATCGCCTGCGTGAATTATCTGGCTAGCACTTTTCACTAATTTGCGCAGTACCGTCAATTGCGACTTTGTCTGTGCTTTTGGCTTTAATTGCCATTGCTGTGGAATGATAGGTAAATGTTCGACCCGCCATTTTTTGTATTCGCTATCGTAACTTTCAGGATCGGCTTGCTCTAGAATATGTCCGATACACCAACTGACTACATCACCATTGCCTAGTGCTATATAACCAGTGTGCTTTTTATGAGGCTTGGGCAAAGCGGCTGCTATAGCTCGACCTAAGCTTGGTTTTTCGGCAATGTAAAGTTTCAAAAAGTCTGCAAAGCTCAATTGTTGTGATCAATACCAACAAGCTTAGCACAAAAACTGTTTTTTTATACAGTATAATTTTACTTATTCACATCACCCTGATAATTTTAGGCTACTTGCCTAATACCTCGCCGATATTGCCCTAACGGTTATATGATAGGTATCAGCTATTGTTGTTAATTACTCCCTCTTAAGCTATCAATAGGTGGTTTGTTTATGTATTGTCTCAGGGGTAAGTAACAAGATAAAAATGACAATGAGCTGATCAACACTAAGGTGATCAGCAATGGACTCAATATCGCCATAGACAGAGAAAAATAGTCAGTTAAATGCTTGCCAAAACTGCTATACAGAGTAATTAAGCACAACACACCGATACACAGTCCAGCCACTAGGGCCACCATATTCTCCTGTAATACCAGCCAGACAATGTCTTTGCGTTTGGCGCCAATGGCAAGCCGTGTGCCTATTTCAAATTGGCGCATTTGTGTAGAGTAACTGACAACGCCGTATAACCCTAATAATGCCAACAAAAAAGTTATCGAGGCTAATATAACAGTAGTGGTAGCGGTAGTGATTTGTGCAAACAAAATTTTGCTATGTAAATCTGCTAGGGTTGTTAAGCTAAACACTGAATATCTTGGGTCGATATCAGTTAACATTTGGTTTATCTGTTCAGTTGAAATCCCCTGATCAGGCTTTATTTTGATCATAAAGCTAGCTGCGTTTACATCATTTGGTGCGTATGCTCTTGGTACATTTACTGTGTTGTGGTTACCACCAAAAGCTTTATCTCCTTGTATAGTAATATCGTCGACAATACCTATTATCCTAAAGTTTGGTTCACCTATTGAGACCAATTCCATACCAATTACATCAGCATCGGCTTTTAGCTGCACAGCAAATGCGCGGTTAACGATCATCAAGTGCTGATGAAATTGACGATCAACCTGGGTAAAGTTTTCACCGCTGAGTAACTTTTGGGTGATCATATTGAAATACCTATGATCAATTCGCTTGAAATATGGCGTATATCTTTTATGATCAGTAATTGTAGTTAGCAACTTAATACCAAAACCATCTAAAGGTGAACTGCCTTGCGCAACTGCATCGATTTGCGGCAAGCCACCAAGATTTTTCATGAACTCGGTCATGATCACTTTTTGTTCTTTGAGCGAAGGCATTTCTGCTGAAGTGTAGCTTAGGGTTAAAGTCGATATATCATCAGTAGTGAATCCCATTGGTGCTTTAATGGTGTTGACCGCCTGTGTAAATAAACTCAAATTGGTAAATATCAATGTTGTCGCTATTGCCACTTGAGCTGCTATCAGTAATTGACGAGTCGTTTTTGCGACTTGCAAGCCACTGCCTTTGCCACTGGTTTTTAAACTAGTATGTAAAGTGTTGTAGTTAATGAGTCGAGCACAAAATTGCGCAAAAACTAGGGTCAAGAGTGTGGTCAACAGCAATGTGCAACAAATGATCATACTATTTAACGACAACTCCCTGACTCTTGGTAATACCGTGAGGAAATATTCTTCTATAAAATAAAACCCTCCTTGAGCAAACATTAATGCCACCACACTAGCAATCAACATGAGTAAACTTGTTTCTGCCAACATGGCTTTAAAGATATCTCTGCTAGTCGCCCCGATTGCCACTTCAAAGGCCATGTTCCGGCGTTTTTCTACACAGCGCGACATAAACAGGTTAGAAATATTGGTACAAGCTATAAGCACCAAGCCCAGTGCGGCCACCAGTAACATGTTGGCGATTTGTCTGCTATCACCAATTGTCGCTTTGTACAGTGATCGAACTTTCACTACCACCGACCAATTTTTAAAAAAATCGTATTCTGCAACCCCTCTTTGCCAACGTTCATTCACTAAAGGGGTTATTTGCTTTTCAGCTTGGCTCTGACTCACCGCTGATTTTAACTTACCAATAAATTTCAAATCACCATTGATATTGGTAAAACTGTGTTTTTGTTGTTGACCAGCTTTGTTAAAGTCCCAGGGTAACCAAATATGGCTGTGACGGCCTATTTCAGCCAATTGCGGTTCGACAAAGTTTTGTCCCAATACACCGATTATCCGGTAACTGACATCACTTATGTTAATTTTTTCAGAGAGAACATTGGCGTCACCAGCATACACCTGCTGCCAAGTATGATAACTCAGCACGGCTACGGGATTATTGCTATCTAGTGCCTCACTCTCCTCAAAGTATCGACCTACAGCCATGGCAGAGTCGAGTATTTGATGAAATTCAGGTGTCACATAAGCGGTATTCAGCATTGATTCTTTTTGCTTTAACAGTACTCTCTCTCGGTTGTGGATCACCATCGCGGTTTGCTCAAAAACTTGCTGATTTTTATATAAATGGACTAATCCGGCGTAGCTAAACGCTATCGTTTTGGTTTGTTGTTGTGAGTCAATAATTTTGTGATCAGCTACATATATACGGTCTGGATCTGGATAGGATAACGGTTCTATCAACAGTAAATAGTTGATATTAATCACACAAAGCAATGCCCCTAAGGTGACGCCCATGGTTACCACCACACTGAGCACAAACCCGGGCTGTTGTTTAAGGCTTAATACTGCTCGCTTCAATTGATAAAGGAATATGGTCATCTTTAATCACCACGCAAACTGTGTATTGCCGGTTTATTAATGTATTGTCTCAGGGGTAAGTAACAAGATAAAAATGACAATGAGCTGATCAACACTAAAGTGATCATCAAGGGACTCAATAACGCCATAGACAGAGAAAAATAGCCCGTTAAGTGACCGCGAAAGCTGCCATACAGCCCAATGAAGATCAACACACTGATACACAGCCCAGTCACTAAGGCCGCTATATTCTCCTTTAATACCAACCATACAATGTCCTTTCGTTTGGCGCCAATGGCAAGCCGTGTGCCTATTTCACCTCGGCGCATTTGCGTCGAATAAGCCAGAATACCGTATATCCCTATAGCAGATAGCACGATTGTCAACACGGCCAAGCACACTGTGGTTATGGCTGTTGCATTGGCGGTAAACAAACGTTGGTTTTTATATTCATTTAAAGAGGCAAAGCTAAATAAGCTGAGTTTTTTGTCGACCAATTTTAATGTCGTTATCATTTCATCGCGAGTAAAGTCCTGTCCCTGGTGTGTTTCTATCAGTAACATATTTCGCGATAACCTGGTTGGATAATAAAAACGCGGCGCTAGTGATGATTTTCCAGGTATCTTGATATTTTTTACGATGCCGATAATTTCGACACCATTTTCAAACTTTAAACCCAGAGCACTTGCCTCTGGTGCAAGTTGCTGCGCAAACCTTTCATTGACTATCACCACAGGCTTTCTATCTTTGATATCAGAGGCACTAAAGTTATCACCTGCCAGAAGCTCTTGGCCGATCATTGTAAAATACTGCTCATCAATGTCTTTTCCAGAGGCAGTAAAACGTTGTTGCCCTCCCTGCAATGTCAATGCTAGGGTGCGAAAACCTGTTGGACGCATCGCCTGACTGACGTTTTTTATTTTCGGATCGGTCAACAATGCTGTTTTTAGTTGGCTGATTGTCAGCGCCGCTAACTCTTGTTCATTTTTAGGTAATGCCACAACTGCAGAGGTTATGTTATCAGTGTGGTAACCCAGTTCTTGATTAACTAATTGCTTTGCTTGCTTATATAACACCAAATTACTGAAAATTAGCACCATTGCTATTACTATTTGACTGGTCATTAATAGCTTTCGCACTGACTTTGATATTTGTATGCCATTGCCTTTACCACTGGTTTGCAACGACAATTTTAACTGCCGGTAGTTAATCATTTGCCGACAAATTTGCCCAAACAGTAAAGAAAATAACAACACCAATATTAACGACAACGCGGCTGAAAAGGCATTCAGTTGTAATTCTTCAACTCGCGGTAAATAGTCAGCTAAATAGTGCTGTAATATAACAAAAACACCCTTAATGAGTGGTTGCGCCAGTATCACTGCCGACGTCATTAACACCGCGGTTTCAGCTAAGATACAACGCAACAATTGGCTTTTATTGGCGCCGACAGCGGCTATGATCGCCAGCGTGTTGCGCTTTTCTGCTGTCCTTGCCATAAACAAATTGGTAATATTGGTTGATGCAATGATCACCAAACCCAATACGCCAAGCATTAATAAGTAAATACTCGTCTCACTCTCACTGCCGATATATGACTTTAAGCTTTTGATCTCGAAACCGATCGACCAACCCTTGAAAAATTTTTGTCCCGCGACTTGGGTTTGCCAATTATCATTGACTACTTGTGCTAATAATTCACTTATTTGCTCAGTTGAATACTGTTTATAGGCGGTTTTAAGCTTGGCAACGACACTCAGTGCACTATCGTCATTGCCCCAACTTCGCCGATCTCTCTCAGTAACAGAATTGAAGTCCCAAGGGATATAAACATCACTAGTAAAACTTGCCCCACCCAGCTGAACTTCATTATATTCTGGTGCCGTCACACCAACGATCCTAAAATTCACACCGCCTAGGGTAATACTGCGCTCAATGATATCGGTCGCCCCAGCAAATTTTTGTTGCCAAGTTCGATAACTAATCACCACCACAGGGTTATGACTCAATACGGCTTCAGATTGTTCAAATCCTCTGCCGATCAGCATTTCGATAGCAAATATTTCAAACCATTCTGGCGATACATAAGCAATACCTACCATAGGTTCAGTTGGCAATGAGGTGATCACATTCGCATCGCGATACGCAATAGCGGTTTGTTCAAAAAATGTCTGTTGCTGATAAATGTGCATTAAATTCGGGTAAGTAAAGGCGGTTCCGTCAATCTTGCCTTCATGGTTGATCAGTTGATGCTCAATGTTGTACAAGCGATTTTGTTCTGGGTAGGGCAATGGCTTAATTAGCAGCACATACGCTAAGGTTAACACGCATAATAAACAGGCAAGTGTCATGCCCATAGTGGTCACTACACTGAACACAAACCCCGGCTTTTGTTTAAGGCTTAATAATGCGCGTTTAATTTCGTAATTGCAGCTTTCAATAATCTGTCTCATGTTTTCTTCCCTTGCGATCAAACACAGCTGCTTGGTTCGCTCACAGGTACTTGTAATATCTTACCATCGAGTAACTGTATTTTTGTTTTAGCCATGTCAGCATAACGCGGATCATGGGTTACCATACAGATAGTGGTGCCGGTTTTATTAAGTTGCGCTATTAAATCCATCACTTGATCACCACTTTTTGAATCTAAGTTACCGGTTGGCTCATCCACCAGTAAGATGGTTGGTTTAGTTACCAGAGCCCTAGCTATGGCAACTCGTTGTTGCTGTCCACCAGACAATTGATTGGGTTTGTGGGTTATTCTATGGCTCAAGCCCACCTGTTCTAAACAGGCTCGTACTTGTTTTTGTATTGTTTTACTACTGGGTTTATCGCGATGATAGCGCAGCGGTAATGCTACATTGTCAAATACATTAAGCTCGTCAATTAAATTAAATGATTGGAAAATAAAGCCAATTTTACTGCTTCGTAACTCTGCTGCGGCATCCAGAGATAGCTCAGTGACATTGCTTTCACCAAGTAAATATTGGCCATCTGATGCCGTATCTAGCAAGCCAATAATTGACAATAAGGTTGATTTTCCGCAGCCAGATGGGCCAGAAATTGCCAGATAATCTCCTTGTTCAATACGCAAATTTATTGACTTTAGCGCATGGGTTTCTAAAGCTTCGGTCTCAAATATTTTACTGATGTTATTTAGGGTTATTAGGGTAGTCATTTATGCCATTACCTTTTTTAATCGCTTTTGTTTTAACTATGTTGCCAAGTAGCTTTTTGTGTTGTTCATTGTTGTACTGTTTAATTAAGTGCTATTTCACTTTGCTGATAATTATTTAAATTGCTAATAATATAGCGCTCGCCCACTTTTGCTCCAGCAGTGATCTCTATATTTCCAGCGGTTTTTTGCCCTATTGTTAATTCCGTTCGCGTTGCCTTGGTTTGACTTTGATCCACTTTATACAAACTTTGCTTGCTGTTGGCTTTAATGTTTGCTGGTCGCTTAAGGTACAGCACATTTTTTAAGGTTTGCACCATAATAGTGGCATTGATGTTTTGTTGCGGCCAGGCACCTTTCGGTAATTGCAACGGTAAAGCTATTTCTACCTGAACAGTATTCTCGACCACAATAGGGTCAATGCGTTTTATTTCGCCAATAATAGTTGCCACGCGTGTATCTATCTCTACCCGTTGATCTATGAGTAATTGTTCTGCTTGGTTTTGCGACACTTTGACTAAGGCAATCAATTCTCTGGTGCTAGCAATTACTGCCACTTCTTGCCCTGCCTCGACACTTTGCCCTAATTTAACTGATAATTTTTGTAACACGCCAGCAAAGTTAGCTTTAATGATCAGCTTACTTATTCGATTAACAATACTATCTAACTGACTTTGCCGTTGCGCCACTCGTTCTTTTTGGACAGTCAATGCCGCTGTATTTATTAACACTAATTGTTGATCAGCTTCCGCTAATATAGTCAATCGCTGTTTCAGTTGTGCTTCATGTAAGCTTATCGCTTGATGATCAAGCTGGCTGACAATGCCACTGGTGATCAGCTTTTGCTGTGCCGCCATCCGCAGTTTGGTTGCTTTGTGCTCAGCGACTAATTTTGCCCGTTCGGCTTTTTCCTGTAACAGCTGTCGCTGCTGATTTAAGCCAAGTTGCTTTAGGTTTGCCTGCTCTTCCATCAAGGCGAACTGCGCCCTTTCCCGTTGTCTTTGTAATGCGGGATCAGACAGGATAGCTATAACACTACCTTTATTCACCTCTGCACCGGGTTTTAACAAAATTTCTGTTACCGTAGCTCGGCTATCTGTTGTCAGTAACTGTTGTTTCTTTGAGGCCAAATAACCATAGCCGTCGATTGTTATATTAATATCGCCGCGTTTAACTTCCGCGATCATCAATTCTTTTTTATCCATTGCAATGCGATTAATTCCGCTGCCGAATACCTGTATAAGTAAATACAACACCACCAACAACAACAAGGCTATTATTGTCTTGATTGGCACTGATGTTGTTTGCTTTATCGGTTTTATAATATCCATCATCTTTAGCAATTAGTTTATCAACTGGGTTATTAGCGCTTTGCATGTTAATTTCCATTTAGCTATTATCGTGCCAAAAATATAATCATTTAAAATCAATGATTTAAAACACACACTATTTATTCGTCGTGTATTTAGTTCGAAATCGAACTGGGCTTTGTTATTTTTTATACTCTGTGATCACTTCACCCAATGATAGCTTTTCTAGCCTTTAGATTTTTATCGAGCAAAAGACTATCATTGTTAATTTTACATGCTCATTTTGATCTTGAGTTAATCGATCAATTGTTGGTGATCTGCCGTAGTGCATACAGTCAATTTATCATTTTTGCGTTAACTACCAGCGGCTTCATTTAAAGTGCTTTTTTATGGAGATTGTCGCACTGATCTGTGTTTTTTTGATTTTTTTTGATTTAAATAATGATCATAAACACAGTGAGATTTTACTCTTATAATCATAATTTATTACTATATTACTTATTTAATGCCATATAATTAGCTGTTTTCTGCACAAAATCGCCATATTGAATTGATAATGTTAATTATATTCAACACTCAATATTGCTAGGTATTAGTTGTAGACCCTATTTTCAGGTGCTATTTACAACTACTATCACAGCTAATATTGCACTACTTTTTTAGGTGAATTTGAGTCATATCACCCTTATCCGTTATTTTATTTACTGCTAATATTGCCCGATCATCAGGGCTATTTGCCAGCTAAATACCCTGCTGATGCAACGACTGATAAGTTTTTTCGCCTGTTCAATGGTGAAAATTTAAGGTTGCCACATTATGTTTTTGATTTGGCGCATTTCACATCATGATAGGCGAACTTTAGCTGCATTTAATGTATTTTAACCACTCTATCCTGCGAAACACATCGTCGCTTCGATTGTGAACTATTCGGTTCATTATCGGACTTTTGTGACTATTATCGTTGTTATGCGATGAAGCTAATGGGGATTCTTTTCGGGGATAGGTAAAATAATCATTGCAGTCACCCCTTGAGACTCATTATTGGTTATCTCCAACACGCCTTTGTGATGTTCGATGACGTTGCGACAGAAATTTAAACCAATGCCTTGACCTTGTTGCTTAGTGGAATACAGCGGTACAAAAAGATTATCTAAGTTAGCAAAACCGTGGCCGTTGTCGATCAGCTCAATAATTGCATGCTGATCTTGTTGGCTAAAATTGAGGGTGATGTGCTTAGCATCGGCTTCTTCGGCATTTCTGAGCAAGTTGATCAGCACTTGTTCGAGAAAACTCAGATCTGCCCAAATGTGCTCAATGGTAAAGTCCTTGGTAAAATTGAGCTGGGTAAACATTTGTTCAATGGATCGAGATAAATCGTCAGTTGACAGCCATTGCGGTGATAGTTGCATCGGCTGGGTAATACTGGCATAACGGCTAACAAAACTTTGCAACTGTAAACACCTATCGGTGATGGTGGTTAATACTTGTTTATCTCGATCGATCAATGATTTTTCAGCAAGGCTTTCTGCCATTGAAGACACGGGTGTTAATGAATTGCGAATTTCATGGCCTAAAACAGCAATAATTTGCTGCCAAGCACTGAGTTGGCTGGCTCTGAGTACCGATTCAATATTAATAAAAACCAGTAATTGGTGTACTTGCCCAACATCAATAAATTCACTGTGCCTAACTTGCCATTTATTATTTAACTTGTCAGCGCTAAATAGCCAATTGCCACCTTCAACACATAAGCCTAGTGACTGGGCCGTTTTGTGCCTCAACAGTTGCCAAGGGGTTTTAAATAAATGATAGACAGCTTTGTTGCCAAAAGTGATTTGTTGTTTGCTATCAAAGATAAGTACTGGAGAATCGAGTTGTTCAATCAGCTGATAAAGCAAGAACATGTGTTGATCATAATGTGATTTTTTATCTTGCAAGTGTTCACTTAAGGCACTGAGCTGTTGATGAAACTGTTTTACTTTGCCTTTGTTGAAAGGAGCTTTAGCAAACTGGTGATAATCTTCTTGGACAATAGCATCAAGGTGTAAAGAGGCTCTGGTATAGGATCGCATCACCTTGAGCTTGATAACAGCAATAAACCAAACCACCAATAAGCACAACAAAAACTCGCTAACTATTAACCATTGCCAATTTAATTGTAATTGCCACCACAACAGGCCAACTAGAATAAAACTGGGCAGAGAGAAAAACATCAGTTTAACCGTCAAGAAGCGTTCAAGTGAATCGAGCTTAACCAAGGTTGTATTTCTCTATACGGCGATACATTGACGATTTAGTTAAACCTAAAATGGCTGCTGCTTTGGGAATATGGTTGTTAGTTTGCTGTAAGGCTTGTTTAACTAAGGTGAACTCCGCCTCTTTTAAGGTCATGGTTGGAAGTTGTTGTGAGAGATTGTTATCGTCATTTACTATGTGCAGTTGCTCTGCTGATATAGTGCCTGTGGTATTGAGTAAAACTGCACGTTGCAGCAAGTGACTCAGTTCGCGAATATTACCGGGCCAATGATAGTCTTGTAATGCCCGTTGCGCGGCTTTATTGAGTTGACACGTTTCGCGTTGATACTTTTCTGAATATTGACTGATGAAAAAATGGCAAAGAGGTAAGATATCCTGATCTCGCTCTCGTAGAGAGGGTAGAGGACATTCAATAGTGTTTAAGCGAAAGAACAAATCATCGCGAAACTTATCCTCTTCGACCAGTTGCCTAATATTGCCATTAGTGGCGCTAATAATGCGACAATTGGCTTTTTTGGTTTGGCTTGAACCAACCGACTCATAATGGCCATTTTCCAACACCCGCAATAATTTAGCTTGCTGAGATAGGGGGATATTAGCTATTTCATCAAGGAATAACGTGCTGTTTTCAGCCAGTTCGAAACGGCCAATGCGCGCTGTTTTAGCATCGGTAAATGCCCCTTTGGTATGACCGAACATTTCGCTTTCAAATAAAGCCTCATTGATCGCCCCCATATTCACGGTTACCATGGCCTGCTGGTTAACCTTGGAACGCTGGTGAATGTAGTGTGCTAATTCACTTTTACCTGTGCCGTTTTCCCCGGTCAGCAAGATATTTACATCAGCACTAGCAATCATGTGTAAGTTATTAAATAACTGCCGCATACAGGGTGATTGCCATTGATATTGCTGTTTTTCAGGTTGTTTTAAATGTTGTTTTAATTTTTGATTTTCGTCGCTTAAACGCGTCAAAGTCAATTGTTGCTCTATACAATGCAATAGTTGCTTGTTGCGCCAAGGTTTTTCAATAAAATCTTTGGCTCCTAATTTCATTGCTTGCACAACTAAATCAGTATTTGACCAGGCTGTCATGGCGATCACTGGGATGACAATATTAGCTGATGCCAGCCAAGACATAAATTTCAAACCTTCCTCACCCGAGGTAGTATCGCGAGAAAAGTTCATATCTAGCATTATCAAAGCAACGGGGTGATCTTTTATTTTCAGTTGCGCTATTTGCGGGTTTTCAGCCTCAACCACCTGATAACCATTATCTTCCAACAAAATAGCTATGCTGAGGCGAATATCGGCGCGATCATCGACAACTAAAATTGGGTTCATTAATATTCCTCAGCTAATCAAGCACTGCACTTGGTAAATTCACACTTTATACTCGTTTTTAATGCAAAACAGATACCAAACATAGTGTTGAAAAATGAGATTTTACAAAATAGTTAATTATTCACCTTGACTGCGACCACCAATATTTGGTGCATGCTGGATAATGCGATCAGCTAAGCGAGAAAACGGTAAACTTTGAATCCATACTTTTCCATGCCCAGAAAGGGTAGCCATAAATAGACCTTCACCACCAAAAAACATACTTTTCAGGCCTTTAGTCATTTCAATACTGTAATCAATACCATCACTGAAAGCGACTAAGCAACCAGTGTCGAGACGCAAGGTCTCTCCTGTTAGCTGTTTCTCTATGACAGTGCCACCAGCATGCACAAAAGCCATACCATCACCAGACAAATGCTGCAGAATAAAGCCCTCTCCACCAAAGAAGCCACTGCCTAAGCGTTTATTGAAAGCAATATCGACTTTGGTACCCAGCGCCGCACATAAAAATGAGTCTTTTTGGCAGGTAACACTGCCGCCCATTTGCGCTAAGTCTATGGCAACAACAGAGCCGGGAAAAGGCGCCGCAAAGGCCACTTTGCGTTTGCCATAGGCTTGACTGGTAAAATGGGTCATAAACAAAGATTCACCAGTGATCATCCGCTTGCCGGCTGAAAACAACTTACCCATAAAGCCTTGTTCAAGATCAGAGCCATCGCCCATTTTGGTAGCAAACTCAATGCCGTCCTCCATGTAATTCATGGCACCGGCTTCGGCAATAACAGTTTCACCTTGATCCAGTTCTACCTCAACCATCTGCATTGATTCGCCAATAATTTGATAATCGATTTCATGACTTTTCATCTATTTTCCTTAATTTGGTGCAACACTAGTGTTTATATAATCCTTGATATAAAGCTAATTTTCCAGAAAAAAATCATTGTATTCAGCTTTGATTCAGTTAAGTGTCGTAGTATTCCTGTTTCGATTTACTGTGGTTATCAAGTGTTGCCTGTATTAATTATGTATTGCAACGCCCTGAGATCGAAAAGTTATTTTGATACTAGCTATTGAAGGTAATAGTGATATTATCGTCCATAGTTTTAAACCCATATAAGATAATGACAATTAGAGCCAAATACTATGAAACATATTTTTTTCACCTTGTGCATGTTACTCGTTCCCTCATTTTTTGCCTACTCGGCAGATTATCAAGAAGGCGTTCACTATAAAGTGATCCCCGGAAAGCCAACATCAACCCCCGAACTTAGAGAGTATTTTTCTTATTACTGTCCAGCCTGTCGATCTATTGAAACCCATCTTACCGGTTTTAAGCAAAGCATGCCTGAAAACGCCGTTTTTAAAAAGACCCATGTAGATTTTATGGGACAAACCAGTGCTGATATTCAATTTTTATTGTCTAAAGCGCAAATAGTTGCTGATAAAACCAATATAGTTGAAAAATTTAATGCCGAAGTTTTTACCCATATTCAATCAAAGCGTCAACCGGTAACTGGCATTGAAGATGTTAAAAACATATTTATTAAAGCCGGTGGTGAAGCCGATAAATTCGACGCGGGTATGAAAGGTTTTTCTATTGTCGGTCAAGCCAAGCGCAACAAAAAGGAGCAAGACAAACTATCGCGCAGTCGTCATTTAACCAGCGTACCTACCTTTGTGGTTAATGGTAAATACGTTATTAATGCAAATAAGTTAGACAAAAACAATCCCATTGAGGATTACAAAAATCTGATCGCTTATCTGTTTACCTTAGATTAATTTTTATCCTGTCTATCTGCTCCTGAAGTCGTTTATTTATAACGACTTCAGTTGCGCAAAGCTGCATTTTTTGTTTTTTGAACCATTGCCAATCCACCGTTATCAACAGGCGGTATTTGAGTTGTACAGTCGCCCTTAACAAACCAACCACTTGGTTACTTATTTTATTAACCACCCTGTAATAAATTGCAATCCACAAACGGTTACGTTTAAACGCAAATCTTAAATCAACCCATCAACTAAAATAAACTATTAATAAAAAACAATAAAAGCTAAAAACTTAATTTATCTTGCCTGTATTATATTCTTAATACTCATGTCACATTACCGATTTACACTTCCCTTATTAACTTGACCAAACAGTCAGGTTGAGTATTTCTAACATCTACTTATTCAGCACTGGTAAGCAAAAATAATGTCCACCGGCACTGCCAGTGATGGGTTATCAATAACAAAAACACATAAAAAAAGGAATGTTAATGAAATTTCAGTATCCATCGTTACTCTTATGTCTGACCGCTTCGTTCGCGCAAGCCAATGATGTAGAAAATGCCTGCTTCAATTGCCCACCTCTGAGCAAAGTAGCAGATGCAAATAATTTTAATGACAGTAACTATTATGCAAATGCAATAACAGCTATAACCAATAACTTCACCGCTGAAGAGATCAAGAATTCTTTAAGCGAAGTAATCACTAACAATCATAAAAATCTAAGTTATGCGGAAGTTTGGACTGCACTCACTAAAACCGATCAAGATCCCAACAATAGTGATAATGTCATCTTGCTATACCGCGGTATTTCTCTAGCCAAGTCTGCCAACGGCAGCGGCTCGCAAAGCCAAGATCCGGATAATTGGAACCGTGAACACGTTTGGGCAAAAAGCCATGGATTTGCAGCCAGTGATCTCGAGGCCTATACCGATATACACCACTTAAGACCAACCGATATGTCGGTTAATTCGTCGCGCGGAAACTTAGATTTTGACAACAGTGACGCTCCTTTGTCAGAAGCGCCCGAAAACCGTGTAGATGCAGATTCATTTGAACCACGTGACAGTGTCAAAGGTGATGTGGCACGGATGATATTTTATATGGATACCCGCTATCAAGGAATGGATAACACCCCAGATTTAACAGTAGTAGATCGTTTGACCAGTACTGGAGAGCCTAGCATAGGTCGCTTGTGTCGTTTACTTGAATGGCATGCAGCTGATCCAGTAGACAGTTTTGAGCAAATGCGAAACGATACAATTTATGAATTTCAAGGCAACCGCAACCCATTCATTGATCATCCAGAGTGGGTCAGTAAAATATATCAAGCCGATGCCTGTGCTGATGATAACGCTGATGACAATGGTGGTGACAACGGTGATAACAATGGCGGTGACAATGGTGATGACAATGGCTCAGCCAATTCAGCGACTTTAATTATTTCAGAATATGTCGAAGGCAGTGGCTACAATAAAGCCATTGAGTTGTTTAATCCCGCAGCTTCAAGTGTTGATCTATCATCAGAAAATTATCAATTAGGTCGATTTAGCAATGGCGGTAACAGTGCTACTATGATTAATTTACAAGGCACTATTGCACCACAAGGCACCTTTGTTATAGCCAGTAACCGTGCAGCAGATACCTTGAAGGAACTTGCCGATCAACAATCGAGTCAAATTAATCACAATGGCGATGATGGTTATATCCTGTACCGGGATAATGAAGTTGTCGACTCTTTTGGGCAGATTGGTCAAGATCCCGGCTCAGCCTGGGGTAGTGGAGAGTTTTCAACTAAAGACAACAGCTTACGCCGTAATAATGATATAGTTAACGGTGATACCATTACCGATGACGACTTTGACCCAAGTATACAATGGACTGGCTCTAATAAGGATAATTTTGACAATTTAGGTCAACATTCAATTCTCAACCCTGAAATATTTATTTCCGAATACATTGAAGGGAGTAGTTATAACAAGGCGTTAGAGCTATATAACCCAGCTGCCATTGCCATTGATTTCTCTGTTGAGAATTATCAACTAGTTCGATTTAGCAATGGTAAAACGACTCCTGATACCATCGATTTAATAGGTACTGTTCCACCGCAAGGTACTTTTGTTATTGCACACACCAGCGCCGCAGCTTCAATACTGGCCATTGCCGATCAGCTATCGGGTAAAGTGTCACACAATGGCGATGATGCATACGTTTTATATCACAATAATCAAGTGATTGACTCTTTTGGTCGGGTTGGTGAAGACCCTGGTTCTGAATGGGGCTCTGGCACAACCAGTACGGCTAACAATACTTTAGTGCGGATCAGTGCGGTCAAATCTGGTGATCTTGTCATTGATGACGCGTTTGACCCTGCTGTGCAGTGGAGTGGTTATGCTAATAACACCTTTGACTATCTAGGTACACACAACATCGATAACGACAACAACACTCAGCCTAATAATAATTTAGGTGTTTGTTTTGATCCATCAACCAAAATCAATCAAGTACAAGGCGCAAGTGATGCTTCTCCATTATTAAATGAAACCCACATTGTAGAAGCGGTTGTTACTAGTGTATTTCCGGCATTAAATGGCTTTTTTGTGCAAGAGGAAAATGCAGATCAGGACAATAATGTTATGACCTCAGAAGGCTTGTTTATTCTGAACAGTAATAATAATACCATTCCTAATCATGGCGACATTGTTCGCGTGATCGGTAAGGTCAGCGAGTATTATGGCAAAACACAATTAGAAGCCAGCCAAGATCTACTTCAATGTGGAACGACTACGGTATCTGCTACTGAGTTGGTTTTACCTTTTGCATCAGCAGCAGCACAAGAAGCACTTGAGGGAATGTACCTAAGTGTCAACACAGCGTTAACTGTTACCGATAACTACAATTTAGCTCGTTACGGTGAAGTGACTCTGTCTAGTGATCGCTTATATGCACCGACTAATATACACCCTCCTGGCAGTGCAGAAGTCAACGCATTAAGTGTGCAAAATGCCCTTAATAAAATCCTTTTAGACGATGGTATCAATGGCTCAAATCCTGCGGATATTATCTACCCTAGTGGCGGACTCACTGCTTCAAATACATTAAGAGCTGGCGATAAAGTCAGTAATTTAATCGGTGCGCTTGATTATAGTTTTGGCAATTATCGCATTATCCCTACTGAGCAACCAGTATTTGAGTTCAGTAATGCCAGAACAGCCACACCTCAATTATCCACACAAGGCAACTTAACTATAGCTAGTTTTAACGTGTTAAATTACTTTAATGGCGATGGTCTAGGCGGAGGATACCCTACCGCTCGCGGTGCTAGTAATGCTGAAGAATTCAGTCGTCAACGCGCTAAAATTATTGCTGCCATCAGTGCAATGAATGCTGACATTATCGGTATTTTAGAAATGGAAAACGATGGCTTTGGTGAACAAAGTGCTATAAGAGATTTAATCAACGGCTTAAATGCTATTGCACCACAAGGTGTCAACTACAGCTTTGTTGAACCTAATATTGCTGTCAATCCAGAAACAGGGATTGCTGAGCTAGGTGGTGATAAAATCAAAGTGGCACTAATTTATAACGATCAAAAAGTCACTGAAACTGGCACAGCTGCTTATCTTACCGACTTTCCGTTTGAGTATCACAACAGACCACCTATGGCACAAACCTTTGCGCTAAACAGCAATAGTGAAAGTATTACCGTAGCAATTAATCATTTTCGCTCAAAAGGTTGTTCATCAAGTGGTGGTGTAGAAAATGAGGATAAAAACGATGGTCAAGGATGTTACAACCTTCGTCGTGTGCAAGCCGCACAGGCCACTGTTGCTTGGTTAGCTAACAACCCAACTGGGGTAGCAGAGGACAATATTATCCTGTTAGGTGATTTGAATGCATACACTAAAGAAGATCCAATAACCACTATAGAACAAGCCGGTTATAGTAACTTAACCGCAATGTTTACTGGTCAATGGGGCTACTCATACACTTATCAAGGACAGTCAGGTACTTTAGATCATGCACTGGCATCGGCGGCCTTAACTCCACAAGTGCTAGATTTGACTGAATGGCACATCAATGCTGATGAGCCCAAGGCATTGGATTACAACACCGAATATAAAACCGCAGAACAAATAGCGGTGTTTTATCAAGATGATGCTTATCGCGCCTCAGATCACGATCCAATAGTGATCAGTATCAACCTAGTTGCGCCGATCGTCAAAGGTGACTGGGATCAAGATGGCGACGTTGATATTAATGATATACGCGCTTTCTTGTATGCCATACAAATGCGATTACCTATTGAGTTAACCTTTGATTTGAACAATGACGGCATTGTTAATATATCAGACGTACGCTTTATGATCACACTGTGTACTAGGTTGCGCTGTGCAGTCTGATTTTTTCGGTCATGGCACAAAGCCATGACCATATTTTAAACATTAATGAGAACAACCATGAAACAACTTATTTTTATTCTGGCTTTACTATTTTCTTTACAAGCTCATGCTGGCTTAATAAGCATAGATGTCACAAACAACAATGTCAGCCAAGGACAGTCGATAACCGTTAATTTACAGGCCAAAAACTTTGCTGCTTTTGATAGTTTTGATTTTGATTTTCAGTTTAACAATAGCCTATTTGCATTTGATGCAACGACTTTTTCAAGTGACTTAACCACTCTAAATCCGTTGCAATTTGTGGCCACCGAAAATCGCAATGGCGTTTCCATTGCTTTTGTAGATTTTTTCCCTGTGTCGACAACTGATTTTTTGCTAGCTAGCTTTGATCTAACTGCAGTCGCAGTTGGCAACAGCAATTTTTCTCTTGGCAATGCCACATTTTCATTGCTCGACACCTTTACCTTAAACACCTCTATACTTGCTATTGACACTTCAGCAGTAGCCTCTGCCACAGTGCTAAACAAGGTCACAGAGCCAAGCACTTGGTTAATGTTGTTATTGGCATTGGCTATTTTGACAGTCTTGCCACGCAAAACAACAATCACCAACAAGTAATATACTCAACAAGCCAAAGCAAGATTTGGCATTATCACTAAGATGACACCAGCCAAGTGTTGTCTTAGTCACTTTGCTGGTATTAGTTACTTTACTGGTATTAGTCACTTTAGTGGTATTTGTCACTTTAGTGGTATTTGTCAATGCTGGAGTAACACATGTGCACTCAGTGTTACCTACTATTAACTCATTACTTTTGCCTAGCCAATCGAAGACAATAACAGCGGTTTTTTCGTCAATGCTTAACTATGTGTTCGTCTTTTTTTATTTTTTCCACCTCGGTGTTTAATATTTTTTTTGCTTTTGGCTAACAACTGTTCTCGGGCACGCTGCTTTTTTTTGCCTTTGCTCAAATGACTCACAACCGCTTCTATTTTTGATAGATCGGGTTCATAACCCGGTAACCATTGTTGCATCAAACGCTGCTCTAATATTTCTTCGACTGCGGTTAATAACCACTCTTCATTGGGGCTTACCAATGACAAAGCCAGGCCTTTTTCTCCAGCTCGTCCGGTTCTGCCAATACGGTGGATATAATCTTGCGCAACATAGGGTAATTCAAAATTGATCACATAATTAAGACCGCTGATGTCGAGTCCTCGGGCAGCGACATCAGTAGCCACCAGTGCCCTTATTTTCCCACTTTTAAATTCCGCTAACGCTTTTTCTCTTGCGCCTTGTGATTTATCTCCGTGAATTGACTGGGTATTTATGCCATCTTTACACATTTCAACAGCTACACTGTCCGCCTGTTTCTTGGTACGGGTAAAAATCAGAACTTGGTGCCAGTTTTTTGCGCCAATAAGATGCGATGTCAATTCGCGTTTGCGCTCCTTATCTACCGTGTAGACCAACTGCTCAACACAGTTAGCTGCACTGTTGCGCTCATTCACTTCAATTAACTGCGGATCAGTTAGCAGGTTTTTAGACAAGGCAAAAATATCTTGGTCTAGCGTCGCTGAAAATAATAGTGTTTGTCGTTGCGGTGGCACTCGCTTTAATATTCGGGTAATTTCATCTTTAAAGCCCATATCTAACATGCGATCAGCTTCATCAAAGACTAAAAATTGTAAGCTTGATAATGAAATAGAACCGTGAATTATATGATCGAGTAAACGCCCTGGCGTTGCTACTAATACGTCAACTCCCTTGTTCAACACCGCCACTTGTGGTTTTATACTGACCCCACCATAGGCAACAGCAATGTTAAGCTCGGTGTTAACTGCATAACCAACCATGCTGTTGTGCACTTGTTGTGCTAACTCTCTGGTAGGCGTTAACACCAATGCCTTTATGGACGGTTCACTTGCTAATTGCAGCAATAATTTTTGTAAAATTGGCAAAGCAAAGGCTGCAGTTTTTCCGGTACCTGTTTGTGCTCCAGCTATGAGGTCTTTATTCGCCAACACCACTGGGATGGCTTGTTGCTGGATGGCGGTAGGTACGCTATATCCTTGTGATTTAACGGCATCAACTAATGCTTTATCGAGTGATAATTGCGCAAAGTTCATCAGTGTTGCAGTTTGTTTACAAGCTTTAAATCACGCTTTTTAGTTAATAATGCTTGTTCAAATTCTTCGGGGTAATAAATCACACCTTGCGATTCTTTGCTTGGAAAGAGTACAACGGCTAAGTCATCCTCAGCTAAACCTGGTGACCAACGTTCAAACCAAGTGGTTAGTGAAATACTCTCTGGTTGGCACTCCTGCCATTCTTCAGTTGCCCAGCTCATTGCTGATTCGGCATCTGGCCACAAAGGCACGCAATCTTCATCTTCAGAATTGAGCATTACACAACCGTGTTGATCTTTTAAAATCCATACTTGGTTTTCTTTGCTTACCGCAGTGATTAAATATGTGGCGCGTTGATGATCATCATTAATATCTGCAGGGTTATCAACCTTGGCTTTTGACTTATTCATTTACACCTCCGAAGTATTTAATATACTCTGTTTAAATGACTATCATTGCACAGGCTTTCAGTAGTTTACTGAGCACTGAATGGGTTATATTTTGTTAGTCAATGGCTATTAGGATACTATTAATCATAAATTTATTCACTTACTGTCGAGATAAAGTTATTATTAATTCTGTATGTTATTATTTTGTTAACAAGCTATAGTTATCAACTTAACTCTTAGTTACTTCAGCCCGGTATGATTGATTTATGCACTGACTATTTGTATTGTTTTTACTCATTATCTTTCATCGCCGTATTGACTTAACACCTCGATATAAAGGAATGGTTTATGAAGATTTGGGTCGACGCCGATGCTTGCCCTGTAGTCATCAAAGAAATAATTTTTCGCGCAGCAGAGCGAACCAACACAACCACCACCTTAGTTGCTAATCACTATTTGAAAACACCACCTTCAAAAGTTATTCGCTTTATGCAAGTAGGATCTGGTTTTGATGTGGCTGACAGTGAAATAGTTAACCGTTGTCAAGAAAATGATTTAGTCATCACCGCAGATATTCCTCTGGCTGCAGAAGTCATCGACAAAGGGTGCATTGCTTTAAACCCAAGAGGCGAACTGTACACTACACACAATATCAAACAACGCCTTAATCTCCGAGATTTTATGGATACTTTGCGCTCTAGTGGTATTGAAACCGGAGGAGCACAACCAATAAGTCAAAGTGATCGGCAAGCGTTTGCCAACAATTTAGACAAATGGTTAGTAAAACGTTGATAGTTATCTATTTGCCGCATAGGGATCAATAGCGGTTTTTTTGGAGCCTACGCCATTATTTTCTATGCTGGATTTGCTGGTTGATTTTCGTCTTCTACTGCGGGCGCTTGTATGGCTATTACCTTTGCCTTTTAATTGTCTAGGATTTTTGCTGTTCGGCTGATGCCCACGGGCGTTCTCTGCAGACCGTTGACCGTCACTGTGCTCAATATTAGCTTTCTTTGGCTTTTTGGGTCGTTTAGCTTTGATAGGCCTTAATTGCCTTGATTCAGGTAAGGGGTTATGAGGCATAAAGCCTTCAACAACTTCTCTCGGTAGGTGTTGTTGTATTAAGTGCTGGACGTCATCTAACAATTTTATTTCGTCAGCAGAAACGAGAGAAACAGCTTTACCACTTGCTCCTGCTCGCCCAGTACGGCCAATGCGATGCACGTAATCTTCAGCTACATTGGGTAAGTCAAAGTTCACTACCTGTGGTAGTTGATCAATGTCAATGCCACGTGCAGCAATATCGGTAGCCACTAGGACATTAATGGAGCCCTCTTTAAATTGTGCTAGCGCTTTAGTTCTTGCACCTTGACTCTTGTTACCATGGATAGCAGCAGCCAAGATCCCCTCGGCAATCAACTGTTTAGTGAGTTTATTAGCACCGTGTTTGGTTTTCATGAAAACCAGTACCTGTTGCCAAGCATTTGTTTTAATCAAGTAGGTCAGTAGTAGCGGCTTTTTCTTTTTATCAACAGAAAAAATGATTTGTTCTACTGTTTCTGCCGTAGTATTTCGCGGACTGACAGATATCTCTATGGGTTTATTAACTAAGCCTTTAGCAAGATCTCTTATCGGCTCAGAAAAGGTTGCCGAAAAAAGTAAGTTTTGTCTTCGCTTTGGCAACAAGGCAAGTATTTTTTTTATATCTCGCAAGAAACCCATGTCTAACATGCGATCAGCTTCGTCTAGCACCAGTATTTCTAGTTGCTTAAAATTAACTGCGTTTTGATTGTATAAATCTAATAATCGCCCAGGGGTTGCCACTAAAATATCGACACCACCACGTAATTTAAGCATTTGTGGATTAATTTTGACCCCACCAAACACCACTGTAGACTGCAAAGGTAGGTGTTTACCATAGGTGGCTACGCTCTCAGCTATTTGAGCAGCAAGTTCTCTTGTTGGCGTTAGAATTAGGGCTCGCGCTTGATTAGCCTTAGCTCGGTTACCACCGCTTAAAAGCTCTAATATGGGTAAAGTAAAACCTGCAGTCTTTCCTGTGCCGGTCTGTGCGGCCGCCATTAAATCCTTACCCGTTAACACCGCTGGTATGGCTTGAGCTTGTATTGGTGAAGGTTGACTATAACCTTTGTCACTTAATGCTTTTAAGATGGGCGCTGATAATCCTAACGAGGAAAAACTCATAAATATTTCTCTTGTTATTACAAATGGTGCGATTGAAAGTTGCAAGCCTACAGTATAGTCACTCTAAATTAAACGACCTAGTTAACTGATAACTGAGTTGGGTGTCATAATTTGTAAATAAACAAACAGACTACAACTTATAAGAACAACCGATTACGGATTATAAAAAAGCCCGACAATAATAGCCGGGCTAAATAAAGATGGTGGAGGGAGGTGGATTCGAACCACCGAAGGCGGAGCCGTCAGATTTACAGTCTGATCCCTTTGGCCACTCGGGAACCCCTCCAGAATAAAAACCCAGCCGAAGCTGGGTTTAACGTGCATGGATGCACTAATGTCGTGAAGGGATGGATACCTTAGAACGACCTTAATAGGAGTCTAGCAATGTCCTACTCTCACATGGGAACTCCCACACTACCATCG
>JBELHO010000025.1:0-47945 GCA_042091375.1 Thalassotalea sp. | reverse complement strand
TGATCAGTCGCTAAGCCACCTTGGCAGTTCGACTCCGACTGTCGGCACCATTTATCAGATAAGCCCAGCATTAGCTGGGCTTTTTTGTCTGAAATACAATGCCCTTATTTCTAGATTAAAAAACTGGCCTACTGATTTGCTGATCAGTCGCTAAGCCACCTTGGCAGTTCGACTCCGACTGTCGGCACCATTTATAAGAAACCTCGCAATTGCGAGGTTTTTTTGTCTGAAATTCGTAATGTTGATGGGTGGTGTAATTTTGAAATCACACCAAAATTTAGATCAGATACCCCAGGGTTAAGTATCCTACGGTAATGGTTTTGCGATGAAAATCACTGCTAATAAATCATTAGATGTCGAATATTTTTACAATAGCTAATTACCAGAAATAAAAAAACACTGATTACTACAACCAGTGTTTTCTAGGATAAACAATATTAAATTATTAAGATTGTTTCTGAAATCGACGTGATGCTAAACCAATCATTGCTAATGCGAAAATAGCGAATGTAGATGGTTCTGGAACATCTGTAGTATCGTAATATAGAGTACCATTCCATGTTCGTGACTGGTTTACTCCAGAATGAAAGTCATTGATTCCAACACCAGCCTTTATAGATACATCGGCGTTAGTATAAACATTATCACCATTAGTATATTCGATATCTACAGCATGGTTTGTTGAATAAAAATACATGCCATAAGTTGTATTAGCTAATAATCCAAAATCTGTTAAATCTAGGAAAGTTGGAGTTCCAGAAGAATTAATTGAGCCTACAAAAGTTGATGACAATAGTGTCCAGCCGGCTGAACTTCCCTCAAAGCCCTCATAAGTTCCTATGCGCGAGTATACTTCAATCGTCGTTCTACCTGAGTCATCAAAGTTTAAATCTACACCAGTAACAATAATATCACTATCAAATACACTTAGATCAAACATAGCCCCTTCGTTTTCATTTCCACCTGAAAAAGTTGTTGTAATTAATCCCGCTTGAGCAGTGGCACCCAAGATAGTTAGCAATAAGCTTGCTATAAAAAATTTTAAAATTTTCATTTTCATTTTCATTTCCTTTTTTTAATCCCTTTCCATTAACCTTAGTAAGAAATAGTTAAAATAACAATTTATTGATTCTCTCCTTCTAATACAAAAACCATACTAAACTTAAAATATACAACAATTTCATGGTGATAATGGTTTTTACAATTTAAAATCAAGTAGTACTGTAAAATAACCTGACACAAAAGAACTCATCAATAAGTTGAGTTTATTGCATAATATTAACAAACTGTAATTGAAAACAGTGATCTTCCCCCATCACTGTAGACATCTTTTATTTAGAATAATGAAGTATAAAAATTGTGCAGTGAAATAATGTTTCTATTCACTTTCTCGTACTATTTCCTATGTAGCTATAGTAAAACCCAAGTGATACTATAGTGTCACTTGAGTTTTATTATACTGGAGTTACCCGATGAAAGTTGAGCTGGTTACCACGCTTAAAAGGCAAGCTACGAAAATTCTAGCTGATTTACACGAATCTAAAGAGCCAGTGCTTATTACTGAGCATGGTCAACCATCGGCTTATTTAGTTGATGTTGATGATTTCGAGTTTATGAAAAATCGCATGGCGATATTGGAAGGAATAGCAAAGGGTGAAAGAGCCATTATGGATAATAAAGTGCTATCAGCTAATGAAGCTCGAGAGAAAATGTCAAAATGGCTCAAATAATATGGACGGAGCCAGCATTAGATAATATCAAAGATATTGCTGAGTATATTGCCATTCATAATATTCAAGCTGCGAAGGCACTTGTTGAAAAAATATTTAGCAAAGTAGAAAGACTTAATGAGTTTCCCGAGTCTGGAAAAACCCCTATCGAACTGCAAGGCTTTAGTTATAGAGAAATCGTTGTACCGCCTTGTCGAATTTTTTATAAGCTCGAAAACGATAATGTCTATATTATATATGTCATGCGACAGGAGCAAGCGCTTATAAAATTCATACTTAATCACTGAGTTAATTTCAATACCAATACCAATATCAATATCAAAGAAATTAATGACTTTATGGTGAGATCACTTAATTAGTGCAGTGTATCGAATTCAAAATAACTTGGGCTATTTTTTATTTCGCTATATTTAACATCTAGTTATGGCGTATAGACAGTGGCTTTCGCTATCAAGCGAAATACCTAAAGATTACTTGCTAAACTATTTGGGCAGATCCAACTTGGCAGTCTGCACTATTTATCAGAAAAGCCCAGCATTCGTTGGGCTTTATTATGTACAGGACTTTATTGATATAGCGTATGACACGGTTTCATAGACAACCAAACTCATAGAGAAACAATCAACAAACAATGGTTACATTAGCATTGCTTAATTTATCCTATTGACAATTCTAGCATCAAAGCGTTTTAGCCAATTTGTTTGCTAATTTTTTTAGCAACTCTTCCATTAAAAACTGGTGTTTGAGATGCATAGTTCAGCAATCAGCTGAACCAAGCATGCCGCTATTTCAAGGTAGTATGATATTATATAGATACATTAATTTAACAGTAAGGCAGCTCCTAGAGTACACAACATACTGCCCATAATTTTATTAAAAACACCCAAAAGTTACCATTGAACTCAACTTTTCAGACTCAACTAGCGACATTATTGATGAAAGAGTCGATTTGATCATCAGAGCAAGACACCCAGAAAATAGTGACCTAAAGGTAACAAAACTCGGTATAATAGATCGTGTATTGGTTTGCTCACCCAGCTATTACCAGAAGCATTTACCCCCTAGATCACCAAACGACTTAAAGACATGGTTATGGCTGAAGCTAAAACAATTGCCGAACAAGCGCACTTTTTTATTTGGATCAGGGAGTCAAGAAGTTGAGTTTACTAGCCAGATCATCATTAACAGCGTTGAGGTAATCTATCAATATTGCCTACAAGGTAATGGTTTAGCCGTATTGACAAGATCACAGGTCACCACAGAGATTAAAAAAGGCAAGCTCGTCCCTGTACTTCCCAACTGGCGTGTTGAACCCTTACCTTTATACGCGCTATGGCCAAATAACCTAAAAGAAGGTAGTGTTGCCAAACTGTTACTGTCTTCACTTAAAGGCTCAAGTCACTATTGAGCTTACCGTTCATGTGAGTATGCACAATAACTAATAGGAGAAAAAATGTTTACCGGTTTATCTGCTTTTCCAATTACCCCTTTTAACAACGAGGCCATCGATTTTAAGGCATTTGAAAAATTAATAGGCAACTTAACTCGAGCCAAAGTGGACTCCATCTGTGCTATGGGCTCAACAGGCCTGTACCCTTATCTCAACAGAAAAGAACTAGGTCAAGTGGCCAAAGTCACCGTTGAAATGGCTAATAATATCCCTGTTATGGCAGGGATCGGTTCATTGAGAACAACAGATGTATTGAAAAATGCTGAAACAGTTCAACACGCAGGGGTTAATGCAGTATTACTGGCCCCTATGTCCTACCACAGGTTAAACGACAGTGAAGTATATGAGTTATTTGATAAAGTCACTTCTGAACTCTCTGTGCCGCTGTGTGTTTATGAAAACCCTGGGGCAACAAACTTTACCTTTAGTCGTGAACTCTATGCAGAAATAGGCAAGTTGCCCAATGTCGCTGCCATTAAAATCCCAGGCATGCCATTTGCCACAGATGAAGGGGTGAATAAACTGTGTCAATTGCGTAAAATATTACCAGAGCAAGTGGCCATTGGTGTCAGTGCTGATAAATTTGCCGCTGCAGGCATGGCGGCTGGTTGTGATCTATGGTTATCAGTATTGGCAGGACTATTTCCCAAAACAGTACAGACAATGATAGCAGCCGCTAAAAACCAAACGAGAAACGAGGCAATGAGTGCCAGTACTGAGTTTGTACAAATCTGGCAGCTTTTTGCTAATAACCGAGGTGGCATGAGAGTGATGGCAACTGCCGCAGACATCCTTGGTTATACTGAAGGTAACTGCTTACCCTCGCCACTACAACCTCTTATTGGAGATGACCGCGATCAGCTCGCTTTGTTGTTAAAGCAATGGCAATTGGATTAATGTTCAGTGAGGAATCATTTTTGGAAAAAACTAAAACGGTTTAGCTCAAGCTCGCTAAGTCGTTATATTTTGGCGGCTATATTAGCTCGTACTTCAACTAGTGCTTCGATAATATCCATTATACTTTTATCTCGTCAATTTGGTGCCGATGGTGCCTTAGTTGGGGCATTGGCGGCCTGTTTAACTGCCCCCCATATTTTAGGGCCACTATATGCAAGGTGGATAGAAAAAACCCATCATCCTTTTATTCTGGTCGCCTTAGCCTGTGTATGTTTTGTTGGCTTTTTTCAGTTGGCGATCCTCAGCTTTGCATGGCAGTCAATTGGGTTGACCTTTGTTGCCTTGTTATTTTGCGGCGCCTGTAGCTCATTTATGATGGGCGGTTTAAGTACTCAAGTGATGTCCTTAGTTGAAAATATTCCAACCGTGAGGAGGCAAGCCCAAAGCTGGGATAATTTTACCTATGGTATTGCTTTAACCCTTGGTCCAATGCTGATCGCGGTATTATCCTCTGGTTATTCTGTTGAATTAGCCGCAAGTTTTGTGATGTGTTTGCCTGTTGTCGCTGGCCTGATCATTGGTTTATTACCTAAGTCTGATCGCCATAACTCAGGGCAAAACCAAAAAGTTCCTCATCTTAAACAAGTCGTCAAGGTACTTTGGCAAACACCTACTTTGAAAACCACTATGTTCATGACCTCTGCGGTGTCTTTTGCATTTGCTGCGCTGCCCGTTGTTGCTGTGTATTACAGCGAGCTATTTCAACAAGGACGAGAAAGCAGTGCCTATTTAGTTACACTTTATGGTGTAGGTTGTTTGTGCGGGGCGACGGCATTAGTTGTTAAGCCGTTAGCCAGTGAGCCGTTGATATTATTAAAAAAAATGGGTTGCATACTGCTTGGGTGTCTGGCGTTACTTTGTTTAAGTCACTCTTTTACTGCCAGTATGTTTGCCTATTGGGTTTGTGGTGTGTTTAATTCGGTGTTTTTTGCTGTGACTATTGCAGCCAGAATAGAATATGCGCCAGCTCAGGGGGCAGCTCAAATATTTATGTGGATCGCTGCGGCTAAAATCACCGCTGCTTCTATTGGTGCCTTTGTGGCTGGTATTTTGGTAGATCACTTTATTATTTTGCCGCTGTTAGCTTCTATCAGTTTATTGAGTGTGATCTGGCTGATTTGTTTTGTCAGAGTAGTAAAATCATCATAAATTTAAGGTGCACTAAAAGTCTTCTTCAGATGGCCAAGATACACTTTATTTTAGAGCACTTTATTTTAGAGCACTTTATTTTAGAGCACTTTATTTTAGAGCACTTTATTTTAGAGCACTTTACTTTAATGCAAGTGTTTTAATGCATTTTATCTACGTCTATTTATGCTTAAGATGATATTCATAGGCTGTGCTTTGTGATCTAAACTCAACCAGTTTGCGATCGAAGCAAGTAGAGCCAAGCAGAACCTATTAGAGCCAAGCAGAACCTAGCAATGGCTAATCTAAGGTAATGGCAACTTTAGTACCCTGATCGCTGGTGATCACTAACTGCCAGTTTTGGTGTTCACACAAGCGTTTTACAATAGATAAACCAAAACCATAACCGGTGCTTTCGCTGCCTTTTATTGCTGGCTCGGTAATGTTATCGGCAATACGGGCATCAATTCCCGGGCCAGTATCAGCAACGATCAGGGTATTGTTGAGCATTTCAATAGTCACTGTACCTTGTTGGGTATATTGAAATGCATTGCCAATTAAGTTGTCTAGTAATACCGTTAACATGCCTGCTTGTGCATTGACTGTGATATCGCAGTTATTGTTCACTTCTACTTGGATGGCTTTGTTGTTGATCAAGTGATGTTGATCGATAATTGACTGCTCAATTAATGGCAAGATCTTTATTGCCCCTTTGTCGACTTTAGTGTGCTCTTCTCGGGCTAGGGTTAGCAGCGTGGTAACCGTTTGCTCCATTTGCGTGCTGGCTTGTGATATCCTTTCTATCACTGGGTTAGGTAGCTTTTCCTGGTGTTGCTGACGATATACTTCTAGCGCATTTTTAATAATAGTAACAGGAGTTCTAAGCTCATGGCTGACATCACGAGTAAAGCTCTTCTCTCTGAGCAGACTTTGCTTAATGCGGTTCATGGCGTTTTCTAAGGTTTGCGCTAAAATACCTATTTCGTTATGGGCAAACTGATGGGCAAACTTATCTGGCATATTTTCTGGGGCAACGCCATTGACTAAGCCAGCAAGCTCCTTTAGCGGTTTCGCGGTTGTTCTGCCAAGTTGCCAAGCAATAGTAAAAGCGCAGATGATAAGTAATGCTCCGCCGAACAGCATCAACTTTAATACTTCTTGGCGAATAGGGCGAACCAGCAGCATCTCACTGACTTCGGCAACTAGGTATGTGTTTTCTGTTTTTGCTAGCGGGTGTAAATGATAATGTCGACCGTTTCGCCCGGTAAACTCTTTCCTATTCGGTTCGTCAATAAATTTTTGCTTGATATCATTAGGTAAAGTGCCAGTTGAAAAATACAACTGCATGTAGCTCACCCGAGGTGCCAGCCAATGGCTTGTTTGCTGATAATTTTTGTATAGGTATTGAGCTTCTAGCTTGATTTCCCGTTCAATGAATTGATCTTCTATGTTGTACATTAAATTAAAACTCAGTGCTCCCCAAACAGCAGAAATAAATAAAGTAAACAAACAAAACCGACTGACAATTTTTTTGCTTAAACTGTGAAATTTCACTGTGTTTTGTTGTTGTTTTTTGGGTGTTATTTTATTCATCAGGATATTGCTCTAAGTCTTTTGCATCTAGAACAAAACCAATGCCGTGCATAGTTTTTATCATCGGGTATGTAAAAGGTTTATCTAATATGTTGCGCAGCTGATAAATATGCGACCTTAAGGCATCGGATTCGGTCGGCTGATCACCCCAAAGCTTTTGCGTTAATCTTGAACGGCTGACAACTTGCGGATAGGCCTCAGCTAAAATCGATAGAATGCGATACCCCATGCTATGCAATTCAAGGCGTTTGCCCTCACGGCTTACTTTTTGGGTTTTCCTGTCGATGACTAGTTGATCAAAAGTTAGGGTGTCATTGGTTTGTAATAAATGTCGCCTTGCCAAGGCGAAACAGCGCACTTCCAGCTCTTCTAATGAAAAGGGTTTGGTTAAATAATCATCGGCACCTGAGGTAAACCCAGTCACTTTATCGTCAATGCTATCTCTGGCAGTTAACATAATAATAGGCAGGTGATGCTCGGCCTTTTGCCGCAACTTTTGACACACCTCAAGACCATCGATAACGGGCAAATTTAAATCGAGGATCACTAAGTCATAATGGTGATTTAGTGCAAGTGCTAGCCCTTGATCACCTCGGCTGGCGAAGTCTAACACATGACCTTTGCTCTCCATGTAGTTAGCGATGTTTTGCGCAATACTTTGTTGATCTTCAACAACTAAAATATATAGCGATTGATTGTTCATTGAAATTCTCAAATTACCAAGCCCTTAGAGGCTATTGTTTAATTACGGCTAACCCAAAAGCGCTAAGGGCAGTCGAGTTACAGTGTTTTTAACATGTCTTGAGCTGGTTTAAAATCAGGTTTTTCAATAATTAATGCATTTAATCCAGCTTTTGCCTGCTCAGAGCGCCCTAATGCCACTTGTGCTTTGGCCATTTGCAAATGAAAACTAGGGTTTTTGATGATGTTTTGTGCCAATTTCATCAGTCCTAATGACTGCTCAATGGCTTTATTGTTTTGCGCCACTTTAAAGAAATAAAAGCCATACATACCAACCAGAGGGAGGTTGTATTGGCTTGGATCGCCTTTCAATGTATTCAGTGCTGAACCATCACCCGATAAGTAGTTTGACACCATGGCTAAGGTACTGTCGCCTTGATCAGCTGCTAACGCCACAGGTGACATGCCTAAGCTTTTTACTAAGGCTGTGGCTACTCCAAAGGTTGATGCAGGGTTTTGACCGGTAATTAATCTTTGATCAACGGCTACATGACTCAACATTAGGTGAGTGGATTGAAAATGGGCACCGCGTTCAATCAGTTTATCTTCAAGCATAAAGTCAAAATCATTGAGCCATTTTTTGCCAAATAACTGCTCTTCTTGATTGGTAAAACTGTTCACTACTTTATTGGCAACGAGATAACTTCCATCGTTTAATTTGACATTGACTAGCGCTGCTGGTCCATGACAAACCGCAGCAACAATGCCTTGTTGTTGATAGATTTTGGCAATAAGCGTTTGCAATGCGGTGTCTTTAGGTAAATCGAACATGGCGCCCTTGCCACCCACCACAAACACTGCATCATAAGCCTTTGCATCGACAGCAGCAGTAGATAGGGTATTATTGAGTTTTGCCATGATCCCTTGATCACTTAATAACTTAAGGTTATACAGCTTATTGGCATCGTATTGGTCGGCTGTGACTTTACCGCCTTTGGGGCTAGCGACATCCACCAAAATGCCGTGGTGTTTAAACACTGCATAAGCTTTGGCAAATTCACCCAATTCATAACCGGGTCTTGGCGTTACTTTTTGTGCAGTGTTTACTGAGGTGTTTGCTGAGGTGTTTGCTGCAGTTTCTACTAGACTCTGTCCATAGCCACTGACCACCATCAACACCTTTTTGCTGTGGCTGTCGGCTTGTACCTGCAGTGTCGCCAATACCGTAGTGAACATTAACAGTGTTTTTATGATCTTATTGCTTTGTTGCATTTGCCTTCTCCTTATTGAGGTGTCAGTGTGAGCCAGAGAAGGTGAAATAGATGTGAAATTTTCATTGGTTTATGCAATTTATTTACGCCACTAGGTTTCAGTCATCAACTGCTTGACCGAACTTTTTAGGCTGTTTTTACTGGCGAAAATACCCAACAAAGTCACTGTGCACAAAATAACCGTCAAGGTCATCAACAAGGTTAAAAAATTGGGGGCATAAGCCAGTGCAAACTGCGATTGATAGATCAGCTCACCTGCCATGTAGGTACCGGCAATCGCGGCAATTGCAATAATGAATGCGGTGATCAGCCATTCAAGACTATTGAGTTGTAAACATGTTGCGGCTAAAAAGCCAAAGCTCATAATGACGCTGTTCTTTTGCTTTTCTTTCGCTTCTAACGCATTAATTGACGACAAAATCACAATAATAGCCAGTGCAATGATCAGCAAGGCAAAACCACTGATCACTTTGGTAACCATGCCTAAGATATGATCAAATTGCTCGGTTAATTGTTGCAAAGAGATCATTCGCAATGTCGGGTAGTCTTGCCAAAGCTCGCCAAGTAATGGCCATTGATGGCCATTTAACTCTAGACTTGCCATGGTGTATTGCGGCCCTTTGATGTGCTGAACAGCAGAATGAGGCATTTGTACCCAAAAAGTAATTGAGCCTGCTCCGGGTTGGTATGCATGGGTAGCTGCAATAGTAAATGTGAAGGTTTGCTGATCGATGACAAAGGTCAATTTATCGCCAAGAGCTAATCCTAAGTCGGTAATGACTTCTTGTTCAACTGATATTTGTTGCCAGTTGTCAGTCTCTTGTTGCCACCAAATGCCTTGCACTAAGCGATTATTGTTGGGGATCTTTTCGCTGTAATGCAATCGAATCGATTTCGATAAGGTGGCTAAACTGCCACTGGGCTGAGTGCTGAACTCAGCCAGTGGTTGCTGGTTGATCTCAATAAGTTTGGCGTAAAAATAGTCTTTGGATTGACGAATTTCAATATTATGGGCTGTCGACCATTGTTCGATAGCCAGCATTTGTTGCTGACTCGCCTGCGACACCAGCAAATTACCATTATGTGTTCTTTGGTACTGCGACATGGTGTCAGCTAAATCTTTTAAAAACACAAGAGTGAATAACAATAAAAATGTACTCAAACCTATACCTAAAATTTGCGTACTTTTGAGCAATAAACGCTGCTTCATCATAAAAAAAGTAAAAGGCAGTAAGCCTGAAAAACCTTGAGTGGTTTTTTCACCTAAAGTTAAAATCACCCAGCTAAAAAACACCATAAGCGCAATAGTGAACAAAATACTACCGACTAGCATGGCAGTTAATAACCCATTATCAGAATAACTCACCGCCACCCCAATAAGCACTAGCACAGCAGATATTTTCACTATAACTAACGACAAGCTTTGTTGATCAGGATGAAATAATTTTGACACAGATGTGTTGCACAAGGACAGCCAAACTGGCGCGTGAAAAATGGCCAAAAGGACAAAGCTAGTGGTTATGGTTTTGATCATCAGCCCAATATTTAGTTGCCAGCTGATATTGGCAAAGGTGGCAGATAACCAATCAATCACTAACCAGTGCAGTAAACAAGATACAATGGCAACAACAGGTAGTAATAATAAACCATTCATTAGCCATTTAAATAGTGACAACTGCAAACCCGTTGCTTTTGTTGCACCTAAACTCATCGCAATAGCGGCAAAGTATTGCTCTTTTTTTAAATGGACTTGGGCTATTTGTTCAATGGCAATAGCCGCCATAAAAAACAATACAATTGACGCTAAGCCGAGAAAGTTCTCAGTGCGTTGCCAAAACAGTGCTAACGGATGAGCACCTAATTTATGAGCAATGTTTGCCGCTGGTAGTTGTGCTTGTTGCCAGTCGATCAGTTGTTGTATCTGTGTTGATGAAGCCGAAAGTAAATACCGGTAGTCAACAATATCTTTAGCAAAAGCCAGTTTTTGCATATCCTCGAGATTGATCATGGCTCGCATCGCCACAGTGTGCCCTTCCATTAATCTATCGGGTTCATGAACTAAGACTTTTGAGATCAAAAATGTCTGCTCAGCCACTGTGATCTTGTCGCCAATTGCCCCCCGTAGACTGGATAACAAACGACTATCTAACCAGATATGACCCTCTGAGGGGCCGCCTTTAGTGGTCATCGCTGCACCTTGAAGGGACGAAGAGGTGAGTAGCTCTCCTTGTAATGGATAGTCATCACCTACGCCTTTCAATTTGACACTTTGCCACTGGCCATTAAACGTTAGCGTGGCGTTAACTTGTTGAGTGATCACCAGTTTTTCACTAAACACTGTCATAGTATTGAGGTGCTCACTGGTTAATTGATCCTTTTGAGTTAACACCACATCAGCACCTAGCAGATTTTGTAAATTCCCCTGAAGATATTGTTGAATGCTATTACTAGACAAAGTTAAGGTCACCATAAACACCATTAAAATTGCTTGTACCCAACGCAGTAATTGTTGGTGAGACTGACCATATTCCTCTATAAAATAATGCCAAGCCAATGCTAAGTGCTGGGTTAACATGACATCACCTGCGCCTTTTCATTTAAGGTATGCTCTGCCGTAGATGTCGGTTTATTTTCGGCAAGCTCGTTGCTTGAAGTGTCAGTCAATCTGCCATTAGCCAGTGTGTAAATATGTTGCGCCTTGCTCGCCAGATCTTCGCTGTGAGTCACGATAACCAAACCGGCGTTGTGCTCTTGGCAGCAGGTAAACAAGGTGTTTGCTATGTCTTTAGCATTGTGTTGATCTAAATTGCCGGTGGGCTCGTCGGCAAAAATAAACTTAGGTGAAAACACTAAAGCGCGGGCAATTGCCACCCGTTGTTGCTCACCGCCACTTAATTGTGATGGTTTGTGATTGGCTCTTGCTGATAAACCGACTCTGGCTAACCAGCTCTGCGCTTTGCTAATGGCTTGCTGATCCCCTCTTAATTTTAACGGTAAGGCAATATTGTTTAATGCCGTTAATTCTGGCAGCAAGTGAAACTGTTGAAAAATAAATCCAATGTCTGCGCGCAAGTGCTCAAGGGGAAAGCTGCGTTGGCCCCTGTTGAATGTCGCTTGGCCAGTGCAGGGTTTTTCCAACCCCGAAAGCAGCATCAACAAACTTGACTTACCGGCACCTGAAGGGCCAGTAATAGCATATGAGCAGCCTTGTTGCAGCGATAAATCAAGGTGCTCAAATAAAGTAATAATCGATCTGCCCTTGCCATGGGCATTGTTTTTGAATGATTGTGACACGTTTTTTAATTGTATTTTACAAGACATAAATACCAGCACAGTAATGATCCATACTGCTATGCTATTTGCAATGATGTGAAACCAATGTGAAATTCAGTAACTAGATCAGAAAAGCTAGCTAATGCAAAGTTAATTTCAATCAATATCGCCAAAGATCCTTTGTATAAAGTCTTTCTAGTTGCTTTCACTTTTATTTCACATAACAACCAATACAGTGTCATTTTCATTGCATGCTAAACTGACAAGGAAAAATATAATGCAAAAATACCGAGTAAATGCCGGTGTATTAGGTTTGAGTTTTTTTTTGATTTTTGTTGCTACTGCCGATACCGCAAATGCCACAAGCACAACCACCAATACCCATATCAATGCTAAAACCACAAATAACACAAATGCCCTTGATGATTTTGCCGTCATTAAAGAAAAAATAAAATTGGCGATGTTAAAATTTGAACAAACTGAACCTAGGCATTGGTCTTACACCCTTGCTCGATATGAAAATGAAGAAGGTGAAATCACCTCCAGCATTGAGCAATACTCACCACAATTAAAAGTGCCTTGGCAACTTAAAAAAATTAATGGTCAGCAACCTTCTAAAAAACAGATCAGAAAATTTATCAAACGGAAAAATAAACAACAAGGCAATATAAACCTATCACTCAATGAGCTGATTAATATCGAGAGTCTATCGCTAGTGACAATGGACGAACAGCAAATCACCTTAGGGTTTGCGGTCAATTGGCAAAAACTGGGTAAGGATTCTATCGGTAAGTTACAAGGACAATTGACTTATCAGTTAGAAAAACAATTCATTGATACTATTTCAATTTACAACCGCGCAGCCTTTTCTCCGATGTTTAGCGCCAATATAACTGATTTAATGGTGACTTTTCGCTTTATTGCAATCAATGGCGCAGTATTGTCTGAACAAAATGAGATGAAGATGAAGGGCAGTTTTGCTTATTTTAGCGAAATCGATGAGACTTCTTCAGAGCGTTATACCGACTATCGTTATCACGGAGATTAACGCTAGCTTGCAATACTCAGATGAGATTGGTAGTACACCACAAACAGTGCAGTTGAACCGCATTTGTATGATACAAGTGGCCGTTGCATAAGGGTCTTGGTTATACCTAGCTGGTTAATTTTTGTTAACCCAATTGCGATGCATCTTTAAGTGTAGAAATTTATGATCATAAATAAAAAAACTGTCAGCTTTTTTTACAACAACAAGTTTTTGAATAAGACAAAATACAGTAAATTATTGTTTAATAACAAAATTAATAACTTGGCAAATTATTTGCTTAGAAGCATTTGCTAAAAAGTATTTGGTAGGTGTTTAATGTTATACCTAGTAAAAAGAAAAGCGCAGCTATATTGGATTTATACTCCCATTCAGACTCGCACACCTTAGCATAATTTAGTAATGTCAATAACAACAAATAATCGCATAATGACTATTGATAAGGAATAATAATGAAATCACTAAAATCTCTATACAAGGCATACGCAGTCGCGGCAATAATCAGTTTAAGTGCTATGCCAGCAAAATCTGCAATAATAGAAATGGCTCTTGTATTAGATGGTTCAGGAAGCATGGGTTACAATGGCTTTGAACAACAAAAAGACGCTTACCAAAACATTTTTTCAAGTGGAACCTTCTACGATGATTTCCTCATCAGTGGTGATCAACTCTATGTATCTAGCTGGCAGTTTTCAACAAACATACAATTAGAACAAGACTGGTTTTTAATTGAGGATAATGCGACTGCGTCAGTATTTGGTGCTACTTTCGCAGACATAGAATGGCTTGGAGGTTGGACCAATACAGCACTTGCAATTAATACAATTAGCACTGACATGCTCAACAACACAATTAATGGTGATGAATTAGTAATAAATATATCCACCGATGGTGTACCGTGTCTTCGTGATTCTCAGGGGGGTTGCCCACAAGACTTTCAGATATCAATAACAGAGGCAGAAACTGCAGCAAATAACGGTATTGTTTTAAATGCTATTGGTCTTGGCGACCGTGTTGATGAAAATTTCCTTTCCTTAATCACTGAACCAAGCGGTGGTTCTTATGAATCATCTGTTGATTTCACAGCATTTCAGTCAACACTTGAAGATTCATTATTCCGTGATATTAATAGTGTTTCAGAGCCCGGTATGCTTGCATTATTTGGTTTATTTATAGTAGGAATAGCTGCTAAACGAAGAAGGAAAGCTTAATCAAAAAATGAGCTCCCTAGACAACAATACATTATGTATCAGGGAGCTTTTTAGCTTTATGGGCAGATATTGTTCATTGATTAATCCATAAACTTTACTTTGCTAATTACAATTGACCTGATCCTACAAACGTCAATAACTAGCGTGTAAGAGGTTGTGTAATCGAGCAACAGTTGCTTGTAATTTGCCACCTTAAATTTCAATACATATTTTCAACCCGTAAATAGTGCTTTGCTGAACAAGGTTGTCTATCGTAATGCATGAAAAAACCAACTGGCACAACAGCTTGGCAAATGCATTCAGGTACAACTACACACTTTGATATCAAATGTCTGTAAGATATTAGTATTGATATCATTTTACTCACATTTTTGTTGTTGATTGTGCAACTTTTACAATAGCGACAATGCGTGTCACACTGAGTACAGTTCCCCCAACGCTGATACTGTTAAGTCGTTACATATCTATGGAAAATCTCAATTTTGTTAATTTAATTCAAGCGGCTATGTTTGCTGTTGGCATGTTAGGTGCGATGTTAGTATGGCAATCTAAACCAAAGGAATACAGGGGCATAGCAATTTTATTTTGTTGTATTGCGATTTCAGCGGTTATCAATATCACTGAGGAAACAGGCATTACCCGCCAGTTGTATTTAATTAGCCCAGTGTTTGTTATGTTGTTTGGCCCGTTGACTTATTTATCAATAAAATTGCTCATTAATAAACAGTTATCAGTCAAGCAATACGGACACTTATTACCTATTTTACCGGTGATATTCTTTACATCCCATCCCCAAACAGTGATTGCTATAGGTTCGATTTGGCGAGTACTGTATGCTTTATTGACTGTTTTAATGCTGCTTCAATACAAACGTGTCATGGATCAACAACGCTCTGACGCAGATGATTTTTCATTACAATGGCTAGTCTGGTTGTTAGTTATTACTGCCGCATTTAATGTCATAGACATAGCTCGACTTAATGTACAGCCTTGGCTTCCATATCAACTCAACCTGTTTGGCCAAGGCATAAATAACTTGGTTTGGTTGATCGCCAGTACAATTATCATTGTTAAATTACAACTGTCTGACAAGATCCCCATCAGTGAGTCTGTACAGAAAACAGCAGAGCAAGGTGCCGTTGTAACTGACAGTGTTTACCATGCAATTTTTCAACAGCTCGATCAAATGATCACCGCAAAGCAATGGTTTTTAAAACCTCGTCTAACCCTAAATGATGTCAGCCAATTATCCGGTTTACAAATCAGAGAAATTTCAAGAGCCATTAATCTAGTCACTGAAAAATCTTTTAATGAATACATTAATCACTACCGAGTTGAATTTGTTTGTCGCTTACTCAGCACTGAGCCCAATAGATCTTTGTCAGCTATTGCAGCTGATGCCGGTTTCAGCTCTAAAGCTTCTTTTAACAAGGTATTTAAACAGCTGGTCGGGGTAACCCCGAGTGCCTATAAAGCCGCTAACACAGTCCAAAATCAAGATAATAGCCATCTAAAATCACGTCTCTAGACGACAATAGCAATTTTTATCGTTAACTTCCGTTGTTTTATTATTGTGGAGTTTACTATGAAAATTATCATCCTGATTTTATTGATTTGTCTCTGTGCTTGCAGTTCAAATGAAATAGAGGTCGCAAGGGGCAACAACAGTTTTATATTGACCAATGTCAATATCATTGATGTACAAAACCAGACAATGATTGCTAAGCAAAATATTGTTATCAATCGAGGTAAAATCGATGCAATCTTGCCTCAAGCAGCTCAATTAGAGAGCCCTTCATTGCGACATTTAAAAAAGATTGATGGCAAAGGCGGCTATGTTACCCCTGGTCTGATTGATATGCATGTGCATATGTATGAACCAGCAGCCTATATTTTTACTCTAAGTCATGGCGTGACCCATGTGCGGATCATGAATGGTGTACCTGAGCAACTATTATGGCGCGACAATATTCAATCTGGCTCGCAAATTGGTAGCACCTCGTCAGTGAGTAGTCCGATCATTTCAGGTTATCGTGACGCTTATTTGCACCACAGTATTTTCACCCCAGAAGAGGCAAAAGTGGCGGTGAGAAATTATCAAAAACAGGGTTATGATCTAATTAAAGCCTACGGTAATTTAACCCCTGAAGTTCTATCAGCATTAATTGATGAAGCAAAAAAAATCGGTATACCTTTAGCAAAGCACGGTCCTCATGCTTCTGGCCATATGCCGATCACCTCACTGAAAGGACTACAATCACTCGAGCACGTTGAAGATATCTATCAAGGGCCTCTGCAATATCAGTTTGCCCCTAGGCGTCTGCCATCAATAGCACAAGCACTGAAAAACATTGCGGTTCCAGTCACCCCGACCTTAAATATTTATCAACAATTAACCCTATTGAGCCAACAAAAACAAGCCTATTTGACCAATACTTCGCCGCGATACACCTCAGACATTATCGCATTAGAAGCCAAATCCAATCAGGTTAAACGTTGGTTGCAAGCTTCCGATAAAATGACAGCACACAATGAGAGAACCTTAGGGTTTCTGCTGCACATTACCAAAGCGTTTCATCAGCAGGGAGTTGCTTTACTCGTCGGCTCAGATTCAGGGGTATTACTGTCACCCCATGGCTTAGCTACCCATAATGAAATGCAATTGTTGCAACAGGCAGGGTTGAGCAGTTTTGAGGTTTTAGCCGCAGCAACTATTAATCCTGCAAAGGCACTTAAGTTAGACAAACGCTTAGGGGTGATTGCTGTTAGCTATGACGCCGACTTTATTTATTCACTATCGGATCCAATCGCAGATTTATCGGTATTAAAGCATCCTGAAGCGGTGGTGAAAGATGGCTATTGGTATTCAAAACAGAACCTTGATGATATGCGCGAGCAAGCCATTGCCTCCAGAAGTATATGGCAAGAGTTATTACTGCTATTTTCAGCTCTATAGCCAGCAACAAACAATAACATTATATTTATTTGACGATTCAGCCAAGATTGAACTTTGTTACTATTTTAGATTGTTGATATAATCAAAATATCAACAAAGGAAGATTGGTCATTATGGATAAACAAGACGCATTAATTGCTTCACTTCGATCGCAACTTAACACCGCGAAACAGAATGAACACCGCTTAAACACGCTTATTCAATCGGCACCACTATGTATTCATGAAATCAATTTATCAGGTGAAATTATTTCCATGAATAACGCTGGCCTGAAAATGATTAATTTGCAAGATGAACAAAAGATATGTGGTACTCATTACATTGATTTTGTTAGTAATAAACAAAAAGTCACTGTGAGTAAATTACTCGATAAAGCGTTTGCCGGTGAGTACAATCGCTTTGAATTTAGCCCAGAAAATTCACCGTTAATTTTTTCATCTTGCTTTGCACCTATTTTTGATACTGACGGTGCCGTTAAAAAAATAATGGGGATCACTGAGAATATTACCCAACAAAAGCAAATCGAAGAAGAGTTATTGACCACCAGAAAGCTTAAATCTATTGGCGTGCTAGCCGGAGGTATTGCTCATGATTTCAATAATATTCTAGCCGGTATGTTTGGCCATTTAGAATTAGCTAAGCTTAAATTAGCAGAAGAACACCAAGCATTTCGACACATTGATACCGCCAATCAAGCGATGGATGCTGCCACCAACCTGACCAATCAGCTACTCACTTTTGCCAAAGGTGGTGATCCTATATGTGAATCGATTGGCTTAAAGCAAGTCATTGAGAATTCAGTAAATTTATCCTTAAGTGGCAGTAATGCCAAGTCAACACTTATCGTCGCAGATGATTTATGGATGATAAATGCTGATAAAGGTCAACTTTCACAAGTTATTACTAATATTGTGATCAATGCCTGTCAAGCGATGCCTGACGGTGGGCAGTTGACAATAAAAGCCCATAATGTAGACGCGCAATCTACTAATACGCCTTTTGTGCTCAGTAAAAACTTCATCTGCATTAAAATTATTGATCAGGGTGAAGGTATACCGAAAGAACTAAAATCCAGTATATTTGATCCTTATTTTACCACTAAAAAATCAGGCAATGGCCTTGGTTTAGCCACCGCTTACAGTATTATTGAAAAACATAAAGGGCATATATATGTCGACTCAACCTTAGGTAAAGGCACTACCTTCAGTATTTATTTACCGGCAGAGTCAACAAATCAGGTTATTTTACAAACCGACGGCAACGATGTAGATTCAGTGGCTAATTCGCCTGCAAATATCTTGGTTATGGATGATGAACAAATGATCTTAGAGGTTTCCTCTCAGATGCTGCAATCCCTGGGCCATAAGGTTGATACCGCAAGTTGTGGTCAACAAGCCATAGACAAGTACAACGACAGCATCAAATCAGGTACTCCTTTTGATTTAGTGATTATGGATTTGACTATACCTGGTGGTAAAGGTGGCGAATTAGTTATCAAGGAACTGCTTGCTATTAACCCACACATCAAAGCCATAGTGAGCAGTGGCTACTCTACTTGTCAGGTGATGTCAGCTCCTGACGAATATGGCTTTAAAGAACGCTTAGTCAAACCGTTTACCATGCAGACCCTAAAAAATAAATTGCTAAAAGTGCTTAGGTGAGCATCGCTTTGAATAACGACTCAAAGGAAAATTTTAGTCATTGCAATGTTAGTTATTAAAATGTTAGTTATTTCAATTTGAGTTACTGTAGTTTGTGTTCATTGAACTGTTAAAACTTTGTATTTGCGATGATTTAGTAGTCTACCTATTGATATACTTAAAAAACCAATAACCCCTAATGCATATATTGCCGGTATTGAAGGTTCGTTTATATTGACTGAATGACTGATATCTTCAACCGGTGAAAAGTTATTAAACGCCAGTCCTATGCCGCGTGTTTTGCTACCAGTGAAGGTAATGTTGATTTGCGTAATATTGCTTAAATCACTAAAGCCAAATGCCCATGGCTTGGCATTCAGGGTTTTATCGACACCAAGGGGTGATAAAATAGAGTCAAGTAAAGTCGCGCCATTATAGGCTTCAACCAAAAACTGCTCAGTATTATTGCCACCATCAATATCCCATATTTCTCCCGAAGCTGCGGTCACTGGATTACTGGCTTGGTATAAAATGGTAAAGACGCCAAAGGGTTGGTACGGATCATTTTGTCTTAAAAAGAAATCGCCTAATAGGGATACATAATTTGCATCTGCAATATCTCTAGCTTGGTTAACCCCCCAAAACCCAGTATCGTTGCCCAAATCAACATTGCCAGCTTGTTCATAAACGGCGTTAGTATCTAAAATACCATCGCCGTTAGTATCAAAGCCAAACTGTACGGCGACATCGTCAGCCATAAATATATCAGTAAGCGCTATGATGCCATTATCAGTTGGTGAGTTGCCAGTTACGTCGGTTTCAAAGTCAATCACCCCAGCATTAACTTTTAATGAAATGGCTAATAAGTAAACACTGCAAATAATCACTATTATCTTCATCAACACACCCATTGATTTAACAAAGCTTTGTGGTATTAACAACATTACAAGTTTGATGCCAGCTTAAATAAAAATATTAAATAAATATAAATCAATGCCTTGTAAGAAAATAAACATATATTAGGGATAGCTAGAGGGAGAGGTTGAGAGGCGAAGTTGCATTATGCTTCTCAATTTAAAAATGTATCTCTGTGTCTTAATGGCAGGAGCAAGGATTCACAATGAATTCATGTTATGTCATTTTGTGTTATGTTATAACATAACATTAAGTAAAGCAGAAGCTAGTCATTGTTTTGTACAGTCGGTTAATACTGATCATTAAAGGGAATATAAATACCATGCACAACACCTCAACTGCCCTAGATTCAGAATTATCTCAGCAGCAAGAGTGCGCAAGATATGCTGCAGTAGATACTAGTGTTGCCGTGTTAACAGACATTTATAAAGAGCAAGTTAATATCGCAATTTGGCAAAATGAATTGCCTAATGAAGTTTTGCAAGATGTCACTAACCTTATGCAACAAACATCTCATTTGAGTGTGGTGATGACTTCTGTACCGGGAAAAATTGTTGAACACTTAGTAGAGTGCAATGCAGCGCTTGCCGAGCGAAAAGCATTGTGTGAACACATTGCACTTGTAGTTGATATGTTTTGTACCCTTTTTGAGTTAAAACAAGTGGGACTGCGATTAACTAGGTTAGATCATGCCATGTGCCCTAAATTTCATGTCGATAAAGTGCCCTGTAGGTTAGTCACAACATTTTCAGGAATAGCCACCGAGTGGTTAGCTCATGAAAAAGTTGATCGATCAAAGCTTGGCGCTGGCAGTATCGGCATTGCTGATGAGGTATCGGGCATTATGCAAGATCCACAAGATGTACAACGCTTATCCGTTGGTGATATTGCTTTATTAAAAGGCGAAGGTTGGTTTGACAACCAAAACGGTGGAGCCGTGCATCGGTCGCCTGCGATTACTGAACATGAGCAAAGACTGTTATTAACCTTAGACTTTGTCGATTAATTACCCAGTATTTACTGAGTGATAGACCATGTTTATCTCCTAGCCTTAAAGAGCAGCGCAGAAGTATTAAATAGCAAGTCAAAATAACCAACAAGATAAAATTCCACTGGCTGCTTTTACCGTTTTCAACACAGCAAATCATTTGCAGATGCAAATACTTTGCTTTTTATTCGTCTATAACATTTTAAAAAATGGTATTTAATCATGAAAAGTACACTGTTCAAACAAGCTTATATAGTTAACGAAGGCAAAGAGTTTGTCGCCGATCTAAGGCTCACTGGAGAGCGAATTGAAAAAATTGATACTGAAATAACAGCGACAAATAAAGATGTTATTATCGATGCCCAAGGCTGTTATTTACTGCCTGGGATGATTGATGATCAAGTGCATTTTCGCGAGCCCGGTTTAACTCACAAGGGCAATATCCACAGTGAGTCAAGGGCGGCGGTTGCCGGCGGTATTACCAGCTATATGGAAATGCCCAATGTGACTCCAGCAACAACCACAATTGATGCCTTGGAAGCAAAATTTGCCATTGCTAACACTCAGTCTCTGGCTAATTATTCCTTTTACTTGGGCGCTACAGAGTCCAATATAGAACAAATTAAAGCCCTAGATCCCGAAAAGCATTGTGGGGTAAAAGTGTTTATGGGGGCTTCAACTGGCGACTTATTAGTTGAACACCCGCAAGCATTAGATGCCATTTTTCAACAAAGTCCAACCTTAATAGTCACCCACTGCGAAAGTAGTCCGATCATCGACGATAACCTCAAGCGACTTAAACAAACAAAACAAGCAATAACCATTGAGGATCATCCGCTCATTCGAGATGAAAGTTGTTGCTACGCATCGTCTTCTTATGCGGTAAATTTAGCTAAAAAATTTGGTACTCAATTACATGTATTGCACATTACCACCGCCAAAGAATTGAGCTTATTTAACAAAGGCCCTATTGCCGGTAAACAAATCACTGCTGAAGCCTGTGTTCATCATTTGTGGTTTAATGACCAAGATTACCAAACACTGGGAAATTTAATCAAATGTAACCCGGCAATTAAAACCAGTGCTGATCAACAAGCGCTTATACAAGCACTCCACACAGGTCAAATTGATATTATTGCTACCGATCATGCTCCCCATACTTGGGCAGAAAAACAGCTCGATTACAGCAGTGCTCCAGCGGGTTTGCCGTTAGTGGAAAGTGCCTTACTATCTTTACTTGATCATGTTAAGCACAAACGTTTAAGCCTTGCACAAGTAGTAGAAAAGACTGCGCACAATCCAGCTATTAGATACAAGATTAATGAGCGCGGTTATATTCGCGAGGGGTATTTTGCCGATTTAGTGTTAATTGATCGCAATGGTGCTACAGTCACTGATCATAAAAATAGCAGATACCATTGTCAGTGGACGCCATTTGATGGACATACTTTTTCATCAAAAATTCAAGGTACTTGGGTCAATGGCCAGCAAGTATTCGATGGCAGTAATATTATTGAACAACCTAGTGCAGCGCAGCGACTTATTTTTTCGCAAAAGTCAGTGCAGTAGAATAATAACCAACAAAGGCTTTTAACGTCAGTCCGTTAAAAGCCTTTGATTAGTATGTGTATCGTACTTAAATAGTATTTGCACAGAACTTGAATAGTATTTGCACTGTACAGTAATTTTGAAATTATTCGCTGGTACAAACCTAGTTTTATCCTTGCACAGATATCAGATCTACAAGATCAACACTTCCTTGTGTCAATTAGTTACAATGCACCCTATTATTTGTGCTTTTTGGCTTTGCCTTGCACCGCTTTAAAGCGAGGGTTTTCTTTACAAATCACGTAAACTCTTCCGCGTCTTTTTACAACTTGGCAACCAGGATGTCTGGTTTTGGCTGATTTTAATGAACTAAGTACTTTCATCTTTCTCTCCTCTTTGTCTGTTTATTTAGATCTAGTGATTTTGAACTTTTCATTAAATTTAGCAATGCGACCATCAGACTTGGCTTGAGTTTGCTTGCCGGTATAAAACGGATGCGTTTCACTTGATACATCTAAGTAACAGACAGGGTAGTCTTTGCCATCATGCCATTTCATGGTTTGCTTAGAGGTATAGGTAGAACGGATCATGAATGATTTATTTGCTGATGTATCATGGAAAATTACTTGGTTGTATTCGGGGTGTATGCCTTGTTTCATTGTTTTCTCTGAAAAATTTAATATTGTGATAATATAACAATCAACCACCACAATGTAAATGATAATGATTATTATTTATTTTAGAATACAATAATTTTTACACTGTTTGCTGTCATGATGATCTGCAAACATAGTGTTCAATCTCAGTTTTTAATGGGTTTTATACTATTGTTCAGGCGAATTAAAGCCTGATCACTATGGTGGGGAAAACATTGATTAGAACTTGACTAGTGACTAACAACATACCTAAATTACCCATAGTCACTATTTATTATTGAGTCGCCAGCAATTAAAAAAAAGCTGTATCAGTTGAGCCTATTGATTTTAGATACTCCCTCAATAGGCTCAGATAAAAAGTAAACCAGCACAATACTAGCTGGGATCGAGCGGCTTACTGTTGTTGAAATCGATACACAGAGCCCAGTGATAGTATCTGCGTTAATTGATCTAAAGCGGTACGCGATTCAACCAACAACGACGGATCTCTTAAGTCATCGACGACTAGCCTATCGCGATAATGTGTGTTTACCCAACTAACAAGTGTAGTATATAGCTGTTCGGTCAATACACAGGCTGGATTTACCGCTTGTATTTCAGCTTCGGTCATTGCCACTCGTAAACGCAAACAAGCAGGACCACCACCATTTTTCATGCTCTCGTTAACATCAAAAAACTCAACGTGATCAATAGGTGAATCATCGGCGATAACGCTCTGTAAATAATTGTAAACATTTTTGTTTTCACGGCAATGCATAGGTGCAATAACAGCCATAGAATTGTCGTTTAAGGTGACTATCTGGGTGTTGAATAAATAGGTATTAACGGCATCTTGAATACTGACTTGATCGGTTTTGACTTCAATAAAATGCAACTTGTCGCCCTTGAATTTTCGAGACACTTCATCAACAAAATCCGAGGTATTTAAATACGCTTGCTGGTGATAAAACAATACGTTTTGATTACCAACGCCAATAACATCATTGTGAAATACACCTTGATCGATAACATCTGGGTTTTGTTGAACAAACACAGCGTTTTCTTCAGGTAGTCCATGTAATCTGGCGATAGCTTGACTGGCTTCAAACGTCTGTCTCGCAGGAAATTTAACTGGTGTTGGTTTATTGCGGTTAAACGCATATCGGCCGTAAGTAAATATTTCAATACCTTGTTGACCATAGTCTTGGCATAAACGGGTGTGATTAGCCGCGCCCTCATCGCCAAAGTGCTCATTGTCGTTGAGGTGTTGGTGATGCACAAAGTATTGTTGATCAGCAAACATAGCGCGCAGAATATTACTGGTTGTCGTTGGTTCTAGGGAGCGATGAAACTTATTGGCTAAGTTAGCGGCGGTAAAGTGCACTTTGTTATCTGTGGTATCTGCAGAAGGTGAAACCGTGGCGGCGTTGGCTGTCCACATAGTTGACGCTGAACAACAGGCTGCTAGCAGTGCTGGAGATGCTTTGAATGCAGCCTCTAATACTTGGCCATCAGTACCTTGAAAGCCCAATCTCCGTAGGGTGTAAATATCAGGTCGCTCTTGAGGCGCAAAAACCCCTTGTGCCAATCCCATATCGTGCAATGCTTTCATTTTCTTCAACCCCTGCAAAGCCGCTTGTTTGGGATTTGAGCATTCGTTAGCATTCGTCAATGAAGCCACATTACCTTCAGATAATCCAGCGTAATTATGAGTTGGACCAACCAACCCATCAAAATTCATTTCAACACTTTTCATTCATTCATTCCAAGTTCACTGATAATTGAAAACTATAGCAAAAATAGCAATAACCAACCATCATAATATTTGCAATTGGCGGCGGAAAAGCCTGAATATTAGTGATGAAAACTGTAAAAAATCACTAAGGTTGCATATGTATACTCAGTTGTTAGTGACCGTTGATTGCCAATAGAGATTTACCGGCTCAGCTAAGATTCAACATTGAATATTTATTTTTTTTCGTATTATCAATAAAAATAGTGCGGTGCCAATAAAAATAATCACTGGAGGCTCAGTCACTGAAATAGGTGGTTGGGCGGCATACATAACTGATCGATTTATGATTGACAATATCTCGTTACTGATCTCGTCATCGTAGCTCATACCGTCGTTGATGTGGATCACTTTACCACCGTGTTGGTCAGTGTAGGAAAGTAAAGGAATGCCATTGCCATCGTCCATCACCACATGAGTACCAGAGCGAGTCACCACATCAGAGTAGGTATCTTCTGAACCATCTCCTTCAACGAATTCAGTAGACAACAAATCTTCCAGCAAAAAATGGTTGTGTTGTCCTGCAGAGACATACCAAGACGCCTGATAATAATAGTCACCGTTATAGGTCACCGGCATTAATGCATCGACGGGCTCAGTTTTTTCATCGTAAGCATACCATTCAGTAAAAATAAGTCCGCCACCACCAGCAACAAAATCCAATATAGCGTTATTAGCGGCAAGCGCATCGCCATATTCCCCTAGATCATAGCCATAATCATAACCGTTTAAGTAGATGATCACTTCGGTTTCACTGGGTATGTCGCCGTCCCACTCATAATAAATGCCGTCAATCGTAACTTGGTGACCGTTATTTGTCAGATATGGTGCAATAATCGTTTCCGAATAATCGTCACCTAACAATAAAATATAACTGGCTTTAACCTGTGTAGTTAATAAAGCTAAAGCGAATAACAAGACTCTACAAATTATATTCATGATGTTTCACCACTGGTTGTGAACTAGGTTCAAATTGAACTAGTTAAAAGCAACGATGCAAATATGATTCCAAACGCAAAGGACAAAATAAAAAGCAATTAAAATCAACTTTTTAATTTATTTTTGATGATAAAAAGACAAGTTGTAATACAATATATTTAGAAAAAAAACTAGTGTTTTGCATTGTGCAAATAAAGGTAATAACGATAACAGTATCAAATCAATTAACCTGATATAAGCGCAAAACCCACGACATATTTAGATCAAGTGGCAAAGTAATCTTGAAAGGTCATTTGAAAAGTAAAATTGCTTGGTTCAACTTGTCAACAACAGCAAACTCGGTAGAATTTATCTCAGTAATATGGCTTATACTGAGTCAGCTTATACTCAATGCTATGCAAACTTTTCCTCTGCTGGTTTCAATCAGCTAGGACCATATTAATCGATAATAAGGATCCACATCAATAATCAGTTATTTAATATTTGAACAGATGAATGTGTTATGTCATTTCGTTGTGGTAATAATATTTTTGTATTAATGTTGGGGTGTTGGCAATAAGTTTGGTAATTGTCACCAATGAGTTACACAACTCTTCCTCTGTTGCCCCGAGATTGATTTTTTTCCATTTTAGCCATGATCACTGCCTCCATATCTATGCCTTGCCAATGACTAATATCAAGCACTCTAAGGATAATATCAGCTAACTCTTCGGCAAAATCAGCACTTGGTTGTTCGCCTCGACATTCGTTAACCGCCTCACCGACTTCACTGGCAACTAAAGCTAATGCTTCTAAAACCGTTTTGTTATGCCAGCCCATTTGTTCAACCCATTGATAATTTTTTTTGGCTATTTCATTGATTTTCATATTTCTTTCCAAAAGCTTAACGAATGTGTATTTATACTAACCAGATAAAAATAAGATGAAAAGCCATATATGGCCATATTGTCTAACCACCAACACATCGCAAGCGGCAACATACCATTTTCGTCAACAAACATGGAACAGATGAAAAAACTTCATGTGTTCGCGTAAATTTATTTCGTTTGTCGCCTGAAACACCATTGCTTAATATGCCAATGTGCTTTTGAATCTCCCCCGATTCTGGAAGTAAACGTGTAATTTATAGGGCATCTTTGATGCCCTTTTTTTTATATAAATAACAATTTAAATTCACAGCAATTGTAGGCTAGTTGCTCCTCCGTAGCACACTGCACCAAAAGAGTGCGCAAAAGCGTTTAATGAGTCCCATAAAAATCATAAATACCAAAGATAATCAGTCATTTAATTTTATGGCCTGAGTTTTGCTGCTGTCGAATTGTCGTCATCGTTACAGTAATTGATATATGTCTATTCAAACTCCTATTCGCGGTTTGCGCTCATTTTGTGTCGCAGCTAAATGTTTGAGCTTTAAACATGCTGCCACACAACTATTCATTACACCTTCAGCTGTGAGCCATCAAATAAAACAACTTGAAGAGCAATTAGGCTTTGAACTATTTATTCGAGGTATCCGCACCATAGAACTCACTCAAGCTGGTAAACAATTTTATCTCGCTGTTGATCCCATTATTAATAAATTGGAAACAACTATTAGCCAATTTTCGGGTAATAAACAAAACCAAACGATTGTCATCACCTTGCCAGAGTTTTTTGCCAATGAATTATTTATTCCACAGCTCAGCCAATGGTCGGCACAGCAGCCTCAAATAGATTTACAGCTTGATACCGTTAAATCTGGCTCTGAGCCTTCACCACTGGCAGATCTGTCTATCGTTCTATCCAGCGGCACCCCCAATGCCAGTGTTTTACAAGAGTTATTTGCGATTTACTACGCGCCTGCTTGTAATCAAAAACTTTACATGAAACTGAAAAACACTGGTTACAATGCCCTTAATAACACACCGTTAATATTACACCGCTCCCGCCCTTGGTCATGGCATCAATGGGCAAACAAAATTGGCATTGATAACTTTGATCCCAAACAAATCATTCAATTTGATAGCATGTTTGGTGTAGTTAAAGCCGCACAACAAGGTATAGGTATAGCCCTAGTGCCTTTACCTATGACTAAGGCTTGGTTTAATGAAGAGTTGCTAGTTAAATTATTTGACCACGAGCTCAATACCAATGACCGCTATTATTTAGTCAATCACAAGCACATAGATAATAATTATAAGCTGACTTTGTTTGCTAATTGGATCAAAACCACATTCAGTGAATATGCCTAAAAATAAAGTTATACACGCGATATATGTCTCATCAACTGAAGTAAGTCGTTGAAATGTTATATACAGTTGAATTTTATTCATCCGACAGCTGTATTTTAATCGTTTGCCCAAGCCAAGTTTAATTCTTACATTAAAAGTGTATCAAGTTGATACGCAAACCGAATGGAGAGACTAAGATGTTTAAATTGACAATGATCAACCTAGTAATATTAACTTTTATCAGCTTAAATTCAGTAAAAGTGCAGGCAAAAACCCCAGCTTTTCAAGTTGCCGTCATTGAAAATGCGCAGGGAAGCCCGGAGTTACTCGCCGGAAATTTTAGCAAGGGTGTAGCAAAATTAGCAGCAAATGATCAAACACAAACCTCATTCGATATTAGCACTGGCCTTTGCGTAGCCTATCTAAAAAGTGATTTGATTGATGAAGCAGAATTGGCGTGTACTTTAGCTATCAAGCAAATAGAATCACAACAAAATCAACGTCAATCGACCAAGTATTTGACTTCCCTGAGTTATAGTAATCGCGGCATTTCCCGTTACGTGAAAAATGATATCAATGGCGCCTTAGACGATTTAACCACAGCAATATTAATTGACAGTAACCCAATTACACAGAGTAATTTACATACCGCAAAAAAATATTTACTCAAAGACACCAATAATACATTAGTAACACTCGCCAATTAAACTGGCTAGGCAGCAATTAAACTTTGGGAGCACAAAGCAATGATCCATACTTTACAATACTTTTGGCGTTCGATAGTGTCGTTTATTCATCAAGTGAAATATTTATCTATCAGTCAATGGGATGTCGAAGACAAACCAAAATCACAGTGATATTTAAGGCGTAGCTTATAGTCTGCTTATGCTATGAGCTACGCTATTTCACTCAATTCATATCGTTTTAATAATAAGCCCCCCTGCATTACATAGTTTGTTCAACTGCGCACAATTATCATCATCATTGCCTTATCCTCAAGCTGTTTTATTTGACCAATGACAAGTTGCAATAACCACTAAACTTACCCTTAGATATCCAAGGTTTTAAAGTATTTATAGGTGAACACGAAAAACCAATAAAATGATTGCATCGTTTGTCATTATCATTAATCATGCCTGAGTATAGCTTTAAACACTATTTGTTAGCTTTTATTAGTCGCTTAACCATTTAGCCACAAAGCCTTAGATGCTCAGAGTCACAGATTCGTAAAAGCATAAAGGCATAGAGCCACAAAGGCATAAAGGCATAAAGGCATAGAGACATAGAGACATAAAGGCAAGATTAAAATATCATTGATTTTCGTTCTAGGCATAGAGACATAGAGACATAAAGGCAAGTTTAAAATATCATTGATTTTCGTTCGGATACAGTAACCCGACCTGTCTAAACTAATAGTTGTTTAACTATTTAGTCATAGAGCCATAAAGGCATAAAAGCATAAAGACATAGAGGCAAGATTAAAATATGATTGATTTTCGTTCGGATACAGTAACCCGACCTTGTGCTAAAATGCGTCAGGCCATGGCTGAAGCAGCTGTCGGCGACGATGTATATGGCGACGACCCTACGGTAAATGCACTGGAGCAATGGGCAGCCGATCGCCATCAATTCGAAGCGGCACTTTTTTGTTGCTCAGGTACCCAAGCAAATTTATTGGCGTTGATGTCTCATTGTCAGCGCGGTGATGAGTACTTGTGTGGCCAGCAGGCACACAATTACAAATTCGAAGGTGGTGGCGCTGCGGTTTTGGGTTCAATTCAACCTCAACCTATTGACAATGAAGCAGACGGTACCTTGTGTATAGAAAAGCTAAGACGTGCTATCAAACCCATAGATCCGCATTTTGCCACCACAAAATTAGTCAGTATTGAAAATACCATTAATGGCCAAGTACTACCTTTAGCTTATTTAGCCCAGCTCAGGGCTTTTGTTGACCAGCATAAACTGGCTTTGCATTTAGATGGTGCAAGAGTATACAACGCAGCCACTGCATTAAATGTCGACATTACCGAGATCGCTAAATTTGTTGATAGCATGTCAATTTGTTTATCAAAGGGCTTAGGTGCACCTATTGGCTCTTTGTTATTAGGCTCGACTGAGCTTATTTGCCAAGCTAGGCGTTGGCGAAAAGTGCTAGGTGGTGGTATGAGGCAAGCAGGTGTGCTGTGCGCAGCAGCAAAAATTGCGTTAACTGATAATGTTTGTAAACTTAAAATTGACCATCAAAATGCTCAGTATTTAGCAGAGAAGTTATCTTTGCTAAAAGGGATCACAGTAAAAAAGCAATCATCAACTAATATGGTGTTTATTGAGTTTGATGACGCACTGGATATCAACGCGATAGCGGCACATTTGTATGCCGATAATATTTTGATTTCAGCCAATAAAACAACGCGTTTAGTTACCCACCTTGATATAAATAGGTCACAAATTGATTTTTTTATTAATAGCTTAAGCACTATTATCAATCGCTAAAACAGCTATTTTGCAACAGGTTGCAGCAGGGTGTATTTTGCCAATATTCCTATCAGTCTATTGATTGTGATGATCAGTTATTTAACTGGCTAAGTCCCCTTGCGGTGATGATTAATGGCACCTGTAAGCAACAAGACTAGGCCGATGCATACCAAGCTGAATGGCTCGGGTACATTGTTGGTTTCTTCACTGATGTCTTCGACTGGTGAAAAGTTATTAAAAGCCAAGCCAATGCCACTTGTTTTACTGCCGGTAAAGGTAATTTCAATACGTGTTATATCGCTTAAGCCATCAAAACCAAAAGCCCAAGGACTGCCATCTAATGAAGGCTGGCTGGCTGTTGCTCCCAAAGGCGATTGCAACGACTGCAATAACTGTTGACCATTAAAGGCTTGAATAACAAATTGCTCAGTTCGACTATGACCATCTATATCCCAAATTTCACCTGAGGCGGAAGTCACCGGGTTGTCTGCACTATATATAATATGAAATACCCCGAAAGGTTGATAAGCGTCTTTTTGACGAAGAAAAAAATCACCTAATAATGAGGTAAAATTTGGATTAGCGGTATCAACCCCGTAATTTGCTAAAAAACCTGAGTCATCCCCCGCAATGGCCGACTCTCCTACTTGTTCAAACACCCCTTCACTGTCTATGGTACCATCGCCATTAGTGTCAAAACCGAAGCGCACAGACACCCCATCAGCCATAAATTGATCAGTGAGTTGAATTATCCCATTATCAACTGGGGTTCCTCCTGATGCCGTTGTTTCAAAATCGATTATACCGGCCTGCGTTGGTGATGTTGATAGCAAAATACACAGACTGGTAACTACTGCAGCCACGGTTACTAAAATTGAGTGTTTCATCGCAATTGCCTTTTTTAAATAAAAATGGATAAGTAATAGACAAACGGGTTTTACTTACGGTTACTAGTGATTATCAAGAAATAAGCCAGTTCGGAAAAACAGCTGTGAATTCAAATTTAAAATATTAAAATCAACATCTTAATTTATTAACTAAGATTTATTATCTATGCTGTGTCTGGTTAAAATGACATTTTTCAAGTAGATGCTGACAACAAATGATGAGCAGTTTTGCAAATTGAAACTCAAAATAATAAATAGGCAGGCAATGACTTTTAAATAGTAGCAATAGCTAACCGCTACTTTTCTAAATCAAAGGTGTCTTGCCCATCGAAATATCAGTATTTTAAGTACTGTATATATCTTAAGTAACAGGCGAACAGTGCACTGTGCTGTGAACAAGACTAGAAAGCCCAGCAAGACACTGTTAGAATCTGGTTTTAGATTATTTAACGCAATGAATGAGAGTTTTTAACTATGGGAAGAGCCTACCAAAACCGTAAATTGTCAATGGCTAAAACTGCCGGTCAAAAAACCAAGGTGTATTCTAAATACGGTAAAGAAATTTACGTTATCGCCAAAAATAACGGTACAGATCCCGACAGTAATTTATCGTTACGACGCATCATTGAAAAAGCTAAAAAAGATCAAGTACCTACTCATGTTATTGACAATGCAATAAAAAAAGCTTCTGGTGCAGGTGGTGAAGATTATAGTGAAGCACGTTATGAAGGCTTTGGTCCCGGCAACTGTATGGTGATTATTGATTGTTTAACTGACAACGGTAATCGCACCATTAAAGATGTGAGGCAATGTTTTACCAAAACCTATTCAAAAATTGGCTCTTCCGGCACTGTATCGCATATGTTTGATCATCAGGCGTTATTTGCTTTTAAAGGCGACGACGATGAGGCCGTTTTAGAAAACTTAATGATGGCAGATATCGATGTAACGGATGTCGAGTTGGAAGGCGGTATTATTACCGTATACGCCCCTCATACTGAATTTTTCAAAATTAAAACTGAATTTGCACAATCGATGCCTGAATATGAGTTAGAAGTTGAAGAAATTACCTGGGTTCCGCAAACTTATACTGAAATTAGTGAAGAAGAAGACATTGCCAACTTTGAGAAGTTTATTATGATGCTTGAAGATTGTGATGATGTACAAAATATTTATCACAACGCAGAGCTACCGCAAGGCTAGTAGCACACCCGCCAATGCAAAAAGCACCGAATACTAAGGTAACGGTGCTTTTTTTGGCACTTTCCACACCGAATAGTCAGTGTTCAACCACCACCTACTACTAGCAACTTATCCTATTTTGCTAACTTTTCCAGTAGTGCATTGACTGCCTCTAAATGCTCGGGGTTATTGTGGCACATCCCTTGAAATACCGCACATATGTCTAAATAGTCTTTTAATTCAGTACGTTGTGCCATTTTCATTAGTCGCTTAGTCAAGCGCATAGCTGCAGTTGGCTTAGAAGCGATGTCTTTTGCCAAGCGCATGACTCTTGCCATTAACTCAGCAGGCGCAACCACATCAAGTAACACACCGTATTGTTTCGCTTCATCAGCATTGATAATTCGGCCAGTAAAGGTCAGCTCTGCGGCTTTTTGATAGCCGATGATTTTTTGCATAAACCAAGCACCACCATCGCCCGGGATCAACCCTAAGTTGGCAAAGGTTTCGCCAAATTTGGCGTTGTTGCTGGCAATTCTGATATCACACATATTGGCAAGGTCGAAACCTGCGCCGATGGCCGCGCCATTGACAGCAGCAATAATAGGCACCTCACATTGTTGTAATGCCAGTGGTATTTTTTGTATACCTTGGCGATAACGACCTGCAAGGGTTTGCACATCACCGGCAAAGTCACCACGGCGTTCGGCCATGTCTTTAACGTTACCACCAGAAGAAAAAGCCGAACCCGCTCCAGTAATGATCAGTACTGCAACGCTTGGGCTGCTATTTATCCAAGTCACGGTAGTCACAATATCTTCGGCAATAGCTGTGCCTGTTAAAGCATTGCGCACATCGTCACGATCAAGTGTTAAGGTGGCTATATTGTTTTGTAAGGTCAATACACAATCGGTTAATGGTGGCACGGCTAAAGTCATGTTTTTTTCTCTGCTAATTTTACACCTTGCCAGAACTGCTCAAGCGAGGCTATTGAGTGCTGTTCAAACGGCTTTCCTGAATCCCGTACCTGCTGTTCAACGCCTTGAAATCGTTTACTAAATTTTTGATTGGCACGACGCAGTAAACTCTCTGGATCTTGTTTAGCATGGCGACAAACATTGACCACCGCAAAAAGTAGGTCGCCAAGCTCCTCTGCCAATGCCTGTGGTTCTTGGTGCAATTCTGCTTTTACCTCGGCGACTTCTTCCTCAACTTTGGCAAATACGTCGTCAATGTGAGTCCAGTCAAAACCCAGATGTGAACAGCGTTTTTGAATTTTTGCTGCTTGTGACAAGGCCGGCAAATTTTTGGGAATATCCGTCAGTATACTGATAGCACTATCGCTATTTTTCAGTTGCCTCTCTTTGGCTTTTTCATTTTCCCAATTGGCTTTTATAGCCGAGTCCGTCGATAACTGACGATCAGAAAATACATGGGGATGACGACGGATCAGTTTTTCGCAAATAGCTGCCAGCACAGAATCAAAATCAAAGCGTTGCTGTTCTTTGCCCAGTTGACTGTAGAACATCACCTGAAATAACAAGTCGCCCAATTCTTTTTCTAATTCGCTAAAATCTTGTTGCTCTATGGCATCAACGACTTCATAGGCCTCCTCAAGCGTATGCGCAGCTATAGATGCAAAATCTTGTTTAAGATCCCACGGACAACCGGTATTAGGATCGCGAAGCTGGGCCATTATCCAGCGAAGTTTATCGATTGATGGCGGCTGTTCTAACATAATTTTTAAAGTCTCGTAGTTATTTTCATTACATGCGCTTGACGTTGATCACATCATTGAGTTGCGACAATTTAGCCAGTAATTTAGCTAATACTTGGTTATTAGCAATCTCTACCTCTAAGGTCATGGTAGTCAGTTGTTGATGGCTATCGGTTTGACTGTCCATACCGATAATACTGATCCTGTCGTTGGCAATAATAGTAGAAATATCACGCAGCAGTCCTTGTCTATCACTGGCGATAATTTGCACTGAAACCTGATAGCCCTGTTGGTTATTTTCTCCCCATTGTACTTCAACTTCGCGTTCTGGCTGCTGTTTAATTAGAAGCGAAAACTGATCGCAATCAGCACGGTGAACTGAAATACCGCGTCCTTGGGTAATAAAACCAACAATCTGGTCACCGGGCACGGGATGACAACATTTCGCCATGTGAGTCAATAAATTACCTACCCCAGAAACAATAATACCATCTGCATTGGCTTTTAACTTTTTGTGATTTTGGGGTGAGCGCAGCAAGCTTTGCGGGTCAATTTCTGCAGGAGGTTTACCCTTTTGTTGTTGCAAATGGATGAAGTTAGCCACTTGCTTTAAGCGTGCATTACCCGAGCCAATGGCAGCGTGCAAATCGTCGAGGTTTTTCATATTAAAACGAGTTACCGCTGTACTTAAATCGCCATCGATTACACGCAATCTTTCGAGCTCTTGATCTAATTGCTCTTTGCCTAACGCTATGTGTTTGTCTCGGTCTTGTAGCTTAAAAAAATGCTGAACTTTTGCTCTGGCTCTGCTGGTGTGCACATAATGCAAGCTAGGATTTAACCAGTCTCGACTTGGGTTGGCGGTTTTACTGGTTAACACTTCAATTTGATCACCTGTTTGAAGACGGTGCGTAAAGGGGACTATTCGCCCAAAAACTTTTGCACCAATACAACAGTGGCCAACATTGGAGTGAATGTAATAAGCAAAATCGAGTGGTGTCGCGCCAAAAGGCAAGTCAACCACATCGCCATTAGGAGTAAAAACATAAATGCGATCTTCAAACACCTGACTGCGCAATTCATCAATTAACTCACCAGTTTCACTGACGTCTTCCTGCCATTGCAGAATTTTTCGCAACCAGCTGACTTTGTCATCAAAACCTGAGGTTTTAGCGGTAGCATTGCCTTCTTTGTAACGCCAGTGCGCTGCGACCCCTAATTCAGCGTCATCATCCATTTTTTGGGTTCTAATTTGCACTTCTATAGACTTGCCAGCCGGCCCTAGTACTACGGTGTGAATAGACTGATACCCATTGGCTTTTGGAGTGGCGACGTAGTCATCAAACTCATGGCTCAGATGTTGCCAATGAGTGTGAACTATGCCTAAGGCACTGTAGCAATCCTGTAACTCGTCGACGACGACCCTCACTGCGCGAACGTCAAATAACTGTTCAAAGTCTAAAGACTTTTGCTGCATTTTTTTCCAAATACTATAAATATGCTTTGGTCTTCCGTATACCGTGCCGCTAATACTCAATGATTTAAGCTTGCTAGTTAATTCAGCGACAAAGTCTCGCATGTATTGTTCACGCGCTAGACGAGTTTCATCTAACTGTTGAGCAATGTGTTTATAGATGTCTGGATGCAAATAGCGAAATGCAACGTCCTCAAGCTCCCATTTGAGTTGGCCAATACCTAAGCGATTAGCCAGTGGTGCATAAATATTGGCCGTTTCTTTCGCCGCTAATACTTTACTCTCCTCGTCACCCTCTTTCACCAGCCGCAAATAACAAAGGCGCTCAGCTAGTTTGATCACCACCGCACGCACATCTTCAACCATAGCCAATAGCATGCGTCTAATATTATCAACTTGATTAACAGAAATATTATTCGACTGGTTTTGCTGTAGCGTTTTAATGGCGTCCATTTGCTCAACACCCTTGCAGAGCAAATATATTGCTTTGCCATAATGCTCTTTAACGTAGGTTAACGACAAACTGCCAGATGCGATCAAAGGAATTAAAAATGCCGCAGACAATGAATCTTTATCTAAGTTTAAACTGGCTAAAATTTCAACCATCTCTAACGATTTGGTTTGGCTCTGAGGCTGATTTTTGAAGTATGGTTTGATTTCTTGCCACAAATTTTCAATCGCTTGAGTCTTAGTCTGATTGATATCTAAAGACTTCAACCATTGCTCAAAACTTGTTTGCGACATTTGATGTGATTTTCGAACAGATACCATTAAAAATCCTATTTTACTGTGCTGATGTCTTGGTCAACAACGAACCTAACGAGAAAACAATACCATGGTCTCAATGTGCTTGGTTTGTGCAAACATATCTATTAAGCCTATTTTATTCACTTGATAGCCATTTTGTAATAATAATGCACTGTCTTTTGCCAAACTCGTCGGATCACAACTGACATACAACACCTGCTTGATGTTCAATGCAATGACTTGTGCGATTGCCTGATATGCACCGGCGCGAGCTGGATCAAGCAGCACTTTATCAAAGGATTGTTGCGCCCATGGTTGAGTTTGCCAGTCACTATTTAAATCGGCTTGATAAAAATGACAATTGTCGATGTCATTGCGACGTGCATTGTCGGTGGCCTTTATCACCATTTTATCGATACCCTCAACACCAACCACTGTTTTTGCTACTCTCGCCATTGGTAAACTAAAATTGCCTAAACCACAAAATAAATCAAGTACATTATGGTTTTTTTCTATGTTCAGCCAACTGACTGCTTGCGCAACCATTGACTTATTTACTTGGTGATTGACTTGTATAAAATTATCGACATCAAAACCCAACTGGATACTATGGTCAATTTCGTAGGACAAGGATTTCACTTGATTTAAGGGCAATATGTCGTTGCCGTCATCGATAAAAATTTGCCATTGATACTGTTCAGCTGCAGCTAACCACAAGGCTTTATCTCTTTTAGATAAAGGTAACAACTGTCTGATCGCTAATGTTACAACCTCAGTTGCAATCACTTCAATGTGACCAATTGCCTTATTGACAGTTAATGAAGCGATGATCGGTTTCAACTGCACAAATATTGTCGCCAAGGGTTTAGCTAAAACTTCACATTGCTTAATATTGACTAATTGATTGGTGCCCTTATGTCTAAAACCTATAGTGGCGTTACCCAGTTTATTGTATTGCACACCAATGCGGGCCTTTCGACGGTAATGCCATGGTTGACTAGTGATCGCCGTTTGCCAAGGTAATAAGGCAGTGATACCACTGCGTGAAAACAATGCATTGACTTTGGCTTTCTTCACGGCCATGTGCTCAGAAAAATTAAGGTGTTGCAAGTCACAACCACCGCAACTATTAACATGCAGACATTTAGCCGGAACGCGTTGTTCACTAGCAGTTTCTATTGATAGTAAATTAGCCCTGAAATATTTATTTTTTTGCTCAAAAACCCGTGCATTTACCACTTCACCCGGCAAGGTATTTTCAATAAATACTGACTTTTTTCGATATGTGCCAACGCCAACACCATTGATGTCGAGGCGATCTATCAGAATTCTGATGTCATCAATAGTTGCCGGTTTTGTTGTGCTGTGTCGATAAAATTTTACCACGATAAATCGTTACCTGAGTATGGGTTAATGATAAACGCTATATATTTTTTTAGTGTTATGCGATGATAAAGACTATTCTGAGAAAACGTTACGAGTTCTTGCATAAAATGATGCAAAAAATACGTCTTAAATCATGGGTTGCGTTACTTACTATAGTACCAACAATTTTAATTACTAGCGCGATATTAAGTTACTTTTCACATCAGCGTTATGTTGAACTCGATCAGCTATTAGTTGAACGCGCAAAAGCTGTTGTTGAGCCCTTAGCCATTACTGTTGCGCCATTGATTTCAGAAAACAAGCTAGAAACATTACATCAACTGATCAGTGTTACCCATCGCAGTCAATCAACAATAATCAGAAGTATTTTAGTATTTGACCGAAAAAACAACTTGATAGTTACCAGTGATCACGGTGAAATTAGCCATCAAATGCAAGTAGATGCCTCTGCAAATATCCCTGTAAAACCTACTTTTACTTATGAAAATAACACCATCATTTTACGTACACCTATTTTTAATGAAGGTGCAACTCACTTCATTACTAATACTAATAATGCTAAACAGCATATTAAGGGATATTTAGCGGTTCGCATCGACCAACATACAGTCAAGAATGAACAACAGCAATTATTATTAGAGGCGATTGCTATTATTGTAATCGCATTGCTAATAACCATGGCTTGTGTGTTACAACTTGTCAGTAGCTTTACCCGTCCTATCAACTCTATGCTTAGCTCGGTGGATCGGATACGAGAGGGTAAGCTAGAAAGTCGCATTAGTGGTCAACTAGTTGGTGAACTTAACTTTTTAAAAAATGGTATCAATGCCATGGCTCAGTCTTTGTGCGATAACCACGAAGAGATGCAACGCAATATCGATCAAGCGACCATTGATTTACGAGAAAGCCTAGAGCAATTTGAAATTCACAACGTTGAATTAGATATTGCCAAGCGCAAAGCGCAAGAAGCCAACAAGGTCAAATCTCAATTTTTAGCCAATATGAGTCATGAATTACGCACACCTTTGAATGCGGTGATAGGTTTTACTCGGCAAGTACTAAAAACCCGTTTGTCCAATACACAACGTGATTATTTGCAAACAATTGAACGATCTGCGGCTAATTTATTAGCGATAATTAGTGACATCCTCGACTTTTCCAAGCTCGATGCTGGCAAGGTAATGATCGAAAAAATTCCTTTTTCTATTCGCGAAACAGTAGAAGAAGCGATTAATTTATTGGCACCAAGTGCCCATAAGAAAAATGTCGAATTATCCTTAAAGGTAACACCTCAGTTGACAGATTCACTGATCGGTGATGCCCTGCGCATTAAACAAATCATGATCAACCTCGCCAGTAATGCCATCAAATTTACTAATCAAGGTTCAGTCAATATCGATATTGAAAGCGAGTTGATCAGCAATAATATGGCCACTATCAAAGTATCAGTCAATGATACCGGCATAGGCATGAGTGTTGAGCAACAAGAAAAGATTTTTGAAGTTTTTGGTCAAGCAGATAAAAGCGTCACTCGCTTGTATGGCGGTACTGGCCTTGGCTTAGTGATTTCTCAACGATTGGCATCGGAGATGAATGGCGATATTGGCTTCGTCAGTGACGTTCGCAATGGTTCAACCTTCTGGTTTACCTTTCAATGCGAAATAAACCCAATACCTGATGAGTCAAAATGGCTACTGCCATCGTTAAAAGGCAAGCATATTTTATACTTTGAACAACACCCACACAGCCGTGTTGCCACCATTGAAATGCTAGAAAACTGGCATATGCGAGTTTCCCCGTTCACCAGTTTAGAGCAAGTCAGTAATGCCCTTTTAAACGACATTGAATTTGACTACGCATTAATTGGTCATGACGTCACACCAAAAGCATTGCCGGAATTAAAACAATTAATTGCTTCATTACAACATCATATTCCGGCAATACACTTGGCCATTAATAGTAACTCTCCGATAGTGCAAGAAACCTTAATAGCACTTGGTGTGCAAAGCTGCCTAAGTAAACCGCTAACTGCCTTGAGGTTGAGTAAAGCACTTGCGCCACAACACTTTAATTCAAGCTTGTATCTCGAGGAAAATCTGCAAAATAAAATAGGCATAAAAGTATTGGCTGTTGACGACAACGATACCAATTTAAAATTAATTCGCACCTTATTAAGCGAACAAGTCACTGAGGTTATTACCGCAACCGATGGTAAAGAGGCCCTTGAACTGTGTAAAAAGGAGAAGTTTTCCCTGATATTCATGGATATACAAATGCCCAATATGGATGGTATATCCGCATCAAAACACATTAAAAAATATACCGAAAATAAAAGTACGCCAATGATTGCGGTTACTGCTCATGCCTTGTCGGGTGAAAAAGGTAAGTTGCTACAACAAGGGTTTGATAGCTATTTGGCTAAACCCATTGATGAGACCATGCTGAGAAACTCGATTTACGAATACTGTGATCTGCATTTTCCAGACAGCATTAATAAAGATCAGCTGCTCAGTCAACCCGACTATGCCCTTGCCGATCCAAACCGGCAAACGGTAACCATAAAAAGTAGTGTCGATGACAACAGCCGAATTATTGACTGGCCATTAGCCATTCAACGAGCCGGCAACAAGATAGAGTTAGCTAAGGATATGTTGAGAGGTTTAGTCACTAGCCTACCAGAAACCAAGCAACTGATCTCTGAAGCCTTAACCTTACAAGATACTGAACAACTGAAAACCTTAGTGCACAAGCTCAATGGCGCTTGTTGTTACTCTGGTGTGCCTAATTTGGGTGAAATGACCCATCACATTGAAAGCCAATTAAAAAAAGGTGTAGGCATAGACGATCTAGAGCCTGAGTTTTTTGAATTCTTTGATCACATAGATAGTGTTATTAAACACGCCCCTGTGGTACTCAAAAGAATTACGAGTACTGCAACCAGCTAATTGCGATACATTGTTACCTCAATAGCTAAAACATTGAGCAGCTCAAACACTGAGCAATCAACACTGAGTTATGCCTACAGAAAACACCGAAAATTTTATATTCAGACATAAATGAGCTTCATCTCAATGGCATTTGCCCTGCGATAAAACAAAAAAGGGTTTAGTATTGCAGTAAATAACTCAGTAAGCTGAGCTGTTAATTAGTACTAATCCCTGACTGCAATATCTGGGGAAATATTGATATCGCCATCATCAGTGATGGTCGCAAAACCACTGTGTGATCTTAATACCGCGATATTTTTATCGTTTTCAACCCTGATAAAGTCAAGTTCATAACCGTATTTGCTCAGGCTGTTGGCAGAAAACTTTTGCGCTAAAGAGAGTTTAGACCACAGAATAGTTGGCGAAATTGCCTCTTTACGTCTTTCTAACCTATCTTTTTTTGCTGGTGCCATATCAAACTTTCCACATGTTCCTAAAAGACAAATTTATCGCAATAGAAAATATTCAAACTTATATAGGTCTTATTTCGTTAGTATCATTTGTTTTGTAGACTAACAATATCGCTGTGCTATCTATTTAGCAAGACAGTCCAGATAAATATTAAGTATTACCTAACTTGACCTAATTAGCCTAACTTAATTGCGCAAAAACTATCTATCTCAGGCTGATAACACCGCAAAGGCAGTTGCATAACATTTCTCATCTGACAATGAAATATGCCAGTGAACCGCGCCTATTTGCTCAGCTAACTCAAGAGCGCGATCAGTTAACATCAATACTGGCTTGCCATTGGCTTGAGAAACAATTTCAATATGCTGAAATGAAACACCTTCCGCAATGCCTGTACCTATGGCTTTTGCAACGGCCTCTTTGCCCGCCCAACGCTTTGCTAAAAAAGCAATCGGATCATGGTGGTTTAGATATCTCTTGTATTCGTTACTTAACAGTACACGATGGGCAAGTTTGTCACGTACTTCAGTAGACATAGCCCTAAGACGTGATACCTCAACAATATCTGTTCCTATACCAATTACTGACATAATTTATTTTACTCTGGCATCAAGCATCAGCTGTTTCATGTCTCTTACCGCCTTATCTAGACCATCTATAGCGGCGCGGGCAATAATGGCATGGCCAATATTTAATTCAATGATTTCAGGAATGGCGGCAATAGCTTTGACATTAAAATAGGTTAAGCCATGACCGGCATTCACTTTTAGACCAAGATTGTCGGCGTATTTAATCCCTTCAATTAAGCGACCCAACTCCTTGTGTTGTTCAGCCTCAGTGGCAGCATCAGCATAATGTCCGGTGTGTATTTCAATGTAAGGGGCTTTACTCAGTAAAGCAGCATCAATTTGCTTTTTATCGGCATCAATAAATAAGCTGGCTTGTATGCCTGCTGCCGATAACATAGCGACTGCTTGGTTGATTTTATCTTGTTGACCGGCGACATCTAATCCACCTTCAGTGGTTAACTCCTCGCGCTTTTCTGGCACTAAACAACAAAATACTGGTTTTACTTCACAAGCAATAGCCAACATTTCGTCAGTAACCGCCATTTCTAGGTTCATCCGAGTTTGCAGGGTTTGTTGCATCAAATAGACATCGCGATCTTGAATATGTCTTCGATCTTCTCGCAAATGAATGGTGATCCCATCGGCTCCAGCATGCTCGGCAACAGCGGCGGCATGAACCGGATCAGGATAATTGGTGCCCCTTGCTTGACGCAATGTGGCAATGTGGTCAACATTAATACCTAATAAAATATCACTCATTATTTCACTCTCTATTTTTGCTAAATAATTTTCTACTGTGCAAGGGTTTTCCTGCCAGTAAATGTTTGAGGACTTGTCGCATCAACTGTTTATAACTTTTCATTACCGCCAAGTCGCTAAAGTCTTCCTGACTGATCGCTGATAAGTGTGCTTTAGGATAGCATATTTGTCGCATTCCTTTAGGGCATGGCACTAAGCCTTGCTCCGGCTGGTAATAAAATTGTGAGCCATTGTGTTCAGCAATCACTGAGTAATCAATAGAAAGACCAAGCTCGGCTAATAAACTTTGTTCAAAACGCCTGAGAATCGGTTCTATTGGAGCTTGCGCAGATAAGTCAACTAAGCTCGCTTGATAAAGTGTGTACAGGCCTTCGCAACAGTTCTGCTCCATCAATAAGTGATGTAATAACTCATTGATATAGAAGCCACTGTACAAAAAATCTTTGCGCAACAAATATGATTTTTGACTGGCTTCTACCCTCACCAGTTTCTTAAGGTTGTGTTCGCCTTTAAGGACAACAACTAGAGGTAAAAAAGGCTGTAACAGCGCTTTTTTAGTCGATTTTAATGAGTTACCAATGTATGTAATTGCTGATACTTTACCGCTTTGTTGGGTTAAAAATTCAGCGATTAACTGGTTGTCACGAAAAGGACGTGCGTGTAAGAGAAAGGCGTTCTGTTCTATTTCTTTCATCAGAATCTATCTCATTAACTGTTGAGTTCGCCTCAACCAGAATAGTCGTCACCATAGCCTAAACTGCGCAATGCGCGTTCGTCATCTGCCCAACCCGATTTTACTTTTACCCAAGATTCGAGAAAAACTTTTTGTTCAAACATTGTTTCCATATCTCGGCGTGCCTCTAAACCAATGGTTTTCAGTCTTTCACCTTGGTTGCCAATAACCATGCGCTTTTGGCTATTGCGTTCAACTAATATTAAGGCATTAATATGTAATATGCCTTTGTCATCAACCTTAAATTGTTCAATTTCAACTGTGGTGGAATAAGGTAATTCATCGCCAGTAAAACGCATCAGTTTTTCACGAATGATTTCAGATGCCATAAAGCGGCTGGAGCGATCAGTAATGTGATCTTCTGGAAACCAGAAATCACCAACAGGTAAAGCCGCCATACACATAGCGTGGATCTTATCAACATTATCGCCTTTGCTTGCCGAAATAGGCACAATATCAGTGAAGTTATGCTTAGCACCAAGTTGTTGCAAGTGCGGTAATAAGCTTTCTTTGTCTTGAACATTGTCAACCTTATTAACCACTAAGATACAAGGTACGGCACTTTTTTTAACCTTACTCAACACTAATTCGTCATCGTTGGTCCAATGGGTACCTTCAACCAAAAATAAAATAGTTTCGACTTCTGCAATAGAGCTGCTTGCCGCTCGGTTCATTAACCGATTAATAGCGCGTTTTTCATCGTGATGAAGCCCCGGTGTATCAACGAGCACCGCTTGATGATGGTTTTCAGTCAAAATACCCAAAATGCGATGTCTAGTGGTTTGCGGTTTTCGCGAGGTAATACTAATTTTTTGGCCAAGTAAGCAATTCAATAGGGTTGATTTACCCACATTGGGACGACCAACAATAGCAATTAAGCCACAATGGGTTTGTTGAGACATAATTACTGTTCCGCCTGTTTAGCTTTACTGATGGCTTTTTGCTCTAACACTATAGCCAGTACTTTTTCCGCAGCAGACTGCTCGGCTTTTCTGCGACTGGTTCCCTTAGTGATCACTTCTATCGATAGCTCTTGGGTAGTGCAGCGCACGGTAAATTCTTGTTTGTGTGATTGACCTGTAGTGTTGATCACATCATATTGCGGTAAAGCAATTTTTCGCCCTTGTAGGTACTCTTGCAGTCGAGTTTTAGGATCTTTTTGCTCTTGACCAGGCTTTATTGCTTTGAGTCGCTCGACAAACCACTTTAACACGATATCTTTGCAAGTATAGATATCAGAGTCTATGTATATAGCGCCAATGATGGCTTCCACTGCGTCTTCTAGAATTGAGTCGCGGCGATGCCCACCACTCTTTAGCTCGCCCGGACCTAAAATGAGAAATTCACCTAAATTAAAATCCCTTGCTAGGTCTGCTAATGTGACTCCCTTAACCAAACTTGAACGCATTCGGGTCAGTTCACCTTCATTTTGTTTGGGAAATTTTTCATATAAAATTTCGGCAATGATAAAACCCAGAATAGAATCGCCGAGAAATTCTAAACGCTCATTATGCGCCCCTTTGGCACTGCGATGAGTTAATGCCTGTAATAATAAAGACTGATCATTAAAACTGTAGCCTATTATGGCTGACAACCGGGCAATGACTTGAGCACTATTGTTAATCATTAATCAATGCTACCTAAGCGTTCAAAACGAACATTAGTTGGGATCCAACGCGGTAATAAGCTGTCATCGCCACGATCAAAATCAAAACTCATCCAGATAAAAACCGCTTCACCAACTAAGTTTTGTTCCGGAACAAATCCCCAAAAGCGGCTATCAAGACTATTGTCTCGGTTGTCACCCATGACAAAATATTGCCCTTGAGGTACAACAAATTCATCTCGCTGTGTGCCTGCTTGGCTAAAGTAATGTACGGTGCGCGGTAATATTTGATTATTAACTAAAATGTCATGGGTTTTAACGGGCATCTGCGCACTGTAACGGGTTAATTCAACTGGACCATCTGAATAGTCACCGTTACTTTTAAAAGTTTGTACCACTTGCGTGAATTGACTGCATTCTGGTGTTTTCTGCTGTGGGCAGGCAGGTTTAATGTACAAGGCCTTATTGCGATAAATTATTCTATCGCCTGGCAAGCCAATAACCCGCTTAATGTAATCAATGTTGGTGTTTTGTGGATATTTAAACACCGCGACATCACCGCGCTCAGGTAAACCTATCTCAACAAATTTATTGCGAGCCACAGGATCGCGAAGACCATAATTGAATTTATTTACCAATATAAAATCACCATCAAGTAATGTTGGCATCATAGAGCCCGATGGAATTTGAAACGGCTCCCACAAAAATGAGCGCAATATAAGCACAAAGGCAATCACCGGAAAAATTTGCACCGGAGTATCAATCAAAAAAGTAGGAGTGAGAATTTTATCAGCAACTTCTGCTGACAATTGTCCTTCACATTGCGCTTGTGCTTCAGCCAATTTTAACTGGCGCTGAGGCAATAAGTAAAATTTGTTAATTAACCAAATAACACCAGTAACCGCGGTGAGGATCACTAAAAATATTGAAAAATATGCAGCCATGAGTTTCCTATTAATTATCTAGCTTAAGTACTGCTAAAAACGCTTCTTGTGGCACTTCAACATTGCCAACTTGTTTCATGCGTTTTTTACCTTCTTTTTGTTTTTGCAGTAATTTTTTCTTACGAGAAACATCACCACCGTAACATTTGGCGGTCACATTTTTGCGTAACTGCTTAACCGTTGTACGCGCGATCACGTTGTTGCCAATAGCCGCTTGAATGGCAATATCAAACATTTGTCGATGAATTAACTCTTTGAGCTTATCCACTAACATTCGACCTCTTGCTACTGAGTTAGTGCGGTGGGTGATCATTGCCAAGGCATCAACGCGGTCGCCATTGATCATTACATCAACACGCACCATATCGGCGGCCTGAAAATGAATAAAATGATAATCCAATGAAGCATAGCCGCGACTGGTGGACTTTAACTTATCAAAAAAGTCCATCACTACCTCAGCCATCGGCAATTCATAAGTAACAGCCACTTGCTTACCGTGATAGATAATATCTTTTTGCACACCGCGTTTCTCAATACACAAGGTAATGACATTACCTAAGTGTTCTTGCGGTACTAAAATATTTGCTTGTACAATCGGTTCGCGTATTTGGTCGATGTTATTAATCGCGGGTAAATCACTGGGATTGTCAATGGATAATACATCACCATTAGTACAAGCAATTTCATAGTTTACGGTGGGAGCGGTAGTAATTAAATCAAGATCGTATTCTCGCGCTAACCGCTCTTGAATGATTTCCATGTGTAACATACCCAAGAAACCGATGCGAAAACCAAACCCTAATGCCGAAGAGTTTTCAGGTTCAAAAAATAAAGAAGCATCGTTAAGACTTAGCTTGTTTAATGCATCTCTAAAGTTTTCGTAGTCGTCTGAGCTGATCGGAAATACGCCAGCATAGACTTGCGGTTGAACTTTCTTAAAGCCCGCTAATGGGCTATCGGCCTCTTTTTTAGCTATGGTAATAGTATCGCCAACCGGTGCACCATGTATTTCTTTAATACCAGCGATGATAAAACCTACTTCCCCGGTTTTTAAGATGCCAGTATCGGTTTGTTTAGGGGTAAATATACCGACTTTATCAATGATATGGGTTTGTCCAGTAGACATCACCACCATTTTATCGCCTTTCTTTACTTCGCCGTTCATGACTCGAACTAATGAGACCACCCCTTGGTAGTTATCAAACCAAGAATCAATGATCAAAGCTTGTAAATTGGCTGAGGGATCCCCTTCAGGCGGAGGGATGTTAGCAACAATATCTTCTAAAACATCTTCAATACCCAAGCCAGTTTTGGCCGAGCAGGTCACTGCACCAGTAGCGTCAATACCTATGATATCTTCAATTTCCTCAGAGACGCGATCGGGATCGGCTTGCGGCAAATCAATTTTATTTAAAATAGGCAGTACTTCTAAGTCCATTTCAATCGCGGTATAGCAGTTGGCAACCGTTTGCGCTTCTACTCCTTGTCCGGCATCGACAACCAACAAAGCACCCTCACATGAAGCCAATGAACGTGACACTTCATAGGAAAAATCTACGTGGCCTGGGGTATCAATAAAATTGAGTTGGTAAGTTTCACCATCGTTAGCTTGGTAATCTAAGGTAACACTTTGCGCTTTGATGGTAATACCGCGCTCCCGTTCTATGTCCATAGAGTCAAGAACTTGGGCTTCCATTTCTCTCGCTTGTAAACCACCACAATGTTGGATCAAACGATCTGACAAAGTAGATTTACCATGATCAATATGGGCAATAATAGAAAAGTTTCTTATGTGCTTCATTATATTAGCTTTTTCTTTTTAAAACAGTAATATTGTTATTTGCAATACACATTAACGTGTAGCAAGGCAAATCCACTGCCATGTTTAAGGATCGTATTTGCGCTGGATTATACACGAAATATAATCAAATAAATATGAGATTAAAGTTACTAAAGTTGTCAGCTAAGCATACTGATGATACTGAGTTGAATTGTTCTCACCAGTGATCTAATTTCTGGTTGCTATAAACACCAGCATTTGATCATCTTTCACTATGTTGCGATGATCTCAACTCCATTTACAATGAGCTACTGGAAATAAGT
>JBELHO010000024.1:0-48115 GCA_042091375.1 Thalassotalea sp. | reverse complement strand
AAAAACAATTAACTCTTCAGACACAGATTGAATATAGTTTTCTAATTCATTTCTAACAAATTGTAAAAAGTCATCCATGTCTTTACTTGTGCTCATCATTTATCCTTAGTGCTTTTCCTAGTTTTACATATAATGCCTAGTTAACGGGCTAAAATTAGTGGGTTAAAATGGAGCGAAGTGAATAGCTCGCTGTTTTTAGTCCTGCCAAATTGTTTCTTAGCTCCACCTTTTTGAATGTTCACTTTCGTGTTCCAAAGCAACTTCATCAAGGCCTTTAATAATACCAGAAACATCATGTTTTTGTTTCAGAAGCGTACTTATTTTATCCAATGCTAATGCATAAAATAAAACTGATTTCATGGCTAGATAAACCGACATTGACATATTTAATGCTCTAAGATTTCTTATTACATGCTTTTGTAATTCCGGTGGATAACTTTCCACAGTGCAAAAATTGTAAACATCCTCTGAGAGACTATGTATCGAGTCAGAATTCATAGAATATAGAGTAACATATTCATCTTCATACCCAAGGTATTCAAATCTTTTAAAGGAATTAGGCCATTTACCAATTGATCGTTCATACACTCCTGGGTGGTTTTTCTTAAGTTCTTTTAAGTAATTTATCTTTTTCATTGCCAAATCCGATGCTGCTTTATCTCCCCTGTTTTTAGCTGAATTGTACCAATGCCTAGATTTTTCTATTGTTGTTTCAATATAGTGTTTGATGAGTTGCTTTGAACGTTCATTTTTTTTGCTCTCCGCTAAATAAATTACATTGATAGCATGTTCCATAACAACTCTAGCTAATGGATCAATTCCATCATAAATTTTAGAATCCAGCAAAGTAATAATTGATTCAACCATTTTTGTTAAAGCATTAAGCAGCACTCTTAATTGAACACGTTGAATTTGATACTGTATACCTTCACCTGCTTCAATATCCAAACTTAGATATACTTTTTTTAGTTTATAAAACACTTCTTTTATCACAAGGGAATGTGAAGCATGGGATTCTTTTTCTTTTGCGCCTTTAATAATTTGTTGTATTACTTTTTCCATGTTTAACTAAACCTGAAGTATGGGGGGAGCTAACAATATAACAGAGAGCGATTTGCTCATATTTATTCTTTAGATACAAGTACCAAATTTGCTAAGTCATTACCAGCCATTTATTTTTTTCATCTAACAATACCTGGTCTAAGATGATAAATGACCCCTTTGGCCATTTTCCTTAATATGCTGGAAGTTTATTACTTGTCGAAATAAAAATAGTAACCATCAAAAAATATTAAACGCCTGTTTTTCTCTTATCGTTGCTCGTTACATTAAGTACAAACTTGTTTATCAGAAGTGTAATTTAGTTAGTTAATAAATAATTTTAATGGACAAAAAATGGACAATACTTCTTTCTATAAGGTTTAAGTGTTTGAAAAAAATAAAGAAAAGGTGGTACGTCCGAGTGAATTTGAATCACCGACCTCATCCATGTCAAGGATGCGCTCTAACCAACTGAGCTACGGACGTATAATAGAAATGGTTGAATAACTCAACGGCGGCTATGTTAGCGATCTGAAAAACGACTTGCAAGCAGTTTTTATGCATTTCATTTAATATTTTGTTTATTTGTCTATTTTAGCGGCAATGTTAGATCACCGCTAGTCGCTGTTGTACGATCCTTAACCGCCAAGCGAGAAATACTGCCGCAGTGGTTAATCCGGAAATAAAGCCTATCCAAAAACCATAAGGGCCAATGGCTGGTATTATCCAATCAGTCAAACCTAATACTAATCCAATGGATAAACCGACTATCCAATAGGAAAAGAAGGTAATGTACAAAATTGATTTGGTATCTTTGTAGCCGCGCAATGCGCCTGCTGATATCACTTGTATTGCATCTGAAAATTGGAACAGGGCAGCTAAAAACATCAGTTGACTAGCTAGCTGGAGCACTTCGCGGTCATTGGTGTATATGCTGGCTATAGGCCCTCGCAAGGCCAAGGTGAGCAAGGCGGTGGCCACTGCTATTATCAGCCCTAATAACACCGCATAGCGACAGACTTCTTTGGCTTGGCGGTGCTCATTATCACCTATGGCAAATCCTACTTTGATGGTGACTGCCATCGCTAAACTCAGGGGTACCATGAACACTAAGCCGGAAAAGTTAATGGCGATTTGGTGACTGGCAACCACTTCAGCACCAAACGGCGCTAAAATTAGTGCCACTACAGAAAACAAACTGACTTCGAATAGCAGCGAAAGGGCGATAGGTAAGCCCAGTGCTAATATGTTGCGTATTTGCTGCCAGTCAGGCCAGAAAAAATAGCAAAACAATGGGGCTTTTTTTAAGGGTTTTGACACTATGGTGTAAATCAGCATGGCGGTGAACATTACCCAATACACAATTGCTGTGGCTATACCACAACCAGCACCGCCAAGGGCAGGCATGCCAAACTCTCCGTAGATGAATATGTAGTTAGCCGGTATGTTGATCAGTAAACCAATAATGCTGATTATCATGGTGGGTTTGGTGTGCGACAATCCTTCTGAGTAATTGCGCAACACTAAATACAAGCAAAAGCCGGGTGCCCCCCAAACTATGTAGCCTAGGTAATCAAACATCAGTTGTTTTAGATCCGCCTCAAGGGATAATTGCGCATATACCATTTGATTAAAAAGGTAGAAAATAGCCATAAGTAACAAGCCAAGTGCTAGGGCTATCCACGCTGTTTGGTAGGTGGCTTTGGCTATTTCGCGGTGTTGTTTAGCTCCAGCGAATTGCGAAACAATGGGCGCTAATGCCATGATCACCCCATAAATGGTGAGAATAAGCGGTAACCAAATAGAGCTGGCAACTGCAACCGCGGCCATGTCGGTGGCACTGACTCTGCCCGCCATCACAGTATCAGCAAAGCCCATGAGGTTTTGAATAAGCTGGGCAATTAAAATGGGATAAGCCAGGGTCATTAAGCTTTTACTGTGTTTGAAAAAATTACGGCGATTCATTGATTACTGGGCTACTTATAAAATAGTTATTGGTATAAAATGGCAATTGATTTAAATTCTCGGTTGTTGCTAAGGGATAATATATGTTTACTGGTATAGTGCAAAGACAAGCGCAAATTATTTCTCATGTTATTGATAATAACTTGTTGCGTTTGATTATTTTAATTGATGCTGACTTTGTTGAGTCATTGCAAACTGGCGCCAGTATCGCCATTAATGGGGTCTGTTTAACGGTTGTAGAATACAGTTTGCAAGGTGAAAATGCCACCATCACTTTTGATGTGATTGACGAAACCCTTGCGGTGTCAAATTTAGCCAGTTTAACTGCGGGTGAATTTGTCAATTGTGAACGGTCGTTGACCATGCAAGACGAGTTGGGTGGGCATTTGGTGAGCGGTCATGTGCACTGCCAAGCTAAACTTGTTGATATAGTGAAAACAGAGACTAATTGTCAGTTAACCTTTTTGGTTGAACAACAATGGCAGAAATACATTTTACCAAAAGGGTATGTGTCTATTAATGGCATCAGTTTAACTGTGGGTGAAGCCAGCTCTAGTGGTTTTGCAGTGCATTTGATCCCAGAGACACTACAACGCACAAATTTATCTCGATTAGTTGTTAACGACCATGTCAATATTGAATGTGATCAACAAACCATTACCATAGTTACTACTATTGAAAGAATGCAACAGCAGGTTAAATAGTGCCATTAAAAAATTTGTTCATCATCGCTGTCTATGGCTAGTTGCACTTTTTGATTGTATTCATCTATGTGCATGTGTAGGTGAATATCTTTACAACAAGCTGGGCAACTGTCGTAATAGTCTTGATCTCCTGATGAGGTATCTAAACTCACGAATAAATGATGGCCGCAATGGGGACAACTGATGCGTATTTGCTTTAATTGGCTGCTTTCACTGATAGGTTGATTTATTGCCTCGTTGTTCATGTCTTGAAACATGTTACCTCCGCGTTCTATGGAACTTAAATCTCAGTATAGTCCTTATGGTTGAGTTAGCCTGCCAATTAAACGGATAAGTGAAATATTTTTTTGCCGTGTCGATGGCTTGGCCTATTGAGCAATTTGAAGCTGGCAGTGCAAGGTGTTTACTAGCATAGACAATGCAGTCAACAACAGTAAACAATAGAGATATTAAAAGAGTATTTAACCTTTGTCTTTGGCGGAGCAAATTAGGTTGTGAGGTGTTGTTGTTATAACAATCACCTGGCAGTTAATGGCTTTCAGTCGATGGTTAAGAATTTAATTTTATTGCTCACACCGTGCCATTTATCAGCATCGGCTGGCGGTGCTTTTACTTCAGTGATCCTCGGCCATATTTTGGACAATTCGGCATTTAATTCAATAAAGTCTTTTTGATCTTCAGGTACTTCATCTTCTTGATATATGGCATCGGCAGGGCATTCAACCGGACATAAATCGCAATCGATACAATCATCGGGGTTTATGGCTAAAAAGTTTTCCCCTTCGTAAAAAGCGTCAGCAGGGCAGACCGCTACGCAATCAGTGTATTTACATTTGATACAATTGTCGGTGACTACGAAGGCCATACTGTCTCGATTATCAAAAATTCGCTGTTATTGATCATACCTAGCTTAACAACAATTTAAAACTGCTGATGTATATAAGTTAGCTATTCAGGTAAACTATGGCAAATTTTTTATCTGTTACCAGAGGAATATCTGTTTAATGCTGCGTTTAACCAATATTACGCTTGATCTCAATCATCAACCAGAGCAGTTGCAACAAGCCATTGTCGCGAAACTTGCTATTGATGATCAACAATTAGTTGATTTTACCGTATTTAAACGCGGTTATGATGCGCGCAATAACAAAAATATTTCGCTGATTTACACTTTAGATGTCAACACCACAATTAACGAACAATTACTGGCCGTATTTAGTAAAGATCCTCAGGTTAAAAGGTCACCAGATACTGAGTATAAGTTTGTTGCTCAAGCTAGCCAACAAACAACAGAGCAGCGTGCAAGGCCGGTGGTTATTGGCTTTGGCCCTTGTGGTTTGTTTACGGCGCTACTATTGGCGCAAATGGGGTTTAAGCCCATTGTCTTAGAGCGCGGTAAAGAGGTGCGTCAACGCACCAAAGACACCTTTGGCTTTTGGCGGAAAAAAAATCTCAACACTGAGTCTAATGTGCAATTTGGCGAAGGTGGCGCGGGCACTTTTTCAGATGGCAAGTTATACAGTCAAGTTAAAGATCCCAAGCATTACGGACGCAAAGTCTTACAAGAGTTTGTCAATGCAGGTGCGCCAGCAGAAATTTTATATGTCAGCAAACCGCACATTGGCACATTCAAGCTAGTGACTATGGTTGAACAAATGCGTGCTGAAATTATCGCCCTAGGCGGAGAAATTCGTTTTCAGCAGCGGGTTGATAATATCGACTTTAGCGAGGTGAATGGCAACAAGCAGGTGACTGGGTTAACACTGGCCAGTGGCGAAAAAATTGCGACTAAGCACATAGCGTTAGCGGTGGGGCACAGTGCTCGCGATACCTTTAGCATGCTAGTTAATAATGGCGTATATGTTAAGGCCAAACCGTTTTCTGTGGGGTTTCGCATTGAACATCAACAAACCGTTATCGATCAGGCGCGTTTTGGCCAACATGCCGGTCATCCTATCTTAGGTGCTGCTGATTATAAGTTAGTACATCATTGTAAAAATGGACGCTCTGTATACAGTTTTTGCATGTGTCCGGGAGGCACTGTTGTCGCGGCTGCATCGGAGGAAGGTCGGTTAGTGACTAATGGCATGAGTCAATATTCTCGCCATGAACGCAATGCTAATAGTGCTATTGTTGTTGGTATCGAGCCAGCTGATTATCATTATGGCAGCGATGTTCCCAACGCTGAGGCCGATAATGTGTTAGCTGGTGTTGAATTTCAACGCCGACTTGAAGAGCGCGCATATCAATTAGGTGGCGCTAATTATGACGCGCCTGTGCAATTGGTTGGTGATTTTATTGCTGGTCGTAAAAGTGGCGAGCACGGTGAGGTTACCCCTTCTTATACACCTGGGGTTAAATATTGTGATCTCGCCGAAATATTACCCAGTTATGCCAATGAGGCGATCCGCGAAGCCTTACCCGAGTTCGAGAAAAAAATTAAAGGTTTTGCCATGGCTGATGCGACGTTAACTGCGGTAGAAACGCGAACTTCATCGCCGATCCAAATCACTCGCGACAAGCAGACCCTAGAGAGTGTTAATGTCGATGGCTTGTATCCTGCTGGAGAAGGCGCTGGTTATGCTGGCGGTATTTTATCGGCGGGTATTGATGGCATTAAAGTCGCTGAAGCAATGGCACTTTCACTGTGCAAAACTGATGATAATTAGCACTGTTTTATAAAGAGTAAAATAAACTTGCTAATAGTGTATATAAGTCATTGCATAAAAACTGATTTTCCCCTATATTGCCGTGCTCGATCTGCGTTAAAATCAGCAGTGAAGTTGAGCAGAAAGCAGTTTTAGCCAATTTTTGGTCACAGTTAACCAAAATATTAAACTATTTTTATTTATAATTTATTTAAATCAAGCGGTACTTAGTGTGTATCGCCACTGAAAAAAGGAAATACCATGCCTATTATTACCCTCCCTGACGGCTCTGAACGCAGTTTTGAACAAGCAGTATCTGTAATGGATGTTGCTTTAGATATTGGCCCAGGCTTAGCTAAAGCGACCATAGCCGGTCGTATCAATGGCCAATTAGTAGACGCCTGCGAACTCATTACAGACAATGCTGCATTGCAATTGATCACCAGTAAAGATGCTGAGGGTCTAGAAATTATTCGTCACTCCTGTGCACATTTATTAGGGCATGCTATCAAGCAATTATGGCCAAACACTAAAATGGCCATAGGTCCAACCATAGACAATGGCTTTTATTACGATGTTGATCTTGATGAGTCGATCTCTGAGGACGATTTGGTCAAACTTGAAAAACGCATGACTGAGTTGGCGCGCACTGGTTATGAAGTGATCAAAAAAACCGGTACATGGGATGATGCCCATCAAGCCTTTAGCGAACGCAATGAACCTTATAAATTAGAGATCCTTGAACAAAATATTGACAAGCAAGATACTCCTGCGCTGTATTTTCACCAAGAGTATATCGACATGTGTCGCGGTCCTCATGTGCCGAGTATGCGCCATTGTCATCATTTTAAATTGATGAAAGTCGCTGGTGCTTATTGGCGTGGCAATTCAGACAATAAAATGCTGCAGCGTATCTACGGTACCGCCTGGGCAGATAAAAAACAGTTAAAAGCCTATATTCAGCGCTTGGCTGAAGCTGAGAAACGCGATCACCGCAAAATTGGTAAAGCCCTAGATTTATTTCATTGGCAAGAAGAAGCGCCGGGCATGGTGTTTTGGCACAATGACGGTTGGACAATCTACAAAACTCTTGAAGACTACATGCGTGAGCAATTAGTGAAGTACGGCTACGAAGAAGTCCGTGCGCCATTGATCCTCGATGTGGGCATGTGGCAGAAATCAGGTCACTGGGATAAATACGGCGATATGATTTTTTCTACGGAATCAGAAAAACGCACTTATGCAGTTAAACCGATGAATTGTCCGGGACATCTGCAAATTTTTAATCAGGGACTCAAATCATATCGCGACTTGCCTTATCGCATGGCTGAGTTTGGTTTAGTGCATCGCAATGAGCCATCTGGTTCATTGCACGGATTAATGCGGGTTCGTTCATTTACTCAAGATGATGCTCATGTTTTTTGTACTGAAGAACAAATTCAACAAGAGGTGTCTGCCTGTATAGAAATGGTTTTTGATACATACAAAACCTTTGGCTTTGAAGACATTGATATCAAGTTATCGACGCGACCAGAGCAACGGGTTGGCTCAGACGAAATTTGGGATAAAGCCGAACAAGCACTAGCGCAAGCACTGACCGATAATGGGATTAAGTTTGAATACCAACCGGGCGAGGGCGCATTTTACGGTCCGAAAATTGAGTTTACTCTACATGATTGTCTGGGGCGCGCATGGCAATGTGGCACTATACAATTAGATTTTTCAATGCCGGGTCGCTTGGGCTCTAGTTATATCGGTGAAGACGGTGAAAAACATACACCGGTAATGATCCACCGCGCTATTTTGGGATCACTTGAGCGTTTTATCGGTATTTTAATTGAAGAATACAGTGGTAAATTTCCTACTTGGTTATCGCCTAATCAAGCTGTGGTGATGAATATTACCGACAAACAGAGTGAATATTGTCAACAGATTGTTAATAAACTCAAAGAAAGTGGAATTAGATCAAAAGTAGACTTGAGAAATGAGAAGATAGGCTTTAAAATCCGCGAGCATACTTTAAAGCGTGTTCCGTATTTGATAGTTGTTGGCGATAAAGAAATGGCCGCTGGTGAAATAGCGATCAGAACGCGCAGTGGTGAAGATTTAGGTAAAATGTCGATTGAACAGTTCATTACTCATATTGATAGCGAAGTTAAATTGCGCAATTAATACCGGTAATGAAGGCAATGGATATTTTTTTTTTAATTCAACCCGTGGTTAAATAACCCACAGAGGTTGAAACAAAGTTCTTTGGAGGAACATGGCTATTAAAGGTGGTCAACGAGGCGGGCAAAAAGAGCCAGCTCATCGTTTAAATGAATTGATTACAGGGTCAGAAGTTCGATTGATCGGATTTGATGGCGAAGCTGCAGGCATTGTGACATTAGATGAAGCAATGAACAAAGCAGACGAAGCAGGTGTCGACTTGGTGGAAATTAGTCCAACTGCAAAGCCACCGGTATGCCGAGTAATGGACTATGGTAAGTTCTTGTATGAAAAAGCCAAAGAACAAAAAGAACAGCGAAAAAAGCAGAAACAAATTCAGGTTAAGGAAATAAAATTCCGTCCTGGTACAGATGAAGGCGATTATCAAGTGAAATTACGCAACTTGAAGCGCTTCGTAGAAGGTGGCGATAAAGTTAAAGTAACTTTGCGCTTCCGTGGTCGTGAAATGGCTCACCAAGAATTAGGTTTGGAGCTGTTGAATCGGGTAAAAGCTGATTTAGCAGAACTGACTGTTGTCGAATTCTTCCCTCGCAGAGCGGAAGGTCGTCAAATGGTGATGGTATTAGCACCTAAAAAATAATCAATAGTTGGTCTATGCAAGTTAGGGTGTTGATTTTTTCAATATCCCTCACCAATATTGTTTTAAACGGGTAATTTTAGGCTTGCAAGTAAAGTTATATCGATAATGTTTTCATTACCGACATTAATTTTCGCCTAAATTACTAAATTTCAATGGCAATGTGGAGACATATCAATGCCTAAAATGAAAACTAATAAAGGTGCTGCAAAGCGCTTTAAAAAGACGGCTTCAGGCTACAAATTTAAACAAGCGGGTCTACGTCATATTTTGACTAAGCGCCGTACCAAAGTTAAGCGTCATCTTCGTGCTAAATGCATGATTGCTGCTTCTGACGTTAAGTCAGTTAAAAAACTTTTACGTCACGGTTAATAGGAGAGATATAAAATGGCAAGAGTCAAACGCGGTGTTGTAGCACGCGCACGTCATAAAAAAGTTCTAAAGCAAGCTAAAGGTTACTACGGTGCTCGTAGTCGCGTTTATCGCGTTGCTTTTCAAGCTGTAACTAAAGCTGGTCAATACGCTTATCGCGACCGTCGTCAACGCAAGCGTCAATTCCGTCAACTTTGGATTGCTCGTATAAATGCAGCAGCTCGTCAAAATGGTTTATCATACAGTCGCTTCATCAATGGCTTAAAACAAGCCTCGATTGAAATTGATCGTAAGATCCTAGCTGACATCGCAGTATACGATAAAGCAGCTTTCTCTGTATTAGTCGCTAAAGCGCAAGCCTCTTTAGGTTAATACATAGGGTAAACTGTTAAAAAAGGACGCATCACGCGTCCTTTTTTAATTAAATTGCTATCTTATACCAATACCAGTAAGTTAGTGAGCAACTAATACGACATTAATTTTTCAAGCAGATGGCGGGCAACGCCACATAACATAGCCATTGGCAAGACCAGTAAAGCTGTTGATAAGCCATTGAGTTATTTTCTTTGAAAAAATTGATAGGTATGTTTATTGGTATTTGCATCTAGCTTAAAATTTATTGCATATTTTAATAGATCAACCGATTAAAAGTTTTATCTTCTCAGCATCATTTAAGGTTTTATTATGAGTCTTGCCGATCAAGTACTAGCGGTAAATAATGATTTACCGATACGCAGCGATGCCCCTGTGCACAGTGGAAAAGTTCGTTCAGTTTACTGGTTAACCCAAGCTGACAGTCGGCGCTTAATTACAGAAAAAGGTTATGATGTGCCAGCAGATACGCCATTGGCAATTATGGTGATCAGTGACCGAATCTCCGCTTTTGATTGTATTTGGCATGGTCAGGGTGGCATGAAAGGCGTCCCCGGCAAAGGTGCTGCATTAAATGCTATCTCTAATTATTGGTTTCATTTATTTAAACAGCAAGGCCTTGCTGATAGTCATATTCTTGATATTCCTCATCCTTTTGTATGGATAGTGCAAAAAGCTCAACCTGTGATGATCGAGGCGATATGTCGACAATACATTACTGGTTCAATGTGGCGTGCTTATGAAAAAGGTGAACGCCAGTTTTGCGGTATCGAACTGGGTGAAGGTTTACAAAAAGACAGTAAACTAGATATTTTGCTGCAAACCCCATCGACTAAAGGTGTGTTAACCGGTTTACCCGGAGTACCTGAGGTAGATGACGTTAATATTAGTCGCAAAGACATAGAGAATAACTACGCTGCATTTAATTTTAAATCCATCAGTGATATCGGCCGGTATGAAAAACTATTAACCGAAGGCTTCGAGGTTATTGCTGATACTTTAGCTCAACTTGATCAAATTTTTGTCGACACTAAATTTGAATTTGGCTATGTCAAAGACAAGCATGGCAATGACAAATTAATATACATGGATGAAGTTGGTACCCCTGATTCTTCTCGTATCTGGGATGGTCAACAATACCGCGCTGGCAAGGTAGTTGAAAACTCGAAAGAGGGCTTCCGACAATTACTGCTTAATCACTTTCCCGATCCCGATATTTTACTCAATAAAGATCGCATGCAAGAGCGTCAAGCGCTAGCGACAGACAATGAATTACCGATCTCTGTGTTAATGGCGGTATCTAATACTTATATCGGTATTGCTGAGAAAATAACCGGTCAAAAAATCAACCTATCGGATAATCCGAAAGCGGAGATTATTGCTGTTTTACGCGATGAATACGGGTTAATTGATTAGTGTTGCTTTATTGTTGTCAGTCACCCGAAAACAACAACGGCTGAGCAGTGATATACAAAAACCTCGTTTCCGAGGTTTTTTTTGCAGTGTCTGCCGATAATTTACACTTGCTCAATGATATTTTGTGGACTGCTAAGCAATACATCAAAGTGCAGTGGCTCATTCAATAAAGAGTCATCTACTTGATATTCAACAAAGCCCGCGTTACTAAAAAACTGTTTTAATCCTTGCCTATCAGTGTCATCTTGCGCCAACTCTAGTGATTGATAATAGTGTTTAGCCGCATCTGATTGACAGTTTTCGCTGTCGACAAACAATTTCATTGGCAAACTCATCACAGTGATCGACTGTGCTTTTTGATACTCATTGGCTATGGCGTTTAGTAATAATCGGCCAATGCCTTGGTTGCGATGTTGCGGTTGAACACTTAATGCCTCGATCATAATATGTTGTTGGGCTTTTTTAGTGTTGGCTTTAATGTTGAGCTCTTTGCACAAGGTTTCATTGAGATTATGACCAGAAAAATACAGATTTAACGGCAATTCCCAGTCGGTTTCTTGTTGCTCCAGCAATTGGTAACTTTGTTTTGCGCCGCGATGCTTGTTAAGGGTTAGTATTTCGATCTCAGCTTTGGCTATGACATTGCCATCACTGTCAGATAGATTGATTTCTTGGTTAAGTTGCCAATCGTATTGGCTCGCTATTTCTGCTGTTGCAAAGGTTGTGGTGAGTTGCATAATGAGTGTTTAGTAAAGATAACAATGTCGTTATTTTATCAGTTTCTAAGCGACTTTGTATGCACTATCATCAATTTAATACGCTAGCATGCTCAGCGTAACCGCTTAAAAATTTTATCGACCTTACACAGACAATCACGAAACAGTAAAAAAAACGCGGCAGAATAGGCGATATAGCTTAGCGAGGTGTTAATTTTGCCGCGCAGCTACACTGGGTATTTTGCGCTGTGTTGGTGGGGAAATAAGTCAACCGGTAACTGAGTGAATCGGCTTGCCGCTAGCAAAGTATCTAAAGTGCAAACTATTTTCCTTAAAACCATATAAACACTACATTTTATATCAATTATTGTGTAAAATTGCCCACCGTTTTAACAATCACTTTGATTAGGTCAAAGGTCTAGCCAATGCCGTGTTTTGTGCATTAGAGTCGCGTTAGAGGAACTCATGAATTTAGACGATATTATCGAACAGGCAACACAAGCCATTGCTGCTGCTAACGATCCCACCGAGCTTGAGCAAGTTAGGGTCAACTTTTTAGGCAAAAAAGGTCTGTTTACTGAGCAGATGAAAGGCTTAAGTAAATTACCCAAAGAAGAAAAGCCGAAAGCAGGGCAAGTGATCAACCAAGCCAAACAACAAGTGCAAAAGCTATTGAACGCTCGTGGTGAGTTATTGCGCAACGAACTGATCAAACAGCAATTAGCGGCTGAGTCTATTGATGTGACCCTACCTGGCAGAAAAAGCCAAACGGGTGGTGTTCACCCGGTGACCCGCACCATTGATCGCATTGAAAGTTTTTTTACTGATTTGGGTTTCTCGGTCAAGCAAGGACCTGAAGTAGAAGATGACTTTCATAACTTTGACGCCCTAAATATCCCTGAGCATCATCCTGCCCGGCAAGATCACGATACCTTTTATTTTAATCCTAAACTGGTATTGCGCACCCAAACGTCTGGTGTACAGATCAGAACCATGGAAAAAGAGCAGCCGCCATTGCGCATTATCTCTCCTGGCAAGGTGTATCGCAATGATTACGATCAAACCCACACACCTATGTTTCATCAGGTTGAAGGTTTAATGGTTGATAAAGACGTCAGTTTCACTCACTTAAAAGGAGTGTTACACGACTTTTTACATCACTTTTTTGAAGAGCAAGTTGAAATTCGTTTTCGTCCTTCGTACTTTCCATTTACTGAGCCTTCAGCTGAAGTTGATATTATGGGTAAAAATGGCAAATGGTTAGAAGTGCTAGGTTGTGGCATGGTTCATCCCAATGTACTTAAATCAGTCGGTATTGATCCTGAGGTGTATACAGGTTTTGCCTTCGGTATGGGCGTTGAACGATTAACTATGTTGCGCTACGGGGTGAATGACTTACGGGCATTCTTTGAAAATGATCTTCGCTTCTTAAAGCAGTTTAAGTAGGAAAGCTAATAATGAAATTTAGTGAATCTTGGTTACGTGAGTGGGTAAATCCCGCTATTTCTTCTGATGACCTAGCGCATCAAATTACCATGGCCGGCCTTGAAGTTGATGCTGTTGAGCCGGTTGCTGGTGAGTTTACTGGCGTCTTGGTGGGTGAAGTGGTTGCGTGTGCTCAGCACCCAGACGCCGATAAGTTACAAGTGACCAAAATAAATTTAGGCGCTGATTTTAACAACGGTGAGTTGGTTGATATTGTTTGTGGCGCGAAAAACTGCCGTCTCGGCTTGAAAGTTGCGGTGGCCACTGTTGGCGCAGTTTTACCCGGTAATTTTAACATTAAAAAAGCCAAACTACGCGGTGTTACTTCTAATGGCATGTTGTGTAGTGAATCAGAAATAGGCTTATCAGAAAGTGCTGATGGCATAATGGAGCTTGCACAAGATGCTCCTTTAGGCATGTGTGTTCGCCAATACCTCAACTTAAATGATGTTAGCATTGATGTTGATTTAACCGCTAACCGCGGCGATTGTTTGGGCATTAAAGGTTTAGCGCGGGAAGTAGGGGTGTTAAACAGCTTAGCTGTTTCTGAACCGGCTATAACTGCTGCAGCTACTGCAATTGACGATAGCTTGGACATAACCTTGTCTGCTCCTCAAAGTTGCCCGCGTTATTTAGGTCGGGTCATAAAGAATATTGATGTTAGTGCGCCCACCCCTTTGTGGATGGTAGAAAAACTTAGGCGCAGTGGCACCCGTTCAATAGATCCGGTTGTTGATGTCACCAATTATGTGTTGCTTGAACTTGGTCATCCGATGCATGCCTTCGATCTGGCAAAAATTGAAGGTGGTATCAATGTTCGTTATGCTCAACCGGATGAAAAACTGGTATTGCTCGATGAAAATCAAGTCAGCCTTTCTACTGATACCTTAGTTATTGCCGACGACAACAAAGCACTAGCAATGGCCGGTATTTTTGGTGGTTTACATTCTGGGGTATCGACTACTGATGGCGCTGCAACCACAGATATTTTCTTAGAAAGTGCCTTTTTTGCCCCACTGGCGATCTTGGGTAAAGCCCGTCAATACGGTTTGCACACCGATTCATCACACCGCTATGAGCGCGGTGTCGATCCGCAATTACAGCGCGATGCAATGGAACGCGCTACTGAATTATTGCTGGCCATTGTCGGTGGTGAAGCAGGGCCTATCGTTGAAGCCATTAACGATGAACATTTACCTAAAGCAAAAACTGTGACTTTGCGTCGTGAAAAATTAGACAGTCGCATTGGTCATGTCATTGCTGATGATAAAGTCAATGATATTTTAACCCGCCTAGGTTTTGCTATCAGTTACAGCAATGGCACTTGGACAGTTGAAGTGCCAGCATACCGTTTTGATATTGCCATTGAAGTGGACTTGATCGAAGAAGTGGCGCGTATATTTGGTTATAACAACATACCCAATGTATCACCACAGGCCACTTTAGCGATGCGCGAGCAGGCAGAGGCTGATATTAAGTTAAGTCGATTGCGCCAATGCCTAGTGGCTAGAGGTTATCAAGAAGCGATCACTTATAGCTTTGTCGATCCTAAGGTACAAAGTTTATTGCACCCCGAGCAAGCCGTGATGAGTTTACCGTATCCTATTTCATCAGAAATGTCGGTAATGCGCCTCAGCTTGTGGACCGGGCTATTACAGTCTGTTGTGTATAACCAAAATCGTCAGCAAGCAAGAGTCAGGTTGTTTGAAACCGGTTTGCGTTTTATTCCCGATCAAACTGTTGAAAATGGGGTTAGGCAAGAGCCGATGTTAGCCGGAGTGATCAGCGGTAATCGCCACGATGAACATTGGGATCTGGAAAAAGCCGCCAGTGATTTTTATGACATTAAAGCTGATGTTGAAGCGCTGTTGGCACAAACCGCCAATTCAGCCAGTTATGAGTTCAGGACCGCAGAAATATCTGCTCTTCACCCGGGACAAACTGCAGCAATTTATCAACAAAATAAATTAATTGGCCATATTGGTACCTTACACCCTGAATTAGAACGAAAATTAGGGCTTAATGGCCGCACATTTGTTTTTGAACTGTTATTAACTGATATTTCTACACAAAATGTGCCGCAAGCACAGGATGTATCTCGCTTTCCTGCCAACAGACGAGATATAGCTGTGGTGGTAGAAGAGCAAATAAATGCAAAAAATGTGCTTCAACTTATTGAAAAGGTTGGCGGAAATTATTTAGTTGATCTAAACTTATTTGATGTATACCGAGGTAATGGTATAGACGCTGGTTTCAAGAGTTTAGCGATTGCGTTGACCTTACAAGATATTGAAAAAACTCTTGAAGAAAAAGATATAAACGATGTCGTGAACCGAGTTGTCGACACCTTAAAATTTGAATTAAATGCATCACTGAGGGATTAAGCAATGGCGCTAACCAAAGCAAAAGTTGAAGAACATTTATTTGAAAAAGTTGGGCTGAGCAAACGCGACGCAAAACAAATGGTAGAAATGTTTTTTGAAGAAATTCGAGGGATCCTAGAGTCTGGTGAGCAAGTTAAACTCTCTGGCTTCGGTAATTTTGACCTTAGAGAGAAAAGTGAACGCCCAGGAAGAAACCCCAAAACTGGCGAAGATATTCCTATTTCTGCTCGTAAAGTGGTTACCTTTCATCCGGGACAAAAACTGAAGAGTCGTGTAGAAAGCGGTAACGAATAATTCAATAGTTTAACTTTTACACAGATATCATTTTTTAAAAAAGGTGCTTGAGCACCTTTTTTATTGCTTGCAACTCTGTTTTAAATAGAGTTTTTAATCCGTTTTTAATCCTTTAATAAGTGGTTTTTGATACTTTATAAATTGGTTTTTAATCCTTTAATAAGTGGTTTTCTTTACTTTATTAATTAGTTTTACTACTTTATATATCGTTGTAGTACTGATTTTATAATACTCTGCTGAACTCTACGCAATACCCATTGCTATATTCATTCTTGATGGTGCTATTTCTAGTACTATTTATATTTGAGCAGGGTTTGCGAGGTTTGCGTTTTGTTGAATATTTTTTTAAATAGTAAAGCCATTAATTGGTTAGCTAATAAAAGTAAAATAGCAAAACACAACCCGGTGGTTATTGCTTGCTGAGTCACCGGTAGTGACAATGTAAACTGCTTTGCGGTTTGCTGGGCTATATACCAATCGATATTAAAAATAAATTGACCTAGGCGATTGAGGTAATCATTGGCTGTTAATTCTGTTAGGTGCAATTGATAGTTGGCTATTCTCGAGGTCAATAAGACGATTAACTCAGATGTACTGTTAATACTGACATCACTTTGCTCATTGGCGCGGACCATCATCGCCGAAACACTGCCTTGATCGTGTTTGGCAGATATTTTTTCAAATTGGGATAGTTGAAATTTGGCTTCATTGAGTTTTACAGACAAGGTTGATGTATAGCTTGTGATAAATTCTGGTAGTTGTAACGCGAATACAAAACTGGCGGTAAAAAAACAACGGTCAATAATACGATTAATAAAAGTAAGCATTGTCAATGGTAAAACACCAGTAAGATATGTTAATGATCCTATCTTAGCTCGCTGACATTTTAAATACCATGCAAGATTGTAATTAATCTCTAAACTCGCTACAGTGCGCTGCAACTGTTATCTAACCCTGCCATTGAGCAAATATGCGACGTTCTAATATTCCAGATGAGCAAATACCCAGACTTAATTGGCGGGTGTTTTCATTGTTATTGCCTTATTTATTTGAATTTAAAATACGCATATCCTTGGCGCTTTGCTGCCTAATTTTAACCAAAGTAGCCAGTGTTTATTTACCTTTTATACTCAAAGATATTGTTGACCGACTCGATGCCAAACAGGCTAATGAGTTTATATTAGTGCCTTTTGCTCTCGTTGCTGCATATGGTGCTGTACGCTTGGCTATTGTGCTGTTTGCCGAGATAAGAGATACCTTGTTTGGCCGAGTAACAGAGAGAGCTATTCGCCGCATTGGTCTGCGTGTGTTTGAACATTTACACAGTCTTGACTTAGACTTTCACTTAAATCGGCAAACCGGAGGTTTATCCCGTGATATAGACCGAGGCACCTCAGGTATCAGTTTTTTGATGCGATTTTTGGTATTTAATATTGTGCCAACCCTGATCGAGATCATCATGGTGATCGCTATTTTATGGGTTAATTATGGAATATATTTTGCGCTGATCACCGCCGGATCTATCATCAGTTATGTGCTTTATTCAGTTTATGCCACTGATTGGCGGACTCGTTTTGTACGCGCCGCTAACAAAGCTGATTCTTCCAGTAATAGTCGCGCCATTGACAGTCTATTAAATTACGAAACGGTTAAGTATTTTACTAATGAAAGTTATGAAGCACAGGCCTATGATCAGCAATTAGCGCATTGGGAAAAAGCAAAAATACAAAATAGACTATCTCTATTTGCTTTGAACGGTGGTCAGGCGTTAATTATTGCTGTGTCAATAACTGCTATGTTGGCTTTAGCAGCCTATCAAGTCGCAAATAATAGCATGACTTTAGGCGACTTTGTGTTGATTAATGCCTTTATGATGCAATTGTTTATTCCATTAAACTTATTGGGTTTTGTATATAGAGAAATCAAAGGCTCTTTGGCTAATATCGAGCATATGTTTAATTTACTACTGACTAAACCTAAAGTGGTGGATACTGACGATGCCCAGCCACTATCGGTGACAACCGGTGAAGTGCGCTTTGAAAATGTTAAATTTGCTTACAATAATAAGCGCCCGGTACTCAACAATATAAATTTTACTGTTAAAGCCGGACAAAAAATTGCCATTGTTGGCGATAGCGGCTCGGGAAAATCAACCTTGATTAAGTTATTGTTTCGTTTTTACGATTGTGATCAAGGCCTTATTACCATTGATAAGCAAGATATTAACAGGGTTAGTCAAAGCTCATTGCGCAAAGCAATCGGCATTGTGCCACAAGATCCGGTGCTATTTAATGATACCTTGTTTGAAAATATTCATTACGGCGAGCCATCGGCGAGTAAATTAGCGGTAGAGCGCGCCATTGAACTGGCAAATTTGTCAGACTTTATCGATACTTTACCCGACGGTGCGCAAACTCAGGTAGGCGAACGAGGTTTGAAATTGTCAGGCGGAGAAAAGCAGCGAGTGGCAATTGCGCGCACTATATTAAAAAATCCAGCCATATTGGTTTTTGATGAAGCGACATCGTCATTAGATAGTTATGCTGAGCAAGCGATTTTATCGGCTATTAAATCAGTTGCTCGCGATCATACTACTTTGGTGATCGCTCATCGATTATCAACTATTGTTGACGCTGAACATATTATCGTATTAAAGCAAGGTGACATTGTTGAACAGGGTGATCATCACAGTTTATTGGCAGATAAAGGCTATTACTATCACATGTGGCAACTGCAACAGGGATGAAATAGATAAACATATAAAAATCTGTCAGTGGCTCAATGCAATGCTGTCTGCTAAGGAGGTAACCAATGTGTAGTTGTAAAGAATTTGCCATAATTAAAATTAAACAATGGTTAGAAAAAATAATTATTGAACTGAACTTTTGTCCTTTTGCAAAAAAGGAAATGATCAATCAGCGTATTCATTATCACGTCAGTGATCACACTCATATTGACCAAGTACTGTTTCAGCTCGGCTTGCAATGTGATTATTTGCAAAAACATAGCAAGATTGAAACCACGCTGATCATTCTAGACAGTGGTTTTCAGGGATTTGAGCAATATTTAGACTTATTAGCCGCCGCTGAAAAGTGGTTAAGTGATCATGGTTATGATGGTATTTTTCAATTGGCCAGCTTCCATCCAGATTATTATTTTGATGGACAACCGTTCGATGATGCCGCCAACTATACTAATCGCTCACCCTTGCCAATGTTACATCTGTTGCGCGAAGCAAGTATAGAAAGGGTGTTAAGTGTCTACAAACAACCAGAAAAAATACCTGAGCACAATATTACCCTTGCCCGTGCTATGGGCAATGAATTTTTTGAGGATATTTTGAAAAACATTCACAACCGTCAATGTTAGCTGGCAACTGAATTCTGGCGTTTTTAGGGTTTTGTGCAGACCTACAAAAAAGGTATACTATGTTTTTTAATGACCTTGCGCTTAATTAACGCGGTTGTCAATGCATAGCTAGCTGAGCACAGAACATCTCTAGTTATGCATTTTATTAGTGTGTGATATTAATAGGAACATGTCTTGGACGCAGAAAAAAAATCAACAATACAAGTAGGTGGCAGCATAGATAAAGCGGTAAAAGGCGACTATAGCATTGATATAAAAGCTGTTTTAGATGAAGCTTGGTCAATCACCTTAACATCGCGTAAAGTGATTAACATCACCTTGATTTTTACTTTTGCCCTAGGTCTGCTGAGCACTTTTTTAGTCAGTGCTTATTTGGGCGGTATAGAAACGGTTCTAGCTGATCAACAACTTGCTTCACTGTTGAATATATTAGTCACCTTAGTGGTTTATCCCTTTTTAGCAGGGATAGAAATGATCGCTATTTTTCACGCTGTTGGCCTTAAAACCGAAAGTCGATTGGTTTTTGCTTTTTTAAAGCGCGGTAGTTGGGTTGCCGTTTGTGCGTTATTGTCATCTATGCTGGTAACCCTAGGTCTGAATTTGTTTTATCTCCCAGGTATTTTTCTCGCGGTTGCCTTAACCTTAGTGTTACCTTTGGTCGTTGAGAAACGCCTATCGCCTCTAAAGGCTATTGTGTTATCTGTCCAAGCTACTCGTCATCAGTGGTTTCAATTATTTGCTTTGTATTTGATCTTTTTGTTGGCATTGGCACTACTATTTTTACCGCTTATTGCATTGGCTGCAACCTCGATGGGAATCGTTGGCGTGGTGCTGTTATTTTTCGGTTTAAGTTATTTGGCGCCATTTTTTTATCACGTCAAAGGCATTTTATACCGGGAAATTTTTGGTATGCAATTGACTATTAGCGGTCAGGGTAATGACACTAATACTAATTCAACATTCGCGGCTTAGTGCAACGATTGGCATTGATTGCTAGGACTGTATAATGCAAGCAACCCCAAAGTCACCGTTTGTTTTACGGTATTTTTTGATTGTTATACTATTTATTTGCTTTTGCTGGGCATTGCTCAAACCCTTAATCGATGAATTACAGCGGCTGCCTGCTAAAATTGTTGATCCTATTACAGCAAAGCCAGTTATTGTTAAACCAATAGAAATACCTTTGCATCAAGTTGCTTTACCCAATTTTGCAGCAATACGTGATGTTAAAGACAAAAAGAGACAATTTTTTAATTTTTTAGCACCGACTATCACCGCAGAGAACAACCGGTTACTGAAGTTACGCGGGCAAATGTTGACTCTGTTAGAAAAAATATCATTGGAGCAGCCACTCTCGTCAGCAGAGCAGTTACAGATAAAAGAGTTAGCTAAAAGTTACCGAATAACCGGTAGCGCCAGCCAGTTGCAACTGGTACACGAATTGACCAAACGCATCGATATTGTTCCCAGCCAGTTAATTTTAGTGCAAGCTGCCAATGAATCGGCGTGGGGGACATCGCGTTTTGCTCGAATTGGTTTAAACTTTTTTGGGATCTGGTGTTACAAAAAAGGCTGTGGCATGGTACCTAGCGCTCGCAATGCCGGCGCTAAACACGAAGTCGCCGCGTTTAAATCAGTGTCGGCAGCAGTTCGCCACTATTTACACAATATTAATACCAATCATGCATATCAAGTATTGCGCAATATCAGGCTGCATTTACGCGAGCAAAATCAACCCCTGTCACCACAAATTTTAGCCACGGGTTTATTGGCTTATTCTGAGCGCGGTGCCGACTATGTACACGAAATTACGCAAATGCTCAGGCAAAATAAAGATTACTTTTAATGATTATTCCGTTTTTTAAGCGGTAATCTGTGTTTTTTGTAAAATTTTATTTCTTTTCTATCGTTTATGTTGTTTTTAATTTTTAAACGTGTAACATGTCGCCGTTTTCAGCTTGTCCTGAATTTATCTAACATAACTTCACAAAAAATAAAGGTTTGACAAATGTTTAAGATCGTTACTACTACTGCTTTGGCTATATTAATACTTGCTGGTTGTGCCAACCGACCTGAGAGTATCAGTGCATCACATGTTGCACATGAAAAATATGCATCACTTAATTGCGATGAATTACGAATAGAATTGGCAGATGCGCGAAATACCTTGCGAGATTTCTCAGACAAGCAAGATACTAAAGCAAATATAGACGCCGGTGGTGTTTTTCTTGCACTCATTCCTGTAAGTGCATTGACCGGTGATCATGAAGCTGACGTCGCCAAGTGGAAAGGTGAAATTGAGGCGATAGAAACAGCACAAATCATCAAAAAATGTAAAAGCGTGAAATAAACTCAATGCTATCTAGTTGGCAGCTTAACTTTTAAGTTGCCTGCTAAAGTTTATCAATGACTAGCTTGTTGTTATTTAGATATGGCTAATCCACCACTTGTTCGCTTAATACCTCTCCCTGTAAACACTTTATATTTATTGCAATAAAGCCTTTTTACTTATTTGCCAGCCAGTGTCGATTATTTGCAGTAAATATTGCAATTGCGCAGGTAAAATAAAAAACCGCTCGAATTAATTGATAGTCAAGTAATTGCCTAATACCTCGACTTAGCTTGTTAATTATTAACTTAGGTTAACTATATTTAATGTCTGCTCACTGTTGAATGTCGGTAAGCTCACTTCTGCTGTAGCATTGTTTGATGCAGGTGTTGCTATAGTTGGCTGATCAAAACCAATATCACCACCATCAATAATACCTGAGTTAGCATCTATGCTTTTAAAATCAAATAACTCATTGTCGCATAAATGTGATGGCACCACATTTTGCATGGCGGTAAACATTGACTCTATGCGTCCTGGATACTGTGTTTGCCATTGTTGTAACATATTTTTGATGTGTTGCCGTTGTAAGTTTGGTTGCGAGCCGCAGAGATTACAGGGAATAATAGGGAATTGTTGTAATTGCGCGTACAAGGCTATTTCACTTTCTTTACAAAAAGCTAATGGCCGTATCACCACGTGCTCGCCATTATCTGAGACTAGCTTAGCTGGCATGGCCTTTAATTTGCCACCGTGAAACATGTTGAGCATTAAGGTTTCCAACATATCATCTCTATGGTGCCCCAAAGCTATTTTAGTTGCGCCTAATGACTTTGCTGCCTTGTATAAAATAGCTCGGCGTAAACGTGAACAAAGACTGCAGGTAGTTTTACCTTCGGGTATTTTATCGGTAACAATGGAATAAGTGTCTTCTTCTATGATCTTGTACTCTATGCCAAGCCCATTGAGATAATTAGGTAGCACCTGTTCGGGAAAACCGGGTTGTTTTTGATCTAAATTAACCGCGACAAGATCAAATGATATCGGTGCTAATTGCTGTAACTTCATTAAAATAGCCAGCATCGCATAACTGTCTTTGCCACCGGAAAGGCAAACCATAACGCGATCACCGTCTTCGATCATATTGTACTGGGCTATGGCTTGACCAACGTGACGACGCAGGCGTTTTTCTAATTTACCTAATTGCCCTTGCTGCTGCTGGGTTAGTGTATTGCCAGATAACATGCGTTTATCACCTATATGTTAACGCTATTTTTAGCTAGATTTTTCCGGCGCACAGTATATACCTTTCCACAGTACAATTGCATATATTGTTAGCGCTTATTTAATAATATAAAAAATAAATCATCCAACGATAGAAAAGTTGCTCTGCAAACAAGATAAGTTAACTGATGGCCATTTAAAATCACTTAGCTAATGGTGAAATATAACCATCGGGTTTAAGTGCTAATAAATCACAATTGAGTTTATCAATAACGTGCTCTGCAGTGTTGCCTATTAACGCCGCTGATAACCCAGTGCGGCCTATAGTGCCGAGAATAACTAATTCTGCATCAAGCTCTATGGATAACGCTTCTATTACGTCTTCGGGTAATCCTTCTCTAATATGGGTGTTTTCTGGGGCTATATTGACTTGTTTAGCATGCTCAGCCATGGCTTTTTCGTGGTGTATACGCATTGAGTCATTGTATTCTTGGGCGTTAAATTCAGGAATTTCAATGGCAATATTAACTGGCGTACCTGAAAATGAATTCACTAAATGCACATTGGCGTCAATTAATGATGCCAAGTTAAGGCCTTCTTCAGTTATTTTGTTATTCAGGGACTGGTGCTCTTGGTCTTCGCTACCCACATTAATTGAGGCTAAAATGTTACCATCTTTTGGCCATGAGTGATCTTTAACCAATAACACCGGGCAAGGGCATTTTCGTAAAATATGCCAATCAGTCGGGGTAAAAATCACTGATTTTAGTTTGTCGTGTTGATGAGTGCCTTTGATGACAATGTCATAGTTGTGGGTGAGCACTTGATCTATGATTTGTTCAAAAGGCCGATTGTGCCAAACCACTTTACAGTCAATGTTAACCCCTAAGTGAGGCATAGCGTTAACTATATTGTTTAACCATTGTAATCTGTCATTGATCACTGAAGTACGCATCGCATCGCGCTCGTCAGTTGACAGCATAGTGGTCATTTCATAGGAAAAATCATAGATGGTTAAAAAAGCAGTAATGCTGGCATGGGTTTTATTGGCTAGCTCTATGGCTCGCTTTAGCGCCTTTTGATTGTCGTGTGCAAGGTCAATGATAGCCAGTATTCGTTGATATTTTTCCATTGGTACATCCTATCGTATCAGCTATAACTTTTTTAATTATAACGGCTAAATTAAATCATGTGTGATTAGTTGTCTATAAATCCACCATGATCGCAAATATTATGCTGAAATTTTATGATGTTAAAGAAACCTTATAACAATTTGGAAAATACTATAGGCGCCGTAAAGCACTAGTGAACCGCCGATAAATTGGCGAACGAGTGCGTTGCTAATGAGTTGTTTAATTGACAAAACCCCAAAAGAAAAACTCAATAAGCTGGGCAGAGTGCCCAAGCCAAAACAAACCATGAGTAATGCACCATCAACGGCGTTGCCAGAAGCCAAAGACCAAGTAAGTGTTGAGTATATCAAGCCACAGGGTAGCCAGCCCCATAACATGCCCAACATCAGACCTTTACGGACAGTAGTTACAGGAATAAATCTTTTGCTGTAAGGTGATATATAGCGCCACAATATTTTGCCTATTTTTTCTATTTTATTTAACCACATTAGCCATTGCGCTAAATACAAGCCCAGTAAAATCATAAAAACAGCGGCGATAACTCTCAACGAAACCATTGGCAAGCCAATACTTTTCGCTGCTAATGAACCAGTAAAACCGGCGATGCCACCGATAATGGCGTAAGACATTATGCGCCCAAGATGATAACTCAAGGAAAGGCCAAGTTTCTGCGATTTTTGGTGTTGCGGAATAGCTGAAGTTAACATGGTGGTGATCCCTCCACACATAGCTATACAATGACCTGAGCCTAATATTCCAATAATAAACGCTGAAAAATAATCAATGGTCATCTTGGTTAAATTTATTTTCTTTGCTTGCAGTGTGCTCGCATTGTTCAGTTTTTTGCTGAACAAGTGACGTCTGTTCAATGTTATCTATGTCGTCATTGTCGCGGTCAAATAAAATACTAAATCCCTGTTTTTCTAGGTCTTCAAATTGGTCAGTTCTAACCGCCCAAAAAAATAGATAAATAGCTAAGGCAATCAGTAAAACAGCAATAGGGATCAGTACATAAATGATACTCATGATGTTATTTTTCCTTGCCTACAGTGAGGATTCTTAATGAGTTGCTGATCACTAATAATGAGCTCAGTGACATACCAATGACGGCCATATATGGCGTGACATGCCCTGATACGGCTAACGGCAAAGCAATGGCATTATAACCAAACGCCCAAGCGTAATTTTGCCGAATAATGGTTTGCGTTTTCATTGCTACACTACGCAAGTCAATGATACTGTTTAATTTATTCGCCAATAAAATCACATCAGCACCGCTTTTGGCGATATCGGTACCACTGCCCATGGCTATTGATAAGTGAGCAGCAGCAAATACTGGGGTGTCATTAATACCATCACCGACCATGGCGACAGTATGACTTTGCTGTAATTGCTGTAGTTTAGTGAGTTTATCTCTAGCCGATAATGCACTGTACATTTGTTGGAGTTTAAGTTGTTGTTGAACAGTTTTACAACCTGTTGCATTGTCGCCTGAGAGCATGCAAGTCATTTGCTGTTGTTGATGGAGTTGGGCGATAAAGTTGACCGCATCTGGCCTCACTTTATCTTCTAAATAAATGGCGGCTATCAATTTGTTGTCAATGGTTAAAATACATTGGGCATGTTGGTGTTGTTGATATTGTTGGTGGTCAGTTTCGCTAATATAGCCATCGCTGAATAACCACTGCGGCTGACCTACACAGACCTTTTGTCCAGCCACTTCAGCGGTGATCCCACGGCCGGTGATAACTTTGACATCATTGGTTTGAATTTGAATATCTCTATGGGGGATAAATGCGCGGGCGATAGGATGCTCAGAGTATATTTCAAGCGCGGCTATTAAAGCTAATACTTGCTGTTGTTGATAATTATTGTCGGCTATTTCAACGCGCTGTACCGAAAAGTCACCTGTGGTTAAGGTACCGGTTTTGTCGAAGGCAAATAAGTCGATACTAGGCATAGTTTCGATAGCATGCGCAGATTTGATCATAATGCCACTTTTATTCAGTCGTGTGGTAGCACATGTTAAAGCGGTAGGCGTTGCTAAGGACAGTGCGCAAGGGCAAGTAGCAACCAGCACTGATAAAGTGATCCAAAAAGCTTGTTGTGGAGAGTGCACAGACCAATACAAGGCCGTTAATGAGGCTGCAATTAGGATCACCGCAACAAAATACTGAGCTATGGTATCTGACAGTTTGGCTAATTTGGGCTTGTGAGCTTGCGCTTTTTCACTCAATAAAATGAGCTGATTGAGAAAAGACTGCTGATTGTTGTGTTTAACTTTTACGGTTATGTTGCCGTCACCGTTAATGGTGCCGGCAAACACAGCGGCGCCAATGGATTTTTCAACGGGTACTTGTTCTCCAGATAACATGGCTTCGTTAATGTGGCTGCTGCCTTGAATAATATGACCATCAGCTGAAATAACCGCGCCGGGCTTGATAATAATCAGGTCATCGGCTTGCAATTTTCTTGCAACCACAGAATGTTCTTGGTTGTTGATTATTTTAATCGCCGTTAATGGCATCAATTTCAATAAGTTAGCAGATACCTGTGCGGCTTTACTGCGAGCATTGAATTCAAAAAATTTACCTAATAATAGTAAAAATGTAAACATGGCGACAGATTCAAAATACACTTCGCCACGTTGATGAATGGTAGCCCAAGCGCTGGCTGAAAAAGCCAGTAGAATAGCTATAGATACCGGAACATCCATCGACAGCCGTTTGGCGCGCACCGCGCTGTAGGCGGAACGGTAAAAGGGGATAGCGCCGTAGAATATAATAGGCACACACAAAATAAAGCTGATCCAGCGCAGATAGATCAAGTTGTGCACCGACATATCGGCAAATGCACCGAAATAAAGCCCAACAGCGATCATCATGATTTGCATCATCAAAATCCCACAAACACCTAAGCGCTTAATAAAAGATTTGCGTTGCTTACGGTTATTTTGTTCAACAGTATCGGCTTTAAAAGGCAATGCTTGGTAACCAATAGCATCGATTGCAACTAAAATATCACTGAGTTGTATGGTGGCAGCATGCCAACGAACTGAAGCGCGTTGCGAGCTGGCATTGACATTTATAGCATCGACGCCATTGAGTTTTATCAATTGTTTTTCAATTAACCAAGCACAAGCAGCACAACTGATGCCGTCAACGGTCAAAATGGTTTCTTTGTGATCCCCTGAAGTGCTGGTAAATTCATCTTGTAATGCCGCATCGTCAAGTAATTTTTTTTGCGCCAGGTTTTCAGTTAATTCCTTGGGAACAAGTGCTTGTGCTGTTAATGCCGGTTCGGTTCGGTAGCGATAATAATCATCTAGTCCATTTTCCACTATGGTATCAGCAACCGCTTGACAACCTATGCAGCACATCGCTTGCTTTTTATTATCAATAGTCGAAAACAGCAGTAAACCCTTGGGTATAGGTTCATGACAGTGGAAACAAAAATCAGCTGATTGTTCAGCTTGTATTTCAGCACCCATTGCGATCAATTGCCACCACTTGGATCGGCAATAATCTCAATGAAACTTGCTTGCGGTAAAGTAATAGATTGTTGAATTTTCCATGTTTGGTCAAAAGAAGACAGAGTGAGCTGCCATCTGCCTTGCACAGCTTGTTCAAAAAGATGACGAAAATTGCCATTACCATCAGCGGTTAAGGTTAATTTTATGTCATTTTTTTCCAACGTGGGGTGAAACAAATTAACGTTAAGTAATGGAAAATCGCGCTTGATACCGGTTGGTTTAATGAGCAGGGCATTTTCAATCATCTGTAAGTCAAAGCGTATCCCTAATTTTTGTGCTTGCTTTATTTTGCCAAGTTCAAGGTTGATGGCTTTGCCTTTTTTGTAATAATCACCAGCCACTAAGGTGTCGGCATCGGTATTAGCAATAATAACCGTGGTTATGCCAGCGACTACAGCACTGAAAGGCAAAAAAAACACTAACCATGCCCAAGGCTCTTTATACCAGGGAGTATTCATAGGTTTCTTCATTTATTACGGCGATAATATAATCCTTATTATACGCTTAATTACAACAACACTCTATAGCGTATCACAGTGTTTATACAGGTCGCCTTGTCTATTAAAAGGCTCGGTGAAAAGTTAATGTTGAGGTGTTATTAACTTTTCACCGCAGTGATTTGTATTTGAATACGCAAGCTAGGGTTGAGATAAACTGTAGATGTAAGCACTGATCACGTGGATCTTTTGCTCACCTAAAATATCGTTCCATGCGGGCATTACCCCAGCACGCCCATATCGTATTGTTTCTTGTACTTTACGCTCTGAACCGCCATACAGCCATATATCATCGGTTAAGTTTGGCGCGCCCAATGGCATCGACATGGCCAGGCTGCCTTGACCTTCTGTACCGTGACAACTGGCGCACATCGCAAATTTTTGTTTGCCGACGGCGACATCACCTTCTACAGCTTGGCGATTGCTTAAACTCAACACATAGGCAGCAACGTCTTTTACGCCTTGCTCACCGCCTAGTGCTGTTTTCCAAGCGATCATGCCTTTGGCTTGTCGACCCTTGATCAAAGTATGCACGATATCTTCCGGTGTGCCACCATATAGCCAATCGTCATCAGTTAAGTCGGGAAAGCTGGTGGTACCGCCAGCATTTGAACCATGACATTGCGAGCAATTTTGCATGTAAAGACGCTGGCCAATTTTCAACGCTTGTTGGCCATCGACCAATAATTGTTGCTCGGCGGTGAGTTCAGAGCGGGTGTCAAAGTCAATTTCAACAGATTTAGTTGCCGCTATTTGCTTGATCGGAATGGCGGCAAATTTATCGAAAATGGGTCCAAATTTAGCATCTGCAGCTTTGACTTCCTGATCGTATTGGGTAATTAGGTTATTTTCTTTGGCAAAATTGGCTTTTTCTATCGATTCTTCGATATTCATTATGCCTTGGTTAGAACTCTTCCAGCCAAATAAACCAGGCCAATTACCCAAACCTGGATACATGATCAAATAGGCTAGACCCCAGATAATGGTGACAAAAAAGAAAGTACTCCACCATTGCGGTAACGGGTTGTTTAATTCTTCTATACCGTCAAAAACATGTCCTGTCGGTTGACCTTCCTCAACTCCAGTAAAGTTCTTTAAGCAGTAACGTAAAATAAGGTAACAGCCTAACAGTGAACCCAATGTTAAAACTGTGATCCAGATACTCCAAAAGTTAGACATTAGGTGTCTCCTTTTTGTTGCTGTTTTCTTGCTGTTCGTCTTCTAAAATTGAATGAGCGGCTTGGTCAAATTGTGTTTTGCGCTTTTTACTATATGACCAAATCACAATGATGATAAACAGGGTTAATATCAATAGGGCAATAAAGCCTCGCAATGTACCATAGTCCATAATAATCACTTCAATGCATGACCAAGCGACTGTAAATAAGCGATAAGGGCATCCATTTCGGTTTTGCCTTTGACTGCTGATTTAGCCTTCTTGATATCTTCTGTTGAGTATAAAGGGATCGGCTTGCCATTTTCGTCTTTATGGCTGCGATTGCGCGTTAAAAAGTTAAAGGTTTCTAATTTCTTAGCCGTCAATTCACCGTCTAGGGTATTTTCTGCCAACCATTTGAATGAAGGCATGTTGGACTCTGGAACGACAGAGCGGGGATCTAGCAAATGAGCGCGGTGCCAATCATCACTGTAGCGGCCACCCACTCGGGCTAAATCAGGGCCAGTTCGCTTTGAACCCCACAAGAAGGGATGTTCCCAAACGTGTTCACCGGCAACTGAATAATGACCGTAGCGTTCAGTTTCGGCGCGAAATGCTCTTATCATTTGGCTGTGACAAGTATTACAGCCTTCTTTGATATATACATCTCGCCCCTCTAGCTCTAGTGCTGTGTATGGGCGTAAATTATCAACAGGTTGGGTGGTTTCTTTTTGAAAAAATAGCGGAGTAATTTCAACTAAGCCACCGATACTGATAGCTAAAATAGTAAAAATAGCAAATATACCGACATTAGTTTCAAACTTATCGTGTTTGTTTTTCATGTTTAACTCCTATGATACTGCCACGGGTTTAAGGCTACCTTCTTTTGCCCTAATGGTTTTAAACATGTTGTAGGTCATTAATATGAAACCTGCCACCACTAAAACACCACCGATAAAACGAATAATATAAAACGGTTTGGAAGCGACTAATCCTTCGATAAAGCTGTAAGTTAAAGTACCGTCGGTATTTACCGCGCGCCACATTAAACCTTGCATTACCCCTGAGAACCACATGGCGACGATATAGAGAACAATACCCGAAGTGTGTAGCCAAAAGTGAATGTTGATCAACCGTATGCTGTACATGCTGCCTTGATTAAACAATACCGGAACTAAGTGATAAACAGCGCCAATTGATACCATTGCTACCCAACCTAGTGCTCCAGAGTGAACATGGCCTATGGTCCAATCGGTATAATGGGATAATGCATTCACTGACTTTATCGCCATCATCGGACCTTCGAAGGTCGACATACCATAAAAAGATAGCGAAACAATCAAGAAGCGAAGAATAGGATCGTAACGCAATTTATGCCAAGCTCCTGATAGGGTCATGATGCCGTTGATCATCCCGCCCCATGAGGGTAAAAATAGTACAATTGACATGACCATACCGACGGATTGTGCCCAGTCAGGTAAAGCGGTGTAATGCAAATGGTGGGGACCGGCCCAGATGTATAGTGAGACTAGTGCCCAAAAGTGCACTATCGATAAACGGTAAGAATAGACAGGTCGTTCAGCTTGTTTAGGCACAAAATAATACATGATCCCCAAAAAGCCAGCAGTTAATAAAAAGCCCACTGCGTTGTGGCCGTACCACCACTGCATCATGGCGTCTATCGCCCCAGAATAGATAGAATAAGATTTCATCATGGACACTGGAATGACCATGGAGTTACCTATGTGTAACACGGCAACTGTAATGATGAAACCGCCAAAAAACCAGTTGGCGACATAGATATGCGAGGTTTTGCGTTTCGCTAAGGTGCCAAAAAATACTATGGCATAGCTGATCCATACCACAGCAATTAAAATATCGATTGGCCATTCTAATTCGGCATATTCTTTTGAGCTAGTGTAGCCCATAGGCAAAGTGATCGCCGCTAAGACAATTACCGCTTGCCAACCCCAAAAAGTAAATGCCGCTAATTTGCCACCAAATAACGCGGTTCTACAAGTGCGTTGCACTACATAATATGACGAAGCAAATAAGGCGCTAGTACCAAAGGCGAATATTACCGTATTGGTGTGCAGAGGACGAAGACGGGAGTAGGTCAACCAAGGTGTGTCAAAGTTTAGTGCCGGCCAAATTAATTGCGCGGCAATAACAACACCTAAAAATGTACCAAAAAGTCCCCAAATAACTGTCATAACAGTAAATTGACGAACAACATCATAGTTGTAAGTTACCGCTGACGAATTTTGTGCAGTCATATTGTGGTTTCCGCAGTTAGAATGTTCTAAGAATGAGAGTTTAGTATAAAGCGTACAGATTATTTATAGCCTACAATATAGACTAGAAAACCAGCTTTTCGTCGCTATTCAACAACTCGCGCGAATAATAGACATTTTACTCTAAAAAGTCATTAGTGAATAAGATAAAAATTAAAAAAATTCGTTTGATTGCTTAAAAAGCCGACGTTCTTTCGGTAAAATAACTGTTTAGACATAAAATACCTTAATAATCAGAGATAACATGAATATTAAACAACTTGGGTCTTTGTTGATGGTTTTCTTGCTAATGGCATGTGAGCAGCCAAAGCAAAACCTCTCTGATTATAGCGCATTTTCCTGTATAAAAGCACAAAGTGTTTGCACTATTACTAGTGATTTTGGTGATATCTTAGTCACATTTAATGTAAAGCAGGTAGTTGCTGAGAGCCCTTTTACTGTGCAAGTGGCTATTAACAAAGCAACCAATAGCTCCGCTGATAAGAACCCTGAAAACTTTAGGATAACCGGTCATATCGAAGGTAAATCTATGTATATGGGTAAAATACCTTTGTTTTTTCAGCAGACAAAGCATGCTGTTAACTATGAACTGCAAAAAATACACGCATTCCATTCTGCAGTTTTGTTAGGTAGCTGCAATGAAGATCCTATGTATTGGAGCATGTTGTTAACTATTGAAAATAGCGCTGGCAAGCAACAATCTGTGGTGGTTGAATTTTCCAGTCGTTATCGCTGATCAATTGTGTCGATAACCCTTAACTTAAAGCCAGCCAAATAGCTACGCCGATCATTAAACTTCCTGATATTTTATTCATTAATACCACGTTGTTTTGATCAGTGATGAGCTTGCCTATGGTACTGCCTCCCTTGGCGTAAATCAGCATACAGATGAATTCTGAGAGCATAATGATCACTACTAATATTGACAGTTGTAACGCCAGTGGTTGCTGTTTATCGATAAAGGGCGGTAATAAAGATATCATGAATGCCCAACCTTTTGGATTAGCTATAGCGGTTAAAAAACCTTGATTAAATAAACTGATCTTACTGATCTCATGACTCGGTGACGTATCTAGTGGCAAAGACAATTTGCCTTTTGAACGCCACATATTAATACCTAAAAAAAGCAAGTAGAGTGCACCAAAAACTTTTACTGCGGTAAAAAGCAACGGAAATTTGAACATGATGATGGCGACGCCAAGCACCGCACTAATTGCCACAAGGGCTACTCCTAATACCTCACCAAACATCATCCACAGGGTTTTCTTTACACCGATAGATAACCCTAGTGTTAATGCTAGAGTCATACACATACCTGGGGTAATACTGATCAGAAAAATAGTCGGTATAAATAAAGAGATCAAACTGAGATCGAGCACGGGATATTCACTTTTGCTAATTTACCTAGATTTTAAGGCACCTTGATCTGACTTCCTACTATTTATTTTACTTTTAGGTAAAGTATTTTTGTTGGGGCGGATATTGTAATGACCATCGCGGTTAGCAACGTGATTAAATCTGTCACCTTGCTAATGTTATGGCTGCTTATCTATGCTAAGGTTTTGTTGAAATTAAGAAAATAACCAGCACATTCAGAGTGGCTGGTTTTGAGCAGAACAGCGAAAAGAGGATCACATGGCAGAAGAAACGATTTTTTCAAAAATTATACGTCAAGAAATTCCAACCCCTTTGTTGTACCAAGATGATTTAGTCACGGCTTTTCACGATATATCACCGCAAGCTAAATGTCATATCTTGATCATACCTAACCAATTGATCGCCACAGTTAATGATGTATGTGAGCAAGATGAATTAGCCTTGGGCAGAATGATCACTGTTGCCAAAAAACTGGCAGCGCAACAAGGCATTGCTGAAGATGGTTTCAGGCTGATCATTAATTGTAACCAACACGGTGGACAAGAAGTGTATCATTTACATATGCATTTAGTCGGCGGACAGTCTATGGGACCTATGGTAAGTGTCGCTAAAATGTCGTGATCTTGGCTGATACTATTGAAGCCCATTAGTTGAATGCACAATTTTAGTCGTTGCGCCTTTTGGTATTTACAAAATTATCGATAATGAGATAAAAGGCCGCAAAGCTAAGCTCAATGACGGTGTTATTGTTTGCAACTTGGCGCATAATATCAAACAACAAAACAGTATGGGTTAGTATGTTGTGAATTGGGCATCAATAGTTGAAAGTAAAAATAGATTATTTTGGGTTTTTCATACTTCAGGTTGGCTTGCTTTTGCTTTTGTGTGTTACCTCAATTCCCTATTGCATGATCTGCGCGATATATTTGTTGTTATTATTTTTCTAAACGCCTACGCCGGTTGGCTGTTAAGTATTCCTTTGCGCTATTTTTATCGGCGTATTTGGTCTTGTTCTCCGGCTAAAATTGCTGCCATAGTGATCTTTACTTCGTTGCTCATTGGAGTGTTATGGCAAGTGATCATCAATATCAACTATTGGCAAATATACAAGCACGGTTATCAACCTAAGCATTTTATTTATTACACCAAGAACAGTATGCTGTCTTTTTCAATTATACTCGGTTGGAGTATTTTATATTTTGGTTTTAAATATTATAAGATGCTGCAAATTGAAAAAGAAAATGTATTAAGAGCCAATTCTATTGCCCATTTGGCACAGTTAAAAATGTTGCGCTATCAACTCAATCCGCACTTTCTCTTCAATACCCTCAATGCTATTTCTACCTTGATACTGGTAAAAGATGATGTTGCAGCAAATCAGATGGTGACTAAGTTGAGTCATTTTTTGCGTTACTCTCTCGATAAAGATCCAGTGAAAAAAGTGCCTTTGGATAATGAATTACACGCACTGGCTTTATATTTAGATATTGAAAAAGTGCGATTTGAGGAGCGCTTACAGGTAAAATTCAATGTGGCAGCAGATTGTCAACAGGCATTAGTGCCCAGTTTGATTTTACAGCCCTTAGCCGAAAACTCGATAAAACACGCGATTGCTAAACAAGCTAACGGCGGCAGTATCACCGTTAATGTTAGCAAGTTTGGCGAAGATTTATTAATAGCTATTAGCGACGATGGCCCTGGCGCAGAAATTAAAGATGGACATTTTTCACAAGAAAAAGGAGTTGGCTTAGTCAACACACGTGAGCGTTTACAAGCGTTATATGGCTATCAATTTTCTTTAGTTGTCGGCAACAATACCCCTAACGGGGTGATAGTCAATATTCGCATTCCCTTTGAATTGGACAAAGACCATGAATAAGCAATTATCTACTATTATTGTTGATGATGAAGCGCTAGCAAGAAAGGGTTTAGCATTTAGACTTCAGTCGTATCCGCACATTGATATTATTACCCAATGTCACAATGGCAAAGAAGCTATCGAAGCGGTTAAGGCGTATCAACCTGATTTGATGTTTTTGGATATCAAAATGCCAGAATTAGATGGCTTTGAGGTGGTTAAGCGCATTAACGAACAGGGTTTAAAGTTACCTATGGTCATTTTTGTTACCGCTTTTGACGAGTTCGCGCTTAAGGCATTTGAGGTACATGCGTATGACTATTTACTCAAACCCATTGACGATGAACGATTAGCGCAAGCCCTTAACAAAGTAGAAAACAAGGTTAACAGTGAAAAAAATGCCCTAGATAAACAGAAATTAGTGCAACTTGTCAGTGCGGTAACTGGTAATGATCACGAAAGTATTTTAGATGATTTAGACAATAATAATTGCCTCAACGCTTCACATTATGCCGATGTTCTGCCGATAAAAGACGGCGGTAAGTTAACCAGAGTTGCCGTTAATGATATTTTATGGATTGAGGCGGCAGGCGATTACATGTGTGTCCACACCGACAAGGATACTTTTATATTGCGTAAAACCATGAAACAACTTCAGGATTTTTTAAATCCTCGACAGTTTATTCGCAGCCATCGCTCGACAATAGTTAACAAACACTTTATTGATATGTTTTGTAGTCAATTACACGGCGAGTATTATCTGGTGATGAAAAATGGCAAGCAACTCAAGGTAAGCCGCAGCTATAAAGATAAAGTCAAACACTTGGTGAGTATATAAGTTGTCAGCTTAGTGTATCACTTTGATTAATATAGTTTTTCTATACTTTTCTACACTCTTTTTAACACTTTTATTTAGATAAAGCCAGTAGCGCCAATGGAGCTGAAGTCATCCCTTAAACTGTAAAATCAACTGATAGCCGATGTGCTCAAATAGGTCAAACAACAAGGACTGTGTGCACTATCAACTAACACCGTGGAGCAAAAATAGAAATTAACAACAATATGTTTTAAACAAAGCTCAACCTAAGACTAGGTTAAAATAGTCTAGGTTAAGCTTATCTCATGACTGATTGTTAATGATTATAAATGCTTTTTATTAACGGTGAGTACTTTTAAGGTATTGGTTGCCCCTACGGTTTCCATTAAATCACCGTGGGTTAAAATCACTTTATCACCGGGTAATAAATCTGAATTACTCAATACCGCTGACAATACATCATTGGCTAACTGATCGTTGTTGCTCGCTGTTGAATCAAAGTTGACCGGATAAACACCTCGGTAAATCGCCGTTTTATTTAAGGTTTTATCATGTCGAGACAAAGAGTAAATAGGTAAGCCAGAGGAAATACGCGACATTAATTTACTGGTATGTCCAGACTCAGTTAAGGCTATAATGGCTTTAACCCCCGACAAATGATTAGCGGCATACATTGCAGATAAGGCAATGGTTTCTGATATTTCAGAAAAAGTTAATTCGAGACGGTGATTTGACTTAGTGACTGAACTATGTGATTCAGCACCTGTGCAGACATTAGCCATAGCTTTTACTGTTTCTACTGGGTATTTACCTGCGGCAGTTTCCGCCGATAGCATAACCGCATCGGTACCGTCTAATACTGCGTTGGACACATCCATTACCTCTGCGCGCGTAGGCATGGGTTGTTCGATCATGGTCTCCATCATTTGCGTTGCGGTGATCACTGCGCGGTTTAACTGTCGACTTCGGGCTATAATGTGCTTCTGTTTACCGACTAAAGCGGCATCGCCAATTTCTACACCAAGATCACCACGAGCAACCATAACTACGTCAGAGGCGAGAATAATATCATCGAGTACTTGATTATCATTCACTGCTTCTGCTCGCTCTATTTTGGAAACTAAACGCGCATTACAGCCAGCTTCTTGTGCCAATAGTCTAGCTTCGCGCATGTCTGCTGCGTCACGAGGAAATGAAACGGCAAGAAAGTCTACATCTATCTGAGCGGCTAATTTGATATCCTCTTTATCTTTCTCGGTTAACGCAGGGGCGGTGAGACCGCCGCCTTGGCGATTGATGCCTTTATTGTTCGACAAGGGACCACCGACGGTAACTTCAGTAAACACAGATTGCTCGCAGGTACTCAATACTTTCAGCTGAACTCTGCCGTCATCAAGTAATAAGATGTCGCCGCTGGTGACGTCTTCAGGCAGTTTTTTGTAATCAATACCTACTTTTTCTTGGCAACCTTGGCCTTTACCTAAATTGGCATCAAGTTCAAACTTGTCACCTATGTTTAACTGGATGGGTCCATTCTTAAAGGTAGAAACGCGAATTTTAGGCCCTTGTAAATCGCCTAGTATACCGACATAAACACCCAGCTCAGCGGCTAATTCACGAACCATGACCGCGCGATCAATGTGGTCTTGATGAGTGCCATGAGAAAAATTTAGTCTTACTACATTGACGCCTGCATCGAGGACTTGTTTTAAGGTTTGTCTGTCTTGTGTCGCTGGACCTAAGGTAGCAACAATCTTTGTTCTTCTAGGCATTTTATTCCTTACTGTAAAACATACTGTCGGAGAAAGTAAATCGACCTAAATCGATTTATTCTTTTCGCTCAAAACGTGAGCTACGTAAACTGTCTTTGACTTTCTTTAAATTATCCCTAAATTTAGTGCCGCGCCTTAAGGTGAAACCTGTCGCTAATATATCAATGAGTGTCAATTGGGCGATCCGCGAAGACATCGGCATATATAAATCGGTATCTTCAGCAACATCAATAGACAATACAATGTGGCATTCTTTCGCCAATGGACTGCCGTGAGTGGTGATACCAATTACAGTGGCGTCATTTTCTTTGGCCAAACTGGCCACTTCAACTAAAGATTTAGTGCGACCAGTGTGAGAAATAACCACAACGACATCACCTTGCTGACTATTAATAGCACTCATACGTTGCATTAATATGTCATCAAAATAGACCACGGGGACATTAAAGCGAAAAAATTTATTTAATGCATCATGCGCAACAACCGCCGACGCGCCTAAGCCAAAGAATGAAATCTTATTAGCTTGGGTAAGTAAATCTACTGAGCGGTTAATGGTGGCCGTATCTAAACTTTTACGAGCCAATTCAAGGTTTGCCATGGTTGACTCAAATATTTTAGCGGTGTATTCATCAGCACTATCATTTTCATCAACATGTCGATTTACATAAGGTGTTCCATTGGCCAAACTTTGCGCTAAATGTAATTTAAAATCAGGATATCCCTTGGTGTCTAATCGTCTGCAGAAACGGTTGACAGTTGGTTCGCTTATATTCGCTTGTTTGGCCAAAGCGGCAATGCTGGCGTGTATAACTGTTGCAGGTGAAGATAAAATGACTTCAGCAACTTTGCGTTCTGATTTGCTAAAGGTATCAAGTTCATTGGCTATTTTTTCTAGTACATTCATTACTTTCACCCTAGATTTGCTTTATTTATGTAATTATTTTTCTATGTAACTGGTGATATAAATGAAAATTTATTTCATTTTTAAGCTAATATAAATCAAAATGAGGTTTTTTTGCAAATTATTAATAATGTTTTTGTCTATAATACCCTTGTTATTGCAAAAAATACTGGGTTTTTTACCGCGTAATTACATTTTTGTTGTAAAATTACAAAATAAGCCTTTACTGGTGACTCAACAAGCGCTAAATTAACGTTAAATGTAGTTTAGTTACAATGTGTAAATAATAGAACTAGAGAATATTTATGAAAAATACGGGTGATCAGTCGGCTAGTGAAATTGTACTTTTTGGTGCGGTTGGTGATTTATCTAAGCGAAAGCTTTTGCCGGCTCTATTTCAGCTTGATCAAGCGGGTCTACTCAATCCGCAAAGCAGGATCATAGGTGTAGCAAGACAAGATTTTGACTTAGCTTCATTTACTAAATTTGTTGAGCAAAGTTTAAACGAGTTTGTTGCTGAACTTGGTGAACCGGCGGTGATGGAGCGCTTTAAATCGCGCTTGGTTTTTCATCAATTAGATTTTACCGATACCGAAAGTTATGCTGGATTAGCCAGTATACTCGCCAATGGTCATAGCACGCGTATTTACTATTTTTCTACGCCTCCAGCTATATACGGTTACATAACAGACGGCTTACACAGTGCTGGGTTGATCAATGACTGTGATCGCGTGGTAATGGAAAAGCCTATTGGCCATTGTTTAGCTTCATCTAAGGTGATCAATGATCAAGTTTCGCGTTATTTTAACGAAAATCAAATTTATCGCATTGATCACTATTTAGGCAAAGAAACCGTTTTAAACTTATTAGTCTTGCGTTTTGCCAATTCTCTTTTTACTAACAATTGGGACAGAGACAGTATTGACCATGTGCAAATTACGGTGGCTGAGAGTGTCGGTATAGAGGGCCGTTGGGGCTTTTATGACGAAGCAGGGCAAATGCGTGACATGATCCAAAATCATCTGTTACAAATATTATCGCTATTGGCGATGGAGCCACCTGCTGATTTAGACGCCGACAGTATTCGCGCTGAAAAATTAAAAGTGGTCAAAGCATTGGCGCCGATTGATCGGCAAAATATTGTTGAAAAAACCGTAAGAGGGCAATATACCGATGGTTTTCTCAATGGTCGCGCTGTGCCCGGTTATTTAAATGAAACCGGTGCAAATCAAAAAAGCGATACTGAGACCTTTGTTGCCATTAAAACAGAAATTAATAACTGGCGCTGGAAAGGGGTGCCATTTTATTTGCGCACGGGCAAACGCATGCCACTTAAACACAGTGAAATAGTAGTGCATTTCAAACAACAACCACACAATATTTTTCAAGATAGCTTTGTCGATTTACCGTCGAATAAATTGACCATTCGCTTGCAGCCCGACGAGGGCGTTGAGTTGCAAATGATGAATAAAATTCCCGGCATTGCTGGGCAAATGAATATTCAAGAAAACACGTTAGATTTAAGTTTTTCGGAAACATATGACAACCAAAGGGTTGTTGATGCTTATGAGCGATTGATGTTAGAAGTCGCTAACGGCGATCAATCTTTATTTGTCAGTCGCGCCGAAGTTGAAGCTGCTTGGACTTGGGCAGACAGTATTATCGATGCTTGGCGTGCTTCTAACGACAAACCTAAACCTTATGCTGCTGGTTCTTGGGGACCGGTTGCTTCTATTTCATTAATTGCGCGCGACGATCGCCAATGGGTTGAATAATGTATCAGTTAAATCAATTTGAACAAACTTCGCAATTAGATCAAGCTCTTGCTGATCAGGTCGCGGCTTTGCTGGCAGCGGCAATCTCAGCGCGTGGTAAGGCAAGTTTGGCAGTATCTGGCGGGTCTACACCAAAGAATTTTTTTAAAATTTTATCAAAAAAAGATCTCTTATGGCAAAAAGTTACTGTCACCTTAGCCGATGAGCGCTGGGTTTCTAAACAAAGTAAAGACAGTAACACGGCCTTAGTACATCAATATTTGTTACAAAACAAAGCAAAACAGGCCACTTTCTTTGATCTTAAACAAGACGGAGAATTAACTGCTCATACGCTATCGACCCTCATTGCTGAGGCTGAACAACAAATTCAACCTTTTGATGTGGTTATTTTAGGCATGGGTGAAGATGGTCATACCGCTTCACTATTTCCATGCAGTGATCAAATAGATGCGTGTTTATCACCAGATAGTCCAACCTTGCTCAAGGTTGTGCCTAAAACAGCGCCACATCAGCGGATAACTTTCAGTTTTGCTGCCTTGGCACGCAGTAAACATGTTTTTTTACACATTGCTGGTTTGGCAAAGCAAAAAGTATTAGATAAAGCGCTTACTGGCTCTGCTTGTGCAGATATGCCGATCCGTGCTTTTTTACAGCACAAACAATTAGACACACATATATATTGGGCGGAGTAAATTAACCCATGAACCAAGATATTTTAAAGATCACTGAAAAAATCATCGAGCGAAGTAAACCAACTCGCGCCGCTTATTTAGACAAAATAGCCAGTGAAAAATCACAAACCGTTCACCGAGCTAATCTTTCTTGTGGTAATTTAGCACATGGCTTTGCCGCGTGTGGAAAAGAAGACAAACAAACCCTAAAGGGCATTAATCATTCCGATATCGCTATTGTTTCGGCATATAATGATATGTTGTCAGCACATCAACCTTACGAAACATATCCCGCTATTATTAAAGCAGCAGTCAAGCAAGCAGGTGGGGTTGCACAATTTGCTGGTGGTGTACCGGCAATGTGTGATGGTGTTACCCAAGGTCAACCGGGTATGGATTTGAGTTTAATGAGCCGTGATGTCATTGCCATGTCTGCGGCGGTTGGCTTATCACACAATATGTTTGATGGCACATTGATGTTAGGCATATGTGACAAAATAGTGCCTGGACTGCTGATCGCCAGTATGACTTTTGGTCACTTGCCAACGGTATTCGTGCCTGCGGGACCAATGCCATCTGGGTTACCCAACAAAGAAAAGGCAAGGGTGCGTCAACAATACGCCAAAGGTGAAGTCAATGAAGATAAACTTTTAGAGGCTGAGTCGGCCTCTTATCACTCTGCTGGTACTTGTACCTTTTTTGGCACGGCTAACTCTAACCAATTAGTGGTAGAAGTGATGGGCTTACACCTTCCTGGCGCATCATTTATTGCCCCAAATAGCCCATTGCGCACTGAGTTGACTAAAGCGGCAGCAAAACAGGTAACGCGGTTAACTCAACAATCAGGTAATTATATGCCTGTGGGTAAAATGATTGACGAAAAATCTATTGTCAATGCCATTGTCGCATTACTTGCCACTGGTGGCTCAACCAATTTAACTATGCATATCATTGCTTTTGCTCGGGCTGCTGGGATCATCATTAATTTCCAAGACTTTAATGATCTGTCATCGGTAGTGCCATTGTTAACTCGCATTTATCCCAATGGCCATGCTGATATCAACCACTTTCAACAAGCCGGAGGCATGGCTTTATTATTTAGAGAGCTTATCGCTGGAGGCTTAGTTCACCAAGATGTTGAAACCATTTGTGGTCGGGGTTTATCTCGTTATACGCAGCAGCCTATCCTCGATAATGGCCAATTGGTTTGGATTGATGGCCCGACTGAATCGGGTGATGACGAAATTATTGCTACCTTGAGTAAACCCTTTAAACCCGATGGCGGCTTGCGGGTATTAAAAGGCAACTTAGGTATATCTGTACTTAAAACTTCATCTTTGCGACCAGGTAGTGCTGTGATCAAAGCGCCAGCTGTGGTTTTTGAAGATCAGCATGAGTTAGAAGCTGCTTTTAAAGCAGGTGAACTGGAAAAAGATTTTGTTGCTGTGGTGCGGTTTCAAGGGCCAAAAGCCCGTGGTATGCCAGAATTACATAAATTAACACCGCCATTAGGAGTTCTTCAAGACAAAGGCTTTAAAGTCGCCATGGTAACTGACGGCAGAATGTCTGGGGCTTCAGGTAAAGTGCCAGCTGCTATTCATTTATGCCCAGAGGGCCTTGATGGCGGATTAATCGCTAAAGTACAAACTGGGGATATGATTTTACTCGATGGCGAAACCGGCGAGTTAACCTTATTAGTTGATGAAACAGAACTGGCCCAGCGCTCACAGGCTACTTTTCAAGTCAATGGACATCACCAAGGTATGGGGCGAGAGCTGTTTGGTTTCATGCGCAACAATCTCAGCACAGCTGAAACAGGGGCTTGCTCATTGTTTGAACCTTTGTCACCACAAGGGGGATTAAATGATTAACAAGGCTACAAGTTTCGCAACAAACACTGTTCAACAGCAAGGATACAATGACACTATGATGTTAACAAGACACTGGCAAATTTCGCCACAACAAATATTTGCCATGGGCCCCATAGTGCCGGTATTGGTTATTAAAGATGTTGAAAATGCCATACCCATTGCCGAAGCACTCCTCGAGTCGGGTGTAAAGGTATTGGAAGTGACATTGCGCACGCCTGCGGCATTGGACGTTATTTCTAAAATTGCCAAAGAATTACCACAAGCGATTATCGGCTCAGGTACAGTAACCAATAAACAAGCACTGCAACGCTCATATGATGCTGGTGCTAAGTTTGCTATTAGTCCAGGTTTGACTAAAGACCTTTTGCAAGCGGGTAATGAAGGTAATATAGCCCTGATACCAGGTATTTCGTCAATTTCAGAATTAATGGATGGTATTGATTACGGTTACGATCATCTTAAATTCTTTCCAGCTGAAGCATCAGGTGGGGTAAAAGCTATCCAATCGATTGGTGGTCCTTTCGCTGATATTCGCTTTTGTCCAACGGGCGGGATCAATTTAAACAACATTAAAAACTACCTAGCATTAAATAATGTTGCCTGTTGTGGCGGCTCATGGTTGGTTTCTGATGACATAGTGGCTAATAAAGACTGGAAGAAAATCACCCAGTTGGCCAATCAGGCGCTAGCGCATATAGAAGGTAAGTAAAATAGCCTGAATTCTTTTACTTTTCTGTTCCCCGCGTTATTTGCAATAAATTAACACGGGGAGAGTATTATTAGCTGAGTTACTCATAGCTAAGATAAATTAGCTCAGTTATTCTTGTCTCAGTTATTCTTAGCGCAATAAAGAGCTAACTAGTTAAAAACTTGAAGTGTCGGCAAATAACCCGACTTTTAGATCTTTTGCGCTATAAATTTGTTTGCCATCAACACTTACTGTGCCATCGGCAATACCCATAAATAATTTTCGCTTGATCACCCGCTTTAATTGAATATTATAAGTGACTTTTTTTGCGGTAGGTAGTATTTGACCCGTAAACTTAACTTCTCCAACGCCCAGTGCTCTGCCTCTTCCCGGGCCACCGGCCCAACCTAAATAAAAACCGACCAGTTGCCACATAGCGTCTAAGCCAAGACAGCCTGGCATTACCGGATCACCTTTGAAGTGACAATCGAAAAACCATAAATCTGGGGTAATATCTAATTCTGCGATGATTTCTCCTTTGTCGAATTCACCGCCATTTTCAGTAATTAAATTAATGCGGTCCATCATCAGCATATTTCCAGAAGGCAGCTTGCTATTGCCTTCACCAAAATAATCTGTTGTTCCTGCTTGAATTAAGTCTTGTTTAGAGAACGAATGCTTCTTGTCCATAGTGGCCTTGTTGTGATGATAATTAATATGCAACACTTTAGCTTACACCTGTACTCCAAACAACTCCGAACAGTGGATTTATTGAAATAAATTTGGCTATTTGTGTTTAACTCATTAATAATGGGTTATACGTAACCAAAAAAGTAGAATTTTATGCAAGATATTGAACAAAAAAGTCGGAAAAAGCCGCCATTAACCAATGCTGAAAAACAAAAGCGCTATCGCGACAAACAAAAGTTAAGAGGAAAGCAAGAGCTTCGCGGTTATTTATCACCGCAAGCAAAGCATTGCTATCGTTTGATTAGTGAACAAACCGAATGGAATGACAGCATTATTTTGAGCAATGCGCTGCGCTTAACTTATGCCGCATATAAGAATGGCCAGATAGGTTTGCTTAATAGTTGGTTAACTAAACACGATTTGTGATCAGCGAAGAGTAGAACAATAATTGTACGATTGTTTAAATTGCGATCTTTTGATTCTATTTAGATTGTTTTAATCGATAATTAATTATATTCTTAAATTTATAGTAATAAAAACGCAAGAACGTTTTTTGCGAACTTTTTAAAGGTATTTCGGCATTGATAAACGTTTTATTAGTAGATGACCACGAGCTTGTTCGCACTGGCATAAGAAAAATATTAGACGAAGTAAAAGGCTTCAAAGTGATAGGCGAAACCGAAACTGGCGAAGATGCGGTTTTATTTTGTCGTAAAACTGAGCCTGATGTGGTTCTTATGGACATGAACATGCCAGGTATTGGCGGTTTAGAAGCAACAAAAAAAATTATCCGTTATTCACCGGACATCAAAGTGATCGTACTTACCGTTTATTGTGAAGAGCCTATCCCAACTAAAGTAATGCAAATTGGCGCAGCTGGTTATCTCACTAAAGGCGCCGGTCCAGATGAAATGATAAATGCAATTCGCGCAGTGCACAGTGGGCAACGCTACATAACCCCTGAAATAGCGCAACAGATGGCTTTAAGCCAATTTAAATCAGCTGAAGAGAATCCATTTAATATTTTATCAGAACGCGAATTACAAATTATGTTAATGATCACTCGCGGTGAGAAAGTACCGGATATTTCTGAACAGTTGAATTTGAGCAGTAAGACCATTAATAGCTATCGCTACCGAATGTTTGAAAAGTTAGATGTCAGTAATGATGTGGAATTAACTCACCTAGCTATCCGTCATGGTATGTTAAAAACTGAAAAGTTGTAATATTGTCTCACCCCAATTTTGATCATAAATCATTTCTTGCCGCTGTTAGCCATCAAGCAGGGGTTTATCGCATGTATAACCAAGAACAATCGGTTATCTATGTGGGTAAAGCCAAACACTTAAAAAAACGGCTGGCCAGTTATTTTCGCAACGATATCAGCAGTAATAAGACCCTAGCGCTAGTGCAACAAATTGCAGCAATTGATGTAACGGTTACTCATACTGAGGGTGAAGCGTTAATACTCGAGAATAATTATATAAAAAAGTACCAGCCCAAATACAATATCCTGTTAAGAGACGATAAATCTTATCCTTATCTGGTGATCACCGATCACAAACACCCCAGACTCGGCGTTCATCGCAATGGACGCAAAGTGAAGGGCGATTACTTTGGCCCTTTTCCAACGGTAGGGGCTGTTTGGGAAAGCCTGCGCTTAATGCAAAAATTATTTCCTATTCGCCAATGTGAGGATAGTTATTATCGAGCTAGAAGTCGTCCCTGTTTGCAGTATCAACTCAATCGGTGTTCAGCTCCTTGTGTCGATAAAATCTCTGAACAACAATATGCAGCGCAAGTGAGTTTGGCGAAACTGTTTTTAAAAGGTAAAAATTCCGCGGTAATTGATACTTTAGTAAAAAATATGGAAAGTGCCAGTAATGACATGGCATTCGAACAAGCAGCAAAATTTCGCGATCAAATTGCCACCTTGAGAAAAGTACAACAGCAGCAATTTGTCAGTGGTATGGTTGCGGAAATGGATGTGATAGGTTTTTACCGGATCAAAAATCAGGTGTGTATACACCTTTTATTTATTCGTGATCATAAAATATTAGGTAGTAAAAGTTACTTTCCAAGTATTCCAATGGATACCCATAATGAGGAAATTGTTGAGGCGTTTATTGGCCAACATTATATCAATAATGACGTTACTGGCGGTAAAATTCCGAAAGAAATCATCATCCCATTTGCTTTCCCTCAACAGTCACAAATCACCAGTTATCTTTCGCAGCAGGCGGAGCGTGAGGTGAAGTTATCACTGCAATTGCGCACTGAGCGTGCACAATATCTGAAACTTGCCAATACCAACGCCGAGAATGCATTACACTCTAAAAATAGCCACAAGCAATCAATACAAGCAAGATTTGCCGCGCTGAATGAGGTCTTTGAGTTATCAGCAGGTATTCAGCGCATTGAATGTTTTGATATCAGTCACACTATGGGCCAGCAAACGGTTGCTTCTAATGTGGTTTTTAACCAAGATGGGCCACTTAAATCCGATTATCGACGCTATAATGTCCACGGTATTACTCCCGGCGATGATTACGCTGCCATGGCCTTTGCGTTGGACAAGCGCTACGGCAAAGTGACCAACAGTGACAGTATGCCTGATATAGTCTTCATTGATGGCGGTAAGGGACAATTAGCTAAAGCTGAAGCTTTTTTTGCGCGAGTCAACTTAGATAAAATACCATTGTTGGTCGGCGTTGCCAAAGGCGAATCAAGAAAGCCTGGGCTGGAAACGTTAATTTTAGCAGGCAGTCATCAATTGATCTCTTTGCCGGGTAATTCGCCGGCTTTACATTTGATCCAGCATATAAGAGACGAGTCTCATCGATTTGCCATTGCTGGACATAGAGCAAAACGGCAAAAACACAGTAAAAAGTCGAGTCTTGAAGATATTTCGGGAATAGGCGCTAAAAAACGGCAAGCCTTGTTGAAATATTTAGGTGGTTTACAAGAGGTTTTAAAAGCCGATCAAGTAACCTTAGCTAAAGTGCCAGGGATAAGTGCTAAGTTGGCAAAAAATATTTATGAGTCGTTACATGACAATTAATCTCTTTTTTGTGTAAGATGTATGAAAAGTTTGTTGTGTATCATTTCGTTAGTGTTCAAATGACATATTTTATCAACAATATCCTCAATAGCTAATGTGTAATAATTATGTGGACTATTCCAAATCAAATAACACTATTTAGAATACTGTTAATACCGGTTTTTATCATTGTCTTTTATCTACCGATCTCATGGAATCACTTTGGCGCTTTTGCGGTTTTTTGGGTAGCCGCCGTCAGTGATGCGGTAGATGGTTACTTAGCACGAAAGTTAAATCAGTCATCGCCTTTTGGCGCTTTTATCGATCCCGTTGCCGACAAGCTGATGGTGGCTGCGGCGTTAATTATGATCGCTGAAGATTACCAACAATGGTGGATTGCTGTTCCGGCGATGTTAATGATAGCTCGCGAAATATTTATCAGTGCGCTTAGGGAGTTTATGTCATCACGGGGTAAGCGTGATTTAGTTGCGGTTTCAACCCTAGGAAAATATAAAACTGCAGCGCAGATGTTGGGGATAATGGGACTTATTTGGCAACCTGATTATGACATACCTTTAATTTTGTTTAATTTTCCCCATCAAATATTAATGTTTGCCGCTTATTTCTTTTATTTTGTGGCAACTATTCTTACTGTGTGGACTATGATCACCTACTTTAAAGCAGCTTGGCCTGAGTTAACCGACGACTAAAACATTGTCTTCATACAAACTGGCTAAATATTTTGTTAAAAAAACGTCATTTTAAACAGTTTTTAAGCAGTTGAAACAAAATTGAAATTTAAGTGTTGACTCGTCATCTTATCAATGTAAAATGCGTTTCCAGTTGACAGGATGTCAGCAATCGAAGCGGCTGTAGCTCAGCTGGTAGAGCATCACGTTGCCAACGTGAATGTCACGA
>JBELHO010000023.1:35737-48712 GCA_042091375.1 Thalassotalea sp. | reverse complement strand
ATCACTTCTAGAGGTATTCCCCTGAGAAGCGGATGCGCATTCTAACCAGTTTTTGCTGAGGCGCAAGGTTTTTTTGTGTTATTTTTGTGTTTTTGTAGTGATTGTATTAACAATAGTCGATGTGCGTTTGTTTTAAACAGTCTTTACTGACATTTCCCATCTTATGTATTTTACTATGTGTTCATGGTATGGATACAGCTATGAGTGAAATTATTGGGTTATATGGGGTGTTTATTTGAATATATTTCACTTACTAGTTGCACATTCAAAAAAGCCAGTTAACATAGAATTGCAATTTTGTTTTTAAAAATAATAATTAGGTAAAAATTATGAATTCTCCAAGTTTAACAACCCTTATGGTTGCAGTTATTCTGGCTGTGATCGCTTATTTTGTTTCTGGTTTTATTGAACTCACGCCAATAGTGTTAACTGCCTTTACTTTTATTAGTGCACTTGTATCACCTATTTTTGGCAACAGCAGTGCTAGTGATGATGATGAACAACAAGTCAGTACTTTGTATGTTGGTAATTTACCCTATAGGGCCAATGAATCAGCAGTAAGAGCATTATTTTCTGAATATGGCACTGTACATTCGGTTAGGTTAATGAAAGATAAACACACAGGTAAAAGAAGAGGCTTTGGTTTTGTAGAAATGTCCGCTAATGACGCTAGTGATGCTATCAATAAATTAAATGATTCTGAGTTTCAACAAAGAACACTGAAAGTACGTGAAGCGAAAGACAAGCCAGAATAGCTCAAGATATTATTTAGCTATTTTGCACGTTAATTGAACAGCAATTTTCTTTATAAAAAACCGCACTAAAGTGCGGTTTTTTTTATTAACGGTTTAACCTTATTCTAACTATAGTCTTCGACTTTGTAATTGGTTAAATATAAATCAGATAATATTATCGCCTATTACACTAATTTAGCATGGCTAATTGTGTCTTCTGATGTTTTTCACGCATCACATATTTAAACCACTGCTCTGCCGTTTTTGCTGAACTACTTATGGTTTTTGCTTTGGTTAAAGCATCGAGGGCTAGATCATAATTTTGTAAATTGAATTGGCTCATTCCTATGATCAAGTGCATGTCGCCTTGACGCGATATACCTTGCTTAGTAAGTGCATTACTTGCTGATGTTATCGCAGCTTGCCATTGTTCCATATTGAAGTAGGTTTGCGCTAACTGGGCGTCAATTTTACCGGTTTCTGCTATGGCGGAGGCTTTTTTAAATACAGGTAAGGCTTTTTCATCATTTTTTGCGGCAATAAAAGATTGGCCTAACATTTCTAAATATTGTTCGCTTGGCACTACTTTACCTTGCGCTATAGCATTTTCTAAAACGATTGCTGCTTTATAGGGTACATTGTTATAACGGTATAGTTGCACTAGAGTGAGTATATCTTGTGACTTGGTAATAAAACCTGCTTGCCATGCTGCTTCCATGGTAGCAAGTTGTTTGGTTTCTTCACCAATTTCACCGTACATGCCACTCAATTGGATCCAATAGGTGGGATTTTCATAATATCTGACTAACTGCTCTAGCACTTGCGTGACTTTTTCAGGTTGTTTTAATTCGTAATAGTTAGCTCGTTGCAATATCAACCAATTTTCTTTTGGCAATTGATTGTTTTCTTTAACTAACGCAATCGCTTGTTCAACTGATTGCAGTGATTGTGGAAATGACTTATTTTGATAATGCACTTGCGCAAAAAGGATGTGCTGATCGCTGGTTAAAGGTTTGTCAGTAGCATTCTGCCATTGCGTTAAGAAATTTAAGGTTTCAGTATATTTTTCTTGTTGCATACTCAATTGTGCTAAAGAGTACAAGGTAGATAGCTTTAACGATTCAGGAATGGCTTGTTGAGCAACCACTTGCTGGAAGCTTTTAACTGCTGCAGGTAAATCATCATTACTGTAGTGCATGAAGCCGTAAAAGTTCCATAGCATGGCAACTTCGTAACTGTTCATACTACTGATGCGTTCTTTCACCTCATCTAATACTTGTAATCCTTCTTGTACATTGCCGCTATCAGCTATGCCTTGGGCTCTGGCTAATTGAGTATAAACGCGATTGCGCATTGCTGGCACTTTGACTGAGCGCTTACTTGTTTTAGCTTGCTCGGCAGCGACTGCATAACCGACATTGTCAACCACAACAGATGATAAATACGTTAAACCAGTGACCAATATTAAATTTATATATTTGTTCATTTTTTACCTACCATACTCAACAGGGTTAACCATCAATCTCAAATGATATTTTATTCTGTACACCAGACACTTCCATTGCTTCACCGTCAACGACACGAGGTTTGTACTTGAATTTTAAGGCCGCATCTAGGGCGGCTCGATCAAACACTCCCTCTGGCTTAGCTTCAATGACAATGGGATCTCGAACTGAACCGTTTTTTGTCACTGTAAATTCAACAATAACAAAGCCTTCAAGGCCTCGAGATTGTGCTCTGCGAGGATAAATCGGCGCGACTTTAACGATTGGCAAGTAATCACCGTCACTAGAGCCTAAACTCAATCCACCACTGAGCCCTGAATCAACCTGAACTTCTGTACTAAAATTACTAGCAACAGCGTTAACGTTTGGGTTTGCTTGCTGCATCTGAGGTTGCTGCATTTGTGGCGGTGGTTGTTTCGGCTTTTGCGGTTTTTGTGGTTTGCGCTCTTTTTTTACCACCGACTCTTCTTTCTTAAGACGAATAAAATCAAGCACATTGCCTCGAGGCGCTTCCGACAATACCTCTTTACCACCAGTGATTAATTTTTGCATTGACCAAAGGAGACCCAAGGTCACTAAAATAGCCAAGGCAAAACTTATCGCGTAACGACTCACACTAGTCAACATGGTTATGCCTCTTGCGCCGCAATGGAGACGTCGAAAACCCCAGCTGCGCGAGCTGAATCCATTACCTTGATAAGAATATCAGTGGTAGCTTTTTTATCGGCTTGGATCACTACTGTGCCTTGTGGGTTTTCTGCTTTTAAACGTTCAATATTTGCTTGTACCGCTCTCACATCAACTTTGCGTTTGTTGATCCATATGTCGCCTTTATCACTGATCGCAACTAATATGTTAGCTCGCTCTTTTTTCACTGCGGTTGCGGCTTCTGGTCGGTTAACTTCGATCCCTGCCTCTTTGACGAAAGAAGCGGTTACGATAAAAAATATCAACAAGATAAATACTACGTCCAGCATAGGAGTCATGTTGATTTCTTCGGCTTCTTCTTGCTCTTGTAATACTTTTGCTAATTGAGAACGCATGTCCTGGATCCTTACTTATATACTTAATGAGCCATTGGAAGAGCATCTTCCATTTGTTCAGTTCTTCGCTTGGTTTTACGCTGCAACCAAGTCACCATAAAAACACCTGACAATGAACCGACCATACCTGCCATCGTTGGTATAGTTGCGCGTGAAACGCCTGATGCCATGGAACGAGCATTGCCATTACCAGAAATCGCCATGACATCAAAAACTTCAATCATCCCAGTCACTGTGCCTAATAGACCTAATAATGGGCACAAAATAACTAAACTTTGAATAATTGCGACATTATTATTGAGTAATTCAGTCACTCGAGAAACTTGCGCTGTGCGTATTTGCTCGGCGTTCCATGAATGGCGCTCTGAACGACCTAGCCATTGGGCAACAACACGTGCCTTAATGATTTGGTAACTTCTCAGGAAGAAATAGATGCGTTCAAATATCAATAACCACATCAGACAAATAACACCCGCAATGACGGTCAATACTGGACCGCCCGTGTCTAGGAATTCACGAATGGTATTCATCAAATCGATGAATAAAACCATGAGTTATGCTCCTTTCTCAACAGTTTCAGCGCGTTCGGCAATAATGCCCGCACTTTGCTGTTGGAGAATATTGATAATGCTACGGCTACGGGTGTTCAACAACGTTGAAATAAATACCATAGGGATAGCAACAACTAAACCTAGTACAGTGGTCACTAGTGCTTGTGAAATACCACCCGCCATCAACTTAGGATCGCCAGTACCAAATAAAGTGATAGCTTGGAAAGTGTTGATCATGCCGGTGACTGTTCCAAGTAAACCAATCAGTGGAGCAACAACAGAGACGATTTTAATCAAGGTCAAACGGGTCGTAAGCAAAGGCACTTCTTTTAAAATACGTTCAGATAATTTAAGTTCTAAGGTCTCTATATCTGCGTCGACATTTTTGTCTTTGACTAACATCACACGACCTAAGGGGTTGTTGTCAGAGGCCACATCGGTTTTTAATTGACGATTGACTTTAGTACCGACAAAATAAAGCGCAACAAAGCGTTCTAAGGCGATCAATAATCCGATAATACCCAAGACAATAATGACGTTACCAACAGGACCACCTTGCTCGATTCGCTCCTTGGTGTCAGGCGCTTGCACTAAAAGGCTTAAAATTGAACCACCAGTGGGATCTAAAGCAAAAGCGGTTACTTCTGAGCCCGATTGTTCAAGGGCTTTTGCACTGGCTAAATAGCGAGATGATGGTTGTCTAATTAATTCAGCGATAGAGCCAGTTTCATCAATGTATTCAAGATATTGGCCATTAGCGACTAAGTTAAAACCACCGACTCTGATCACTTCGGCCTGATCTTTGGCGCCATTGGCTTTGACTACCTGAGTAGTAAACTTATGGACTTTACCGCTTTCAGTCATTTCACGCTGTAATTCAAACCATAAACGTTCAATTTCTTCAATTGACGCTAACTTAGAAGTAGAGCCCATACTCTGGGCAAATTCGTCTAAAAACTCACCGCGTCCGGGGATCTGTGCTGATATAGGTGATGTTTGAAACTTACTGCGGGTGTCGCCTGCAACTTGTTGTAACACACCAAACAATTCTTTCAGTTCACCCATACGCTTGTTTAATGCGTCTGTTTTATTGGCAATATCCACTTCATTTGCTTGGAACTTTGCCTCTAATTGCGTACTCAATGCAATAGCGCTATCACGTCTATCATAGGCTTGTTGTAATTGTTGTTGTTGCGTCGATTTTTTGGCATTAAACTCAGCTTCTCGAGCTGCATTTTGCTTATTTTGTGATATTTGCCCTTGCTTGAGCTGTAATAATAGCTCATCGAGGTTATTTACTTGTTGTGCTTGACTTACAACTACTGTCGAACAAAGTGCCAAACCAGCGAGGAATTTAATTAGATTATTCATTGTATGCCCTTATTCAGCTGAGTTTTGTGCGACTGGCACGATAATTAAGTCAGGCGCTAATTGTTTGCGCGCTATTCGCATCGCTTTATTTATATTCGAGCGATTTTCTGCAGCTAATTCTTGCCAAGATTTACTTTGTTGATCCCAAACCCCCATTTGTTGGCCATCGCGCGATTGATAAACAAAACTTACTCTTCCTACACGCAAAAAATCGACATCGCGTTCAACACCAGCAACTAATTGCATACCGCTATATACTTCGATGGTTCGACCGTAATCCACTTCTATTTGATAGGCTTCTAGTACACGACGAAATTTTTCAGCGACTGACACATCGGCTTGATTTAACATCGCTTGTAGATCATTAATGCGCTTTGCTCTTTCTTCGGGTAAAAAAGGCACGTCTAATTGAATAAAAGTCGCTAAGGTATCAATCATCCGAGCCATTAACGGCGATACTTGTCGTTCAATAACACTGACTTGTTGCATAGATGTAGCCAATTGCGCTAATTCAGTCATTTGGTTATCGAGTTGTGCTTGCATTTGTGCGTTGTAAACCGACAAACCATCAGTTTCTTTGTTAACCACTTTAAATTGTTGTAACTTGGATTGAATTTGTTCGCTGATATCATCAACTTTCTGTTGAGACTGACTAGCTGAAGTGTTTATTTTTTCACCTGCCTCGACCACTTTTGTTAATTCTTTATCATCGTCAGTAGTCATTGCATAGCTGGGTAAGGACAGCGCTGACAGGCTACAAAACAAGCCGACGTGTACCAATTGAGTGATTTTCATATTAAAAAACCTTAACTTTATGAACCTGCTGATGGGCAGTGTTAGTAAATAAGCCATATTCTGCTTATCGTTGTGATATTTAATTTGGCTGGATGATAACCAAAAACTATTACGCTTTTGTTTCTTAAGTATGTCAGTTTTATTACAGCGCTATAGGCAGCAGCTTTAGATCCTGCTAGCGCTAGGGGTTTTAGCAAAAAATAAATATAAAAAAATAATGTGTTGGCAGGCGTATGAAAATAATTCTACCAACAGATAAACAAAAAAAGAGCCTGTCAATTGACAAGCTCTTCAGCAATATAGATTAAACAACTATTATTTCAGTTCGAGTAACGACTAAAAATCGTATTTATAACTCAGACTAATAGTAGTTCCCACTTCTTTTTCGCGAACAGTAATGCCAGATTGGGTGACTTGCTGCGACTCATCGAGTAAGTTTTTCACTTTAAATTTAATTTGAGAATTAAAGTCTGGATAGTAAGTATATACTAAGTCCAAAGCGTGAAAAGGTTGCTCTAACGCATCTTCTCGGCCACCAACACCAGAGGCTATAATACGCTCACCAAACACGTTGTAAACCAAAGAGCCAGTGTGATTGCCATTGGCTGAGTCATAGTTTAGTTGTAAATTAACCACGTACTCTGAATGACCACTCATGCGCTTAGTTGGGTTAGTCAAATTACCAGCTAAACTCGGATCAATAACCACTTCAGAGTCACTTAAAGTGACATTACCTGAGGTGAAAAACCCATCAGCTAAGTAGACCAAGTCGTGCATCCATTCAACTTCAATGCCTTTAACTTCAGCGGCTTCACCATTGACAAATGTCGCTGAGTAGTCCTCATCGCCAATTTGCAATACCGTTTCTATTGGCGATAAAATATCTTTATAAAAAGCAGCAACAATCAAGTTATCGCCATTTTCTGCATAATATTCGTAACGCAAGTCATAGTTTTTGATTGGACTACTTTGCAAACCGATACGACCAAAAGTGCGAATATCGGTCAATGGATCATAGTAGGCAACAGGCACAACTTCACGTAAATCAGGACGAACCACGGTTTCACCATAACTGGCTCTGACTTGATGCTCTTCACTACCCAAGTAAGTAAAGGCCATTGAAGGGTAAACATCATCTTCAGCAATACTTCCCGCGTCAATTTTTTCGGGTGACCAGTAGATGTCTAATTCTTCTTGCCCGAATATCAAGCTCGAAGTACCAATAGATGATTGCTTGAATTCTTCGTAACGCACACCGCCACTCAAACGATATTTGTTGTCATAAATGACATCAAATGAACCGTATATGGCGTCAATTTTTTGGGCAGCGATATAATCGTCAGCATCTGGAGCAGAAGGCTCATTAAAATCAACCAGAATACGTTGTCCAGCTAAAAACTGGTCAGTTAAGTAACCACTATTAGCCAATGGCGAACTAGAGCCATCATTAATAACAATACCAGTGCCTGTTTCATTGTTGACTGCAAAGCTTGATGTGCCGTAATTACGACCGCGATCAGTGAAATCATAGCCAGCTTTAAACTCTAATTCATAACTTTTACTGTAAATAGGTAAGGTTAAGTTACCACCATAGGAGTTAACTCTGTCTTCCATGTCAGTATAAGAATATATCGCTCTGTTATCATCGCCAGTGATATTGGAGTTAGCATAAACACCGTTATTAAAATTATCACGGAAGTTGAACTTAGCATTAAAGGGGATTTCTGTGCTTGCTTTCGAACGTGTGTACTGCCAATCAGCCCCAATGCCCATGTAATCAACAAAGGTATGTTGGCCAATGATTTGAGTGACATTCAACGTGCGTTCTTCGTAATCAAATTCATGCACCCGATTGGCTCTATCATCAGTAGCAATAGTATATACCGTACTTCCTGCTGGACTCTCTACTAGAGAAACTTCAACTTCATCTTCGTTGTCAGCTAGATATAAGTTATTAACCGCAATTGAATGATTGTCTAATTTATAACCTAAATTGAGCACACCACTATAGCGCTCACTTTCGGTTGTCACTGTTGAATTTTTTACAGTATTAAAACAAGAGCTTGCAACATCTTCAGCAGAAGCCAGAGATGTAGAACAATCGGCAGCGATATCTTGTGCAATAACAGAAGTGGTCTTTTCTGCAGAATCCCATTTATTTTCATAAGACACGGCGGCTAAAAAGCCAAAGCGCCCACCAAAGTAATTTTCATCAAAACTATTACCAATATTTGCTTTGAAATTATACGCAGGCTTGATAGATTTTTCGTATATAGCTAAATCACGGGGTAATGAACTGAGTAAACCGTTATTAATCGCAAGCGCTTGCTCAGACACAGTTTGCGTATCTGTGTTTACTAAGTTGTCACGACTAATGATATTATCTATGCTAAAACGCCCGCGGTATGCGACGATTGCCTCTTTTAAATCACTTGGTATAGCGCCTTCAGGTCTGTCATAAGAATAACCATCAGTTGCGCTAGTATCATGGGCAATACCAACTTCTATACTTGAAGTAAATTCACTGGGTACTGACTTTGTCCTAATATCAATTGCACCGCCACCAAAAGCTGCCGGCATATTGGCAGAAAAAGCTTTCTGCACTGCCATACTTTCGATGATACTGGCTGGAATAATATCAAGAGGGACAACATTTCGAGTCAGATCTGGGCTAGGAATTTGAGCGCCATTGAGTCGTGCACTCGAGTAACGTTCTCCAAGGCCACGAACATAAATAAATTTATCATCAACTAAGGTTAAACCCGTCACACGTTTCAAGGCTGAAGCTGCATCACTATCACCTGTTCGAGACATTTGCTCCGAACCTAAAATATCGGCAACAAAGGCCTGGTTTTTTCGTTCAGCTACAACAGCTGCTGCACTGCCTTGAAGACGAGTAGCTTTGGCTACGACTTCTTCCATCACTTGTTCTTCTGCTTGCGCTTCTTCAGCAGTTACCGCAGTGGTATAGCTGAATAAAGCCAATGCGACAGCGACTGTTAGCTTTTGCAGTTTATGTTGATTGGTCATGTTTTATTCCTAATTCAGTGTTAAATAAAAAGGCGCCTAAGTGACTTTACTGGCGCCTTATTAATTTATGGCCTGTGGTTAGTCGTTATTAGCAGCTGTTACTGCATCACTTACCCACTGGTACCATGCTGAACTTGTGTCTTGGTCAGAAACGGCACCAATGTAATTTACTGAATCAAAAAAGCTAGTATCTAATCCTGATAAGTCATTAGCTGAAATAGTAATGTCTGTTGCCGCGGTATTGGTTGAGAAGCCATCAGCTGACAACACATCAGCACTACCACCAACACGGATATTAGCGCCATTATTGTCAAACCAATTTTCTACTGACATACCCGCTGGCATTTGCGTTGCGTCTTTAAACTCTGATATACAAGCTAACACTGAATTGTTAAAGGTGATCTCAGCAGCATTTTTTAAACCATCAGATTTAAATTCGATACAATCAGTTCCATTGGTTGAATCGGTTTTAATCGCCAGCGTGTTGTAATAGTTGGTTTTAATCGCATCATCAAACTTGAAGGCCTGTGAAGGGTCTTCGTCACGTACTGAAGAGCCGTCAGTAGTAATAACCGTTACGTTAGCAATGGTAGGAAACGATGTAGGTGCGTCGCTGTAATCATCACCACCGTTTTTCTCGCCATCTGTTTCAAAACCGTTGTTGCCCATGTAAGCAACTGCACCGTCACGGGTAGTTACCGTGCCGTGCTGAATAAATAAGAATTGTGCACTACCCTGCCAACCGGCATCAATGTCGATAGCATCGTCTTGCGTATCAGTAACAACTATGTGCTTGATTGTTGAAGCGCCGCCGAAGAATTCGATGCCGTCATCAAAACCTTGGTGAATGTGTAAATAATCAAATGCTGAGCCTGAGCCTACTGCGTTTAGTGTTAATGAGTTTAAATCGTCACCCTCACCACCAACGCGAGGACCAGAGCCTGCGTACCAAATTTTAGCCCATTTAATGTTACCACTGCCATCAGTGTTATCATTACCACCAAAGTAGCTAGTAATACCTTCAGAAGGAGCATTACAAGTGTTAGCCGCACGCTGTGCGTTAGTACACTGGTTAGTTAGGCCGTTACCATTAATGATAATACCACCCCAGTCAGCATATTGAGCGCCTTTCCCTTCTAAATCATGACGTTCGTAAGCAAACGCAGAAGTAAAGGTAATAGGTTTAGCAGCAGTACCTACGGCTTGGATTTTTGCTCCGCGTGCAATGCGAATGATGGCTTCACCTGATTTAAAAGCGAGTGTAGCACCCGGCTTAACTGTCATTGTTGGACCATTTACTGGGATTGCAAAACCTTCATCTGTACGTCCATCGGCACCGATAAGCAGTGCATCTTCAAATAAGTGCAAACCGCCTTCGGGTAACTCTTCAAAGGTAATATTTGCAGTGATAGAGATGTTTTTGCTGGCAAACGAATCATTGTATATGCAGTCTAAACCGTCAAAATTACCTTCGACCAAACCAGCATCGGTAGTGTAGCTTGCACACTCAACTGTTTCATCACCGCCACCACCAGAAGTATTATTAGAATTATTGGTACTGTTATCTGTGTTTGTACTGTTGTCATTCACTGTTGGGGTAATTTTAATATCACCACCACAACCAACAAGTGATATGGCACAGACAATGGCACTAACTTTAAAAAGTGATTTGATTTGCATTTCAGTTTTGCTCCAAAAATTAAAAATTAAGGTTATCAAGCAAGTCAAACACCGTTTATTTGTAAAAGTTATACAAACGCTATTCAAACAGCTTAATTAAAAGTTGCGCCTATCCTAATACCCAAAAATGACAGAATTATTTTAGAAATATGTAAGTTTTATGTAGGAAACATTGCAGTAATATGACAGCGCCAGTTTGATTCTGTTGATCTTTCCATATTTATTGGTCAATTGCCTTTATAGATGGCAAGTGCAATGCCAATGAAATGTTGCTGATGGTTATTGGTATCATTGAGTGCAGTTCAACTCAGATTAAAATTACACACTCTTGGGTCATTACCAGGACAAATTCATTTACTTTTTTGGATAAACAAGCCAATTGGTGCAATTTTACTAGACAAAGTGTCGACACTCGTTAAGATCGGCGTTGTTTCATTTACCGCGATATATTAGGCAATATTATGTTTAATCACATAGATCCGAGCAACTACGAACAACAATTGTCAGTCAAGCAAGATGATATGACTGAGTTATTCAGCCAATTTAATGGCCCAGATATAGATGTATATCGTTCTGAGCCGATACATTATCGTCAAAGAGCTGAATTTCGTGTTTGGCATCAAGGTGATGATCTCTATTACATTATGTTTGATCCAACGACCAAGCAAAAATTTAAAGTGGAAAACTTTCCTGTTGCTAGCCAATTAATCAATCACTTAATGACGGCATTACTGAGCGCAATAAAAACAGAACCTATACTCAGATACAAGCTTTTTCAAGTGGATTTTCTAACCACACTGAGTGGTCAAGCGATCATCAGTTTGTTGTATCACAAACCACTTGACGATGATTGGCAAGAACAAGCAACCAGGTTAAAACAAGGTTTATCAAACATCGCTCCTGTGCACATCATAGGTCGTGCCCGCAAACAAAAGTGTGTCGTAAACCAAGATCACGTTATAGAAAAACTCAATGTAGGTGAGCAAACATTTGTCTATCAACAAGTGGAAAATGGTTTTACTCAACCCAATGCTAAGGTCAATGAACAAATGCTGTTGTGGGCACAACAAGCAACCTCGGGACATGGCGGAGATTTAATTGAGCTGTATTGCGGCAATGGCAATTTTAGTATTGCTCTGGCTCAAAACTTTGACCGAGTTCTGGGCACGGAAATTTCAAAAACATCGGTAAAATCGGCGCAATACAATATAAAAGCAAATAATATCGACAATATTGATATTGTTAGAATGTCCAGTGAAGAATTTAGCCAAGCAATGGCAGGACAACGTCAGTTTAAGCGTTTGGCGGATTTTGATTTAACCAGTTATCAATTTGATAGTGTGTTAGTCGACCCACCCAGAGCTGGCTTAGATGCAGATAGCATTGCCTTAGTCAGTCAGTTTAAGCAGATCATTTACATTTCATGTAACCCGCAAACATTGCAGCAAAACTTAATAGAACTGGTTAAAACCCATGATATTGAGCGTTGTGCTTTGTTTGATCAATTCCCTTACACCCACCATGTCGAAACGGGAGTTATTTTAACGCAAAAGAAATAAAAAATAATAGACAGTATATCAATTACTCTTCAATACTAAGTCTTTGATGTTATTTTTCTTTGCCCTAATTCAACCGCGCCTCGAGCAATAAAGCGCAATTGTTGAATAGTTCTGTCAGCTAACAGAACTCGGCCTTTTTTATCTGCATCTAAAGCATCAGAGCCCGCACTAAACACTAGAGTTACTGCCGCGTTGGCCTGTAAATAGGCAACATCAACATTTAACCGGTTAGCTTGCTGTAAATAATCGCGCAATTCTAGAGTGAAATAGCTAATTTCACGATTAACTGCCAAACGAAATGCTGCTGATGTACCTGAGCGTTCACGCAATAATAATCTGAATATATTGCCGTTATCTTCAATAAATTCCATAAAGGTATGTACCGAAATACGAATAACTGAGCCGCCTTTTTCTATCCGTTGCCGTGCTTGCCGCATCAATTGCCGCAGAGTCAGGCCGGCTTCATCAACCAAAGTTAAACCCAGTTCATCCATATCGGTAAAGTGTCGATAAAAGGAGGTAGGCGCTAAACCAGCTTCTTTTGCTACCTCGCGTAAACTCAAGCTTGAAAAACTGCGATCAGCACTCAATTGCCCTAAGGCAGCATCGATAAGTTGCCGACGGGTTTTTTCTTTTTGTTGCGCTCTAATACCACTCATACATTAGTTACTCTCAACACAAACAACTTAACTATGATACTTAAATAG
>JBELHO010000023.1:0-35637 GCA_042091375.1 Thalassotalea sp. | reverse complement strand
AATAGCGAACACTTGTACACTAAAAATCAAATTAAACAAGAGTGCAAATTTTAATGAATAAACCCAAACTTATCTGGCTTAATATTGCTGTTTTTGCCATCACTTTTGCTGTCGCGGCTATCGCAGTACCATACCGCGCTTTAACTCACGGTTTTGATGCCAGTGAAATAACCATGGCGATCATTTGCTTTATTTATTGTGGTATGTCGATCACTACTGGCTACCACAGGTTGTGGTCACACAAGACGTATCAGGCCCATTGGTCAATGCGCTTAATTTGTGCCTTAGGTGGTGCGTTTGCCTTGCAAAACAGTATTTTACATTGGTGCTCTGATCACCGCATTCACCACAAGTTTGTCGATAACAATGACGTTGATCCCTATTCAGCAAAAAAGGGCTTCTGGTATTCCCATATAGGATGGATGCTGCGTGAGTATCAACTCAACAGGTATAATGATTATGACAACGTCAGAGATTTACAAAAAGATCCAATTGTGATGTGGCAACATAAACACTATCTATCACTGAGTATATTAATGAACTTTGGCGTACCTTTACTGTTTGGATTAATACACGGTGATGTGATCAGCAGTTTATTATTGGTTGGTTTTTTACGCTTAGTCTTGAGTCACCACACCACCTTTTTTATCAATTCGCTGGCTCATATTTGGGGTAAACAAACCTACACCGAAAAAAACACCGCTCGCGATAATGGGCTTTTAGCATTGCTAACATTTGGCGAAGGCTATCACAATTTTCATCATATGTTCGAAAACGATTACCGCAATGGTATTCGCTGGTGGCACTTTGATCCAACTAAATGGGTGATTAAAGGCTGCTATTACCTGCGATTGACTTCAAACTTGCGCGTTGCCCCTGAAGACAAAATTGAAAAAGCTAAATTTTCTATGGTGCTAAAGCAAAATCAGCAAAAATTAAAAACCCACCCAAATGGCGATTTACTATTGGCTCGTTTACAACAAGAGTACGATGACTTAATGGTTAGGTTAAACGCATACTATGCTGCAAAAAAACAGTTAATTACTAGCAAAAAACAAAAATTTATTGCTGATGTAGAGCAAGGTGAACTGGGTCTTCAATATGCGGAGTTGAAACAATTGCTCAGTCAGCAAAAGCAAAGTTGGCAGTTTTTTATCGAGAAACTTGCCTGACAGATAATTTATTAGTTACCTCCTACACAATTCCTGCTAAAATTTAGCTATTATTAGCAGGAATTGAGAACATATCTTTGGTTAAGCAAACATCACCTTCTACAGCAACATCGACAAATGCCCAGTACGACTTTGACGCAATCATCATAGGCACTGGCCCTGGTGGTGAGGGTACGGCTATGAATCTTGCTAAACAAGAAAAACGGGTTGCCATTATTGAGCGCTATCAACACGTCGGAGGAGGCTGTACCCATTGGGGCACAATTCCATCAAAAGCCCTTAGACAATCTGTTAGTCGTTTAATTGAATATAACTCAAATCCTTTATTCAACAGCGGCGAAGGCGTTAAACACCTAACATTTCAAGATATTTTGCAGCATGCCTCGGCTGTAATTAACAAGCAAGTCAGTTTGCGCAGTGGCTTTTATGATCGCAACCGAGTAAAACATTTTTTTGGCGAGGCTTCTTTTGTTGATCCCCATACCATTGCGGTGATCCGTCCTGATGGTTCAATTGAACATATCACAGCCAAACAAATAGTCATTGCAACGGGCTCTCGTCCTTACCGCCCTGATGATATTAATTTCAATCATCCACGCGTTTACGATTCAGACAGTATTCTTGATTTAGCACATTCACCTCGCCATATTATTATTTATGGTGCCGGTGTGATCGGTAGTGAATATGCCTCAATATTTCGCGGTTTAGGAGTTAAGGTTGATTTAATTAATACCCGTGATCGTTTATTGTCATTTCTCGATGATGAAATGTCAGATTCTCTTAGCTATCACCTGTGGAATAATGGCGTAGTTATTCGCCATGGCGAACAAATAGAAAAAGTAGACGCAACTGATGATGCTGTCATAGTGCATTTAGAATCAGGTAAAAAAATGAAAGCCGACTGCCTGTTATGGGCGAATGGCAGAACCGGTAATACCGTCGATCTTAACTTAAGCAACGCTGGTTTAACCGCTGACGGTCGCGGTCAACTCAAGGTTAATAACGCCTATCAAACCGAAGTTGATAACATTTTTGCTGTTGGTGACGTGATCGGTTATCCAAGTTTGGCTAGTGCTGCGTTTGATCAGGGTAGAATTTGTGCCAGTGCTATGCTGGACAAAGCATGTAGTGCTAAGTTAATTGTCGACATTCCAACCGGTATTTACACTATTCCTGAAATTAGCTCAGTTGGCAAAACCGAATTGCAGCTTACCGAAGCTAAGATCCCTTACGAGGTCGGCCGTGCGCAATTTAAACATTTAGCGCGTGCACAAATTTCTAACAATCTAGTAGGTTCGTTAAAAATACTCTTTCATCGTGAAACTAAAGAAATATTAGGTATTCATTGTTTTGGTGAAAATGCCGCGGAAATCATTCATATTGGTCAAGCTATCATGCAACAGAAAAACGGTGGCAACACCATCGAATATTTTGTTGAAACAACCTTTAACTATCCCACTATGGCCGAGGCATTTAGGGTGGCAGCATTAAATGGTTTAAACCGCTTGTTTTAAAGCACTTGTTTTAAAGCACTTGTTTTAAACTATTGAAAAAATCATTATTGTCGAAATTTTCAAGTCGAAGTTTTCAAGTCGAAGTTATCAACTCACTAAAGGCACTGGAAAATTTTTACTCTTGCTGATTGTAGTGAGTTGTCTTTGCTAGCGCGGTTAAACCAAGTTTTAACCGCAGTTGATATGGCTAACTCACTCGTTTATTTGAGTTGCTCTGAGCCTGAAGACATTAATTCTATTGCCGAAATTTTAAAAGGTGTTCCCCATTGCTGAATAGTGAAAATGCCTTTTTGTATTTCTCCTTTAAACTTAATTTTAGCGCCGTGTAATTGAAATTCCTTTGCTAAGTTCATCGGCAATAATTTGTTACCTTTATCGGTAATTAAACCAAAAAATCCACCTTCGAGATTTAAAAAGGTGATAGTAGCAAATTGCCATGGCTGTTTTTTGTCACTGGATTTAGCTTCGGCTTGTTTGTCCATTTGTATCAACTCAACTGGCTTTAATTTTGGCTCGGTGACTGCTGCGGTCTCATTGGCTTGCACAGTCGCTTCTTCAGTTGTTTTAGCTTTGGCTTGCTCTTTTTGACCGCAAGACCATAACGCAGCCAATAGAGCAAAGATCAGTATGTTGCAAAAATAATGTTTCATTTCATCCTCAAAATTTATATCTAGGCATTTAATTTTTTATAACTTAGGGTAGATCAAATGCTTGTTGAGTTCAGCTTATTTTTTTATTTGCCTGTGCTTTATTGATGATAAGGTTTACTCAAACGATGAACCGCATCAATAAAATGTCCAGCGTGTTTGGGATCAACATCAGGATGTATACCGTGTCCTAAATTAAACACGTGACCGGTTTTTGCTTTACCAAAACCAGCTAAGATTGTTGCAACTTCTTGCTCAATTCTAGGTAAAGGAGCGTATAACATCGACGGATCCATATTGCCTTGCAGCGCAACCTTGTCACCAATACGCGCTTTGGCATCGGCAATATTTATCGTCCAATCTAAACCAACCGCATCACAACCAGTTGCAGCGATGCTTTCCAGCCACATACCACCATTTTTAGTAAATAAAGTAACTGGCACTTTTCGGTTATCGGCAACACGTGTTAATCCATCGACAATTTTAGCCATATAGTGCAATGAAAACTCATGGTAGTCACGAGGCGATAAAACCCCTCCCCATGTATCAAATACCATGACCGACTGGGCACCTGCGGCAATTTGCGCATTTAGATAACTGATCACTGAGTCAGCTAATTTATCTAATAACAGGTGTAATGTTTGCGGATCTGCAAACATCATTTTTTTGATTTTGGTAAACGCTTTAGAACTACCGCCTTCAATCATATAAGTCGCTAATGTCCAAGGGCTGCCAGAAAAACCTATCAGCGGAACCGTGCCGTCGAGTGCTTTGCGAATGGTACGCACCGCATTCATCACATAACCTAAGTCATCTTCAGCATCAGGCACACCAATTTTTTCAACATCGGCTTTGCAAGTGATCGGACGCTCAAATTTTGGCCCCTCACCTGTTTCAAAATATAAACCCAACCCCATGGCATCGGGTATGGTTAAGATGTCACTAAATAAAATAGCCGCATCTAATGGAAAACGCCGCAGTGGTTGCATGGTTACTTCACAAGCCAAATCTGCATCACGACAGACTGTCATAAAGTCTCCAGCTTCTTTACGCACTGCTTTGTACTCAGGCAAATAACGACCCGCTTGGCGCATCATCCAAACGGGGGTGTGATCAACAGGTTGTTGTAAAAGCGCACGTAAATAATTGTCGTTTTTTAATAATGTCATGAATAAGCTATCTCCGATATGATTGGTTGTATTCTAGCATTGACAATTTTTTTGATCTATCTCAAAACAGATCAGAAAAAAATGTTGTTCACTAAAAAAACCAGCATAAAAATAATTATACTAATGCTATCAGAGGCTTACTTTTATCGTTTGTTTAAATTTGTACAAAAGAACAATAATACGAAAAAACTCGTGGTATAAATGCTCTATTAAAGTTGTTGCATGGCCAAATTAGCTTTGCTATAAATTGTTCCGCGCTAAACAAAAACAATAATAAAAAATAGTAAAAATTAATAAGAAGCTAGAATTACTAGACCATACAGCGAGCATTTCAGGCCTTACTTTTGTAAGGCCTTTTTATTTTCTGCGAATTAACTTATTAGATAATAGACAATAAATCCTGTCCAACTCAATAACAGCAACAACCAAGGCAGCCATTGCCTGTTGTTATTTGCTGTTTGCTCCTTATCGACGGGTTGAACATTAGCTTGAGCTTTTACTGCAACTTTTTGTTTGCGTTGTTTATCCAGTGATCGTGCTTTTTTAGCTTGTTGCTTTTTATATTCTGCTATACCTTTTTCTATCCCTTGGGATATAAGTTTGGTTTGCTCTTTGCTTAGGGCTTTGTTTTGTGTGCCTTTGGTCATCTTCATTGCTTGCACTTTGGTTTCTTTGGATACTTTATTTTTCATATTTTTCGACTATTCATTGACGGTTAAGTCATTACCTTTGTACTTCAAGATCATCAACTGACAATACACTGTCTGCCATGACAAGTTAAGCCACTTAAGTGCAAGGCCTTCTATTTTTTAATTGCAGGAAGCTTAGCTATTGTTGGTATTGAATTTTGTAATATCGACTTTTATTGTTTTTACCGTCTCGGCTGCGATTGTTTTTACAGTCTCGGCTGCGATTGTTTTACAGTCTCGGCTGCGATTGATGATATTTACGCTGTGCTAACGCACCAATAAATATAAACATATACCCAAATAATTCTAAACCCTCTTGAATAATCGTTTTATACACATGCCTATAATCGTCACTCATTACCTCTCTCCACAGTGAACCTGAGCCTAATAATCGGCTAAAACTCATAATGATCACAAGGCCAATAAGTATGTATAAATATGATTTTGTTTGACTAAAAATTCGCAGGTTATTAGCTAAATTGTTATTGTGCTGAAAACTGTACACAATCACTAAGGTGGCTAACGTTAATGTTGGATAAAGCCAAAAACCATGCACTATACTGTCAAAATAATAATCAAGCTCACGCAACAACATGCAGCCAAAAAATCCAATAATTAAGATGTATAAAGTTCTTTTCGGCTGATCGATTATCGCCTCTCGGAAAAAAATCACTATGCTAGCAAGTAATAATAGCTGTTGAGTGAATTCAGTGATGGACTTTTCAGATAGGTTATTTTCTAGAAAAAAATAATCTACGCTGACTACCAAAATAACAGCCAATGACAACAGTGAGATAACAATAAAAGGTAATATTAAATCCATAAAAACCAACAACATAAAATACTCCTATCAAAATAACCTGCATTGTTTTTAAGTTAATGTTAGCAATGGTCATTACCCATTTAAGCAGATATAAAAATAATTTAAGGGTGATTTGTGCTGATATTTTATGACTTAAAATTGATTAGTTTTCTGAGTAAATCCGATTGGCAATGAACCTTTATGTCTTTATCAAAAATATTTCAATCAAAAGCAGGATCAAAAAAATATGCAATGATCAACTTACGAACGCAATATATACATTTTTTTTACACATATAAAGTTATTTTATTAAATTAAATAACAAAAAATTTACGTGCATTTAAGGTGCCGGTTTTATTTAAAAATATTTCAACAGGATCAATGAATGAATAGCGGTAAAAAACTCAAGTAGTCAACTTACTAATTGGCTAGCTAAGGTTAAAAATGATCGACTAAAGGCAACTAGATTGAGTGCCTTTTATTTGTTGCTACACTAGCATCTTGTTTACTGACTATTATCGTAGCCCCAGCGCGGCATGATAGCTTGCTCAATTGATAAATGATCCAATAGTCGTCCCACCATAAAATCAATGAGATCATTAATTGATTTAGGTTGGTGATAAAACCCTGGCGCGGCAGGCATTACAGTAACCCCCATTTGTGCCAGTGTTAACATATTTTGTAGGTGAATTGTTGAAAAAGGTGTTTCTCTCGGTACGATAATTAATTGACCGCGCTCTTTGATCACCACATCGGCTGCGCGCTCAATTAAGTTATCACTCATGCCTTGACTAATAGCCGCGAGGGTTCCGGTAGAGCATGGACAAACCACCATTTTTTTTGGGGCCGCCGATCCCGAGGCCACAGGAGCAAACCACTGCTCTTTGCCAAACACAGTGATCTGTCCAGCCTTTGCTGAAAACTTTTCAGTTAATACTTTGGTTGCCGACTCTGGTGAGGCAGGCAACTTAAAACCCACTTCGGTGTCTAGTACTACTCTAGCCGCACTTGAGCACAATACGTAAATCTGCACATTGGCTGCCACCAGACATTCCAGTAGACGCAGGGCATAACCAGAGCCCGAAGCACCGGTGATTGCTAATGTTAATTTCTCGCTAAATTCAGCCATAGTATTTTTTGTTATCCCTTGATTAACTTGCTAATGTGTTTAATAATTTTTGATGAATGTTACCAAAACTGCCATTGCTCATCACGACAATGGTATCACTACTTTTAGCCTGTTGATTGATCTCGAACAGCAAATCATCTAGGTTGTCCAGTACATAACAGGGTTGAGCACAGGCAGTAATTAATTGTTCTACCGACCACAAAACCTCGTCACCTTGATAGATATATACTATGTCAGCAGTTGCTAATGCACTGGGTAAAGCGTCTTTGTGAACCCCAGATTTCATGGTGTTTGACCTTGGCTCTAATACCGCGATAATGCGTTTTGAACCAACATTGGCACGCACCCCAGCTAATGTTTTTTTAATCGCTGTAGGATGATGGGCAAAGTCATCATAGACCCTGATATTATTGACTTCACCACGCAGTTCTAGTCGCCTCTTGGTGTTGACAAATTGTCCCAAAGCTTCGATAGCAACCGCACTTGGAACCCCTGCATGACGAGCAGCAGCAATAGCCATTAACCCATTGTCAATATTAAAATCACCAATCAGCTGCCATTTAACAGTACCTTGTTGCTGTCCTTTAAAACGGACGATATATTCGCTGCCGTCTGCGTTAATTTTATCGGCTGACCAACCCAATGCTTGTTGATCATCTTTAACACTGTGCTCTATAGGTGTCCAGCAGCCTTGCGCTAATGTGTCGGTAATTGCCGTTTCAGCGAGTGGAGATAAAATCAAACCGTTGCTTGCTACCATGCGCACTAAATGATGGAACTGACGTTGAATATCGGCTAAATCAGCAAAAATATCAGCATGATCAAACTCTAAATTATTAATGACTAAGGTTCTTGGCCGATAGTGAACAAATTTTGAACGCTTATCAAAAAATGCAGTATCGTACTCATCGGCCTCAATAACAAAAAAAGGACTGTCACCCAACCGAGCCGATACATCAAAGTTTTGCGGCACACCACCAATTAAAAACCCCGGTTTTAAATGAGCATATTCTAATATCCACGCCAACATAGAGCTTGTTGTGGTTTTACCATGGGTACCAGCAACGGCAAGTACCCAGCGATCTTTTAAGACGTTTTCGAGTAACCATTGTGGACCTGAAGTGTAGGCAATATTTCGTTGTAAAACATATTCCACTAGAGGATTGCCGCGTGACATGGCATTGCCAATGATCACCACATCGGGTTCGTCTGCCAAATGCTCTACACAATAGCCCTGTTTCAGTTCAATACCTAAAGCAGTTAACTGTGTACTCATGGGTGGATAAACATTTTCATCACAACCAGAAACGCGCATACCTAGTTGTTTGGCAATAGCGGCAATTCCTCCCATAAAAGTACCGCAAATACCCAAAATATGAATATGCATCATGTGTTTAATAACCTTTTCAATACTATTGTGAGCAATATAACCGATCAACAACCAAAAAGGCATTGCAAAAACCAGTTAATTTGCTGACTATAGATACTCTTTATTGGGTAGATTTAAAGGTAACACTACATGACTGCTACTGTTGTTTCATCTATTGATATTTATCCAATAAAATCTACCGCAGGCATATCGCTGTCAAATACATGGATTGACCAATACGGTTTGAGTTTTGATCGGCGATTTGTACTCACTGATCTGCAAGGTCAATTTATTACCGCGCGCAGCAAAGCAAAGTTGTGTTTAGTCAGCTCCAGCCTCACCCAATACGGTTTAATATTAACCGCTCCAAATATGCCAAAATTACCCATTTCGTATGCGCATTTCAGTGATCATTACCAAGCAATTAACTTGTGGCAGGATACTGTTCAGGCACAATATTGTGCTACTGAATATGATCGCTGGTTTAGTCAGTATTTACAAACGCCCTGTAAATTGGTTTATTTTGGTGAACAATCCAAGCGATCAGTCACTGACAGCCATCAATCAGTGGCCTTTGCTGATGGCTATCCTTTATTGCTGATCAGCCAAGCCTCATTAGATGATTTAAACAGTCGTTTAATCGATCAGTATGTGCCCATGGCACAATTTAGACCCAATATAGTAGTGAGTAATACCGAGGCTTTTGCTGAGGATAATTGGCGCCGCATTGCTATCGCAAATGTCGAATTTGAGTTAGTAAAACCTTGCTCCCGCTGCATTTTTACCACGATTGATAGCACAACTGGCGAGCGACACCCTCAACAACAACCATTGAGCACTTTAAAGGCCTATCGCCAATTAGCCAGTGGCGAGGTTCTGTTTGGACAAAACCTGATCGCTTTAAATGAGGGAAAAATAAGCCTTGGTGATCAAGTTGAAATTTTAAAAAAGCAGTCATCTCCTGTTTTCACAGTGAGTAACCCAAAAACAACACAGCAGCCTAAAGCAAGTAAACAACTACCTTTATCAAGCCCATTATTATCCTTGACCTGTATCAACATTATTGAAGAAACTCACGATGTCAAAACCTTTGTCTTCAAAAGTAATACCAAAGACACTGTGCAATATCTAGCTGGGCAACATTTGCCTATTGAGATCGACATCAATGGCGAGTCAGTAGAGCGCAACTATACTTTGTCTTCTTCACCCAGTCGCCCAGCGTCTTTAGCGATCACCGTAAAAAGGGTAAACGATAATCATATGGCTGGCATAGTGTCGAATTACTTACACGACAATATCGCCTTAGGTAGCGAGATTAATGCAAAACCACCACAGGGAAAATTTCACTTAGGTAAACAAAGTAACCCTGTGTTACTGCTCTCCGCCGGCAGTGGTATCACCCCGATGTTGTCGATGTTAAGGGATCTGACCGATAACTGTGTTGATCTAGATATTGCGTTTTTTCACAGTGCACAAACTCAGGCCGATCTCATTGCTGTAGATGAAATAGCAATTTTAGCTAAGCAACATGGCCAATGTCGGGTTGACTATACCCTTACCAAGCAAGCTACAGAGCAATGGTCTGGTTATCGCGGCAGGTTAAGCAAAGATATGTTAGCCAATATTCCCGATGTTATTTCTCGGCAAGTGTTTGTTTGTGGGCCGCTTGCTTTTAGACAGCATGCGCAAAGCCTTCTAGCAGAATTAAATTTAGCCAATGCACAGTTGCATTTTGAAAGCTTTGGACAACGACAACGTCAAGAGCAACAGCAGCCAGCAGATATCCAAGAAGCTAAGGTCATTAAAGACACTAAGGTAGTTAAAGACAAGGTACAGATCAACTTTGCAAGCTGGAACACCTTATACAAGGGCAATACTAAAGACACATTACTTGATCAAGCAGAAGCTGCTGGACTTATTTTGCCCTACTCTTGTCGAGGAGGTATGTGTGGTAGTTGTAAAGTTAAACTCGACGACGGTACTGTCGAACAGCTAGGGCAAGACGGCCTTAGTGATGCAGAGCAACAACAGGGCTATATTTTGGCCTGCAGTTGTATCCCAACATCTGATATTGTTATCAATAAAGCCTGAGGAAAACCAGTGAAATTAAATTGTGATCTAGGTGAATTACAATCGGGTAACGACTCAGCTATCATGCCTTATATAGATCAGGCTAATATTGCTTGTGGTTTTCATGCCTCAGATCCGCTGACTATGCGCAATACTGTGCGCTTGGCAGTGCAATACGATGTGGTCATTGGTGCCCACCCAAGTTATCCAGACAAAGACAATTTTGGCCGACGGTCGATGACATTTGCGGCAGAACAACTCATCGCTATTTTGCATTATCAAATAGGCGCACTGAACGCCATTTGCCAAGCAGAAGGCACCCAGTTGCACTACGTAAAACCGCACGGCGCGCTTTATAATGATATGATGGCAGATCTCAGCCTTTTTAATACCGTCTGCCGAGCAATGGCAGCACTAGACCACCCTCTGCCACTAATGATCCAAGCCCTACCCAATACCAAAGTGTTTGCCGATATCGCTCAACAGTGGAAGATCCCCCTTATACAGGAAGCATTTGCAGATAGAGCCTATCAACAATCTGGCCATCTTGTACCTCGCAGTGCAAACAACGCGGTATTTCATCACTCTGATCAGGTTCTTGCTCAGACAAAAAATTTAATGGCCAAGCAACAAGTGATAAGTATTGATGATCAACCAGTGAACATCGCAGCAGAAACCCTATGTGTTCACGGCGATACGCCTTCTGCGATGAAATGGATTAAATTACTCAGGCAATACCTAGATGCAAGTTAAAAACCCTATCTCGATCGAAGGCAACAGTGAAAATACTGTATTGATTGTTTGGCCGGAGCGGGTTTGTCAACATCAACATCAATGGATAACCGACTATCAACAACTCATAAAGCTGCAATTAAAACACTACATCGTCGAAACCATCAGTTCATACAACAGCTTACTGGTGTATTACAAGTTTGAATTAATTGCTTATAAGCCTTTTTCTGATCAGTTGCATTACTTATGGCGGTCATTGTCAAAAGTTGCGTCGACTGTTACCAAATCCGCCGTTCAGCGTATTGAAATTCCAGTCTATTATGGTTTAGAAGCAGGTTGGGATCTACCATACTTAAGCCAAGTGCTAGATTTAACAGCCGAGCAGATCATTGAGTACCACAGCGATGCGGTTTATCGCGCATACAGCTTAGGTTTCACTCCCGGCTTTTGTTATTTAGCAACCCTAACACCTTTTTTACAAGTAGCCCGACGATCATCTCCACGGTTAACAATACCGCAAGGCGCAGTTGCCATTGCAGGACAACAAACCGCTGTGTACCCCAGCGCCAGCCCCGGTGGCTGGCACATTATTGGACAAACACCAATGGCAATGTTTGAAATAACTGAACAGTGTTTTTCGCCCGCCATAACGCCGGGACAGCAAGTGACATTTAAAGCCATTGACTACAGTGAATATTGTCGTTTAGGCGGTATCATTTCATTAGAAAATCATGAGTAATCATCTTAAAATCATCAAACTAAGTGGCCGAGCGAGTGTTCAAGACTTAGGCAGATTAAACAGTCAACACCTAGGTTTTAGCGCAGGAGGCGCTGCTGATGAATATGCTTTTCGCTTTGCAAACTCATTATTAGATAATGATCAAAATCATGCGGCATTAGAAATTACTCTAGGACAAATACAATTACAGGCAGGGTGCGACTGTTTTATTGCCTTAACAGGTGCTGATTGTAAAGCCACTATTTCACAACAAGATCTGCCAACAAAAGTCATCAATAATTGGCAATCTCACCTACTCAAAAAAGGTCAAATCATCACCTTGCACCAGCCCAAAAAGTTGTTACATAGCTATATTGCCGTTAAAGGTGGGATCCAATCTAAAATATGGCTAAACAGTCGAAGTCAATCACACAGCGAAAGCAACCTTGGCTTCACAGGTAAAACCTTGCGTACCAGTGATTTCATCACTATAGATATCAACCAAAAGACGTTACCGCCAAATAACAAAACTTTGCAACGCAATAGCACTCCTCAAAGTTTTTATGCAGACAATATACTCACTCTTAGGTTTATTCCAAACTCTCTGTATTTATCACTCGATCGCGGTTGGCAAAGGCAATTTACTCAACAAACCTTTCGCATATCCGCTGACAGTAATCGCATGGGATATAGGCTTAATGGCAATATCGCTGCGCAAACATTGGCCAGTGAATTATCAAAACCAGTAAATTACGGCAGTATTCAGATCCCAAACCAAGGTCAACCCATGATCCTGATGAAAGAAAGGCAAACCATTGGCGGTTACCCAACGCTTGGTACCGTGATGCAAACTGACTTGTTTCGTCTCAGTCAAAAACGTCCTGGTGAAGAAGTGCGTTTTACCCCAACAACCACAGCAAAAGCACAAGTACAGTTAACCAGTTTTCTGCAGCGTTTTTACTCGCTGTAGGTATTTACTGGTAATGTGTTACTCTCGATGAAATCTAAAAGAAATAACCAGTCATTACAACAAAACGACTAAAAAAAGCGTGTATTGTCATCATCTAGCGATTAAAATATTGGCCTTTAATTAACTACAAGTATGCAAATAGGTCTTTTAGTGTTATTGATGATCGATAATTACGACTCATTTACGTTTAATTTAGTGCATTATTTTCAGACATTAGGTCAGGAAGTAAGGGTTTATCGAAATGATCAGATCACCATTGACGAAATCGCTGCACTTGCACCAGACTATATTGTTATTTCGCCGGGGCCAAAAGAGCCAAACGATGCGGGTATTTCGTTGCAAGTGATCGCCCACTTTATTGGCAAGATCCCGTTGTTAGGGGTTTGTTTAGGGCACCAGTGTATTGCCCAACACTTTGGCGCCAAGATTGTTAAAGCCAAGCACTTAATGCACGGCAAAACCAGCGTGATAAATCACCTAGCACAAGGCCTGTTTAACAATGTTGAAATGCCCATGCAAGTCACACGTTATCATTCGCTGGTAGTCGAAGCGGCAACCTTACCAGCAGAATTAATGGTTAGTGCATGGACAACAAATGGTCAAGGTGAGATGGATGACATCATGGCTCTGCAACATAAATATTTACCTGTTGTTAGTGTGCAATTTCACCCTGAATCGATACTCACCGCTCGAGGCATGGAATTATTAAAAAACTTTATTTTTTTATACTCTAATGAATAATAAGCACATTTACGCTATTGTTAATGGTAAAATAGCCGATAACTAAAATAAATATATTCTCTGTATTATGCTGTTAGGAATAAATTTCATAGATGAAAATTTTTACAAACAATAAAACGCTCACAGAGCTGTACAAGCGTTCAATTAGCCTGTCCATCAGCAAAGAGTTTGCCGAGCAAAAAAAAGGGAAAATATTTACCGTTGCTAAGCAAGACAGTGAGCAAGAAGAAAGACGCAGAGAATTGTTGGCTATAGAGCAGCAAACTCAAAAAGAGAGAACGCTAAAAGAATTCGGCTTGAACCACTTTAAAGAACAAGCACTTTTGGCACTCCACAAAAAGATTAATATTCACCTTGAAAATAAATTCAGTAATCACGTTGCGCTTTATACTGGCACTTTAAAGGTCGAGGATACTGCAGCAGAAATTATGGAAGTTTTATCGCTTCCCTCAGCTTCCATTAGCCGTATCAGCCCATTGGTAAAGTCATTGCCTTGGTTAGCTGAAGATATCATTAATCTAGTTAATAAGCCGCAATACCGCAAACGTGCTGAAGTACAAGTCACAGATGTCAATTTAGCATTGAGCTACATTGGATTAGACAACTTAAAAATGCTAGTGCCTACCTTCGTGTTAAAACATTGGCTACCGCAAAGTACCTCGCCTTTCCCATTATTGAAGCGCAAAATATGGAACGATGCCTTATCCATTGCACTAGTAGCAAAAGCCTTAGCTAAAAAACAACAAGTAGATCCATTTACCGCTTATACGGCTGGTATGTTAAGTAATACTGGGCTACTTACCGTGACCCGCAGCTTTTTTGACATATACACAGAAGAATTAAAACAGTCGTTGCACAAGGCATACCATGACCGAGACAAACGTTTATACGATGTGTTGACTGACTTACAAGCTGCCCCTGAACTACTGCTTGAACACATAGCAAATCACAGCAGTACCATCACCGCAGAGTTAATTGAATTAATGCGTTTTGAGAATTTACCAATTACTCAACCTGCCTTTGATTTAGCCGATCAAACTGATATTGAGATGATGAGTCCTATTGCCCGTATTGTTACTCAAGCAAATGCTTTCGTTGCCACCAGAAACTTAGCCAAAGAATACTTAATTAATGATGACGAGTCGCAGTTTTGGCTGAATTCTGTCAAGTTGAGTGCAACAGAAATTAAGTTGTTGAAGAGAACGGATATTGATCACATAAAATTAAATTTTTAAAAAAATTTTGATTAATTATCACAATAGTAGTTTTACATATTTGCGTAAAAAACACCGTAAAATGTATTCAGTTCACAGCAATAATTGCCCCTGGTACGTTGTGTACTAAGCAATTGATCCGAGGCTTACACAGTAACACTTTAAAATAGCTTAATCGGTTATTTTACATGCAAACACTGTTGCCATCATTAGTGTTGAATTACCCATTTGTTGTCTGTTCATACTGTCGAACACTGGGTATAACTGAGCAAACACAAACTTATCTTGCACAACCAACCCTTGATTAAAAATTTGATCTCACTTCGTCTATAGTTATGCAAATTAACTGAATAAATCACGGTAAGCCCTTATTCATAAAGGGTTGCCGTGTTTCAAAAACAAGACAGTAAGTTTTTTTTCTGTCATAATATCTGTTCATTTTTAAGCTATATTTATGATCTGTTCAAAAAATAGTAGCTAAAATAACGCATGATACGTTGCCTAGGCATATAGCCCCTAGCAACAGTAGCAGTTCAAATTATCAGGAGTAGACAATGACCAACCATTTCCCAGTAAGTCGAGAATTATTTGATGATGTTATGGTGCCTAACTACGCACCTTCAGCTGTTATTCCGGTGCGAGGACAAGGCTCTAAAGTTTGGGATCAGCAAGACAAAGAATACATCGATTTCGCCGGTGGCATTGCGGTAAATTGTTTAGGTCACTGTCATCCAGCATTGGTTAGTGCCCTGCAAGACCAATCAGAAAAATTATGGCATCTATCTAATGTCATGACCAATGAACCGGCATTGCGTTTAGCTAAAAAGATGGTTGACAATACCTTCGCCGATAAAGTCTATTTTGCTAATTCTGGAGCAGAATCTAATGAGGCCGCATTAAAGTTAGCTCGTCGTTGGGCTCTCGACAAACACGGCGAAGATAAAACCCAAATAATCGCTTTTAAACAAGGCTTTCACGGCAGAACTTTTTTTACCGTAACTGTTGGCGGTCAAGCATCATATTCAGACGGTTTTGGCCCTAAGCCCGGCAATGTAGTCCATGCTGAATACAATAATTTAGATAGTATTAAGGCACTGATGTCAGACAAAACCTGTGCTGTGGTAATGGAGCCTTTACAAGGTGAAGGTGGGATCATCTCCCCTACTTTAGATTTTGTTAAAGGCGTTCGTGAACTCTGTGATCAACACGACGCCTTACTGATCTTTGATGAAGTGCAAACAGGAGTGGGTCGAACAGGTTACTTATATGCGTACATGGATTTAGACGTTACACCAGATATTTTAACCACAGCTAAAGCACTCGGTGGTGGATTCCCCATTGGCGCAATGATCACCACCACTGAAATCGCAAAACATTTAAAAATTGGTACACATGGCAGTACTTATGGCGGTAATCCATTGGCATGTGCTGTTGGCGAAGCTGCTTTCGATACCGTCAATGACCAACAATTATTGGATGGGGTTAAAGAAAAAGCTCAGCTTTATACCCAAGGTTTACAAGCCATCAATGAAAAGTACCATGTATTTTCAGAAATTCGTGGCAAGGGCCTATTAATCGGCGCAGTGTTAACTGACGACTATCAGGGAAGAGCTAAAGAGTTTTTAAACGCGGCCATAACTGAAGGTGTAATGACCTTAGTTGCCGGTGCTAGTATTATTCGCTTTGCGCCATCTTTAGTGATCCCAAATGAAGATATTTTAGAAGGGTTACAACGCTTTGAGCGCGCAGTAGCTAAGCTAGTAGCTGCACAAGCATAGTTGACTGTTTGCATGGTTTTCCAACCTTTGACGGTCAAATAAACTGCACCTTGTTGTTTAATGAGTTAAACAACAAGGTGATTTACCTCATCATTGAGAGCTTTTTATGATTATAATACGCCCTATTCAACATGACGATTACGACGCTTTGCATCGTATTGCCATTGAATCTGGACATGGATTTACCTCACTGCCGGTCAATGAAGAATTATTAACTCAACGCATTACCCGCGCCGAATATTCTTTTAGTAAAACCGTTACCCAACCGGGTGACGAAGGCTATTTGTTTGTTATGGAAGATACCGAGACCGGACAAGTGGTCGGCACCAGTGGTATTGAGGCAGCGGTAGGCCTAGAAGATGCTTTTTATCACTATCACTTAGGCAAAGTAGTACACAGTTCAAGACAGCTCAATATTTACAATACAGTTGAAACCCTGTCCTTGTGTAATGACTATACCGGTGCCTCTGAGATTTGTACTTTATTTCTTAGCGAAAGCCACAGAAAAGATGGCAATGGCAGATTTTTATCTCGGGTTAGGTTTTTGTTTATTGCCGAACACCTAGAGCGATTTTCAAGCACGGTAATTGCTGAAATGCGCGGTGTATCAGATGACCAAGGTCGCTCTCCTTTTTGGCAATGGTTAGAAGAGCATTTTTTCTCGCTTGATTTTCCCACAGCAGACTATTTAACAGGTATAGGCAAAAAAGGCTTCATTGCTGAGTTAATGCCGAAATATCCGATATATGTTAATTTATTGAGTAAAGAAGCCCAACAAGTGATCAATAAAGTGCACTGTAAAACTGTACCAGCATTGCGGTTACTTGAAGCCGAGGGATTCTCACGCCGAGGTTATGTCGATATTTTTGATGGTGGCCCCACAGTCGAGGCACAAGCTCACTCGATAAGAACAGTAGATCAAAGCAAAAAATGTCAGGTAATTATTGGCGAGGTTTCCAGTGATAATAAATACATTATTATCAACAGTAAAATTGCAGATTTTAGAGCCGTACAAGCGCCTATTTTATTGCGAGAAACAGCAAATCAAGCCGTGATCAGTCAAGCCGTTGCTGACAGTTTAAAGGTAGTCGAAGGCGACTATATCCGCTTAATTAACAATTAGACAATACAAAAAACATACTCATTTTTGACAACAGAGTATCGAGGAAAACACAATGACTCACCCAGTTCAACTCATCGACAATGTTTGGCAAGCTGGCACTGGCCACGAAATGGTATCAGTGAACCCGGCTAAAAATGAGGTCATTTGGCAAGGACAAACGGCTTCAATTGAACAAGTAGATCAAGCGGTACTCTGCGCTAGAAAAGCCTTTGCAACTTGGTCTGAATATCCGGTAACCGATCGCATTAAAGTGACAGAAAAGTTTGCCGAGCTGCTATTAGAAAACAAAGAAACATTGGCTACAACCATTGCCTTAGAAACAGGCAAGCCACTTTGGGAAACACGCACTGAGGTTGGCGCTATGGCAGGCAAAATTGCCATTTCTATTAAAGCCTACCACGAGCGTACTGGTACCATTGAAAATGCCATGCCAGGGGCGAAAGCCTTCATTCGCCATAAACCACATGGTGTTGTTGCTGTTTTTGGGCCTTACAACTTCCCTGGGCATTTGCCTAATGGCCATATTGTTCCGGCGTTGATCGCCGGTAATACCCTTGTATTTAAACCAAGTGAACTGACCCCACTCGTTGCGCAACAAACCATGGAGTTATGGTTAACAGCAGGCTTGCCCGCTGGAGTCATTAACTTAGTCCAAGGCGAAATTGCCACGGGTAAAGCGTTGGCCAGTCATCAGCAGGTTGATGGCATATTTTTTACTGGTAGTTCGACCACAGGAAAATTACTGCACGAGCAATTTGGCGGCCAACCAGGTAAGATCCTCGCCTTAGAAATGGGCGGCAACAACCCATTAATAGTCAAAGGTGTCAGTGACATAGATGCAGTAATACACGATATTATTCAATCGGCTTTTGTGACAACAGGCCAGCGTTGTACTTGTGCACGTCGACTGTTTATCGAACAGGGGCCGCAAGGTGATGACATAGTTAAACGTTTAGTTGCGTCAACCCAAGCAATTAAAATAGGCTATTTTGATGACGAGCAACAACCCTTTATCGGTTCGATGATCTCAGAGAAAGCCGCTATTGGCTTAATCAATGCCCAACAACAATTGATAGATTTAGGTGGACAACCTTTATTAACATTAACCCATATGCAACAAGGTACTGGCTTTGTATCACCTGGCATTATTGATGTTACCGATATTTCAGCAATGCCTGATGAAGAGCACTTTGGCCCGCTGTTAAAAATATATCGCTACACAGATTTTGATGCGGCCATCAATGAAGCTAATAATACCGCTTTTGGCCTCTCTGCTGGTTTATTGGCAGATAGTGAAGATGATTATCAACATTTTTTCCGACGCATACGCGCTGGTATAGTCAACTGGAATAAACCCATTACTGGGGCAAGTAGTGCGGCGCCTTTTGGCGGCATAGGTGACAGTGGTAATCATCGTGCAAGTGCTTATTACGCAGCTGATTATTGTGCTTTTCCGGTCGCTTCAGTTGAAGCACAAAAAATTGCCTTGCCTGCAGCCCTGAGCCCAGGACTTAGCATTAAATAATGTTTTACAATGACCCATTCAATATAGCTGGGCTCAAGCCCAGCTTCTTTAAGAATATTGACCAAATATAAGCAATTTTTGTTGCAGTAAAACTTTTTCCAGTATGTATTTCATCCTGGCAGCTAGTTTTATTGCCCACTAATTTTTACCCAATAAGCCTATAAAACACTCATTAACCATTAACCATAACTTTTTAACATTCGACTGCTTTCGGAGTATTTAATGACTGCTCAAGTCACAGCACTATTTAACAACATTTGGCAAAACTATCTGGAAGTGACCCCTTCCGCTGATAAAATTCATCAACTATTAGGATCGGGCAATGACTTAATCAACGATCACGTAGCCTATCGCACCTTTAACCACCCAAAAGTAGGCATTGACAAATTAGCCGCGCATCTTGTTGCACTGGGCTACAAAGAATCGGGTGAGTATCATTTTGCAGCGAAAAAGCTCTATGCAAAACATTTCGAACACCAAGATAGTAGCTTACCCAAAGTGTTTATTAGTGAACTGTTAACTGAACAATTTTCATCACAAGCACAATCCATTATAAACAAAATTGTAGACAAAATTGATGACAACTTAGTTGCCAGCGAGCACTTCTTATATTCTGGTAAAACCTGGGATCTTAGCTTCCAAGATTACCAAACTTTACTACAAGAAAGTGAATATGCTGCATGGCTTGCTGCTTGGGGGTATCGCGCTAATCACTTTACTGTCAGTATTAATCACTTAGAGCATTTTAGCGATATCGAAGCAGTTAACGGCGCCGTTAAAGCAGGCGGTTTTATACTCAACAATTCAGGCGGAGAGATCAAAGGCGATCAAGCAGTAAAACTTGAGCAGTCATCAACCATTGCCGACAAACAAGCAGTGTCGTTTAGCGACCAAACCGTAGAAATCCCCAGCTGTTTTTATGAGTTTGCCAAGCGCTACCCTATGCTAGATGGCCAATTGTACTCCGGCTTTGTTGCCGCCTCGGCTGACAAAATATTTGAAAGTACCAATGCAGCTTAGCTGTAAAGCTATTACCTGATGAGCAACTCATTTGGCGTTAACACAAATCAAATGAGTTGTTGCTATCAACCAGACTTTTAACTTTTATTTTCCTCTACTGCATGGTAAATCAGACTTGAAACTGGCTATTCATCCAGAGTAAAGTAGAGCTATAACAAAGATTAATTAAGATGAGACATGGTTACTGATACCGAAGGCTATATTCAAATTATTGAATATTTAACTGAGCACTTAGCACTGTTTGAAAACTCTAAACAAGCTGAATTTGGTGCCGATACTGTTATGGCCGTCATTGAACAGGAGTTGGCAGAACAAATTATTTTGGTTTGCAGCCAAAATGAACAACTGAGTTTTAGTCAAAGAAATACTATCATTCGCGAAGTAGACGCCATTGTCTATGATTTGCAAGAAATACTGTCGGGTGTACTTAATAATCCAGTATCTAATGAACAACACGCTTTTCTAAAAGAATTCGCCCTTCTGATCAAAAATATATTTGATAGCGAAATATATTAATAACCCACCATTGTTATTAATTATTCCTGACTTTTTTACTTAATTACTCGTCGATACTTTACTTGGTCCCGCCATCAACACACTGACTTGCAAAAGCTGTGCTGTTCGACAGTGCGCTTAGATAAATATGACAGTGACAACCCCAGTTACACATTGAATTAATTCAGACAAGTGCATGTACCCCTGATACTAGGTTTGGTTAACTACTGCAGAGAGGGCTCACTATGCTGCCAGTCGTTGTTTTGCTGAGAATAGCCTTAACAGCAAATAAATCTCTCAGTAAACGATAAACACGCCCTAGTTATCAGTGGGTATCTCGGTTAATATAGCGTATTTAATTACTGTGAAATGACATATATGAAAGCTGAAGTTAAATGGATAGGAAATGAAATGTTCGCCGCGACCTCTGAAAGTGGTCATACCTTGGTTTTAGATGCCAATAATGGCGCGTTAGCACCTAGTCCAATGGAGAATATTTTATTATCCCTTGGTGTTTGCTCGTCAGTGGATGTCGTTAGTATATTACAGAAAGCTCGGCAAAATATTGTCGATTGTAAAGTTGAGATCTCCGCCGTTCGCGTTGATACGATACCTAGAGTATTCTCTGATATTCATTTAACCTTTCACGTAATTGGCACTGATGTCTCAGCTAAGCATGTTGAACGCGCTGTTAATTTGTCAGCAGATAAATATTGCTCAGTGGCGTTTATGCTCAATAAAGCAGTTAACATTACCCATGACTTTATCATTAGTCCAAAGTAAACATGACTCTTTTAAGCAGATAATTACTCATGCAGCTTCACGGGTTTAATTTTTTAACCAAATCTCTCGCAGTCTCTATATATAAGGTGTGTTATATAGGTTCAAACACGTCGCAACAACGCTATGTAGCACACATAAATACAGCATATTGTGCCGCTGAACTTTCAACAATGCTAGCCGACATAGCACAGCGCATTGGCGGACAAGTGCTCAATACCGCAGCTAAAGATTATCAACCACAAGGTGCCAGTGCAACCTTGATGATTGCCGAAGGTAATGAAGGAACTAGTGCAGGACTTAGTGCCGAAGCGAGTGCAGAAATGAGCGCAGAAGTGAGTCAAGAAAGCAATGCACAAGGTAATGCAAAACATCTTGCTGATTTGCATTCCTCCTCAGTAGTTAGCCATTTAGATAAAAGCCATTTGTGTGTTCACACTTATCCTGAAGAGCTATTTACTGATAATATCGCCATTTTTCGCGCCGATATTGAAATCAGCAGTTGTGGCTTGATATCACCACTCACTGTATTAAATGCCCTGCTTGATCAATACCAACCAGATGTTACTACTATTGATTATAGAATACGCGGATACAGCCGCCAAGAATGTAAAGACAAACAATTTACCGACCACAGTATTCAGTCAATTCAACAGTATATTGGCAGTGATGTGTTGGCAAATTACCGTCGATATGACCAAAACATAACACATGCAAATATTTTTCATACGTCATTAATGACCGAAACACTGCGCAATGAAAATATTTACCAATTCGCTAACCAACAATTCAACTCGGCTATTAATGAATCCATTAAGGCACAACTAATGGCAGAAATGACCACTATTTTTACAGCCAATGCAAATGACTTTACTGGCTAGTATTACAAGTCACTCATCCAATCTAGCTGTTTATTGGCCTCGTGCTTTTTGACCATTAACTCTTTGATCAGTGGTGTCAATATCAGTTCCATGGCTAAACCCATTTTACCACCTGGTACCACCAGGGTGTTCATCCGCGACATAAAAGCACCATCGATCATACTCAGGAAATAAGGGAAATCAACATCTGTGGCATCGCGATAGCGGATCACCACAAAACTCTCATCTAATGTAGGAATGGCTTTAGCACTAAACGGGTTAGAGGTATCTACCGTTGGTACCCGCTGAAAATTAATATGCGTACGAGAAAACTGTGGGGTTATAAACGATATATAATCGTCCATACTGCGCACAATACTGCCCGTCACTGCTTCCCTACTGTGACCGCGTTGGTTAGTATCTCTGATGATTTTCTGGATCCATTCAAGGTTGACGATTGGCACCATGCCGATCAGTAAATCGACCTGTTTGGCTACATCTATAGTATCGGTAACCACACCGCCGTGCAGCCCCTCATAGAACAATAAATCAGTGCCTTCCCCTAACATCTCCCAAGGGGTAAAGGTGCCTGGCATTTGATTATAGGGCACTGCCTCATCAAATGTGTGTAAATAACGGCGCATCATGCCCTTACCCGTTTCTGAGTAATCGCGAAATAATCGCTCTAACGCTTCAAAGTCATTTGCCGCATCGCCAAAATAACTGATCCTTTTACCATTTTCTCTTGCCTTGCGCTTTTCTAGATCCATTTCTTGCCGAGAATAGCGATGAAAGCTGTCACCTTCAACACGTGCTGATTTAACCCCTAAAGAACGGAATATATGATCAAATGATTCTATGGTTGTTGAAGTACCCGCGCCTGATGAACCTGTTACCGCAATAATGGGATTTCGTGAAGACATTCAGTCACCTTTTAATTTATCAGTAGATGTTATACGAATAAATACAGATAAGGTCAAGTGAGTAGCAGAACAGTTTATATTCAAGCAAAAAAAAACGGAGCCAAATGGCTCCGTTTCTCTACTGTATTTGCAAACTAGCTGCTGCTAATTATGCTTCTTCGCTGACTTCTTCGACCTCTTCAGCAACTTCTTCAACTGCTGGGCGATCTACAAGTTCAACGTAAGCCATTGGTGCTTTATCTCCAGTGCGGTAACCACATTTCAAAATACGTGTATAACCACCTGGACGCTCTTGGTAACGCTCACCAAGTTCATTAAATAAAATACCTACTACTTCTTTATCTTGTGTGCGTGCAAATGCCAAACGACGATTTGCTACACTGTCGGTTTTAGCCATTGTAATTAATGGCTCTACAACGCGACGTAACTCTTTAGCTTTAGCTACGGTAGTCTTAATGACACCGTGTTTAACTAAAGAACTTGCCATATTGCGGAACATCGCCTGGCGATGACTGCTATTACGGTTTAACTGGCGACCGCTTTTACGATGACGCATAAGTTAATCCTTATCTCAACTATTAAAAAACGATGATCGACTTAGTCGTTATCAGCTATGCTCTCAGGTGGCCAATTTTCAAGGCGCATACCTAAGGATAAACCACGAGACGCTAACACGTCTTTGATTTCTGTCAGAGACTTCTTACCTAAATTAGGAGTTTTAAGAAGTTCCACTTCAGCTCTTTGTACTAAATCACCTATGTACTGTATTGCTTCAGCTTTTAAACAGTTAGCTGAACGAACGGTAAGCTCAAGATCATCAACTGGGCGAAGTAATATTGGATCGAATAGAGGTTTTTCCTCTTTTGGTTCTACTTCAGTCACATCACGTAACTCAACAAACGCATCTAGCTGTTCAGCTAGAATAGTTGAAGCGCGACGTATTGCTTCTTCCGGATCTAACGTACCGTTAGTTTCCATGTCTAGAACCAATTTGTCCAAATCTGTACGTTGTTCTACACGAGCAGAATCAACATCATAGGCGATTCTAACCACAGGGCTGAATGACGCATCTACTAATAGACGACCAATTGCTCGATCTTCTTCCTCGGCTTGGCGACGAGTTGAAGCAGGAACGTAGCCACGCCCCATTTCAACTTTAATGCGCATACTGATTGAACCATCACCTGTTAAGTGACAGATAACATGCTCTGGGTTTGCAATTTCTACATCTCCGTCATGTTGAATATCAGCTGCCGTTACAGGGCCTTCACCTGACTTAGATAAGGTAAGAACTGCTTCATTTTTGCCTTCTAAACCAATAGCAAGTCCTTTGAGGTTTAACAGTATTTCGATGATGTCTTCTTGCACACCTTCTTTACTACTGTATTCATGTAATACACCTTCAATTTCTACTTCAGTTACGGCACAACCCGGCATTGAAGATAATAGAATACGGCGTAAGGCATTACCTAAAGTGTGACCAAAACCACGCTCTAATGGTTCTAATGTTACTTTAGCGCGTGTTGTGCTAACAGTTTCAATACCAACCAATCGTGGTCTAAGGAATTCGGTTACAGAACCCTGCATTATGTCCTCTCTTAAAGTGCTACTTTACTTAGAGTAAAGTTCAACTATCAACTGTTCATTAATTTCGGCAGATAAATCCGTGCGATCAGGAATGCGTTTGAAAACACCTTCCATTTTCTTATTATCTACTTCCACCCAGACTGGTTTTTCACGTTGTTCAGCTAATTCTAAAGCGGCGATAATACGCGCTTGAGTTTTAGATTTTTCACGAATAGAAACCACATCTTCAGCTTTCACAGTGAAAGATGGAATATTAACAACTTTTCCATTCACTACTATCGCTTTGTGACTTACAAGCTGACGTGCTTCAGCGCGTGTGCTTGCAAATCCCATGCGATAAACAACGTTATCTAACCGTTTTTCAAGAAGTTGTAACAAGTTTTCACCTGTATTGCCACGCAAACGTGCAGCTTCTTTGTAGTAGTTGCGGAATTGCTTCTCTAGAACGCCATATATACGACGAACTTTTTGTTTTTCACGAAGTTGAACTCCATAATCAGATAAACGTCCACGACGGGCGCCATGCTGACCAGGGATCATTTCGATTTTACATTTAGTGTCTATAGCTCTAACACCACTTTTAAGGAACAAATCTGTTCCTTCGCGGCGGCTAAGCTTTAGCGTAGGACCTAAATATCTTGCCATGTTCTTTCTCCAACTATCCTAAAAGTGCCAATTAAACGCGACGCTTTTTCGGCGGACGACAACCATTATGAGGAATCGGTGTTACGTCAGTAATGTTGGTGATTTTAAAACCAGCAGCATTTAAGGCACGGATAGCCGATTCACGACCAGGACCAGGACCCTTAACGAACACTTCAATATTCTTCAAACCAAACTCTTGTGCGGCTTTGCCGGCACGATCTGCAGCTACCTGTGCAGCAAAAGGTGTAGATTTACGTGAACCACGGAAACCTGAACCCCCTGCAGTAGCCCAAGATAATGCATTACCTTGACGATCAGTAAGAGTCACTATGGTGTTGTTGAAAGAGGCATGGATATGAGCCATACCATCAGCAACTTGTTTTTTTACGCGCTTACGCGTACGTACTGGTGCTTTTGCCATTGTCTAGTCCCTCGTTACTTTTTAATAGGCTTACGAGGACCTTTACGGGTACGCGCATTTGTTTTTGTGCGTTGACCACGTAGAGGAAGACTGCGACGATGGCGAATGCCACGAAAACAGCCAAGGTCCATCAGACGCTTGATGTTCATTGAAACTTCACGGCGTAAATCACCTTCTACAGTGTATTTATCCACTTCTGCGCGAAGCAAATCAATCTTTGCTTCGTCTAGCTCACTGATCTTTGTTGATTCATCGATACCAGTCGCTACACATATAGCTTTCGCTCGTGTAGCACCGATACCGTAAATCGCAGTAATGGCGATTACTGCATGCTTGCGATCAGGGATGTTAATGCCAGCGATACGGGCCACTAACACATCTCCTATTCTAAATTAAAATTACATCAGGTTGAAAAGCCCGTTAGGATACTCAACCCGCCTTCTTTTTGCAAATTAAAGTGTCATTATTATTTAAACAATAACCATGACACTTCAAAAAGATTTAGCCTTGACGTTGTTTGTGCTTGGGTTCTGCGCAAATTACACGAACAACACCAGCGCGTTTTACAACTTTACAGTTACGGCAAATCTTTTTTACGGATGCACGAACTTTCATCTTACTACTCCGCTTCTCTTAATAGAGAGTTAACATGGCTAACTTAACGACCATAGCCTTTAAGGTTAGCTTTCTTAAGTACATTATCATATTGATGAGACATCAAATGGGTCTGTACTTGAGCCATAAAATCCATAATAACAACAACAATGATCAATAATGACGTTCCACCGAAATAGAACTGAACATCCCATGCAATCATCATGAATTCAGGAACCAAACAAATAAAGGTAATGTACAAAGCACCTGTTAAGGTTAAACGTGTCATTACTTTATCTATATATTTAGACGTTTGCTCACCAGGACGGATCCCAGGAATAAACGCACCCGATTTCTTTAGGTTATCTGCAGTTTCACGCGGATTAAAAACCAAAGCCGTGTAAAAAAAACAGAAAAATATTATCGCTGCAGCAAGTAGCATCACATATAACGGCTGCCCTGGAGAAATGGCAATCGACATTTCCTGCAAGATATCAGCCATCATACCATCACCTTGTCCAAACCAACTGGCGATAGAGCCAGGGAATAACAACATGCTTGAGGCGAAAATTGGCGGTATGACACCAGCCATGTTCACCTTCAACGGTAAATGTGTACTTTGAGCGGCAAAGACTTTACGTCCTTGCTGACGTTTTGCGTAGTTGACAACAATGCGTCGTTGACCACGCTCTACGAAAACAACAAAGAAGGTTACTGCAAATACAATAACAGCGATTAATAATAATACTAATGGTTGTATTTCACCTTGACGCGCCATTTCAGCTGTTTGTCCAACCGCTGAAGGCATACCTGCAACAATACCAGCAAAAATAATAATCGAGATACCATTACCTATACCGCGTTCGGTAATCTGCTCACCTAACCACATTAAAAACATGGTACCTGTGACCAAAGAAACAATCGCAGCGAAATAGAAACCCATACCAGCATTCATCACTAGTCCAGGCATCATATCAGGTAAGCTTCTCGAAATTGCTGTTGACTGCACAATTGCAAGGCATAATGTACCGTAGCGAGTGTATTGACTTATCTTGCGACGCCCTGCTTCACCTTCTTTTTTCAATTCAGCCATTGTTGGGTGGATCACCGTTAACAATTGCATAATGATAGAAGCTGAAATATAAGGCATGATACCAAGTGCCAATACAGAGGCACGCTCAAGCGCACCACCGGAGAACATGTTGAACATTTCTACGATGGTACCCTTCTGTTGTTCAAACAACTGAGCCAGTACAGCGGCGTCAATACCAGGGATTGGTACAAATGATCCCAGACGAAGAACAATCAGTGCTCCGAATACAAACCATAATCTTTGTTTCAGCTCAGACAAGCCGCCTGCGCCTTTATTATCCATACCTGGTGTAGCCATAACCTGTACTATTCCTCTATTTTGCCGCCAGCAGCTTCAATAGCCGCACGAGCACCTTTAGTAATACCTAAACCACGAACAGTGATAGGGCGAGTTATCTCACCTGACAACATAATTTTTGCTGTCACCATGTTGCGTGTAATTAAGTTTGCGTCTTTAAGCGCATGAATATCAACCACATCACCAGTGATGCTATTTAATTCATGCAAACGTACTTCAGCGTGAACTAAAGATTTACGCGAGGTAAAACCAAACTTAGGTAAACGTTGTTTCAATGGCATTTGACCGCCTTCGAAACCAGGACGTACACTGCCGCCAGAACGAGATTTCTGACCTTTGTGACCACGACCACCTGTTTTACCAATACCAGAGCCTATACCACGACCACAACGTTTCTTGGCTTTTTTAGCGCCTGGTGCAGGAGATAAAGTATTTAAATGCATAATTAGTCCTCCACCTTGATCATGTAAGATACCTGGTTGATCATTCCGCGTACAGCAGGAGTATCTTCTAACTCAACTGTATGACGAATACGACGAAGACCAAGACCTTTTAATGTTGCTCTATGCTTAGGCAAACGCCCAATAGAGCTTTTCATTTGAGTTACTTTTACTGTTTTAGCCATGCTCAATTACCCCAAAATGTCGGCAACGCTTTTGCCGCGTTTAGCTGCAACAGCTGCTGGCGACTTCATGTTTGCCAGAGCGGATACAGTAGCGCGAACTACGTTGATTGGGTTAGTAGAACCGTATGCTTTTGACAATACGTTCTGAACGCCTGCAACTTCTAATACGGCACGCATCGCACCACCGGCAATAATACCAGTACCTTCAGAAGCAGGTTGCATGTAAACCTTAGAACCAGAGTGACGGCCTTTAATGGCATGTTGAAGAGTGGTTCCCTTCAAGTCAACGGTTACTAAGTTACGACGGGCTTTTTCCATTGCTTTTTGAATTGCAGCAGGCACTTCACGTGCTTTACCGTAACCAAAACCAACGCGACCAGCACCATCACCAACCACTGTTAATGCGGTGAAACTGAATATGCGACCACCCTTAACCACTTTTGATACACGGTTAACGGCAATTAGCTTTTCAGCCATATCACTTTGTTGTGAGTTTTCTTGATTATGATTAGCCATTATCAACCCCTAAAACTGAAGACCAGCTTCACGAGCTGCTTCTGCTAACGCTTTAACGCGACCATGGTAACGGAAACCCGAGCGATCAAATGCTACAGACTCAATGCCTTTCGCTTTTGCACGTTCAGCAATTGCTTTACCAACTGCAGTAGCAGCGGCAACGTTACCGGTTTTTTCTAACTGAGCACTGACTTCTTTGTCTAAAGTAGACGCGGTTGCGATAACTTCAGATCCAGTCGGAGCGATCAATTGCGCGTAAATATGGCGAGGAGTACGGTGAACGACTAAACGATTCGCACCCAGCTCGCTAATCTTTGCGCGGGCGCGTTTAGCGCGGCGCAAACGAGATGTTTTCTTATCCATCGTATTACCCTACTTTTTCTTAGCTTCTTTACGGCGTACATATTCATCACTGTAACGTATCCCTTTACCTTTGTAAGGCTCAGGTTTACGGTATGCACGAATGTTCGCAGCAGTTTGACCGACCAACTGTTTATCAGCACCTTTAAGTACGATTTCAGTTTGGCTAGGAGTTTCAACAGTGATCCCAGCAGGGATAGCATGATCAACCGGGTGTGAAAAGCCCAAAGATAAGTTTAAAGACTTACCTGCTGCTTTTGCACGGTAACCAACACCGTTTAACAATAATTTCTTTTCAAAACCTTTACTGACACCTTCAATCATATTATTGATCAAAGCGCGTGCCGTACCGGCTTGTGCCCAGGCGTTTTTATCTTCTGACGCAACAGTCGTTTTGATAGAGTTTTCTTCTTGAGAAACCGCTACTAAACTGTGTATTGTCTGAGATAATTCACCAACAGGACCTTTTACTTTAATGTCTTGACCAGATAACGTAACAGTAACGTTAGCAGGTACTTCGACAGGTGCTTTTGCAACACGAGACATAGTCTGCTCCTTACGCTACGAAACCTAAGACTTCACCACCAAGACCCGCAGAGCGAGCGGCGCGATCAGTCATAAGACCTTTAGAAGTAGAAACAATCGCGATACCCATTCCCGCTAATACTTGAGGAAGCTCATTAGCTCCTTTGTATACGCGAAGACCAGGACGTGAAACACGTTTGATTGAATCGATTACTTCTTTACCTTCAAAATACTTTAAAGTAACAGCTAACTCTGGCTTTGCGTCGCCAGAAACTGAATACTCTGTAATGTAACCTTCTTCTTTAAGTAAGTTGGCAATTGCAACTTTAACCTTAGAAGATGGCATTGTTACTGCAACTTTTGCTGCAGATTGACCGTTGCGGATGCGTGTAAACATGTCCGCGATAGGATCAGTCATCATAACCATTTACTCCCGTGAATTACCAACTAGCTTTCTTAAGACCTGGAACTTCACCACGCATTGTTGCTTCGCGCAACTTAATTCGGCTTAAACCGAATTTACGTAAGTAACCATGTGGACGTCCAGTAACATTACAACGATTTCGTTGACGGCTACGCGAAGAATCACGAGGTAAACTTTGAAGTTTCAATACTGCATCCCAGCGTTCTTCTTCAGAAGAATCAACACCTGAGATGATAGCTTTTAATGCCGCACGCTTTTCAGCGTATTGTGCAACCAATTTGGTTCTTTTATCTTCACGAGCTTTCATTGACGATTTAGCCATAACTCTACACCTTTTTCTTAAACGGAAAGTTAAAAGCAGACAACAATGCGTGGCCTTCTTCATTATCTTTCGCGCTAGTAGTGATAGTAATATCTAATCCACGGATCTTATCGATTTTATCGTAATCGATTTCTGGAAAGATAATTTGCTCACGTATACCCATGCTGTAGTTTCCTCTGCCATCAAATGACTTAGGATTTAAACCACGAAAATCACGGATACGAGGAATTGATATTGAGATCAAACGCTCTAAAAATTCCCACATACGCTCGCCGCGTAAAGTTACTTTTGTGCCAATCGGATAACCTTCACGGATCTTAAAGCCCGCAACAGATTTGCGCGCAACAGTCGTAACCGGTTTTTGACCTGAGATTGCAGTAAGATCATTTGTGGCGTGCTCTAATACTTTTTTATCAGCAATAGCTTCACCAACACCCATATTAAGGGTGATCTTTTCAATCCGAGGGACTTGCATGACACTTTTATAACCGAACTTTTTAGAAAGATCAGCTACAACTGTATCTTTATAAAAATCATGCAGTTTCGCCATCGTTTACTCCAATTATTAAACTAATTCGTTATTAGATTTGAAAAAACGTACTTTTTTGCCGTCTTCTAATCTAAAACCAACACGATCTGCTTTACCCGTTGCTGGGTTAACAATCGCTACGTTGGAAACCTGTAAAGGTGCTTCTTTTTCAACAATGCCACCAGGCTGCTGTAACTGAGGTACAGGCTTAGTGTGCTTTTTGATCAAGTTAATACCTTCTACGAATACTTTACTGTCTGCAACAAGAACTTTAGTGACTTTACCAGTCTTACCCTTGTCTTTGCCAGCAAGTACAACTACTTCATCATCACGACGAATCTTAGATGCCATTATCGTGACTCCTTATAGTACTTCAGGTGCTAGTGACACTATTTTCATGAACTTTTCATTGCGAAGTTCACGAGTCACTGGACCGAATATACGAGTACCAATTGGTTGTAAGTTAGCATTTAACATTACAGCCGCGTTTTCATCAAAACGGATGGCAGAACCATCTGTACGACGAACACCCTTTTTAGTGCGCACCACTACCGCAGTTAACACATCACCTTTTTTAACTTTACCGCGAGGATTTGCTTCCTTCACAGCAATTTTGATGATGTCACCAATGCGTGCGTAGCGACGGTGCGAGCCACCAAGGACCTTTATACATTGAACACGCCTTGCGCCACTGTTATCAGCAACATTCAGCTGTGATTGCATTTGGATCATTAATCTGTGCTCCGCTATATATCTTTATCAAGATAGAAATTTAAGGCCAAAAATTCGACCCGTCACTGCCTTCTAAATCCCACTCATATCGAGAGGGCGCGAGATTATAACACCAGTCAGTCAAAAGTGGTACTTTATTTAAACAATATTTGCATAAAGTGACTAATTAACCCCGCGTTATTTTAAACCGTAGGATTTAATAACAACTTAAAAAAAATTTTATAAGTTACTTTACCATATAAAAACAATAGCTTAACATATGGAATTGATAGTTCCTTTATAAAACCAGCTAACACAAAGTGACATTAAAAAAACATAGTGTTAACATTTGCTAAACAAATACTTATTATTGGACTTTTGATTTGTAAATATGGTTACCGAGAACAATAAACTGCCCATTAGTGTATTCATCGTCACACTAAACGAAGAAAAATACTTAGAGAGTGTATTGAAAAGTGTGCAACAAATGGACGAAGTGATTATCGTCGACTCTGGTAGCACCGATGCTACATTACAAATAGCTGAGAAGTACTGCGCACATATCATCCATCAAGAGTGGCTTGGCTATGCCAAGCAAAAGCAACTAGCAATGAGTCATTGTCAAAATGAATGGGTGCTAAACTTAGATGGTGATGAGGTATTAAATTCGAGTATTGTCGAAAGCTTTAAACAAATCATCGAAAATAATCAAGCAGACAGTGTTAGATGTTGGCGTAATGATATATTTATTGGCAAGCGACTGTCTCGATTTTCAAAACGCCCCAATAATCACCGACTCTATAAAAAGTCCTTGTCACACTTTAATGAAAATCACTTAGTCCATGAAAGCGCAATAGTAAAGGGCAAAGAAACCTTCATCAACGAAGAGTTTACTCATTATGGTTATGAATCAATAACCGATCTATCTCAAAAAAATAATCGCTACTCCAGTTTAAAGGCCCTCGAAAAATTTCAACGCCACAAAAAGGCATCTTGTATGAAGCTCTTATTAGTGTTTCCGTTGGCATTTTTTAAACAATTTGTAATCCAACGACAAATATTTTCGGGGCGGCGCGGCTTTATAAAATCGGTTATCGCGGCAAATTATGCCTTTTTAAAAGAAGCTAAACTCTTTGAGTTGGGTGAACGCCAAAAACAACAGACTCAAATTAAATAAGGTCAACGCCATGACAGTACCCATCTATTTGATCAATTTATGCACCAGTCCTCACCGGTTGACAACCAGCCAACAACGACTAGCTGAACAGAATATCGATTTTATCCGAGTTGAAGCAGTGTCAGGCAAAGCCCTAACAGCACAGCAAATCGCACGACATTACAGTGAGGAAATCAATACACAAAAATACCACAGTGCACTCACTAAAGGGCAAATCGGTTGTTATTTTAGTCATCGCAAAACTTGGCAGCTCATTGCCGAAGGCGAGTTTGAATTTGCTGTTATCCTAGAGGACGATTTTGAATTATCGGGTGATTTAACCGAAGCGATAGAAACGGTGTCTAAGCTCGATTTTCAATGGGATTTAATCAAGCTTGCAGCCTATCAAAGTCGGCAAAGGAAAATTGCTTTTCAACAAGCGATAAATAGTAATTTTAATATTGTCATTCACCAAAAACCCATGAGTGGAGGTGCAGCTACAGCAATAACCAAAACAGCAGCAAAAAAATTGCTTGCTGCAACGGATAAATTCGGCCGGCCTTGTGATACCGACATCCAACACTTTTGGGAAACGGGTGTAGAAGTATTGTCATTATTACCTTACCCAGTAAAGCAGGATATGAATTTTGTCAGTACCATAGCAGCACAAAATCAACCGCGTAAAAAACATTTTTGGCGCAGGAAAATACAACAATTAGACGCATCTCGAAAAAACAGGATCGCCGTAAAAAATCAAATTCAAGCATTGCAACAACAGCTAACATTAGCTGATTAGTTATTGACTTAATTAACTATTAAGATCTCTTTACACAATTTGCCCGAGTTTTCACAACAATATCTAAGGCGCGCTATTTTCAAACAAGCAGACCTTTGCCATTGAAAAAATCGAAAGGACTTGAGCAATAGCTAACCCTCACATCTGCTCAATTTTCTGTTCGGCAATAAAAAACCCTTACTGAAAAACAGTAAGGGTTTTAAAGTACTATTGGTGTGTAAAGCGTAAATTACGCTTTAGTTACCACGTCAACCAAAGTCCAGTTTTTAGACTTAGAAATTGGCGCACATTCACGAATAGTCACTAAGTCACCGGCATTGCATTGGTTGGTTTCGTCATGCGCTTTCAACTTAGTTGAACGCGTGATGAATTTACCATACATTGGGTGCTTAACACGTCGTTCAATTAATACAGTGATAGACTTATCCATTTTATCACTGATCACACGACCTTGTAGTGTACGAATTTTTGCTTCGCTCATTACTTACCTGCCTTTTCAGTTATGATAGTCTTAACACGTGCAATATTGCGACGTACCGTTCTTAGCAGATGAGTTTGTGCTAATTGACCAGTGCTTGCTTGCATGCGGTAGTTAAACTGCTCGCGAAGTAGCTCTAATAATTCAGCATTTAACTCTTCAATGCTTTTCTCTTTAAGTTCGTTAGCTTTCATTACATCACCGTCCGAGTTACGAAAGTTGTTTTAAATGGAAGTTTTGCCGCAGCTAAAGCAAATGCTTCACGAGCGATTTCTTCCGATACACCTTCCATTTCATAAAGAACACGACCTGGTAAGATTTGACATACCCAGTATTCTACAGAACCTTTACCTTTACCCATACGAACCTCAAGAGGTTTTTTGGTAATGGGCTTGTCTGGAAAAACACGGATCCAAATTTTACCTTGACGCTTAACGTGACGAGTCATTGCTCGACGGGCCGCTTCAATTTGACGCGCAGTCATGCGACCGCGTTCAACTGATTTTAACCCGAAGGTACCGAAGTTTACTGTACTACCAACTTGGGCAAGACCGCGGTTACGCAATTTGAATTGCTTACGGAATTTAGTACGTTTTGGTTGTAACATTACTTATCCCCTACTTGCTCTTGCGGTTGTTTCTTTTCTTGGGCTTAGCCGCTGGAGTTTCTGCCTGAAGAGGCATGTTACCAATGACTTCACCTTTGAAGATCCACACTTTAATACCGATCACACCATAAGTTGTGTCACCACGCGCAATGGCGTAGTCGATATCAGCACGCAATGTATGTAGAGGTACACGACCTTCACGATACCATTCTGAACGAGCAATATCAGCACCGCCTAAACGGCCACTAACTTCAACTTTGATACCCTTAGCACCTAGACGCATCGCGTTTTGTACAGCGCGTTTCATCGCACGGCGAAACATAACACGACGCTCTAATTGACTGGCAATACTGTCAGCAACTAGCTGCGCATCCATTTCTGGCTTACGTACTTCAGCAATGTTGATTTGAGCAGGAACACCGGCAATTTTAGATACTTGTAAACGTAATTTTTCAACGTCTTCGCCTTTCTTACCGATAACAACACCAGGACGAGCCGTGTGAATTGTTAC
>JBELHO010000022.1:43856-50182 GCA_042091375.1 Thalassotalea sp. | reverse complement strand
CGGCTATATTTTATTTTTGTTATCTCGTTGGCACCTGGATCATTGGTGCTCCGCTACATGCATTTGCATTTGATTTGAGCTGGCAATGGTTTGTCAATAGTTTGTCCACCATTGGCCCCTCTTTTATTGTTGGCTGTGGGGTATTAGCGCTACTCTTTTCAATTATAGGGTATACAGGCATTAATGCATTGTGGCGTTATTCAGTTAGCAAAGAATGGAAGAAAAGATTGCAACGCAAACTCAAACCGAAATAATAGTCTATCAATGAGCTACAACCTAGCAATTCACTCCCGCCTACATGGATCAAGCGCAAGTACAGTGTTCAATTGTCAAAACAATAGCTTAACTAAGCTGATCTTGGTGTAGTTAAGTGTCTGATACAAGAGTAAATTTAACCTTGACCTAAGATCTTTGCCGGTTCTATTCTACTGGCGTTGACAGCCGGATAAATCGTCGCTAATAAACTCATCAACAATGCTATTGACAGGGTGATAACTACATCCCCAGCTTCAACGTAACTCGGTAAATAATCAATAAAATATACCTCTGCAGAGAGTATTTTAAAGGCAAATAATTGCTCTAAGTACGCAATGATGTTGCTTAAGTTATTAGCGATCAACACCCCAAAAGAGCCACCGATAACACAGCCGTAAATACCATTGATTACCCCTTGAAAAATAAAAGTTAACATGATGGTAATGGGCTTAGCGCCCATAGTGAGTAATATCGCAATATCGTGTTTTTTTTCATTAACCGCCATGATCAAGGTCGACACTATGTTAAAACTAGCTACCGCGATAACCAGAGAAATAACCATAAACATCACCATGCGAACCAGTTGAATATCGTTGTATAAATTTCCGTGAGTCATGGTCCAATCGTAGAGGTAAACAATTTCCTGCAAGGGTAAAGCCGCTTCGTTAGCAACCCGCGTCGCAGCAAATATTTGGTCGATTTTCAAGCGTACTCCTTGCGCTTCAAATACCTCATAATCAAGGATGTTGGCCGCTTGTTGCAGTGAAATATAAGCTTGATTGGCATCGATCTCGCCGCCAAAACTAAAAATACCGACCACAGTCATGTTGCGTTTTAGTAAACTGCGCAGGGGTTGATTGAAGTTACTGTTGACTTGACCGGCAGAAAGTAACATCTGCATGTTATCTCCCACCGTCACCCCTAATTTTTTAGCAACACCAGCACCAATAACAACACCATTGGCCATTGATAAATCAGCCCATTGCCCCGCCGTTATGTACTTGGGAATGGCTGAAACTTTCGCTTCTAAATCAACGTCGACACCACGCAATTCGACAAACTTAAGCTGTGATTTCTTTTGCATCATGCCAGGAATTTTGATCACTGGCGCGGCGGCAATCACCTGTGGATGTTTTTCGACTTGTTGCACTGTGCTTTGCCAATTCCGCAAACGCTTATTAACACTGATTAATTCACTATGTGGAATAACAGATAAAAATTTTTCTGCTAAGGCGCGCTCAAAACCGTTCATTGCCGATAAACCAATAATTAATACCATCACGCCAAGGGCTATACCTAGAGTAGATGACGCTGAAATAAAAGCACCAAAGCCACTGGTTTGCTTACTGCCAATAAAGCGGATGCCCAAATAAACACTAAGGGGTTTAAACATAAGCTTATTGCGCCAACATAGGCTTGAGTACGCCGTGATCTAAACGCAATTGTCGATCCATTCTGGCGGCTAAATTCAAGTCGTGAGTGACAATGACAAAACTGGTTTGCGATGTTTTGTTGAGTTCTATTAACAATTGATATATCTGCTCTGCGGTATCAAAATCTAAATTACCGGTAGGCTCATCAGCTAACACTAATGACGGTTTAGTTACCAGAGCACGAGCAATAGCCACTCGTTGACGTTCCCCACCTGACAGCTCTGCTGGACGATGATTTAAACGATGACCCAGTCCAACTTGGGTCAATATTTGTTGCGCCTGATGTTTAGCCGCACTGGGTTTGTCACCACGGATCAACAAGGGCATAGCGACGTTTTCTAAGGCGGAAAACTCCATCATCAGGTGATGAAATTGATAAATAAAACCAATGTGTTGATTTCTAAATGTTGCTTTTTCCCGTTCAGTTAATTGATGAATATCAGTGTTATTAATAAGTACTTGACCTGACGAAGGTAAATCTAAGCCACCAGCTATGTGTAAAAAAGTACTTTTTCCACATCCAGAGCTCCCCACAATAGCCAATAATTCGCCTTGCGCAACGGTCAAATCTAAACCGTGTAAAACAGCTGTCTCTATGTTTTGTTGCCAATAGGATTTTTTTACACGCAGACACTGTAAGCCGTTATTCATGACGAAGCACCTCTGCAGGATAAGTTTGTGATGCGCGATACGCAGGATATAAAGTGGCCAGTAAACTCATGCTAATACTCGCAAAAATGATAGTCATAACATCCTCAAGTTGAAAATCAATAGGCAATGCCTGCTGACTGTGCCCTGCCCCTAATAGACTTATGCCCAGCCCAGATAAGATCTCATTGAGGTTTAAGGTAATAGCAATGCCTAGCAAAGTCCCTAAAAACACACCCCATAGCCCATTGATCATTCCTTGGGTTATAAAGATCTTAAAAATATTAGCTCGGTTCATACCAAATGTCTGAAGAATAGCTATCTCTCCTTGTTTGTTAATAACCACCATTACCAATGCAGAAATAATATTGAATGTCGCCACGGCAATGATCAGACTGAGCATTAACCACATCATATTTTTTTCCACACCAACCGCAGAAAACAGTGTGCCTTGGCTTTCACTCCAAGGGGTAAAATTATAGTCGCGATATAGTTCAGGTGTTCGTTCCATAAAGAGATCAACTGAAAAAGCATCAGTGAGATAAACTCTCAACGCGCCAACACTGTCAGGCGGCTGCCGCAGCATTCTAGCAGCGTATTTGCTGTGAATATAAACCGCACTATTATCTGCTTGTGAGCCAACATTAAATACATCAACTAAGGTGAAACTGCGTTGCATTGGCATACGCCCCATAGGGGTAAAGCGAGTTTTATTAGGTAACAATAGGTTGATTTTTTCACCAATCCTGACGTTTAACTTACGCGCCAGTGAATAACCGATGACCACGGCATAATCAGTGTTATTAAGAACGGTTAAATCACCATATTGCAGGTGGTTATTGACTAAATTATGCTGTTCAAGTTCAGGAATTATGCCTTGCATCATCACCCCTTGCAGATCTGTATCGGAAAAAACCAAGGCTTCACTTTCTATTATTGGGGTGACATGACTCACCAAAGGCAAGGCCAATAATTGTCGCTGAGTATTTTGCCAGTCGGGCAATGCTGCTTGTGAACCACTGACCACAACGTGCGGAACAATACCTAAAATACGCTTTTTTAGTTGGTCTTCAAAGCCATTCATCACCGAAATTACAGTGATCAATGCGGCAACACCGAGTAAAATGCCAGTAATCGAAAAAAAAGTAATAAAGGATACAAAGCCTGTGCGACTTTTACTACGGCTGTACCGAAGACCTATAAATAAACTAACAGGTTGAAACATTTAGCCTTTCTATTATATTTTGCCGTTAGACTAAGCAGTTGTTATGTGTGGGGAGCATAACATAAATCGCTGATGATTTTGCAATTAAGATTTACCCTTATTGCAGACTAGATAGATCTTTTTTAATTTTCTTGTCGGTTAAATAGCAATTATCTATAGTGCGAGTTTTTAACTGAAATGCATAGCCTGTATTGCTTTTATTACAAATACTGAACTTTAACCAAAGGCTTGAAGACAGCAAGGCTGGTATTTAAGTATTTATCCTCTTACTATGCAATTCGCTGATAAGTCTCAATGAAGTGTACAAAACCATTAATCGTCTTAGTAAATAAAATGAGTGAAATATGAACAAATTAATTACCTCTGTGTTTTGCAGCTCAATGTTATTTGTAGCAAGTTGCAGTAATGACATGCAAAATAGCACAACTGAATTGTCAGAGCAGAACAGCATCGTCAACACTGAGTTAATATCAGGAATAGACAAAAACAATATCGACACGTCAATTCGTCCGCAAGATAACTTTTATCGTTATATCAATGGCGGCTGGATCAAAAACACTGAGATCCCTTCAGACAAGACGGCTATTGGTTCATTCTATGATCTGCGCGACGAAGCGGATGACAATGTAAAATCAATTATTGAAGAATTAGCTGCCACATCGGATCTAGTGGCAGGCAGTGATGAGCAAAAAGTTGCCGATTTATTTCGCTCATATATGAATATCGACATGCGTAACAAGCTTGGCATATCACCGATCACACCGCTATTAACTGAAATTAATGCCCTTGAAAACAAAGATCAATTAGCCGCATTCTTTGGCCAATATCAAGCTGTTGGCATTGCCAGTCCGCTGGCTTTTTACGTTAGTGTTGATGCCAAAGATTCTAGCCGCTACGCTACCCATATTTGGCAAAGCGGTTTGGGATTACCCGACAAAGATTACTATCTCAATGACAGTGATCGCTTTGCTAAATTACGTAGTGGTTATTTATTGCATATTGAAAACATGTTTCGCTTATCTGGCCTTGAAGGCGGTCAACAAGCGGCTGCGACTATAATGGCTATTGAGACAAAGTTAGCGAGCTTCCATTGGTCAAGGGTCGAATCTCGCGACAGTGCTAAACGCTACAATAAATTTAAAGTGGCTGAATTAAGTACGCTAGCTAACCGTTTTAACTGGCAAGCTTATTTAGCAGCACAAGGCGCCACAGAGCAACCTGATCTTATTGTCAACCAACCTTCATTTGTTGAGGGCTTTGGTGACTTATTTGCTGAGACATCACTTGCCGATTGGCAAACCTATTTGACCTTTCATACCCTAAGTGCCTTTGCTAGTGCATTAACTACTGATATTGATAACGAGAACTTTGATTTTTACGCCACACAACTAAGTGGCCGAAATGAACAGCGTCCCCTCTGGAAAAGAGGTGTGGCAGTAGTCAATAGAAACTTAGGCGAAGTCATTGGCAAAGTGTACGTTAGCCGTCATTTTACCCCTGAGGCTAAATCGAGAATGAACCAACTCGTCGAGAACTTACGTGCCGCATATGGCAAGAGTATTACTGAGTTGGAGTGGATGTCTGCAACCACTAAAAATGCGGCACAAGTTAAGTTAGCTGCGTTTGATCCTAAAATTGGTTACCCAGATAAGTGGCGTGATTATTCAGCACTCGCCATAAAGGCCGATGATTTGGTGGGTAATATGATCCGCTCTGGAAACAACCAACATCAACAACAAATAGCTAAGTTAGGTAAAGCTATAGACAAGCAAGAGTGGGCGATGACTCCACAAACGGTTAATGCTTATTACAACCCCACCAAAAATGAAATTGTTTTTCCAGCGGCCATATTACAGCCGCCATTTTTTAATCTAGCTGCCGATGATGCAGTCAATTACGGTGGCATCGGTGCGGTTATTGGTCATGAAATGGGCCATGGTTTTGATGATCAGGGCAGTAAATATGACGGTGACGGCAATTTGCGTAATTGGTGGACACCAGCAGACTTAGCGGCATTTAAACAACGTGCTAATAATTTAGTCGCACAGTATAACAAGTATGCTGTTTTCGACGATTTAACAGTTAATGGTCAATTGACTTTAGGGGAGAATATTGGTGATTTATCTGGTGTTACTATTGCCTATAAAGCTTACAAAGCCTCTTTAAATGGTAAACAAGCTCCAGTAATTGATGGATTAACCGGTGATCAACGCTTCTTTATTGGTTATACCCAAATTTGGCGCTCGAAAATGGTTGAAAAAACCATGCGTAATCGAGTCGCTACCGACTCTCATTCACCCGGTGAATTCAGAGCCTTAGGCTCGTTGTCTAATATGCCTGAATTTTATCAAGCGTTCGATGTCAAGGCAGGTGATGCCATGTATATCGCTCCTGAAAATAGGGTCAAAATATGGTGATCATGCGTAATTAATATATTCGATGACGTCAATATATTCAGCAGATTGCTAATGAGAAAAACCTCAAACAGTGTTTGAGGTTTTTTTGTTTAACAAAATCCGATATTTTTTAGGCTGCATTTTCAACTTGCGATGTTTTTATTACAGCGGCATCGTCTATGGCATCATAAACACATTGACTTAGGTGGTCCCTTGCCATCAGGCGCTCAACTAATGCATCAAAGTGTTTTTTTTCTGGTTGTTGCCAATGATCTGGGAGCAGATAGTACCTGTGTAAAAAGTGTAGAAAGCCCCGTCGAATATCTTGATCAAAAGTTACATTATCTAGGTCATTTAATACCTCGATTA
>JBELHO010000022.1:1545-43756 GCA_042091375.1 Thalassotalea sp. | reverse complement strand
CGTCGAATATCTTGATCAAAAGTTACATTATCTAGGTCATTTAATACCTCGATTAACTGCTTTGTATTTGTTATCTGCTGACTAATACCAGGAAAACTATAAAACGCATTACCCAAAACCAATAATTTTTTATCAAATAACAAGGACTCTATGCCCACGGTTGAATTGATGGTTAATACCACTGCAGCCCCTTCGATCAATTGTTGTGTGCTTAAGTGATTAACGAAAATTACTTTAGGGTGTTTGTCATGTAGATACTTAAAGCGTTTTTTCTCACAAGGATGCTCTTTGATGACAAACATTAATTCTAGATCAGTGCACTGTTCAAGGACATCGACAAGGAGTTGCCAAAATTGATTCATAGTGCTTATCCATGGCGAATGATTAATTATTTGACTGTCTGTTTCCACTTGAAAAGGCACAAAAATATATTTGTTTGGTAAAGTTTGCTGCGAGTCTGATGCTTTAATAAGCGGCTTCGTTGTTACAAGTTGTCTGGGAAGTTGACAAAATAGATCAGTGTATTGCAAATAAAAATTCGGCTGTTTAGGAAGGGTATTGCACCAATTAACGCCTTGCCAATCACAAACGGTTGAATTAGGCATTAAACCATTTTCAAAATATACCACAGATTTATTGAGACACTTAGCGGCATAAATAATATTTGCACTTGGCATTTTTTGTCCATTCCAGACACCAACAACGTCACTATTAATTCTGTTAATAATTCCGCAATACTTAACAATCTCTAGTTTAGTAAAAAATTGACTAAACAATTTATAAACTGAGCCAATAAAACGCTTGCTAAGCATCGGAAACTTTCGCTGTTTTTTATTAAAATGCGCCTGCAAATATTGGCTCATATCCAGTTCACTAGTGTGCTGCCAAAATTTAAAATCACTTATTCTCAACAGTGTTTTATTAGATTTAACAACACTCACATCGAGTTTAGTATTCTCTGCTATTTTAGAAAAATACTTAATATGGGAACTGCCGCGAGCAATTAACAAAAACTTTATATCACGCATATTAAGGGGCTTGATATTCAAAAAATATTGATGATTATTAATTTATCAGATGTCGAAAAAATGAAACTAATGTGTATTTTTTTTGAAACTTTTCTTCAGCAAATTGTGGCAAAGAAACTCAATTAATCGGGTTGGTTAACCTTCAATTATAATGGGGATGTTCACTCAATTGTATTTAGCTCGTGTAAGTGGTTGTAGTGTCAAACGCTTTATAGCAAGCAGATGACATTAACAAGCCAGATGGGGATATGATTATTCTATGATCTACCTTTCTGAAAAAGCATGAATTGTTGGGCTGTTGCAGCAGGTGCCTCCAACATAGGCAGATGACCTATGTCCTCCATCATCACCACTTTGCCGTTGGGCAATATCGCTTCGAGATAATATGCCCCCTCAGGGTGAAGGATCCTGTCCTGATCACCCCAAGTGATTAACACAGGTTTAGCAAATTGCTTTAACACTTGATCTAAAGGAGATGCAAAGGTTATTCTCCCGGCAATTGACTGATGATTATCAGCAAAAATTTTTGCATGCAAAGGGAAGTTAGCTTGTGCCTGATTGGCAAGTTCAGTAATAAACACTTCAGGAATATAAGGGGGTTGATAAAACACATAAGAAAGCAGTTGTTGATATTGCGCTCTAGTTTGCGCCAATACCACAGGCCGTTTATTGTCACTGAGCATAGTAAACATTTCGCTCGCCGGTGCTTGGCCAACACCCAATGGATTCAGTAACCAAAGACTTATCACTTTGTCGGGAAAAGCCGCAGCATAATTACCGGCAATATAGCCACCCATGGAATTACCTGCTATGTGTAAAGGATTTAACTCTAATTTGTTAACGAATTCATTTAACCTAGTGACTTGCGAATTCAGATCATAATCTAATTGGATATTTTTAAAACTATCACCAAAGCCCGGCAGATCGAGGGCAATAACATGATAATCAGAGGTTAAGTGGCGAGCTAATCTATTCCAGTTGTCTTTATTAGCGCCAAAGCCGTGAAGTAACAGTAGGGTTTTGCCCTCACCGCCCTCGAGGTAGCTGACCTCACCCTCAGATAACATAACGCTTTTGGTCACTAAACCGGCAATTTTTCGCTCGGTTAACACCCCAAATTTAAACAACGCAGCCCCAGGGGTAAATAAATAGGCGCAAATAACAACCGATATAATGAAAAGTAAAAACACAATCCATTTGTTGAGCATCCCACTCTCCTTCACCCTAGGTCAAAACAACAATCTGCTTACACAATAATGGATATCCAATAAAAGTAAATAGTACCGATCTATTATTTTTAATAGGGGCGCACAAAATTAAGGTAAAGCAATAATGAATAAGCAATACAAATGATTAATTAACAAATAAACTAAATAAACCAATGACCCAATCGACTTAACGAGTTTAAAATAGGCAAATTGCTCATGCGAATTTATAGTATTTGTAGCTGAGTGTAATGCAACAATTTTTTAAATTTTAGCTAACTTGCAAAATAGCACTGACTATTTTCTAACGATAAGCTACCCTTGAAGTATAAAGATTGAGGAAAAACTATGAAAGCGCTGCTGTTAACACTGTTATTGCTGTTGAAAGTCAATTCAATTGCTATCGCTGAGGAGGTCCCACAAGATCCTTTTATGCTGGTTGAACAAACGGGATTAAAGTTATTTGAACACATAGCAAAAGATCGACAAGAACTCGAAAAATTTCCTGAGTTAATGCACGATATTATAGAGCAAGAACTGATGCCGATCATAGATCACAGATATGCCTCTTATAAAATTTTAGGCAAGCACCTTAAAAAATCCAACAAAAGTCAACGCGAACAATTTGTTGCCGCGATGAAACAATATTTAGTGCGAACCTATGCCAGTGCCCTAACCCAATATAAAGGTCAACAAGTTATCTTTGAGCAAGGCAAGGTAGCAAGTCAAGCTAAGTACGCTTCGATCAGCGCAAAAATTCTAGAGAGTAAAGAATTACCCGTTGATTTAATTTTCCAAATGAGAAAAAACACCAAAACACTGCAATGGAAGGCATATGATTTAGTAGTTGAAGGGATTTCTTTGTTAACCACTAAACAAGCTGAATTTAACAGTCGTATTAACAAACTTGGGATAGAGCAAGTGATCAATGATCTCGTTGAAGAAAATCAATAAATACCCTTAAAAATATATGGTAATACTCGCGACACATACCTTAGTTTGTCAAACAATAATCCATAAACGATAGCCAGACTTCTCTGGCCAAAAGCACCTTGGGCTATTCTCCCCAAGGATTGTTTTTATTGGAACTGCGTTGACGATTAATTTTTGCTTTTTTGCTGCGAATTCGTTCAGCATCTTCAAAACTCAATTCACGTGGTGGCCTTGGCGTAATACCAGGCGGAATAATGCGTTCCCGAGGAGGAAGTAAAAACTGCTGATCATCGGCCTTTGGTAAACTGTGGTACTGATATAAATAAAAGGCTTCTACTTTTTCTCTCGCCCAGTCAGTTTTTTTTAAAAACTTAACACTAGAAGCGATGGTTGGCTTAGTTTTAAAGCAATTGATGTTCATATAGGCGGCGAGTATTTCCCAACCGTAGTGATCAACTAAATGATTTAATACCAACTCTAATTTTACCCCATGTAAAGGGTTATTAAGGTACGGGTTTTCTTTGTCCATTAGATTAAACAATCAGCTGCAAGATAATAATTAATATATCATAAATGTATTAGGCAAACTTGAATAGTTTGATTTGAGTATATGGTGATTATTGACATTTGTGGTGATCTCAATTGTGATCACCACACCATGAGTAACAGGCTGTGCAAAATATCTAAATTAATTTAACTTCATCAGCGTATCTAGAATGCGCTACTTGCTCGGCAAGCAGATCATTGCTTTGCTGTTGGTGTAATAATTTTTTTCCTGTTAACAGTAAAACAAATGCAACAATCAACAATACTATTTCTGTAGCGACCACAACCATTACACCTTGTTGAGTCAACACCAGTATTTGCTCAGCAAAAAGTAGCCAATCAGCGGCAATCACTGCCACTAATATGCATGATGACAAAATGAGTAACCAAGCTAAAAACCGCTTCTTATCGTGGTTGATCACTAAACTCAGCGCCACAACGACTAAAGACATAATAAAACTGACCACCATGTGATCACTTCTATCGGCCCAACTCGCAGGGAGCAAACGTTCAACCAAAAAAGCTACGGCAGTAGCTAAGATAACACCACCTGTACTCCACAAGGTAAAATGACTAATAAACCGCAAAGTCTGCGCAGATTGATTGCGTAAACGGCTGCGTTTTTCTATCCACAATAAGTTACCCGATATAATTAGTGCACATACCCCCATGGCTAAAACAAAGTAAAGTATCCGCAAATCAAAACCAGCGTAATGACCAAAGTGTAAGGTTGCTAAAACATGTAAGCCTTTCACTAGGCTATTGGGGTTTTGCTCGTCCTTGACCAGCAAAATTGAATTATCATTCAAGTTGTAGGCAACTTCATACTCTTTAGTAAGGCTTAACTCACTATTGCCAAACATTTGTAAAACCGCACCTTGATCACCGTAATTATAGATACGAACAAACTCAGCAGGATAACCATAGCGCTGCTTTACTTGCTGATAAAGACGATCAATATCAGGAGTTTTCCATGGTTTATCGAGCCATTGCGGCTCAACTGCCTGATAGCCAGCATCATCGAGTAATGCTTGCTGATCGCCTTTATACAAGACAACGGCAAAGGTTATTTGATAAATAATTGCCAAATTAAAAATTAAGCCACTTAAGGCATACATCAGGGTATATGGCAAACTCATCACGCCAACAACATTATGCATATCAAGTAACTTGCTACGGCCTTGTTTTTCAGCGCGGTATTTAAAAAAATTAGCGGTTAATTTTCTCGCGTGGATTAAAATACCAGAAGTGATGGCAAAGAAAAAAATAGGCTGACAAAACCTATCACATATTGACCGGCGGGTAGATTCAAATCAATGTGTAATTGATACAGAAAATCGGCTAAAAAGAAGCTATCGATAGTTGTTAGTTTTTCTCCAGTAACAGCATCAATGTAAAAGGCAACATGATCCTCTTCACCAGGCTGGTATATAACATCGACATAAGCCTGATAATAAGGCATTTTTTTAGTTGGCATAAGTAAAGACAGATGCTCTTTAGCATCAAAAGGCACCTCTTCTATAGCCACTGCCATCGCTTCACTTAGGGGGATAAATTCGCCTTGGTTAAATGCAAAATGTGGTTACATACTCCACTGTGTAATTTCAGCTCTGAACAATGCGATTGCGCCGGCAAAGAAAACCACGAACAACAAACCAGAAATAATTAATCCCAGCCAACTATGTGCTTCAGTAATACCCTTTAAAAATTCTTTATTCATCACTTAACCAAAATAAATACACTATTAAAAAAAATCGACACCATTAATAAACCACCGCAACGCCGCCATGCTTGTTTAGCACTGCGACTGCCATAACACCAAACCATAGCAGCAACCCAAAGAGGAAAGGCTGCTAACAAGCCAATTAACAAACGCGTATCAACCGCTAAAGGTAAAATGTAATTGAGGTTGAGCATCAGAGAAATCGAAATCAAACAACCAGCAATTAATGCCGCTAACGTTTTAGACCACATACCACTCTCCTAAACCAACTAAGCTGCTAATTGTCATGGCGCCAAGCACAGCGAAAGGCAGCAATGTCAAACGGCAATGAGCATGTAAAAATATAATGGCTAACCACATAGTGATGATAAGTGCTAAACACAAAATAATGGCAATGACCATTGAGTATATCGAACTGAGCAATAGACAACTGACAACAGTAAACAGCACAAAAATGCACCAACTGATTAATTTATTAGGCCGTTTAGTGACAAATTTTTGATTGGGACTGGCAATAAACACCAGTAAACAGCTGCCCCACAAAATAAGCGCTGCGAAAAGGTAAAAAAGACTACTGGACACCATTGATAACCACAATAATAATACGAATTATTATCATTGCAATTCAACTTAAATTAATAACCAAGACACTCAATGTAAATTTATGAATTACATCATTACAAAACATCAACTTATAGTGGTTATTAAGGCTGGTAAACAAATTATTCTAGGGCATAGGGCGACAGTAAATTAGCCTCTAATTCAGCTTTTTTAATAGGAGTATAATCATGAGTTACCCATCGAGGTAACGGCTGACAACAGATAATATTACTGACTTTTTATTACTGATGACAACAATAATAAGGTGATAAGTATTCTAGAAAATAGACAAAACAATCAGAAAACTACCTAAATAAAAAGCCTTAAGACACTAATAAAATATAGTTTTAAGTTTTCTAAACAATATAGCACCTGCAGGATCAATGATTCTCTGACACCATATTAACGGTATATTTAGGTATTTCTACCACCATATCTTCATCGGCGACTCGAACTTGGCAGCTCAAGCGGGATTCAGGCTCAAGTCCCCAGGCCTTGTCAAGCATGTCGTCTTCCAATTCATCACCTTCTTCGACCGAGTCAAAACCCTCGCGTATGATCACGTGACAAGTAGTACAAGCACATACTTTTTCACACGCATGTTCAATGCCAATATCATTTTTCAAAGCGACATTGAGTACACTCTCTCCGGTATCAGCTTCAACAACGGCTCCGTCTGGACAAAGCTCTTCATGAGGAAGAAATATAATTTGTGGCATCTCATTTCCTAACTGTATTTTATATTATGATTAACTGTTAATTTACTCTATGATCAAATACGATCGACAGATTGACCCGCTAAAGCAGTTTTAATAGATGAGTCCATTCGCAATTCGGCAAATTTTTCAGTCAGTTGATTAAGCTTGTTAATAGCCTGCTCAATATTACTAACAACATCAGTTTGTGCACTCTGTGTCAATTCAATAATTGCCTGATTAATTGCATCAACTTCATCAGCTGAAAGTAATTGACTATCTGCCATTAACGCCGACTGAATAGATTCAATCACCCGAGAAGCTTCAACCTGCTGTTCGCGTAACATCCTAGCTTGCATATCATCTTCGGCATGGGTCATCGACGCCTTGAGCATTGTGCTGATATCGTCTTCAGCTAAACCAAATGAAGGTTTCACTTCTATACTGGCTTCAACACCAGTTGATTTCTCCATAGCAGTCACCGCTAACAACCCATCAGCATCGACTTTAAAAGTAACTCTAATATGTGCAGCACCAGCGGTCATTGGCGGAATTCCCCGCAATTCAAAACGAGCCAAAGAACGGCAGTCGTCAACCAATTCTCGCTCGCCTTGCAAGACATGAACAGCCATTGCAGTTTGACCGTCTTTGAAGGTGGTAAATTCTTGTGCTTTAGCTACCGGAATAGTGGTATTGCGTGAAATGACTTTTTCGACTAGACCACCCATTGTCTCTAAACCCAGTGATAAGGGGATCACATCAAGCAGCAGCATATCGCTGTCAGGTTTGTTACCTACTAAAATATCTGCTTGTATGGCGGCTCCCATAGCAACTACCTTGTCAGGGTCAATCGAGGTCAATGGACGTTTATTAAAGCTCTTTTCTACTTCTGATCTAACCAATGGCACTCTTGTAGAGCCACCTACCATAACAACTTCATTTACGTCTTCAACTGACACCTGAGCATCCTTCAATGCTCGTCGACAGGTGCGAATAGTTTTATGTACCAAGGGATGAATTATCTGTTCGAAAATAACTCTTGTTAAACTAGTAGACCAAGTTTCGGCATTGTCCAGTGACAATATCACCTCACAGCTTTCCTGCTCAGATAACTGCTCTTTGGCTTGTCGAGCTTGCTCTAACAATTGACGCTCTAATGAATGAGATAAAGGTCTTTGTAAACCAGACTTTTTGATCAAATATTCAACTATGGCAACATCAAAGTCATCTCCGCCTAGAGCCGAATCACCGCCAGTTGCCAAAACTTCAAATACGCCATTATTTAGTCGTAAAACCGATATATCAAAAGTACCTCCGCCTAAATCGTAGACAGCTATGACACCTTGTTGAGGGTTCAGTTCGTTATCTAAGCCATAAGCCACAGCCGCAGCTGTGGGTTCATTGATTAACCTAAGTACAGATAGACCAGCGAGTTTAGCTGCATGCTTAGTACTCTGGCGCTGTGCATCATCGAAATAAGCAGGCACAGTGATCACTACCCCAGCAAGCTCTCCTCCCAATGATTGTTCAGCACGATCAGCCAGTGCACTCAATAGCTCAGCCGATACTTGCTCAGGTGTAACTTTACCAGAGCGGGTAATAATACAAGGATGATTTTCATCACCGGTAAATCGATATGGCAATGAAGGGTACTTTTGTTCAATGTCAACTAATGACCGGCCTATTAACCGTTTTGCTGAGACAATAGTATTACTCGGATCAACAACAGAAAACTGACTGGCTTGCTCTCCCACATAGGTAACGTCTTGTTGGTAACTGACAATTGATGGCAATATATCATCACCCTTATGGTCAGAAATAGTCTGCGTTAAACCACTTTGCACACTTGCTATTAACGAATTAGTCGTACCTAGATCAATACCTGCAGCTAAACGGTGTTGATGCGGGGTGGTGCTTTGACCGGGCTCAGCAATTTGTAATAATGCCATTTGAGACTCGTGATTGTTGTGTAATTGATAAAAAATATTGGTGGCATAATATGGAAACGACACACACTACGCAATGATAAATCGACGATTAGTCAAACAACAAATCTTCGAGACTATCTAGTTCCACATGTAATTTTTGATAAAATTTCAGTTTGCGAAGAAGTTCGCTAGCAAGTTTATTGGCTTTGTCGGTATTTTCAAGTAACGCTATTTGCATCTGCTTGAATAATTGTTCAAACTCTAATTCGAGCACCTGTGAAACCTCGAATACAGCACTAGATAGATTATCTGCATATTTGACTTCAGCCAGCATTTCTCGCAATTCCATTTGACGCATTAAAAAACTGTTATCACTGAAAGATGATTGCTCACTGGGTAAATCAACCTTGCGCAGTACAAGCATATATTCTGCGCGTTTCAAAGGGTTCTTTAAGGTTTGATAGGCATCGTTAACTAAAGTCGACTTTTTAACCGCCATTAACTGGTCTTGCTTGGTCGCATGGGCAAATTTATCAGGGTGAACAGTTCTTTGCAGAGTTTGGTAACGCTCATTCAATTTATCAAGTTCAATGGAGAATTTTTGCTCCAGATTGAACAGTTGGAAATAATTCAAAATATCTACCTGCTATTTGCTGCGCTCAATGACACTAAACATTAAAACTTTCACCACAACCACATTCACCTTTGGCATTAGGGTTGGTGAACTTAAAACCTTCATTTAGGCCTTCTTTAACAAAATCCAGTTCGATTCCGTCGAGGTAAACTAAACTCTTACCGTCAATGATGATGTTGACATCATTAATGTCGAACATAGTGTCGTCTTCATTGAGTTCATCAACAAATTCCAACACATAAGCTAATCCAGAGCAACCGGTGGTTTTAATACCTAAACGCAATCCAAGGCCTTTACCGCGATTATCAATAAAGGACTTAACTCTATCTACCGCGGCAGGAGTCATGGTGACACTCATCGTTTACCCCTCAACTATTCGCCGTGCTTAGAGCGGTAATCTTCGATTGCTGCTTTGATCGCATCTTCTGCCAATATTGAGCAGTGAATTTTAACGGGAGGCAATGCCAATTCTTCGGCAATCGCAGTATTTTTAATTTCAGATGCTTCATCCACTGACTTGCCCTTAACCCATTCAGTAACTAATGAACTTGAAGCAATCGCAGAGCCGCATCCGTAGGTTTTAAATTTAGCGTCTTCAATAATGCCATTGTCTGAAATTTTCAGTTGTAATTTCATAACATCACCACAAGCGGGTGCACCTACCATTCCCGTCGCTACTTGCGGATCATTTTTATCCATTGAGCCGACATTGCGTGGGTTTTCATAATGATCTATTACTTTTTCTGAATATGCCATACTGTTCTCCTGAGATATGCACCTTGCTGTTTTGGCAATTGAGCATAAATATTAACTATTTAATAATCACTGCTTAATGAGCAGCCCATTCAATTGAATCTAAATCTATACCGTCTTTAAACATTTCCCATAAAGGCGACATATCGCGCAAATGACCAATAGATTTTTGAATTAATGCAATGGCGTAATCCACTTCTTCTTCCGTGGTAAAACGACCAAAACTGAAGCGAATTGAACTGTGCGCCATCTCGTCATTTAATCCTAATGCTCGCAATACATAAGAAGGCTCTAAGCTAGCGGAAGTACATGCTGAACCCGATGAAACAGCCAAGTCTTTCAAAGCCATTATCAAGGATTCGCCTTCTACAAAATTAAAACTTATATTTAAATTACCAGCAAAGCGTTTATCAAAGTCGCCGTTGACAAAAACTTGCTCCATTTGATTAACGCCAGCCCATAACCGATCACGCATTTTAGTCACATGAGCTAGATCGTTAGCCATTTCGAGACTTGCAATACGACATGCTTCTCCCAAACCAACAATTTGATGGGTCGGTAAAGTGCCTGAACGCATACCTCGCTCATGGCCTCCGCCATGCATCTGAGACTCAAGCCTGATCCGTGGTTTACGGCGTACATAAAGAGCGCCAATACCTTTAGGACCATACATTTTGTGGGCTGAAATTGATAACATATCCACTTTTAGCTGCTGCATATCAACAACAATTTTTCCAGCGCTTTGTGCGGCATCTACGTGAAAAATAATTTTTCGCTCACGGCACATGTTTCCAATTTCGGCGATGTCTTGAATAACACCTATTTCGTTATTGATGTGCATAATACTCACCAAAATAGTGTCATCGCGCATTGCTGCTGCTAATTTATTCAGATCGATCAAGCCATTGGATTCAGGATCTAAATAGGTGACTTCAAAGCCCTGACGCTCTAACTCTCGACACGTATCTAACACAGCTTTGTGTTCGGTTTTACAGGTAATAATATGTTTACCGCGTTTATTGTAAAAATTTGCGGCGCCTTTAATGGCCAAGTTATTTGACTCTGTGGCTCCCGAGGTAAATACAATCTCTCGCGGATCGGCATTGATCAAATCAGCGATTTGATTGCGGGCAATATCAACGGCTTCTTCAGCTTGCCAGCCAAATTTGTGGGAACGAGATGCAGGGTTACCGAAAAATCCTTCGGTTGTCATGTATTGCATCATTTTTTCTGCAACTCTCTTATCTACAGGGGTTGTTGCTGAATAATCAAAATAAATAGGAAGCTTCATTCGCTCACATTCTCCAACTAAAACTAAGCAGATTGGTTAACAATCATGCATTATATTGGTGGTTGCTATTAAGGTCTCTAATGATGGTTTTTGCATCATTTTTTGGTAGCGACTGTCCTGTCTTTCCGAAACCAATTTTACATTGCGCTGTTCAACAAGCTCGGACAGCGTAATGCTTTGTAAAAATTCTTCTATGCGGATGCTTAAATCAGTCCACAAAGAGTGTGTCAAACATTCATTACCCGCTTGACAATCACCTTTTCCGCCACAACGAGTGGCATTAATACTTTCATTTACCGCATAAATGACATCTGCAACGGCAATGCTACCTGAGTGTTTACCCAGTCTGTATCCACCGCCTGGACCGCGGACACTGGTAACTAAACCGTGTTTGCGCAGCCGAGAAAATAACTGTTCTAAATAGGACAAAGAAATACTTTGACGCTCTGAGATGTCTGCCAGAGACACCGGTCCTGATGCAGAGTGAATAGCCACGTCTAACATAGCGGTTACCGCATAGCGTCCTTTAGAAGTTAGTTTCATGGTTGTCCTCAGAAAATCGACTGTAAGGCCCGTAAATAAAAAAGCCGCGCAATTTTACATTGCCCTTTTCAATAGTCAATAAATACCTGACTAATCTAGTCAGGTATTTTATCTTAAATCAGTCAATAGTCAATAAATACCTGACTAATTTACTCAAGTATTACACAACAATATATTTAAATGGTGGGGTCAAAAGCATCGACATGTTCTTTCCTGCGCAACGCCGCTGCTTTTTCATCTTCAACAAATTCGCCAACCCTCAGCTCAGGCAATGCCTCAGTGCAAACATCACCGCCCAATTGGTTTACCTCACTACACAAATCACTTATTTTATTGTCCATTAAGTGCATATGGTCAAGTAAACGACCAATCGCCTTAGCAACGGGATCAGGGTTGTCGGCTGAAACTGCATACGCATCAAAACCAAATTTTTTTGCGGCTGCGTTGCGCTTGGCCTGCTCTTCATTGCTAATTTTACTGTTGACTACGCGCGCAGGAATTCCAATAGCCGTGGCATGCTCAGGCAGATCTTTTACCACAACGGAATTAGAACCAACTTTTCCCCCTTTGCCTATGGTAATAGGTCCTAATACCTGTGCGCCAGCGCCAATAACCACATTATCACAAAGCGTTGGATGGCGTTTGCCTGCATTCCAACTAGTACCTCCCAATGTCACACCGTGGTACAAAGTAACATCGTTACCTATTTCAGCTGTTTCACCAATAACGATGCCCATGCCATGATCAATAAAAAAACGTCTTCCTAATACTGCTCCTGGATGAATTTCTACACCAGTAAGCCAACGCGAAAATGTTGAAAATAGTCTAGCGAGCAATTTCCAATTTTTGATCCACAATTTGTGGCTTATGCGATGCAACCAAATCGCGTGTAAACCAGGATAATTAGTTAATACTTCAAACGTGTTTCTCGCTGCAGGATCTCGATCAAAGACACTGTTTATATCCTCTTTGATGCGGCTAAACATAATAATTCCTATTTTGTTAATAATGAGTAGTTAGGCGCTAAAATGAGCAATTAAACGCAATTAATTGTCACCCTGATCTCTGGCTGATTTTTCAATCGACGATAAAATGCCTCGCCACATGTTCACTTCTTTTTTATCGGGTCTTGCTCTATTAATAAACCTGCGTAGTTTAGTCATGATCAAACCGGGATGACTAGGCACAATAAAACCTATTTGTAAAAGTGCTTTTTCAAAATGTTGAAACATATTTTCAGTTTCTTTTACTACAGGATATTGCTCCTCTCCTGATTGATGCTTTGCCTCTAATTGCTCTAAGTAACTCATCCGCACTTCGTAACTCAGGGTTTGTACTGCCATCGCTAAATTCAAAGAGCTGTATTCTGGATTCGCAGGAATTTGTACATGGAAATGACAAAGTTGCAATTCTTCGTTGGTCAAGCCGCTACTCTCACGACCGAACACTAACGCCACTGGATAATCATTTACCTCAGTTATTAATTTTTTGCCACATTCCCTGGGATCTAACATTGGCCAAGGCAGAGTTCTTGATCGGGCACTAGTACCAACAACTAATCCACAATCAGCAATAGCTTCTTCTAATGTATTCACTGTTTTGGCATTAGCTAAAACATCTGTTGCTCCAGCGGCTAAGGCTTGTGCTTGACCATTTGGCATTTCAATCGGATCAACTAAAATTAATTCACTTAACCCCATGGTTTTCATCGCTCTTGCTGCCGATCCTATATTTCGACAATCGGAAGTATTGACTAATACAATACGCACTGAATTTAACATTATCTTTAATTACTCATTTAACGGTAACACCAAGCAACCATCAGCTAATAACCCTGACATCAAAAAGTTCAAGTGTCTAGATGGCCAAATTTCTGGCAATGTTAACACAAAAGCCTTGTCTTGTGCGTCCATTAGATCAATATATTATGTAATTGCGCGCGGTTTTTAGTTTTTATCATTATTGTTTAGTCATTTCAGATCTATCAACAGAAAGTATTTTAATAAAGCGTTATTTTATAACTCGAGTTTATTGCGCTTTTATCATTTTTTATGGACGCTTTTTAGTTTTGAGTTTTCCTTTTATTAACCCAAACAGCATTGCTCTGTGTGCCGATTAACAGTAAATTAATTATTTCGCAATCTCGGGTAAATTTTGCTATAATTCCGCCGCTTAAATTCGAGTGAGTAATTTAAGCCTTAGTTCTTTGTCAAAACTATTTAATTAAAAGGTTGGTTATATGCATCCTATGCTAAATATTGCTGTTCGTGCCGCGCGATCTGCAGGTAATGTTATTACTCGTGCTTTCGAGCAAGTAGATAAGATTGAAATACAATCAAAAGGCACCAATGATTTTGTCACCAATGTTGATCTAAGTGCTGAGCAAGTGATCATCGAAACACTGCAAAAATCTTACCCTGATCACTGTATTATCAGTGAAGAGTCTGGTGTTATAAACGGTAAAAACACCGACTATCAGTGGGTGATTGATCCCTTAGATGGCACTACTAACTTTGTTAAAGGCATACCTCATTTTGCTGTATCTATCGCTCTTAAAGTCAAAGGCAAACTCGATCAAGCAGTCATTTACGATCCAGTTCGCGGCGAATTATTTACTGCCAGTCGTGGCAAAGGTGCACAATTAAATGGTTTTCGCATAAGAGTGAGACAAGCTAAGGAATTAAATGGTGCAATTATCGCTACTGGCTTTCCACATAAAGCCAAACAGCATCTAGATGCCTACATGAACATATTTAAATCATTATTTACTAAAACCTCTGATATGCGTCGCGCCGGCTCAGCGGCTTTAGATCTAGCATACGTGGCTGCGGGTCGAGTTGAAGGCTTCTTTGAAATTGGCTTAAAACCTTGGGACACAGCTGCAGGTGAACTGCTGGTAGTCGAAGCGGGTGGTTTAGTCACAGATTTCACTGGCGGACATAACCATAGTCAGTCTGGCAATATTGTAGCTGGTAGTCCTAGGCTATTAAAACAAATACTCTCCGAGATGCGTCCTCATTTGGGGCAAGATCTAGCCAAATAGCCCAATATGAATTAACTATCTGAGTTTAAATATCTCAGATATAAAAAAATTGCTCAGTGACATTCAAGGTATGCTTTTTAGCATACCTTTTTTTTATTAAAAACTTAACTGCTAGAGAATAAACCTAGTCAGCTTTGCTCTTTTAAAGTAAAGCATATGCAAAAATAGTATTAAATTAATAATTAATATCCTTATATGATATATCAAAGCTGTCTTGGTGGAAAAATTTGAACGCGTTATGATAAAGAAAATTGGTTAATTTTCACCCTAAACATGTCAGACAATAAATACATCGTTAATAATCTCAAACAAAAATTTCGCTCTGGTGAAGTGGCATTAGTAGGCACAGGTCCTGGTGATCCAGATTTACTCACTATAAAGGCTTATCGGTTTATCCAACAAGCTGAGGTGGTAATTTATGACCGTTTAGTTAGCAAAGAAATTATGGCTTTAGTACCGCCAACAGCCAAGTTGATTTACGTCGGCAAACAACAAGCAGTTCACAGTGTACCGCAAGAAAGTATTAACCAATTGTTAGTCGATTATGCAAATCAACAGCAAAGAGTCATCCGTCTTAAAGGCGGAGATCCGTTCGTTTTTGGTCGTGGTGGAGAGGAAGCACAATTTTTACTTAAACATCATATTGCTTGCCATATTGTGCCCGGTCTGACTGCAGCTTCTGCCTGTTCAAGTTATGTCGGTATTCCGTTAACCCACAGGCAAGTGGCAAGAAGCTGTACGTTGATAACTGGTCACGTCAAAGACTGTGGCAGTCTTGATTTACCTTGGCAGACTTTAAGTGATGCCGAACAAACCGTGGTGTTTTATATGGGGGTAAAAAGTTTACCTATTATTACCGAGCAACTGATCAAGGCTGGCCGAGATGTTAAAACACCTGCTGCATTAATATACAAAGGCACTACACCCGAACAACAAGTTTATAAAGGTTGTTTGAACTCATTAAGCGCCTTGGTCGAGCAACACAACATAAAGCCGCCAACCCTGATCATCATTGGTGATGTAGTCAACACCTTTGCAGAGCATCAAATCGCTAATCTTGGTTATTTATCACCTGGTATTGAAACCTCAGTTCAACTGGAATATCCTGATAAGATTGCTGCAGCCTGCTAAAATCACCACAAATATTTTCACTGCTGAAGCAAGCGATCTATTTATATCAATATTTCAGGGAATGGCCATAATGAATGATCAGCGTGTATTTACTAATGAAGCGGTTAATATTGATAAGTTACCCACACTTGCCAATCTACAACAGCAACCAATTTCCCCGCGTTATGCCACAGCAAACAGATATATTAATTTGCTATCGATTTTAGTGTTGTCCTGTATCGGTTTATTTTTACAATATCAGACTTTTTTTAGCGTTGCGCAAAGTAGCCTAGATCTAATGTTAATTTTGTCATTGGCAATTGCTGCCCTAGGTTTTTTGCTTACGGCCTATCAATCTAAAGCTGATCAATACAAGTTTTATGCGCTTAGAGAGCAAGATATAAGTTATAGCTCAGGATTGATATTTAAAAAAACTGTATGTCAACCTTTGTTAAGAGTACAACACGTCGAATTGAAAAGAGGCCCGATTGACAGAAAAATAGGACTGGGTAAATTGCAAGTATTCAGTGCCGGCGGAGCTATGTATACTTTTGCAATTCCGGGACTTGAACTAAAAGACGCGCAACGACTTCGCAATTTTATTCTCAATGATACCAGTATCAATTGCGATGACTGATCGCAGTGCAAGTAAACAAAATTCGTTGTCGCCAGTAACGACTAACTGCGATAGCGATTTAACATCTAATAATGCTGTAAGCGATGTAAATAAAGCGCAGGCACCTCAGCAATGGCAACGTATAGCACCTATTGCTTTAGTCTATTTTGCAGTAAGAGTTATCTATTATTTAGCCAGTAATTTCATTTATATTGTACCTATGCTGGTGTTCTTTTATCAAAGAGTAATAGATAATCCAAATATCTGGTTGCCTATTGCTGTTATTTTTCTGTTTGTTGTGTTTACTGTGCCTTTATTGAAATTTTTGTTTTTTCAATATCGCCTAAGTGGTCAACATATCGAAGTAAAATCTGGGGTTTTATCACGCAAATACATTAATTTACCTTTTTCACGCATTCAAAACATTAAATTAAAGCAACCCTTTTATTACCGTCCTTTTAACTACACCTGCTTGCAACTTGATACTGCTGGCTCAAACAGACAAGAGACCGAAATATCGGCCTTAAAACTCAGTGCTGCTGAACAATTAAAATCGGCGATCCTTGCCTCTCGACAACGTTCAACAGACCAAGTGAGCAAAAACAGCTCAGTCGATAATGATCAAGTAGATGGCCACAAATGTTCTATTGAGGCGAATACTGATCACGTAGCAGACGCTGTTAATGAGCAGATACTCAATCGACGTTCAATGGGTGATTTAGTGTTACACGGTTTTACCAATAATCGTATTTGGGTGTTTATAGCTGGTTTATTGCCCTTTTCTGAAAAAATTCAAGCCATGCTAAAAGACTCACTGTCGTCATTCGACATCAATTTTGCCAGCCAAGCACTTGTTGACCACTCTACTTGGTGGCAAATAAGCCTGTATGTACTATTGATATTGGCTTTATTGATAGGTATTTTTTCTCTGATCTCTATTGCCATTTCGATCACAAATTTTTATGACTTTACCCTGAGTAAAATAGCTGACCGTTACATTCGCAACAGTGGCTTACTGACAAAACATCAAGTGAGCATGCGCTTATCGCGTTTACAAATGGTGATCAAAAAACAAGGTTGGCTTGATCTCTTATTCAATCGCAGTAATTTAACCTTTGAGCAATTGTCTAGCAGTGTTCAAGCCGGAGGTGAACAGCACAATAAAATCGTTGTGCCGTCAATCACACCGCAACAGTGTCAGCATTTAGTTGCTGATGTATATCCTAATAACCAACTGATGACCATTACCTACCAAGCCGTCAGCAAACAATTTTTGCTCCGCTATATTGTCTATATGCTTTGCCCTTTAGCCTTTATAGCTTGTAGCTATTTATTGTTAATTGACAAGCATCAAGCCTTTTATCTAGTTGTAGCTGTATTTTGCTTGCTCAGCAGCATGATCTATTTTCGCTGGAAGCGATGGGGAATAGCCGTTGATAGCAATTATATCTACCTTCGCAAGGGAATGTTTGGGGTCAATTACTATTGTTTTCCTCGCTATAAAGTACAACAAATTAGTTTTGTGCAAAGCTGGTTTTTAAAAAGGCAACATTTAGCCTCTGTCAATTTCATCCTGGCTTGCGGAAAACAAAGTATTGCTTTTATAGACGAACAGATGGCTTATAACTTACTGGATAGCACCTTATATGAAGTTGAAAGTACGAAAAAATCATGGATGTAAATAATTGGTAGCTAACCATAACCAGTAACTAAATATCAATAGTTCCAGTTAAGTACAAAGCCGCTTGACCGGAAATTTTGACTCGTTCCCCTGCCACTGCACAGCTTAATTTTCCACCACGGAGTGATGCTTGATAGGCAGACAATTGCTGTTTATCTAATCTTTGCGCCCAGAAAGGTGCCAGCCCAGCATGAATAGAACCAGTCACTGCGTCTTCATCACCGCCGTTAGCTGGCCAAAAGTAGCGAGACACAAAATCATACTGCTTGCCAGTAGCACTTACCACTACATCAAATGGCGCAAGTTGTTTTAATTTTTCACTGTCGGTGACAACAGTACGCACATCACTTTCGTCGGCATAAATAACAAAATAGGCTTGTTGGTTGAGATAAACCTCGCGAGGAGCAATTGATAAACCTTGCAATAATGCTTGCGGTATTTCAGCAATTTTACTTGGCTTCCTGTTGGGAAAATCCATTTCAATGTGGCCTTGAGGTTTTCTTTTAACCTGCAAATGGCCAACAGCCTTAGCGCTAAAGGTCAATGTCATTAGCTCGCTAGATTGACTAAATAACACAAAAGCTGCAGCTAGCGTTGCGTGCCCGCAAAAGTCAATTTCAGTTAAAGGCGAGAACCAGCGAATATCGTATACATTGTCACCGGCGGCAACAACAAAAGCAGTTTCTGCCAGGTTATTTTCACTAGCGATTGATTGCATCAGAGGATCGCTGAGCCATGTATCAGTTATGATCACAGCGGCGGCATTGCCACGGAACACTTTATCAGTAAAGGCGTCGACAAAATATACGGATAGCCTCATAATTTCTCTTCATCAATTAAGTCATTACTACTGTCTTGCTAGTAAAATCAGTGTTTAGTACACACTGGTTTAATATATGCTTATTCTGTAAAAGTTAAGCGAAAATCAATACCGTTAATGTCCACAACAAAGCGGCGATTGCCGCTGCAAATGAAGCAGGCACTATCTGTGATTTCACATGATCCATTAAATCACAGCCTGTGGTCATAGCACTTAATATAGTCGTATCAGAAATGGGTGAACATTGGTCGCCATAAACACTGCCATTAAGCACAGTAGCAAAACACACCATCATAAACAGTTCAGGGTTGGCAAGGCCTTGCGATTGGCAGATCGCCCAAGCCAATGGCATGGCCAGTGGAAAGGCGATAGCATAAGTCCCCCAACTGGTTCCCGTTGAAAACGCGATCAGCATAGTCAGTACCTGTAAAACCAAAGGTAACAACCAAAATGGCACCTGCTCACCAAGTAAAGAGACTAAATATAAACCACCACCAATTTCTTTACTAATAAAACCAATGATCACCGCCAGCATCAAAATAACCGAGGCAACCACCACGCCTTTTAAGCCATTGCCAAAACCGTCGATCAGGTTGAGTAACGACATCCCCTTAACGAGAGCAATAGCCAGTGATAGCATTAATGCTGCGCCAAAGGCCCAATTTACTTTCGGGGTACCCATAAAAATAAAGGTAAGCACTGCCGTTGCAATTAAGGTGACCAAAGGCAGGATAAATTCTAAGTAATGACTGTTATAGCCTGATGGCACATCGCATTTTTGTAACTCTTTAGCACTTAAGGGTTTTGCCCCCTCGGCATCTAATTGACCAGTGGTATTTGCTCGAAGGTGAGCTTGGCGGATGCGTTTACCAGAAAAAGTGGTGATATTTAAACTCAGTAATAAGGTACCAATAACCGCCAATACACCGTAAAAACTAAAAGGAATGCTACTAAAGAAAAATTTAAGTCGATCAGACTCCGTTGCCAAAAATGACACGCCAGGTACAAATATTAAGGCTTGAACATAGGCAGGCCAAGCATTAAAAGCAATAACAGAAGCAATAGGTGACGCCGTTGAATCGACAATGTAACTCATTTCTTCATGGCTCACTTTGGCTTTATCGGCAAGTGGTCTAACCGTGGTTCCCACCAGCACGGTACTCATAGTGCCGCCTTGAAAGAATAAAATACCGAGCAACCAAGCAACACATTTTGCTGAGCGTTGCCCTTTGACGAAACGCTCTGTCATAAAGGTAGCAAAAGCTTGAGCCGCACCGGTTTTTGTCCAAATACCCAACAAGCCACCCAACAGCCAAAGGTATAACAACAATAAGCCAGCGGTTCCCTCTTTGGCTAAATTAGGAATAATAACACTGCCAGTTAAGTCATATTCGCCAAGCATAAAGGCACCGATAACAATACCGCCAAACAGTGATGTTAATGGTTCGCGGGTGATCAAGCACAAAGTAATGGTAATAAACGCCGGTAACAGTGACCATATACCAAAATGAAAGGCTGGTTTTAACAATATCAGTTGATTGTCGTCAGTGCTTACCCATTGTTGAGGGATTGCTGGTTTGTCATTGACTTTATTGAGGTTGTTTTGATTGAGTACTGAGTCTTGATAAGGCACAACATCGCCAATAATCTGTTCTTTGCCCTTGTATTTGTAGGCGGGCTCACCACTAGCTGTGTAATATATATCATATAGGTAAGTTTGCTCTAACCAAATGCGATCACTGTATTTACCGATCACGGCGGCGGCGATCATGCCTAGTAAAAATATAAGTAAAGCAAATTTGTTATTGGTACTTTTCATCAGTTAAATTCCTATTAACTTTTGCTGCTAGATACACTATAGAAATTATCAGAATAGTTCAGCGACAATTGCTGATCCTAACATGAACTATCTGAATCTTTTAGCATTTAATTAAGTACTTAGGGAATTAGGCCTAACAATGCAAGCGATGCTGATCGACGGTTATTAAGGCCTGTTGACCTTGCTGAGTTAAATTATTCTCAGAATAACGCACTTTAGCCGAGGCAAGTATTTTTCAACCGAGTTTTTTTAAGCTAAGCAATGTGAGCAAATACTTCTGCACATAGCATTGGATGATTAAATCTATATAAACCTACAGATAGGCGCTAAAACTCTATATAATAATGACTTGTTTAGCTGTTGTAATGCCTGCAATCTCTGCCGTTATGCGTACTACCAAGCCTAAAATATTCATTGTCGGTCTGCCGAGAACAGGCACAACTAGTTTGTGTTTAACCTTGTTAAACGCAGGCTTTACTGTGGCTCACACTGCCTATACACAAACTTGCTTTGAACGCGCTCAAGTCATCGCCGACACTCCTGTATTTAACGACTATCAATTACTCGATAGTTATTATCCCAATAGTAAATTTATTAACTTAACTCGTGATTTATCCCTGTGGCTACCCTCCATACAAAGATTACTGTTGCGCATGTATAACAATGTAACTCGTTCAGATGGTGGCTTTAATCCTTACATCAAACGATGCTATCAACAAACCTTCTCACCATTTAGCCTTAAAAATATTCACAACACTGAATTTCTCGCTGACTGCTATTACCAACATCAGCAGGATCTCCATGATCACTTTGCCAATAGAGCAGAGCATTTATTATCTATAGATATCAGTACCCCTAATAGTTTTAGCCAGTTAATGAGTTTTATTGAGTTAACCGCCGTCGACAACAGCCGCTGCGCGTTTGAACATCTCAATAAAGCCGGAAAAATCACCGCTTGGAATAGTATCAGGCACCCACTAAAAATTAATTCAACCAAAGATGGCAGAATTGCTCAACTTGATTATTTGAATCACTCACCTATCGATAAAAGTCACTTTTAAACTCAGTATTCAGTTATCAATAATGAACTTGTCCGTCGACAATACAGCACGGTTAATATGGTTTTGGCAGCCTTATATTGAGGTATTTAGTTGTCTACTGGTAATGATTTACACGATTTTTACGTGTAAATGTTAAATAATTAGCCAGCTATGTAAAAATTCAGGTACAGTAGTAGTATATAAATTAATTAATAATAACAATACACCAAGTAAATGCATGGAGCGAAGTCAATAGGGATATGATTAACTGAGTGACGATAAGGCTAGATATTCACATGCTTAAAACCCTGACCATAGATGAACTTGAAGTGGGCATGTTTGTTAAAGACATTGTCTTGAAGAGCAGTAAACACAAAGTAAAAAATCAAGGGGTTGTTAACTCGGCAAGAACCATTGAGATGTTAAAAAAGCAAGGTGTTTGCAGCGTTGTGATCGAATGTGAACCGTCAGAAGACCTACCTCCAGTACAGACAGACAATCAAGCTAACGATTCTACCAATAGCAGTTCCAAACAAAGCAAAAGCAATGACATACCATTGGCAGATGAATTTGAACGTTGCTGCGATGTCTATGACCAAAGCAGCGAAACCATAAAAAAACTATTCAATATTAAGAATCTAAGTCAAACATCCCTTAGCGCACCAGCGATTAATGAACTTGCCAGTGAAATAACCGACTCAGTCATGCGCAATGAATACGCTATGACTATTTTAACTCGGATACGGGATCGCTCTGCTTACCAATGGGAGCATGCCATTAACTGTGCGGTGTTAATTTGTGGATTTGGTCTTTATCTTGGGCTTAAAAAAGAAACAGTACAACAAATGACCCTTGGGGCGATAGTACACGACGCAGGAGTGGCAAAAGTCTCTCGGGCAATTCTAGAAAAATCAGCACCATTGACTGAAAATGAAATGTCGGTTGTTAAAAAGCATGTTATTTGGGGTATAGAGCTATGTAAAAGAGATGGTTTTGATCAGCCAATGATCATCGATATGGTCGCTAATCACCATGAGCGCATAGACGGTTCTGGTTACCCTAAAGGTTTAACCGGCGATAAAATCTCAAAATTGGCAAAAATTACTGCCATAGTTGACGTATATGATGCGATGACTGGCGATCGGCCCTATAAAAATGGTGAACACCCGTTAAAGGTATTTCGCTTTTTAATGTCGCAACAACAAAAATTCGACCAAGAGTTGGTTCAACAGTTTATTAAATACTTAGGTGTTTACCCTGTTGGCTCTTTGGTTAAATTATCCAATGATAAACTTGCCATCGTCATCGAAGGTAACAGGATCAATCCCCTCAAGCCAAAAGTCAAAATCATTTACAGTTTAAAACTGCAACACACCATAAAAGCTGCTGATTGTGACTTAGAGAATGTAGAGGTCACCATAGAATCAGCTGTTAATGCTGAAGATCACGGCATTAATTTATCGAGAATTATCAGAGATATTATTTAATGAAAGGCCACAGAAAAATGAGTAAAATAGGTTAATAGGTTAATAGGTTAATAGGTTAATAGGTTAATAGGTTAATAGGTTAGCTTACCCAATGTGGTTTAATGATGCTGTTTTAATCGTGTGTTAATTAACAAAAAACCGAGCAATGCTCGGTTTTTTAACTTATAGCAAACTTCGTCAACTAGCCTAAGGCATCATAGTTTCTTGATCTGCACCTTCTTTTTCAATCACTTCAGGGATCAAGTCTTCTTTAGATATACCTAGCCCCAATGCAATAGAACTGGCTACATAAACCGAGGAATAAGTGCCCACAAAAACCCCCATCAATAAAGCAGTGGCAAAGCCGTGGATCAAAGCTCCACCTTTAAAAAACAACGCCGCTAATACTAACAAAGTAGTAATTGAAGTGATAAAGGTTCTACTCAAGGTTTGAGTCAGTGAAATATTGATGATCTCAGCAGGACCGCCTTCTCTAATTTTGCGAAAGTTTTCCCTAATTCTGTCAGAAACAACAATAGTATCATTTAAGGAATAACCAATAACCGCTAATATCGCCGCCAAAACCGTCAGATCAAATTCCAACTGTAATACGGAAAATAAACCAAGGGTCAACAACACATCGTGAAACAAAGCAAAAACAGAGCCTAGAGCAAAACGCCACTCAAAGCGAAAAGCCACATAAACCAAGATACAAATCAGTGCCGTCAACATAGCTAAACCACCTTGCTCAGTTAGCTCATCACCAACACTAGCGCCGACAAATTCAATGCGGCGCATATCAATATTCTGTCCTGTGCCTTGCTGTAAAATGGCCAACACTTGATTACCTAGCATTTCAGCTTTCACGTCTTCGCGTTGAGCTAAACGAATAACCACATCTCGCGAGCTACCGTAAAACTGCACAATAGCCTCATTAAAGCCATTATCATCCATCACTTTGCGAATACTAGCTAAATCTGCAGCCTGCTCAAAACCCACTTCTATAAGAGTGCCGCCAGTAAAGTCTAAGCCAAAATTGAGCTTGTTTACGGTTAAAGAAGCTATCGAAGCAGTCATTAGTATAATACTAAACACCATAGCTATCTTGCGATAGTTCATGAAGTTAACCGTTGATTTTAATTTTAATAATTGCATGTGTTAATAACCCTATATCGGAAGCTTGTCGAGGCGTTTTCCACCCCAAATAGCATTGACCACAGCTCGAGTACCGATAACTGCTGTAAACATTGAGGTGATAATACCGATAGATAAAGTTACAGCAAAACCTTTAATCGGACCTGTACCCACTGAAAATAAAATTAACGCTGCGATCAAGGTGGTAATATTGGCATCAATAATGGTAGAAAATGCCGCATCATAGCCTTGATGTATCGCTTGTTGGATGGTTTTTCCGGCGCGAATTTCTTCGCGTATACGTTCAAAAATAAGCACGTTAGCATCAACAGCCATACCAACAGTTAACACAATACCAGCCATACCTGGTAAAGTCAGGGTTGCCCCAGGGATCATTGACATCACCCCAACAATTAATACTAGGTTAGCACCAAGCGCCATATTAGCGACAATGCCAAAAGCGCGATAATAGATGATCATAAAGATAAAGACTAAGGCAAAACCGCCCATTATGGCCTGAAAGCCAAGTTGCACATTTTCTGCCCCTAAGCTAGGTCCAACGGTGCGTTCTTCGACAATCTGTATAGGTGCAATTAACGCCCCTGCACGTAATAACAAGGCTAAATTATGGGCTTCTGCTTGACTGCCTGAGCCAGTAATGCGAAAACTTTTTCCCAAACGCGCTTGAATGGTTGCAACACTGATCACCTCTTCAATTTTATCAAAAATAGTATTGCCTTGCGCATCCCGTCTATCGGTGGGCTTGTATTCAATAAATACGGTTGCCATTGGCTTGCCAATGGCATTTTTGGTGGCATTAGAAAATTTACTACCACCCGGCGAATCAAGGGTTATATTCACTTGTGGTCGAGAGTATTCATCAAAACTAGAGCCGGCATCGACAATGTGATCGCCGGTTAACATTACCCGTTTTTTCAATAACACTGGTTGTCCATTGCGCTCGTATAATAATTGCGAGCTGGCTGGTACTCGGCCATTTAAAGCTGCAGACAAATCGCCGTCTTGATCGACCATCCTAAATTCAATCGTCGCCGTGGCGTTGAGGATTTCTTTCGCCTTGGCTGTATCTTGAACACCAGGTAATTCAATAATGATATTCTTTTGCCCTTGGCGCTGAACTAACGGCTCGGCAACCCCCAATTCATTGACTCGGTTACGAATAATAGTGATATTTTGTTGCAGAGCATATTCGCGAATTTCTTTTAATTTTTCATCCGTCATTACCGCCGACAAGGTCATGGTGTCGTCATTATTATTGAAAATAAAATCTCGATAACGCTTTTCTAAAAAGTTTTCTGCTTGCACTAAATCAGCGGGTTTTCTAAATTGCACTTCGATAGCATTGGCGACTTTTTTCACACTGCGATAGCGAATTTTTTCACCTCGTAGATCACTGCGAAAATCACTGATCATACTATTTTGTGCTTTGAGTATGGCTTCATTCATATTGACTTCCATGGTGAAGCTTACTCCACCACTTAAATCTAATCCGCGTTTCATTGGTGTGCCACCAATGCCAGCTAACCAATCTGGTGTAGCAGGGGTCAAATTTAATGCCACTGAATATTTTTTACCCAAGTTATTGTCTAATAAATCTCGCGCTTTTAATTGCGCTTCAGTACCGTCAAAACGCACTAAAACTTGACCTTCTGTTAGGACAATACTGGCATAAGGTACCTTTTGTTCAGTCAATTGTGCTTTTACTGTATCTAAGGTTGCTAGATCGGCTTCTACTCCCCTTAGCCCTGAAATTTGCACGGCCGGATCTTCGCCGTATAAATTAGGTGAGGCGTATAAAGCACCAATGGCAACAATAAATACCACCATCAATGTTTTCCACAATGGATATTTGTTTAACACAAGTTCATCCTATTTTTCTATTGGTTGATAAGGCCTTAACTCAGTAACCTCTCGCTGCAAACAACAAGATGCTATACCAAATCAACAAGCCTTTGTTCAGCCGTGCTATTAACTAGCAAAACTAACGTTTAAAGCGACTTCATTGTACCTTTTGGCAAGACCGCATTTATTGCACCTTTTTGCACTGTCACTTCAGTGCCTTCGGCAATAGTCACCACAATAAAATCTTTTTCGTCTGACACTTTAACAATTTTGCCAACAATGCCACCTTGGGTTAATACTTCATCACCTTTAGACAGAGCAGACATTAAGCTTTTATGTTCTTTTACGCGTTTGGCTTGCGGACGATAAATCATAAAGTAAAAAACCAAACCAAATACGGCAAGCATAATAATCATTTCCATACCGCCACTTTGTGGTGCTGGTCCTGCTGCTGCGTGGGCATTGCTAATAAATAAACTCATATTTTCCTCTTATATTTTTTATATTAATATTACATTTTTTGCAGATTAACACAGCAAGGTGTGTAAAGCCCTGCCTATTCTGCCAAAGGTGGTACAGGTAATCCCCTGCGTTCATAAAACGCTGCGACGTAATCGTCTAATTTACCCTGCTCTATCGCCTCACGCAATCCTCGCATAACGCTTTGATAGAAATGCAGGTTATGTAAGGTATTCAACTGTGATCCCAATATCTCTTTGCATTTATCTAAATGATGCAAATACGCGCGAGAATAATTTTTACAGGTGTAGCAGTCACAATCAGGATCTAAAGGTCTAGTATCATTTTTGTATTTGGCATTGCGAATTTTAATCACACCGTCATTAACAAATAAGTGACCATTTCGAGCATTGCGAGTTGGCATAACACAGTCGAACATGTCGATACCGCGACGCACCCCTTCGACTAAGTCCTCTGGCTTACCTACTCCCATCAGATATCGGGGTTTATTCTCAGGTATCAAGGGGGCAGTGTGATCTAAAATGCGCACCATATCCTCTTTGGGTTCGCCAACAGACAAGCCACCTATGGCATAACCATCAAAATCAATGGCTTTCAAGCCATCAATAGAGACTGCGCGCAAATCTTCATACATGCCACCTTGCACAATGCCAAATAACGCATTAGGGTTATCGCCATGGGCATCTTTTGAGCGTTTTGCCCAGCGCAAAGACAGCTCCATTGATTCTTTTGCTTGTTGGTGAGAAGCCGGATATGGGGTGCACTCATCAAATATCATCACAACATCAGAGTTTAAACTGCGCTGAACTTCCATTGAACGCTCAGGTGTCAACATGATTTTTTCACCATTAACTGGTGAACTAAATTTAACACCTTGTTCGGTAATTTTGCGCATTTTACCTAGACTAAATACTTGAAACCCGCCGGAATCAGTCAATATAGGTTTATGCCAATTGATAAAGTCATGAAGACCGCCGTGTTGTTCAATAATTTCAGTACCCGGACGCAACATCAAATGAAAGGTATTACCGAGAATAATTTCCGCACCTAGGGCTTCCACTTCTTCGGTTTTCATGCCTTTTACAGTGCCGTAGGTGCCAACTGGCATGAAAGCAGGTGTTTCAACGGTTCCTCGGGCAAAGGTTAAACGCCCACGGCGCGCCTTACCATCGGTATTGATAAGTTGGTAAGACATTTTTTTATTAACGTTATTGGTCATTTTTTTTCCAGTACCCATTGGTATTAGGTAACAAACTAAAATAATCTAGTATGGCAGGTCAACCGCCATATTATTTCATTGGTGAACCCTGTTCAATCATAGGTTTTGCGGGTTAAAAACATCGCATCACCGTAACTAAAAAATCGATATTGTTGTTCAACGGCGTGCTGATATGCCGCTTTTATATGGTCGAAGCCGGCAAAGGCGCTGACCAACATGAGTAAAGTAGATTCTGATAAGTGAAAATTAGTCAGTAAGGCATCGACTAAGCGAAACTTATAACCCGGAGTGATAAAAATATCAGTGTCGCCATAAAATGGCGATAAATCCTGAGCTAATTTTTCAGAGGCGATAGCCGCACTTTCTAAAGAACGCACCGAGGTTGTACCCACTGCAATAACACGCCCGCCACGTGCTTTAGTATGGTTGATTTGCGCGACAACCGATGGCGATACTTCGACGTATTCTGAGTGCATGACATGCTCATCGATGGCATCCACTTTTACCGGTTGAAAAGTACCCGCCCCGACATGCAGGGTGATAAACGCTAATTCTGCACCTTTGGCTTTAATTTTTTCTAATAATGCATCGTCAAAATGTAGCCCAGCTGTTGGCGCGGCGACAGCGCCTGGCTTTTCATTGTATACCGTTTGATAACGATCGCGGTCACTGTCTTCATCAGGCCGGTCAATGTAAGGAGGAAGTGGCATATGACCAATTTCTTCAAGCACTTGTAATAGCGGTTGGTCACTGTCAATAAGCCATTCAAATAACGCACCATGGCGGGCCACCATAGTTGCATTAACACTATTTTCTAGTCGTATCGTACTATCGACTTTTGGCGATTTACTGGCCCGAACATGTGCCAAAAATCGTTTATCATCAATAATGCGTTCAACCAGAACTTCGACTTTGCCACCCGTCGATTTTTGCCCAAACATTCGCGCAGGAATAACCCGTGTATTGTTGAATACCAGCAGATCACCCGGTTGAATTTGATCGAGAATATCAACAAAAGCCAGGTCATTAATCACCCCGCTATTACCCGACATCACCATTAACCGACTGGCAGTGCGATCAGCTTTGGGATATCTAGCAATAAGTTGTTCGGGAAGTTGAAAAGAAAAGTCGGCTACACGCATGGTAAAATATTGAACATTAGCAGATAAAAACCGCGTAATTTTAGTGCTGACAGCGACGAATAGCAAGAAAAATGTGCTGATACAACTGAGTTTTATTAGGGTTATAGACCGCCATTATATTCACTATGTTAAATTTTTGTCTCGCATTAACTGTGAAATATCGTATGCTGATAATAAGTTATCGTTGTTATTTTGATGAGCAATCAATATGCCTAACCAAGCAATTGCACTGGCGAAAACCATATTAAATGGCTTTGAAAGACACATTTTTTTATTTACTGAATTAACTCGCTCTGCTAAACAGCGCTTTGAAGACTGCGCATGGCAAGAGGTGCAACAAGCAGCTAAAGAGCGCACCGATCACTTCGATCATCGCATCGAAGAATGTTTAACGGTGATCAAAGATGACTTTAATATTGATGCTTTGAATGAGCCGCTTTGGCAACAAGTCAAAATTCATTATGTACAGTTGTTAACCGACCATCCGCAAGCAGAGTTAGCTGAAAGTTTTTATAATTCGGTATTTTGTCACTTATTCGCTAGACGTTATTACCACAACGCCTTTATATTTGTCGAATCTAGCTTTGCCGATAAAAACCCCAGTGAGTTATCATCAGTTTCGGGCTCCATTTTTACCCGCTATGCCCCCGGCGAAACCGGCCTGAGAAAGATGATCAACACTATTATTCAAGCGGCTAACTTTACTGTATCAATTGATAATTTAACGCATGAGATCAGTGATTTAATTATTTCATTTAATGAGCAGATACAATTGTCTGCATATCCTTTGCAACAAATACAAATAGATATTCTCGATTCAATTTTCTTTCGCAACAAAGGCGCTTATATTATTGGCCGGGTGGTGTTGCCAAATGGCGAAGTCCCCTTTATCGTCGCATTGACCAACAACAAACAAGACGGTTTACATTTAGATGCGTTAATTACTCGATCTGAGGACATGGCAGTAGTGTTCGGCTTTGCCCGAGCTTACTTTTTTGTCGATTGTTATTATCCGCAAGCATTAGTCAATTTTTTAAATGCACTTATCCCCCATAAAACCCGCGCTGAACTTTACTCAGCTATTGGCTTTCACAAGCAAGGTAAAACCCAATTTTATCGAGACTTCCTTCATCACTTGGCGGCGAGCGATGACCAATTCATTCTAGCTGAGGGGGTGAAAGGCATGGTAATGTCGGTATTCACCCTGCCCTCATATCCCTATGTATTCAAAATTATCAAAGATGAGTTTGCCCCCAGTAAAAATATGACCAAACAAGACGTCAAAGCCAAGTACCGTTTGGTAAAGTTACACGATAGAGTTGGTCGCATGGCTGATACCATGGAGTATTCTGATGTTGCTTTCCCCAAAGACCGCTTTTCTGAAGAGTTATTAACTGAGCTAACTAATGTTGCTTCATCTATCCTTCACTTTGAAAATAACTGTATTATTATCAAACATCTTTACATTGAAAGACGAATGACTCCGCTAAATATTTACTTAGCACAAGCATCTCCGGTGGCCATTGAAAGAGCAATGTTTGGTTATGGTCAAGCCATTAAACAGTTAATTGCCGCCAATATATTTCCCGGTGATATGTTATTAAAAAATTTTGGTGTGACTCGACATGGGCGGGTGATATTTTATGACTATGATGAAATCACCTACATGAATGAGGCTAACTTTCGAGTAAAACCAGAGCCCGTAACAGAAGAGCAAATTTTTGCCGCTGAACCTTGGTATGCAGTTGATCCCGGTGACGTATTTCCAGAAGAACTGGCAACTTTCGCCTTGGCTAATGGCAAGTACAGAAAAGCTTTTATGTTGCATCACAGTGATTTACTCGATGCCAAATATTGGCAACAATGCCAACAAAAAGTCGCAGAAGGAGTGTTCGAAGATGTTTTTCCCTACCCAGACACGTTAAAAATAAGAAAGAAATTGCCTTAATAAACCACTAAACCGCTCAATATTTCAACCAATAAGTATTTTTTGGCAATTAAAACTTTACCTTTAATTAGGCTTGGGTATAATGCTTTTCCGTTGCAGGGGTGTAGTTCCAATTGGTAGAACAGCGGTCTCCAAAACCGACGGTTGGGAGTTCGAATCTCTCCACCCCTGCCAACTTCCTCTACAACTTCTTTTATCTCAGTTAATAACCCACTTAAAACATCAGTGCTTTTTTACTTAACAACCTCGTTGATCAGCATTATACTGAAGTAGAATTTCGCAAATTAACAGAATATGACCCTATCACAACAGCAATTTGACCAACTGACCGCTATGGGTATTCAACTATGGCAACCTAAAACATTGACCTCGGCCGGGGACAATTTGTTACAACAACTGAAACAAAGTCAACTCTTTAGCGATGTGTTGTTGTGTTTGGGTATTTCATTTGAGCAACTTTCCTGTACCCAAGGCCAACTGACTTTAGATACACTTACTTGGCGTTTTACAGAACAAAACAAAGTGCAATTTAATGACAATCGATTAAGCACGCCACCCTTGGTTGAACTTACCAAATCTAGCGCATTGAAAGCCTCACTATGGCAGGCTTTACAGTCTTATAAATCATGACCAACACTGTATATAAATCAATTACCAGTGAAGATGTCGAGTCATTAATGGCAATAGAAAACATCTGCCATTCACATCCTTGGAGTGAAAAGACACTAAGGAGTTGTATAGGCGGCAGATACTTTGGTTTTTCTTTGTCGGTTGAACAAACCACGGTTGGCTTTTACATTGGTGAATATGTCGCCTCACAGGCCACCCTGATGGATATTTGTGTGATCCCAGCGCAGCGTGGCAATAGCTATGGCAGATTTTTACTCGAACACTTTTTAGCATGCGCAAAAAGCAAAGGCGCCACGGAGAACTTTTTAGAAGTGCGGGCAAAGAATATTTCTGCTCTTATGATGTATATCAATCAGGGATTTGTTGAAATTGATCGACGCAGTGGCTATTACCCCAGTGATATGGGCTATGAAGATGCTATTGTCATGAAAAAAACCGACTAAGCTGTTCAAGTCATTGTCCGTGCTCTTTAAATATTTATCGATCAGCCAGATACGACATTGTATTTACCTATTTAGTTAGAGCCGATATAAAAATAGCGCCTGAAGGCGCTATTTTTATGAGGTTCTGATTTAGAACGGCATTTTCATCCCCGGAGGTAATTGCATTCCCCCCGTCAAAGCGCCCATTTTTTCTTTGTTTTGTTGTTCAACACGACGAACCGCGTCATTAAAAGCTGCAGCAACTAGATCTTCTAACATCTCTTTGTCATCTTCAAATAAACTTGGATCGATTTCCACACGACGTACACTGTGATCACCTGTCATGGTTACTTTGGCCATACCTGCACCTGATTCACCAACAACTTCCATTTTGGCAAGCTCTTGTTGGGCTTTAGCCATTTTTTCTTGCATTTGTTGGGCTTGTTTCATTAAGTTGCCCATGCCACCTTTCATCATAATACTAAACTCCTAAATTTCGTTGCGCCAAAGATAGAACTTAATCACCTAAAATACAAGTGAGACTTACCTCGCCTGAATAGTTTTTTCGTCTACGGACGCCTGAAATTGATTTTTCATGGCGATCACCCATTGATCTTTTTCAATTAAGGCTTTGGCATAATCATAACGTTTATCATCAATATGGTTTTGGATTTGAAAAGGATCGTCTTTGCTTAACGCAACTAACTCCAATTCAACAGTAATCGCTTTACCTAAAAATTTTGATAAGTGCTGTTCAAGTTGTCGATGCGCAGTGTCAGTTTTTAAGTGTTTAGTTGCTTGATCTAACTTTAAGATCAATAAATTTTCTGTCGACTCTTCGCCTATTGTCGCGTGAATAGCTAATTGCCTAAGTCGACCTTGCAATGCCATGTTATCTATCATATTAGCCCATTTATCGACTTGATTGGCTAATTTAATTTCGGCAGGATCGATATTATCCACTGAAAAAGATTGTGTCGTGATAGATTCAATCGCGGGGACCTCACTGGCACGTTCGCTTGATGAGGCAATCACCTGTGGTACTTGTGGCTGACGCAAAGGTGCGTCACTTGACTTTTTTCCGTCATCCTCCAGGGCTTTCTTGCGACTGCGCAACATGTTCCTGTTCGCTATAACTGTCTCAATTTGATGACCAGCACTCGGTGTTTGCCGATCAACTCTAGACAAATCAACCTCTGGCTTGGCAGCTGCATGTTGATTTGCAGTTAGCTCTGTTGGCCTCTGTTGCACAGCAGTTTGCTCAATCTCCAACATTTGTGCGGAGAGTTGTTGCGCTAGATCTTGACTATTGTCATTGTTTGCATCGTCGACGTGTACACTGAGATCATCTGTTAATTTTTGATCTGTTAATTCAGGCGATGAACGACTAGAGGTTTGCTCTCTTGGTGATGGTTTTTCACTAGCGATAATGTCAGTGGAGGTATTATCAGTATTTGAAATACTATCAGGGTTTATACTCTCTTCCTGACTGGCCCCAGTATCAACGTTAGGCGGCTGATGTTGCTCAGTCGATAAGTTTTTATCCAGTAATGTAACATCATCAAAATCATCGGCTACTTTTACTTGCTCAGGCAGACTTTGTGTTGGTCTCTGCTGTGGCTGAAAAGCTAACATACGCAATAATGTCATATCAAAAGCCGCTTGCTCATCAGCAGCATAGGCAAGATCTTTTCTGCCATTAACCACTATTTGATAATATAATTGCACATTTTCTGGTGACATTGCCTGACAAAACTTAGTAAACAAAGACTGATGTTCCGCAGATAAGTCAAAACTTGTCTCTACCACTTGCGCCATGGCAATTTGATGTAACAACTGAATTAAGTCTGCCATCAAACGTCGGTAGTTTGGCGCATAAGAAGCAATATCTAACGATAACTCCATCATCGCCTTACCATCTTGCTTTAGCAGGGAAACAAGTATCTTAAATACCCAATTGTTGTCAACACCGCCGAGCATTTGTTGCACATTAGCGGCGGTGATCACTCCTTGTCCTTGGGCTATGGCCTGATCGGTTAAACTCAACGAATCACGCATACTACCGCGTGCCGCTTTAGCTAATAAAGTCAGAGCAGAAGATTCAATGGTCACTTGCTCTTCATTGAGAATAATTTGCAATTGCTGTTCAATTTGTTTGACCGATAATGCTTTTAAATGAAATTGCAAACAACGGGATAACACAGTGACTGGCAATTTTTGTGGATCAGTGGTCGCTAAAATAAATTTAACGTGTTCAGGGGGTTCTTCTAAGGTTTTTAATAGCGCGTTAAAACTGCTCCGCGATAACATATGTACTTCATCAATCAAATATACCTTATAACGACCTCTACTTGGCGCATATTGCACGTTATCTAATATTTCACGGGTATCATCTACCTTAGTTCTTGACGCAGCATCGATTTCTAACAGGTCGACAAATCTACCTAAATCAATATCCTGACAAATATCACATTGACCACAAGGGGTCGCGGTTACCCCAGTCTCACAATTCAGACTCTTAGCAAAAATTCGCGCTATAGTAGTTTTACCTACGCCACGGGTACCAGTAAATAAATAGGCGTGGTGCAAGCGCTGCTGAGTTAACGCATTGGTTAACACAGTCACCACATGCTCTTGTCCCATCAGTTGTTGAAATGACTTTGGACGCCATTTTCTCGCTAAGACCTGATAACTCATAAGATACTCAATCGCCTTGATATTGGATCAGAGAGTGAACAGACAAACCTAATTGCAGTAATTTCTGTTCTCCTCCTAAATCAGGTAGTGAAATAACAAAAGCCGCGTCAGTGGTAGTTGCCCCTAAACGTCTTATTAACGCTGTGGTTGCGGCAATAGTACCACCAGTAGCCAGCAAATCGTCAATAATGAGCACATTATCATCTGCTGTTAGCGCATCTTGATGAATTTCTAAGGTATCGTTGCCATATTCTAACTGATAGTCTTGAGCATGTGTTGCTCTGGGTAACTTTCCGGGCTTCCTCACAGGTATAAAACCGATACCAAGGGCTAAAGCCAAAGGCGCACCAAATAAAAAGCCCCTTGCTTCAGTGCCAACTATCTTGGTAAATCCGTGCTGATGATATTTATTTTTCAATAAATCAATAGTTGCCGCAAAGGCATCAGGTTGTTCTAATACCCCGGTAACATCTCTAAACATTATGCCTTGTTTAGGATAATCAGCAATGGTTTGAATAGCGTTTTTGATCAATAATTCTTGTTCTGTCATGGGTTCTTAAATGGATTATATGTTTGTAGTTACAGAATAATCCAATTTAACAGAATTTTATAGTGCATGTCTCAGACTATTTTTAGGTAAAAATTGATCTACTGCAGCGTATAAACTTTTTTCATCAATTGGTTTTACCAGTACGCCAGCAAACAACGGGAATTCAGCTAAACATTGAACAGTTGATAAGCTTTGCGTTGTCATCAATATTACCGGTGCGGAACCGGCATTTTGTTTGTTGTGCAAATTTTTCACTAACGTTGGACCATCCATCACTGGCATTAAATGATCAATAATGTATAAATCGAAAGGCGTTGATTGTGCTTTTTCAGAAGCATCTAAACCATTAGCTGCGGTGTCAACTAAGTAACCATTGATTTGCAGTAATTGAGTTAAACGACGCAATACGTCAGGCTTATCATCTACAACTAAAATACGCATATAACTTTATCTTTAAATAAACTGTTAACCCAGGCACTTAAGCCAGTACAGTTAACCAGCCCATTAGCATTGGCAATAAGGGGGCGGCAAACATAGCGATAACAGCAATGAAAAGATGACGCTTTGAGCTGGTTTCTTTAACGCTTTGATCAGTAGACATCGAAAAATTCCTAGTAAGCCTGAAAATAAGGCGCAGATTCTAGCCTAATAAGATCTACTTTGATAGTTTTATTTTTATTGCATTTTATTGACAAGCTAAGCGTATAAATAAATCAATGACTAAATAAAAAAACCAGCTGGAAAGCTGGTTTTTAATATAAAATTTATTGCTAATAAATCAGATAGATTTGCCTTTGCGATTAGCTGTATCTTTAATGAAAGTTTTCCAACCCCGAGCACTTTTACGGGTTTTCGGATCCTTCATTGCTTGATTGACTGCTGCATAAGCCTGCTTGTACTGACCAAGGTAAAAATGAGATTCGACAATGCCCATGTATAATCTCCCCTTGTTTTTAGCACCTAACTCAATAGCTTTGTTTAAGGCAACAACAGCTTTCTTAAATTGCTCATCTTGTGCTAATAAAGTACCTTGTTTACTATAGTGTTTTGATTCATTGGTCATTTTCGCCAATTCACCATAATACTTAGCTGCTTTATCAATGTGCTTAGCGGCATGCCATGTGTTAGCAAGGGTAGCAATATTTTGATCATCGCGTTTTACCAAACCAGAACTAATATACTTTTCCAGCAACAATGCCGATCTGAAATGCATTTCACTTTGTGCATATAAGCTTGACAACATTTTTATTTGACTTTCTTTGTCAAGAAACCCTTGTTTATAAGCCAACTCTAATGTTGCCATACTTTTAGGATAGTTTTCTACCATGGCATAAAAAGAGCCCAACTGGATCCAAAACTGTTTAGTTTCAGGAAATAATTGTACAGCGGTTTCTAGTACTTCAATACTTTCATTAAACATTTTTCGTTCAAAGTATGAGCGAAGTTTGAGTAAATAAGGGTTCTGATTGTGCTTGTCACCATATGCAACAATTGCCTGATCAGCAGGTGCAATGGCATTGGCGTATTGGTTCAACTCAGAATATGCCGATGATACTTTAACCCATACCGCACCTTCTGATTTACCAGTAAAATCCATCCAAGCTTTGTAATTAGCGATTGCATTCTTGTATTGCTTTTCTTGCATTTGTAAATCAGCAAGTAGCCTTAAGCCGTTACCCTGATCAGCTTCAGATAACATATCCGGTTTTAGGGCTTTATCAAGATAATTAATCGACTTAACTGCATCACCTTTTTGCGCATACATCTGCCCAGTAAAATAATTGACAAAAACTTTGTCATATTCTTTCTTGGCTTTTATGTCTGTCAGAATGGCTAATGCACCGTCAAGATCATCGGCTGTGTAAGCCTCAAAAGCTTTGGTCACTTTCTTACCAACACTTGGCCCAGGCAAGTAGACTTTGCGTTTTTTCTTCTCTTGTTTCGCAGCATCGGCAGCCACAACAGTATTTGCTGCCGGTAATTGCAATAATGCTACAGAGGTGAATAAAACCAAGGATGTAATTAACTTACGCATTATGAACCTCCATCCATTTTAAAGTCTAATTGCACTGTCAAACCCGGTTGGCGCATAGGCTTACCTTCAACGACTTTAGGTTTGTACTTCCACTTGCGCAAAGCACGACGAGCTTCTTTGTCGAATATACGCTTTGGTTTGGCTTCAATAACAGTCACATCTTCAACCCCACCAATTTCATTGATAGTGAAAGACAATTTAACCCAACCCTCTTTACCGTCACGTGCTGCTTGTGGCGGGTACTTAGGTTCAATACGCACTATAGGTGTAGCATCGCCATCTCGACCAAAACCTGCACCTGGTCCGGTTATGCCGGTATTAGCACCAGAAAGTTGCACGTCTGGCATATTAAAAGTTAAACCACCGGTATTATTATTAGACTCAGGCTCTGGAGCTTGAGGCTTAGGTGGTGTCTTAGGTGGCGGTGGCGGCGGTGGTGGTACACGTCGTCTTTGCTCTGCCGATGACTTAGGTGGCGTAGTATTTACTTCTACTACTATATTATCTAAGGCTTCTTCCTTATTTCTGTCTCCGCTAGAAACAAGGAAGGCCATAAATGAAAATAGTGCAAAAGTAATTGCCGCGCCTAGTAGTATTGATACTAAAAAGCGAACCATTTAACTACCCCTTAGCTGCAGCGATAGAAATTCGATCGATACCAGCTTCTTTGATTGCGTCCATGACCTTAACAACAACACCGTGTTTGGCATCTTTATCAGCTTGCACAATCACCACTTCAGTTGGTTGCTCCGCCAAAATCTTTTCAATGTTAGCCGCTACACGCTCTATATCGATACGGCGTTTATCTAACCAAATTTCACCGTTATCTCTAACCGCAATAAAAATATTAGCGGATTTTTGTTTAGATTGGTTAGCTGCTTTAGGTTTATTAACTTCAATACCTGCTTCTTTAACAAAAGAAGTGGTAACTATGAAGAATATCAGCATGATAAACACGATGTCGAGCATCGGCGTCATATCAATCACTGCTTCTTCGTCTTCACGAATACGTTTACGTGCCATGCGAATTTCTCTCTAGTGATGAGGTAAACTGTCGACCAGTTTAGCCTTTGCTAATTTAACTTTTGCGTCTAGTCTTGAACTAAAAAACACCCCGGATAATGCCGCAACCATACCTGCCATAGTAGGTATTGTTGCCATAGATATACCCGAAGCCATTAAGCGTGGGTTACCTGTACCTTGTTGTGCCATAACTTCGAACACTCCTATCATGCCTGTAACCGTACCTAACAAGCCGATTAATGGACACATAGCGACCAAAGTTCTGATGGTGATCATATTTCGTTCAAGCGATTCATTTGTCTCGGAAATCCAAGTTTCTCTGATCCGATGAGCATACCAAGACGTGGTGTCTTGTCGTGCTTCCCAGCGTGAAATAATTTTATCGCGCATGGCAGGATATTGCTTGTTTAAGAACACGTAGCGTTCCATCATCAACACCCACATCAAAAAGAGTGCAAAGGCAACAAAGTATAATACGTCGCCGCCTGTCGCAATAAAACCCCTGACAGATTCCCAAAGCTCTATCAGGAATAACATTATGTAGACTCCTTCTCAGCAATCTCAGCAATTAAGCCCGCACTTTGTTCGTCTAGCTTTTGCAGTACTGACTTGCTCTTACCAGCCACAACACTGTGAATTAAAATAAGAGGTAATGCACAAATCAAACCTAATGCAGTAGTAACAAGTGCTAAAGAAATGTTACCCGCCATGATTTTCGGATCGCCAGTACCAAATAACATAATGGTTTGGAAGGTCATGATCATACCAATAACCGTACCTAGTAGTCCCATCAATGGCGCAATAGCTGCAAACATTTTGATCAAGTTAATACCGCGGTCTACTTTTGGTGTTTCGCGCAATATTGCCTCATCTAACTTCAACTCTAAAGTTTCAGCATCAACCGCTTTGTTGTCGTGATAAACCTTAAGTAAACGCCCTAATGGATTGTTTTCGTTTGGTTGATCTAAATTCTTGGTTTGAGCTTTGATTTTCGAGTTCATGCTGCCTAACACAATGAAACGCTCTAGGGCAATTAAACAACCGATAATCAATAGAATAGTAATTGCATAACCCACTTTGTCACCTTGATGGTAGAACTGCATTAAGGTTTTCTTACGCGTTTCCAAGGTTAAAATAGCACCACGTGATGGATCGACATATAAAGGCGAATAGCCTGATGTTTCACCAAAAAAGCTAGAAGCTGTTCCAGAAATATAGCCTGCTGGTTGTTTTGCCAGCGGCTGAACTTGAGCAACTTCATCGTTATATGTTAAGTAACCATTTTCAGATACTAAGTTAAAAGTACCTATACGAGTGATGGTTTCGGTAGATTTAGTACCATCTAGGTTAGTGACTTCTCCAGTGAATTGAGAAATTTCACCTGATTGGGTCATTTCTGTTTGCAAAGCAAACCACAACTCTTCAAGTTGCTCTAATTCTGGAATAGCTTTAGCGTTGGCAATCGCGTCTAATGCTTCACCTCGACCAGGATATTCAGCACTGACAATAGATGTAGCAATTGCCCCATAGGCATTAGCTGCTGCGGCACGTGTTACACCAAACATCTCACCTAAAGTACCTTTAGCGTTGTCTAATTCGACTTCTTTTTGCGCTAAAGTAATTTCATTGGCTGCATATTCTTTGGTCAAGCGCTTATTGCGTGCTTGTTCGTTAGCTAGCTGCTTTTTAGCTTTGTTTAACAAGGCTTGTTTGTCAGCACGGGCTGCGGTGAATTCTGCTTCGCGCTTCTTATCAAGCTTTGCTACCGAAATACGGTCTGCTTTGACTTGTTTTAATAGTTCATTGAGTTCATTAGCATTTGCTGATGAAGTCATACCTGCTGTCATTGCAGCAGCAAGCAATAAAAAATTAAGTGCTTTCTTCATTATTTCGCTCCTGCGGCAAATACGGGTAATTTAGTTAAGTCTTTTGGAATTTGATTGCGAGCCATGCGTATAGCATCTGTCACTGGATTTAGGTATTCATCTCCTAACTTATCCCATGAACGTGAACCGTTGTTCCACACCCAAGCATTTTTCATGTCTAAAGACTGAGCAACAAGAGCAATGCGTCCCATATGCACAAAATCGGCAGTAAGCTTTTGACTACCTAGGTCAAGTTCACCTTGATAAACACTGAATACTGTGCCGTAGTTTGCTTCAATTTCGTAAGCTTCGAGTACTAAACGAAATTGCTCTGAAACTGATACGTTTGAGTCGCCCATCACAGTTTGTAAACCGGCAATGCGTTCTTTACGAGACTCAATATTCATTGGCACATCGAGTTCAACAAACTTTTCAAGGGTGTCTATCATCTTGTACATAAGAGGAACAACACCTTGCTTGGTTTTATCAATACCGGCAATTTGATCTTCGAGTGATTTAATACTGGCATTTTGATCATCAACCATGCGCTGCACATGGTCATTGTAATCAGATAAAACTTCAGCTTCATCAACTGTAATGCGATATTCACCAAGCATATCTAATGTTTGCTCGTAAATGTTATCGATTTTAGTTTGTGATCTCTGTGAAGCTTTGTAGGTTTTAGCTTCTTCTTTTTGTAATTCCTTTAATGCATCTGCAGCGGCAAAAGTGCTTGCAGTTAATGCTATTGAGCCAATGATCGTCGAAGCGATAAGGCTTTTTTTACTTAATTTGGACATAGTTCCCAACCAATTGATATTGAATTTAGATAACAAATCTTATTGTTAACGCAAACTTAATAATCTGCCATTTTTAGTGTTAATTTCTCTAGAATTAAACCATGCAATATTCACAGACGACAGGTGAACTGTCAACCTGAGACACTAAAAACTCGTACTATTTTTCAAAATAGTTTGTAAGTTTATGGTTTTTATAGATAACTTAAACAAGTGATTAATTTGTTGTGTATAAAATCCACAAAGATTATTTCTAGCGCAAAATATTGCTAGATATGTTTTACTAACATGTTCGTACTATGTCAAATTTATTTACAATTTAAAGCTAAATTTTACTAAATTATCGAAAAACCTATTTACACTTGTCTAAACTTGTCTAAGTTTTAACTAACTAACCTGAAAACCACACAAATATTGTTCAACCATAATTTTTAATGGCTTACTTTTAACAAAATTTATTAATAAGCGTATCAATACCTATTAGTTTTCTTTTCATTGATCCGTCAATATAACAAAGATCAATAGAAAACACCGCAATCATCAGTATTTGATTAGTGGGTAAAATAAAGTCGATAATTTGTTTGGTTTGCTGTTTACATAAACAATTCGCTATACACAGGATATCAAAGAAGTTAACTAAGACATGTTTTACACAAGAGTCAATATAAATAGATCCTTATATAAAAATTAAAACGCATAAAAATAAAACAAATAAAAATAAAAGCACGTGACAATAAGAGGATGTTCCCATACATGGTGCACCCGCACCAAGGACAATATAACTTCATGATTTTATTTTAGGGAACATCCAAACACAAAGTAGCATATACAAAACACCTTAATCAACATAAAAATAACATTTATTTTACCTTTTGTTGTTTTATTATTTTATTATCTTTTTTATGTGTCATATCTATGTGTCATATCTATGT
>JBELHO010000022.1:0-1445 GCA_042091375.1 Thalassotalea sp. | reverse complement strand
TATGTGTCATATCTATGTGTCATATCTATGTATCTTATTTATTGCTTGTTTTTAATCTGCATTTTTAGCGCTAAGGCAAGAGTTAAACAGGCTTTTATCTATCTATCGATTAGTTTAAGGTAGTGTATGATTGGTTGTAAAAATGAACAAAACACATTGAGGTATGGCAATGAAGTTCAAGGTTAAACAATTATTATGGCTGTTGCCTCTGTTGCTGGTAGGACTCATATCGCTGGTCTTCACTTCTGAACTTAAAAGGCTATATCAAGTAGTGACCTTGTACGATGAAGATAAAATTGTCAGTAACTTTCTCAACATGCATAGGCTTTTTCCAGCATCAGAAATACCGGCCAGCAGCAAACCTTATTACTTTGCAATGGCCAATTTCTCAGAGTCAGCCTTACCAGCCGACTTTGTTTTTGCCGAGCAACAGGTTCCAGTAAAAGCATTCTTAGCTGAGTCTAACACTACTGGCTTTATAGTGATCAAAAACGATCAAGTGATCAGTGAAGACTATTTTCTCGGTAACCATGCAGAGCAGCTTCATACCTCGTTTTCAATGGCAAAATCATTTGTTTCTGCTTTGTTTGGTATTGCTATCGAAGAAGGTTATATCGACAGTATAGAACAAAGTGTTACTGATTATGTTCCTGAATTAACAGGTACAGGATATGATGGTGTGCGTATCAAAGATGTGTTGCAGATGTCATCGGGGGTGTTTTTCAATGAAGATTATGCTGACTTCTTTTCCGACATTAATCGTTTCAGTCGCAGTATGGCATTGGGCAGATCGCTTGCTGATTTCACCGCTTCATTGACTCGACATCGCCCTCCTGGCACTTACCACCATTACGTAAGTATAGATACCCAAGTACTGGGGATGGTACTAAGTAAAGCAACCAAGCGACGGTTAAGTGACTACTTATACGAAAAAATTTGGCAACCACTGGGGATGGAGCAACCAGCTTTTTGGGTAACCGACAATACAGGCATGGAAGCAGCGCTTTGTTGCCTGAGTGTTAGCCTCAGAGACTATGCCAAATTTGCTCGTTTATATCTGCACAAAGGCCGTTGGAATGGTGTACAGCTTGTTCCAGAGTCTTGGGTAATAGATTCAGTAACGCCAGATGCACAACATTTGATGCCAGGCGCAGATAATGCCAATTCCTCAAGCACATTTGGCTATGGTTATCAGTGGTGGATCCCAGTTGCTGCCGAAGATGAATTTATGGCATTGGGCATATACGGTCAGTATATATATATCGACCCAGATCAAAACCTTGTTATAGTTAAAAACTCGGCCAACCATCGCTATACCGACAAGCGTCATTTATGGAAGTCTAAACACTTAGCGCTATTTAGAGCCATAGCAAACCACTTACAGACAACAGATGAAAACTAAGGTTAATGCTAAATAATCATATCAACAGCGAAAATAATAAAGG
>JBELHO010000021.1:10705-52564 GCA_042091375.1 Thalassotalea sp. | reverse complement strand
ATGACCCAGCTTGAATATTTTGATGGTGAAGATGGTGCTAGTTATATTGAGTTGGCAGAGTTTCTAACTGAGTATGGTTCAAATACCAAAGAAGATCTAGAGCAATTATGGCGGCGCATAGTGTTTAATATCGCAGTCTCTAACTGTGATGATCACTTAAGAAACCATGGTTTTATTTATCAGGATCAAGGGTGGGTACTTTCTCCTGCATATGATATTAATCCTGTAAATTCAGCGACGGGACTTCATCTCAATATCTCTGAATATGATAATAGTTTGGATTTTGATATTGCAATGGAGGTCATAGATTATTTTCAATTAGCTGAAGACAAAGCCATACAGATAAAGAATGAAGTTGTGGATGCTGTAAAAAATTGGGAAAAAGTAGCAAGTTCAACTGGTATCTCTCGACAAGAACAGCAATTAATGGCGACAGCATTCAATATTTGATAATTTGAAATCATAGGGATTTAAACTACTAAAAATTATGTATATTATTGATTAGTTAGGATCATGAGATAGCTTTATACATATGAACGGTCGGATCTACGATCCAACTTTAGGTCGATTCCTTCAGGCAGATCCATAAAGCAAAGCCAACAAGATCTTATGAACGCGCTAAGTGCGGTTAGCATTTAGTCGTGCGTCAGTGATCTGATAGTTTTAAAGCGAGTGTCCTGGTTATTTTTTTACTATAAAAGATGCGTGGTATAAGCTCACTTATTTGGTTAGATACCTTTTCAGATAGTAATCATATGAAAAAAATCAATGTCATTGGAACCAGCGGAAGCGGCAAATCTCACTTTAGTCGCCTGTTAGCTGAAAAACTGGGTATTCCATACATAGAGATGGATGCAGTGTTTTGGCTGCCAAACTGGAATCACTTAGCTACCCAAGATTTTCTGAATGAGCTTAAACCAATGCTGGAGCAGGAAGCTTGGGTTTTGGACGGTAATCAATCGAAAACAAATCACCTTAAGTGGCAATACGTAGACACCATTATTTGGTTGGATTTTACTTTTTTGCTTACTTTTAAACAAATACTTCTGCGCTCTTTTAATCGGGCTTATACAAAACAAGAAATATGGGCTGGCACAGGTAACAACGAATCATTTAAGCGCAATTTCTTTTCATCGCGATCTGTGGTGTTATGGATGCTGCAAAATTATTGGAAAACTAAACGAAAGTACACCAAGCTGTTTGCTAGCGAATTAGCAAACCATGTTGAACTTGTGCGTATTACATCACCAAATCAAGCAGAACTGTTTTTGGCTGATCTAGGGGCAGCGAACGAAAACATTAAACGCTGAGTTGTGATTGGTTGTTTTCGTTATTAAATATTACAACAGACTATTTTTAGCCTTTCATCGAGGCGATCGAGGGATAAGTGAAGTTCAAGTTTGTCAGTTTTATTGTTGCAACGTATGCAGTCATTGGGTTTTGTATAGTGGCGTTTTCGCAGCAAGAGGTCAAAGGCACCCTAAATTATATTTCTTATTTGCTTTTGTATATTATAGTTCCATTATACGGGGCTTGCGGGGTATGGAAACAAAGTCTATTGAGTGTCATTGTTTGTTTAATATTTTTTACCTCTCAAAGTATTAGGTTTATTGGCGGGGAAACTTGGTTTCCATACCCACCACCATTTTCTTTAGCTATACCCTTTGGTAATTTTGCCGGTGGACAAGGTTACCTTTTTGATTATTTTGCTGCTTCTATGGTGGTATTTTTGGCAATATTGGTTCGGCTGATATTTAACTTTAATAACAACACAAACAAGCACAAGTAAAAGTTCGTTTTGTTGTAAAGCGCTAAAGATTTTAGCGAGCTTGTCATCAAGGCATTATTGGGGGGGTATTCACTGAGGTGCAGAACAGCTTTGCACAATGTGCGTACTTAGTAGTAAAGAAAATTGATATGTTATAACATATCATTCAATCTACTGTTGGGTTGTTATGGATACACGCCCTTGCATTTTCACTGGCAATGCTTACTGTTTAATCACACGGATAAGCGAGAAAAGAAGATCATTAAAATGAACATCGTCTACAACTATATTAGGGTATTTTTTTGTTTTTGGCTAAGTATAGGTTTTACTGCAAATGCGCTGGCCGGTTCGGGGAGTGCACTGGACGCTCATGTGCACGGAGCAGCTGAATTAACCTTAGCGATTGACGGCGAAAATTTGGTGATTGATATGGTGTCACCGACAGTAAATTTTGTTGGCTTTGAGCGTCGTGCTGTCAGTAAAGCAGATCGCTTAGCACTGCAAAAAGCAAGCTTTGCCCTTAAGCAACACCAAGGTTTATTTGTTTTTAATGATGGTGACTGTAAGTTAATAACGAGTACTGTTGAGATATCTGGTATGACTGATCAGCAGGACCATCAAGCCGAACAGCATCACCATGATCACGATGCAAAGCACGATGTTCACCAAGAAAGTCACCATGCCGATCAGAAGCATAACCATGCTCACGATGCAGATCACGATGATCACCAAGAAAGTCACCATGCTAAGCAGCAGCATAACCATAGCGAACAGCACGATGCAGATCACGATGCAAAGCACCATGCTGATGATGCAGAGCACGATGCGCACGATGATCACCAAGGAAGTCACCACGCTAAGCAGCAGGATCACCATGCTGAGCAGGAGCATAACCATAGCGAACAGCACGATGCAGAGCACGATGCAAAGCACCATGCTGATGATGCAGAGCACGATGATCACCCAGAAAATCACAGCGATGTATTTGCCAATTATCACTTTCAATGTGCATCAATAGCAAAGCTCAGTGAGATAAAAGTCGATGTATTTAATACATTCTCCGCAGTGGAAAAAATCAATGCAATGTGGATCACCGAAAATCAACAAGCTTCCGCGGTATTGAGGGTGAACAATAATGTCATTCGGTTGAGATGATGCAATGGACAAGGTAGAGCAAGTCGTTAACTATGCAGAGCAATATTGCAAAAAACATGGAAGCCGTTTAACCATCAAGAGAAAGCAAGTATTGTCATCACTGGTGAGATCGGGAAAAGCCTTGTCTGCTTATGATTTAATTACGCTATGTGAGCGCGATTTTGGTGACAAAATTGCGGCTATGTCGATATATCGCATATTAGATTTTTTAGTCAATTTAGGTTTGGTACACAAATTAAAGTTAGCCAATAAGTATGTCGCTTGCGCGCATATCAATTGCGATGGTGGACACGAAGTGACTCAATTTTTGATTTGTGCTGACTGTGATCAAGTGAAAGAAATTAACGTCGACAGTAATACTATGGCTGATCTTCAACAGAATGTACAAAGTGCTGGCTTTCAATTGCTAAGTCCTCAGTTGGAAATGCATTGTATCTGCAATAAATGCGCTGTTGTAAATAACTAATCCAACTTCTTATACATTAATTATACAAGCGAATATTGCTGCCATGAGTTCAAAAAATTCCCCCTTATTGTCTGTACCTACCCATGTTATTACTGGCTTTTTAGGCACAGGCAAATCATCGGTTATTTTGCAGTTACTCAAGCATAAACCTAACAATGAACGTTGGGCAGTATTGGTTAATGAATTTGGTGAAATTGGTGTCGATGGCAGTTTATTTGCTGGGCAGCATTCAACCGCTCAGGGGATCTTTATTCGCGAAGTGCCCGGTGGGTGTATGTGTTGTACTGCTGGTGTGCCGATGCAAGTTGCTTTAAATCAATTATTGCGCGAAGCTAAGCCCGATCGTTTATTCATCGAACCCACCGGCCTTGGTCATCCAAAAGAAGTATTGCAGACACTGTCTGAGCAGCATTATAGCCAAGTATTGTCCTTGCAAAAAACAGTCACTTTAGTGGATGCACGCAAATTATTGGATCAACGCTATACCGAACACCCGATTTTTAATCAACAAATTGCCATTGCCGACGTGATTGTTGGCACTAAGGCAGATTGTTATCAAATTGACGATCAACAGCGTTTGCTAGATTATCTGAAAGTCGTTGGCCAAGCCAATGCACAAGTGTTGTTTGCAAAACATGGCGATATTTCACTGTCACAATTGCAAGGCAGTACTTCGGTTACTGTGCCACCAGTAAAACATCATCATCATCACAGTGTAAAACCAACAGCTAATGATATGGCAATACCTGCCTGTGGCTTTGTCAAAGCGGTAAATAGTGGCGAGGGCTTCACCAGTATTGGTTGGCGTTTCTCTGCAACTACGGTATTTAATTATCAGCAAATAGTCGACTTTTTATCTGCTCTTCAGGTCGAGAGGGTTAAAGCGGTGTTAAATACCAATGCCGGCTCATTTGGCTTTAATGTAAGCGACAATAGATTGACAACCACAAGTTTACAATACCATCAACAAAGCCGTATCGAACTTATCGGCGAAGGCCTAGATGAAAGTATAGAAATACAATTGATGGCCTGTATTATAAGCGCCAGTTAGATGTTAACTATGCCGACTTTTGGCAGTGTTTTGTTACTCTTCTAAATAAACTTCTAGATGGTGTACATCCATAGAGTAAGCGGCTGTCGCCATTTCATTGGTAACCGTAGATGTTTTCATTACACCGAGAACCCAAAGGGGTTCGTAGAGTGATTCTAGAGTAAACCCCTGCGGATAATGGCCAAAAATAGTTTGATTAGGCGGTGGTGGTGGTTGATGTATACATGCACCAAAAAAGGGTACAAGAAAAAACTGGGTGACTTTTTGTTGATCGTCAAATTCCAGTGGCACAATAAAAGCTGGTATGCGTATAGCCGCATTATCTATTTCAGCTACTACTCGGGTAGAGGTTAAAGCGCGTTGATAGCTGTCATCTTCAGCAGTAAAGTAAGCATCATTATTGTGTAATGGGTTATTTAACTGATCTGCCACTGAGCCATCGGCAATGTCATTGAGATATTCCGGTGGGTTAAATAGTGCTTGTAGATCATCCTCTGGAATTAAATCAATCCACTCTGCCGAGATAAAGTCTTCAATAGGTAAAATTTTTCTGTCTTTGTTGACAGTTTGTGGTTCCTGTAAGACTTTGCCGGCGCTAACCGCTTGCACTTGGCTTTCAGCGCTGACAATTTGCTGGTCAGTGGGGCTAGCATTTGAAGGTTCACAAGCCATTAGTGCCAATGTAACTATGGTCAATAAAGGCAACAAGGTTAGCTTTTCTAACACGTAAAACATAATGAGTAGGCTAAAAAGTGTTTGATAGATAAATGATACACGGTATCATTTAAACTTGAAATAGTTTTTGACGGCCTGAACAGTGAGTAAATACCATGGCAATTAACCTCTCCAATGTTCGTTTTTGTTATCCTGAACGACCCGATTATCCGGTGCTAAATATTCCCTCATGGTCACTAAATTCCGGCGAAAAAGTTTTTATTCACGGGCCTTCTGGTGGAGGAAAATCGACTTTACTGAGTGTCTTAAGTGGTTTATTGCCTGTGCGCTCTGGCAGTGTTGAGGTGATGGGGCAGTGCTTACAGCAAATGACCAATCGGCAACGAGATCGCTTTAGAGTTAAACACATTGGCTATGTGTTTCAACAGTTTAATTTGATCCCTTATTTACACGCTATCGACAATTTACGGTTAGCTAGTCACTTTTCTAAGGCAATGGCAGACAGGTGTTTGACAGAGGAAATTGAAAGTTTACTGACGACCTTGAATGTCAATCAACAAGATTGGTTAACGCCAACCCGACAACTGAGTATTGGTCAGCAACAGCGCATTGCCATTGCTCGTGCCTTGATTAATAAACCCAAGTTAGTCATAGCTGATGAACCAACATCGGCACTTGATCATGTTAACCGCGATGCTTTTATGGCGTTGTTAATGTCAGTAGTCGCCGAGCACAATATGACCTTGTTGTTCGTTAGTCATGATATGTCACTGGCGGAGCATTTTACTCGTGTTGAAGCATTAACTGATATCAACTGTATAGGGGAAAATCACTGATGTTTGCCAAGCTTGCATTGCAGAGTTTACGGGATAGAAAGGGCTCTGTTTTACTGTCATTAATGGCGATGACGGTCAGTATTTTTGTTTTGTTAGGGGTTGATCACATTCGCCATCAAGCGAAAACAAGCTTTGCCAATAGTGTTTCTGGTGTTGATCTTATTGTCGGCGCTAAAACCGGTAGTCTCAATTTATTACTGTATTCTATTTTTAGGGTAGGAACACCAACCAATAATATTTCTTGGCAGTCTTTTCAAACCATAGCTAACAGCGCTAAAGTGAAGTGGGCTATTCCAATTGCCCTTGGTGATTCTCACCAAGGCTTCAGAGTACTGGGTACCAGCACAGCGTATTTTAAACATTTTAGTTACGGCAAACAGCGCAGTTTAGCGTTTGTTGAAGGCAAGGCTTTTGAACAGGTTTTTGATGTGGTTTTAGGAGCTGATGTAGCAAAAAAGCTCGGCTACCAGTTAGGTGATCAAGTGGTGCTTGCACATGGTATTGCCAAAACCAGTTTTAGTTTGCACGATAACATGCCGTTTACGGTTGTGGGGATCCTTGCCCCCACAGGCACACCTGTTGATCAATCTTTGCACACCAGTTTACAAGGGATTGAAGCGATCCACAGTCAGAGACCAATCAGCGATAATATACTCAGTGATGGCTTAGCGCATCCGTCATTACAGCCCAAAGCTATTACTGCATTTATGCTGGGGTTAACATCAAAAATAACGACCTTTCAAGTGCAAAGAAACATTAATCGCTATAGCAAAGAACCTTTAATGGCAATTTTACCTGGCGTTGCCTTATCAGAGTTGTGGCAAATGATGAGTTGGTTAGAAAACACCTTGCTGTTGATCTCTGTTTTGGTTTTCATTGCCGCTTGTTTAGGGGTAAGCGGTATGTTGTTGTCATCAATTCGCGAACGTCGCAAAGAAATTCATCTACTGCGGGTTATTGGTGCTTCATCAAGCTTTTTATTTCTATTGATTGAATTAGAGGCTTTATTTATGACCTTGCTCAGTCTGGTTATGGCATCTGGTCTACTATTATTTGCTCTGGTGTTGTCACAAGATTATTTGATCACCCATTTTGGTTTACATATTAGTATTAATTTTTTATCTATGAGTAGTTTGTACTTGATGGCTAGTATGATCATTGCGTCGATTGTGGTGGCTATGATCCCTTCTTTTATCGGTTATAGGCAGTCCAGTGCTAAACACATGGGGGGCTAGCGACATTTTAAATTGTTAGCCAGTTTGCTAATGAGTAGTGTATTGAGTTAGTAAACGGCAAAGGAAAATGACGGTATTTGTTGTTATTTTATCCAGTGAAATTATTGTACTTTTGATCTGTATTTTTTTGTGATCTGCCGCTATCGCTTGCTAAAACTCGCTTATGTTTTTTTGTTATTTACACAGGTCATAATTCTTTAAAAAAAGTTTAATAATTGACTGGTAATGATCAAAATTTCTGGTAATCTCTTATCTCTCTGGATTATGTTGTTGTTTGATTTTTATACACCAGCTAGTCTAGTTATTGTAATTATCCACATTTAAAATAATAATAATAAAATGTAAATCAAGGTTTGTTTTTTTACCTTTTTCGCATTTAAAACAATTAGTTAAATATAATCGTAGGCAATAATATTTTATTTATTGTCAAATTTATTGCTGCTTTTCAACAAAGTTATCCACATTTTTATTATTCAGTAATGCAATTAACTTGTGTTGTAGTGGAGACCATCACTCGAATGTGGCATGCTTAACACCACGTAACACCTACTGAAAAATTAGCATGACAAAAACTGCCTTAGCTCCACTTATTTTAGTGGATGGTTCCTCTTATTTATTTCGCGCTTATCACGTTCCTTATTTACAAGCTTTATCTACCGCTGATGGTCAACCCACCGGGGCAATAACTGGGGTACTTAATATGCTCCGCAGTCTTAAAAAAGACTATCCCAATGGCAATGTTGTTGTTGTATTTGATGCCAAAGGCAAAACCTTTCGCAATGACATGTACCCTGAGTACAAGGCCAACCGACCGCCCATGCCCGATGATTTACGCAGTCAAATTGCGCCAATTCACCAGATAGTGGCAGCAATGGGCTTACCTTTGTTGGTTATTGAAGGCGTTGAGGCCGATGACGTTATTGGCACCTTAGCTAATCAAGCAGCTAAGGCCGGTATAGAAACCGTGATTTCAACTGGCGATAAAGACATGGCACAGCTGGTGAATCAACATGTACGTCTGATCAATACCATGACAAATGTTGAAATGAACGAGGCTGGGGTTATTGACAAGTTTGGGGTACGTCCCGATCAAATTATTGATTATTTGGCCTTAATGGGTGACAAGGTAGACAACATTCCTGGCGTTAATAAATGTGGTCCTAAAACTGCAGTTAAATGGCTATTAGCCCATGAAAATTTAACTAATGTGATTGCCAATGCCGACCAAGTCAAAGGCAAAATTGGTGAATATTTACGAGAAGCCATTGAATTTCTGCCCTTGTCTTATCAGCTTGCCACCATCAAATTAGATGTTGAATTGGCACAGTCAGTTGAACAGTTGCAACCGACAGAGCCGGATACAGAAAAACTCACTGAGTTGTATACTAAATATGAGCTCAAGCGTTTATTAGCTGAACTCAATAGTGATGCAACAGCTGACATAAACAGTAATAATAGTAATGATGCTGCAGATGATCACCCCACTCATACTGCACCTCCTTCCAGTGCGATTGCATGTGAGTATGATATTGTCATGACTAAGGCCGATTTTTCCCTCTGGCTTGAAAAGTTAACTGCTGCTGATCACTTCGCGTTCGATACTGAAACCACCAGTATTGATTACATGCAAGCAAAATTGGTTGGTCTATCTTTTAGTGTCGAGGCAGGAAAAGCAGCCTATGTGCCATTAACGCATGACTACGAGGGTGCCCCAGAGCAACTTGAGCTTGACTGGGTTTTAGCGCAACTCAAACCCTTACTCGAAGACGGTACTCAGGCCAAACTAGGTCAAAATCTCAAATATGATGCTAACGTGTTAAGTCATTATGGCATTGATATACAGGGGATTGCGTTCGACACCATGATCGAGTCTTACTGCTTTAACAGTGTTGCCACGCGGCATAACATGGATGCCTTAGCAGATAAATATTTAGCCTATAAAACAGTGCATTTTGAAGATATCGCTGGCAAAGGGGCTAAACAACTGACATTTAATCAAATTGATATTGATAAAGCAGGTCATTATGCCGCTGAAGATGCTGACATCACCTTGCGTTTACATCGTGCCATTTTTCCGCAATTAAGCCAACTCAAGGGACAATTATCGGTATTCTCTGATATTGAAATGCCCTTGGTGCCAGTGCTTGCCAGAATGGAACAACACGGAGTATTGATCGATAGTGATTTATTAAATGAACAAAGTGCTAACCTAGGTGCACGATTACAAGCGCTAGAAGTTGAAGCACACAACATTGCTGGACAAAGCTTTAATTTAGCCTCGCCAAAACAATTGCAGACGATATTGTTTGAACAGTTGAAGATACCAGTGATCAAAAAAACCCCAAAGGGAGCACCCTCTACCGCCGAAGAAGTATTGCAAGAGTTAGCACTTGATTATCCTCTACCTAAAGTGATTTTAGAGCATCGCGGCTTGAGTAAACTCAAATCAACCTATACCGACAAACTGCCGTTAATGGTTGCCGACAAAACAGATCGTTTGCACACCTCTTATCATCAAGCTGTTACCGCGACTGGACGCCTATCGTCGACGGATCCGAATTTACAAAATATTCCGATCCGCAGTGAAGAAGGACGCAAAATTAGACTGGCGTTTATCGCTCCCGCGGATCATAAAATTGTGGCAATAGATTACTCACAAATTGAATTGCGCATTATGGCGCATTTATCAAATGACCCGGGCTTAGTCTCGGCGTTTGCTGAAGAACGCGATGTGCATCAGGCAACTGCTGCAGAAATTTTTTCTGTGCCATTAGCAGAGGTTTCCAGTGATCAACGGCGCAGTGCTAAAGCGATAAATTTTGGTTTGATATACGGTATGTCAGCCTTTGGTTTGAGTAAGCAATTAAATATTAGCCGTCAACAAGCACAACAATACATGGATACTTACTTTGAGCGATATCCCAATGTGTTAAAATACATGGAAGAAACCAGGCAGCAGGCGACGGAGCAGGGGTATGTCGAAACATTATTTGGAAGACGTTTGTATTTACCTGAGATAAACGCCAAAAATGCCATGCGTAAGAAAGCTGCTGAGCGGGCTGCTATTAATGCACCTATGCAAGGCACCGCTGCCGATATTATCAAGAAGGCAATGTTAGCGGTTGATCAATGGATCCAAGCGCAAAATGACTCCAGGATCAAAATGACCATGCAAGTGCACGATGAGTTAATTTTTGAAATTCATCAAGATATTGTCGAGCAAACGACAGAGATACTAGTTGATATCATGGATCGCGCGGTTGATTTAAATGTACCATTAATTGCGCAAGCAGGAATGGGCGACAATTGGGAGCAAGCTCATTAGGAAGTCATCTTTGCTTAGTGACTTACAAGTCTGGACATAAATGCCTAGTAATTTGATGCAAAATAATCAGCAGACAGCGATAAATGCTGTGTTTTAGTAACAAAATACTACTTTTGTAATAAAAAACCGTAAATAAATTACATTTTTACTTTACAAGTCTAGAGTTACTACTCTATAATGGCTTTGTTCTTTACAGAACGCTTGTTGTAATAATTTTGTATTCTAGCTTTCCTCATAGCTATTTGTGCCGACAATATCATTGTCGGCTTTTTTTTGTCTAATGGTTAATAATATCATTGCCAATACTGGACTTGATGTTACTTGTCCTGATCTTTATCGATCACTTTTGGCTTAATGACTACAGGTTTGGTTCTACCTGATTTTATCAATGCGGCTCTTAACACATATTCAATTTGCGCATTTAAACTGCGCAATTCATCATCAGACCATTGCTGCATCGCCGTTAATATTTCTTCGTTAATTCGCAAAGGGTATGCTTTTTTAGCCATACTAATCTCCAAAGCATGCGTTGCTCATGCTTGCTTAGCTAATCAACCCGAGTTTAGGTTAATAAAGCTAATACAAGCTACCCGTATTAACCACAGGTTGAGCTGCTTCATCACTACACAATACCACGAGCAAATTACTGACCATGGCGGCTTTTCGTTCAGCGTCAAGTTCAACAATATCTCGCTCGGCTAAACTTTGTAATGCCATTTCAACCATGCCTACTGCGCCTTCAACTACTTTTTGTCGGGCAGATATGATCGCCATTGCCTGTTGACGCCTTAACATGGCATTGGCTATTTCGGGTGCATAGGCTAAATGGCTAATGCGCGATTCAATGACATTAACACCGGCTGTAAGCAACCGATCTTGAACTTCACTTTTTAGTGCGGAAGAAATTGCAACGGGATCACTGCGCAGTGATATTTCATCGTCTTCATGGTGATCATAAGCATAACTCGTTGCTAAATTGCGCAGTGCTGATTCACTTTGAATAGACACAAAATCTTCATAATCATCCACTTGAAAAACAGCCTCTGCGGTATCGACCACTTCCCAAACAATAACCGCGGCAATTTCAATTGGATTACCGTTTTTGTCATTGACTTTTAATTTACTGCTTTCAAAGTTTCTGACTCGTAATGATACCCGCATTTTTGAGTAAAACGGGTTGGCCCAGCGCAGCCCCGGGGTATGCACAGTACCTACATATTTGCCGAAAAGTTGTAATACTCGTCCTTCTTTCGGATCCACCATAAAAAAACCAAACCAACAAACAAATGCGATCAGTACTAACAGCATACCTAAAATGGCGATAACGCCAGATTTGCTACTAAAACCATAAACCGTTAACGCCAATGTCAGGGCTTGTATGGCTAACAACACAAAAATGAATCCTATACCATTTGGGGCATTTACTACTTTTTCTTTAAACATTGCATTCTCCAAAATTTAAATCAACTAGATATCATTATGATATCACTTTTATATAAACGCAAGTATGAAAAATAATTGTTGGTCTTTTCGTTGACTGGGTAAAGAAAATCATTTGTTAAATGTTTATTGGCGAGCAAAGCAACTTAGATAATTTATTTTTTGACATACCAGCACCAAGTCATACAAAGCAGGGCTAATGTAAACTTTACTTGTCGAATGTCAGCAGAGCAGATAAAAGTGGTCTTAAAAGTGAGTTTAATCGTAATAATCGATTGTGCTAATATGATCGAATTGTACAATAAAGCAAAATAGCCTTATTAAAGAACTGGTTAAAAAAATATGGTATGCCTTTGTCAGTGGCCTCTTTTGAAAATGAATGCTCAGTGAAAACACCTATATCAACCACAGATAAGTGACAACTAGGCTTGAGAGAATAATAATAACTAAACACCAATGAACTCCCATGTGTGGAAGTAACTAAATGAAATCATTGATGATACTAGTATGTCTAATTTTGGCTGGGTTAGTTTTGCCTGCACAGGCAGAGCAGGCAGAGGATAATGTTCAGTCTTTTACCATAAACAACGGTATGAAAATCATTGTTAAGGTTAACAGTTGATAAGGTTTACAAATTGATTAGAAAGTATTTTCCTGATGATAACCTGCAATTTGTTACCATCGGCAAAGCAGATAAGATAAAAAAAATAGCAAAATATGGCGAAGTTGACGTCGTCGATATCAACGATGTCAGCTTTAAAATGAATGATAATTAGTCAAAACTATAAGGTAAATACAGTGAAAAAGTGGACAATTCCTTTAATACTTTCATGTGTAACTGCATGCCAGCAAGTTGATACCCGAGTTGCATCGGCAGAAGCACAAACGGGATATCAATTAGTTGAACAAGTGAAAGCAGAGCCCGGAAAAATCGTTATTCCTTACAATAAATATCTTTTCGATAACGGATTAACGGTGGTTTTTCATCCGGATAATTCTGATCCCTTAGTGCATGTCGACGTGACTTATCACGTTGGCTCAGCAAGGGAAGATTTAGGCAAATCAGGTTTTGCTCACTTCTTCGAACACATGATGTTTCAGGGCTCTGACAATGTTGCTGACGAACAGCATTTTAAACTGGTGACGGAAGCGGGCGGTACCATGAATGGTACCACTAATAGTGATCGCACCAACTATTTTCAAACAGTACCCGCTAATCAATTGGAAAAAATGTTGTGGCTTGAAGCTGATCGCATGGGCTTTTTAGTCGATGCGGTGACTCAGCAAAAATTTGAAGTGCAACGGGAAACCGTAAAAAATGAACGAGGTCAACGCGTTGATAATCGTCCATACGGTCGCTTAGGTGAACGTGTTTCTGCTGCACTTTACCCTGCTGGTCATCCCTATTCATGGCCTGTTATAGGCTACATGGATGATTTAAATCGAGTTAATGTTAATGATTTAAAAGCATTCTTTCTGCGTTGGTACGGTCCAAACAACGCGACATTAACCATTGGTGGTGATTTTGATGAGCAACAAACGTTAGCCCTGATCAGTAAATATTTTGGCTCTATTCCGCGCGGTCCAGAAGTCGCTAAACCGAAAAAATCGACCTTTACTATCGACGCTGATCGTTACATTTCGATGGAAGACAATGTCAATTTACCACTAGTATATATGTCGTATCCGACAGTCTCGGTGCGCGCTGCAGATGAAGCGCCACTTGACGTGCTCTCTAGTATTTTGGGTGGAGGCAAAACCTCAATACTGTACAAAAACTTAGTTAAAAATCAATTGGCAGTGCAAGCCTATGTGAGCCACCCATGTGCCGAATTAGCCTGTACCTTTAACTTAATGGCATTGCCACACCCCGCGTCAGGAAAGTCTTTAGCAGATATTGAAAAAATCATCCGCGCTAGCTTAGTTGAGTTTGAACAGCGCGGTGTACAAGATGACGATTTAGCCAAAGTGAAAGCCGATATGGAAGCCAATTCTATTTTTGGTTTACAAAGTGTAGCCGGTAAAGTCAGTACCTTGGCAGCTAATCAAACTTTCACTGGCAATCCCAATTATATAGAACAAGATATTGCCCGTTACAACAATGTGACTAAAGAAGACGTCATGCGCGTTTTCAAAAAATATATTAAAGGCAAGTACGGGGTGATCATGAGTATTGTGCCTAAGGGCAAATTAGATATGATCGCTGCCAAAGACAATTTTGTTGCCCCTGAGCCTAGCAAAGGTGATGGCTCTTCTGTATCGGCTGAAGAGCTCACCGTTCGCAAAGCGATAGATAATTTTGATCGCAGTGTCATACCTACTGCTGGGCCAAATAAAGCTGTTGATGTACCGCAAATGTGGCAAAAAGATCTCACTAATGGCATTAAAGTATTAGGTACGCAAAGTATAGAAACGCCCACTACCTCGTTATTGTTGAAAATTCCTGCTGGCCATTATTACGAAGCGAAAGAAAAAGCCGGTATGGTATCTTTGCTTGCCCGTTTACTTAACGAATCAACCACAGAAAACAGTGCCGAAGCAATGAGCAAAGCGCTGGACAAGCTTGGTAGTTCAGTTTTTATTTCCGCAAGTAATCAATATTTAAGTGTTCGGGTTAACACCCTTACCAAACATTTAGATCAAACCCTTGAACTGGTTTATGAGAAGTTGACTAAACCAGCATTTATTGAAGCTGAATTTGTTCGCAATCAACGCAATGCCATTCAGGCGGCCAAAAATGGTAAAAAAGATGCCGGTTACTTAGCGTCGACTGCCTATCGGCAATTATTGCAGGCTGACAATATTGCAGCTACCTCAGTTAGCGGCTCTGAGCAAAGTCTGGGAAATATTACCTTGGCGGATATCAAAAGCTTTTATCAGCAACAAGTTAAACCAGCTGATAGTCAATTGATTGTCGTGTCTGATTTAGCCGAGCAACCTTTGTTAAAGACTTTACAAGTATTAACTCCATGGCAAGGCAAAGGTAAATCGCTAGCGTTAACTTTACCAGAGCCAGACACTAAGGTGGGTGTTATTTATTTGGTCAACAAAGACAATGCCGCACAATCGGCGATACGCATTGGCAAGCGTTCCATCACTCAAGATATTACCGGTGAATATTACAAATCTTATTTGATGAACTTTCCTTTGGGAGGGGCCTTTAATAGCCGCATAAACCTCAATCTTCGCGAAGACAAAGGCTATACCTACGGTGCTCGCTCGTATTTCAATGGCAATAAATTCTCTGGTGCCTATACCGCATCAGCAGAAGTGCGAGCTGACGCAACTGATAAGTCGATCATTGAATTTGTCAATGAAATTAAACGCTATCGAGAGCAAGGCATTACAGAGGAAGAACTGAGCTTTATGCGCAATGCCATTAATCAAAGAGATGCCCTCAAATATGAGACACCTAGGGCTAAACTGGGTTTCTTAGCACAAATTTTAGAGCATGATTTAAGCCCGGATTTTGTCCAACAGCGCACGGAAATTGTTAAAAATATCAGTGCTAAAGAAATCAATGCGCTAGCAGCCAAACATTTGAATATAGATGAGATGCTTATGGTAGTGGTTGGCGATGCGAAAGTTTTACAACCGCAATTACAAGCACTGGGCTATGAAGTGATTAATTACGAGATATAAATTGCTGTTAGTTAAGGTACTGTAACCATTAAAAGCCAGTGATTAACCATCACTGGCTTTTTTGTTTGGGCAGTTGCTGTATTAGACGACTATTGCCCATGGTATCGATGACTCTTGTTGTCAACTCCACACAGTGTGGAAATTAAGACAGTGCTAACTGTGTATCAAGTGAATGAAGGGTTTTGATCAATTGCTCAGCATCAACTGGTTTTGTTAAATATTCTAAGCTGCCTAGATCTTTAGCTAACTTTTTATGTTCCCGATCATTTGACCCCGAAATAAAGATCATCGGCACTGATTGCGGAGCTAATATCCGGTTGATGCGCCGACAACACTCAAATCCATCCATCTGTGGTAATTGGATCCCCATAAAAATAATATCAGGGTTTAATTTACTCAATAAATTGATGGCTTGTATGCCGCTTTTGGCTATGTGCACTTTATATGCGTGCTGTCGCAAGATATCACTGACTACGCGTATATTGGTGATGTTATTGTCAACAATAAGAATACTGGTGGTTGCCGACTGTTCCATGTCATATTGATCCGTTAATCCTTTGGATAAACACTAGCTTAGGCGTACTTTGTACAAATGTAAAGTTTCGACTGTACCTTAAGGTAATTTTATGATTAAAAGTTTGTTGTGCTGACCTTTAGATCACCTATTTACTAGGTGCACTGCAATGAACATAGCGCCATTGATTGTTATTTGTGGTTCATTTTCTATTTGTAATAAGTCTCCTGGTTTTAAGCAAAACCTATTTTTACTGCCTTGCTCGATCTCAACAGCTGTTGATAATCCAAAGACAAAGCTAACCCCTTGTTCGGCAATGTTTACTTGTCTTTGAATAGCACTGGTGGTGACGGCTACCGAGTATTTTTGTGCATTGGTAATAATGTTGAAATCGACGATAGGGCCTGAGGGTAGCCGCGCATAAGTTGAGCAGTTACCGCTAAACGCAGCATAGTCAAGCACCTTGGTTAAATGGTCAATGTGCTGGTCATCATGACAGAGTTGCAGTTGCTGTCCGGCGATGAGGATCAAATTGCGTTGATAGCCGGCGAAATCCGAAAACAAACACGGCTCTGTAACTTCTGCCATACTGAGGCGCCAGTCAAAGTCAGTTAAGTTGCCGCCGCTATTAATGGCTAATTCAGTGGTTTTGCCTTTGCCATTTTTCCAAGATGTGCTAACAAACTTGTGTTTTTCAATAATTTTCAACAATAGATCAATCTCAACTAGAACATTATGGTTGTAAACAAGCTGATGCATCTTGAATACAGCGAGGTTTACCGATTTATTTGGGGGTTTTATCGGTAAAGCTCAAGGTGTCCAAGCTGCCAATGTAAAAATTGGCATCAACAGTAAAACTTGGGTTTTTTGTGGTGATACTCACTTCTGTCCACTCAGTGGTTGGCGATAACCATCTGACTTGATTATTGATATATACTTTAACGGGCATATCGAAATCGGCTATTGCGTTATTCCATCTCACCTTTAAGAAGTCGTCTTTGATAAAGTATTCAAGTATAGGCAAGCGCACATCACGCAAGTATTGGTCGAACACTTTATTGAAATTTTTACCAGACATTTGGTTGATGTACATTTCTATTTGTTGGCTAGTTACCGTTTGGTGGTAGAATTTGTCATTTAAACCGCGCAGAATTTTGCGCCATAGTTTATCGTCGTCGATTATTTGCCGCATGGTATGCAACATATTGGCACCTTTGTCATACATATCACTCGAGCCTTCACTGTGAATATGGTATTGACCAATAATAGGCGCTTTATTGGCAATTTTTTGTCGTTGCCCGCGAATGTACTTATAGGCGGTGTCGCGATCAAAGTGATACTCCAAGAACAGGCTTTCTGAATAGGTAGTAAAGCTCTCGTGGATCCACAAGTCAGCAATGTCTTTAGCGGTAATACTATTGGCAAACCATTCGTGACCTGTTTCGTGGACGATAATAAAATCAAATAATAATCCTGGCCCAGCGCTACTGCGATCTTGTCCTAAATAACCATTTTCATAACCGTTGCCATAAGTCACTGAACTTTGGTGTTCCATGCCTAAGTATGGCGCTTCGACTATTTTATAACTGTCTTGATAAAAGGGATAAGGGCCAAACCAATACTCAAGTGCCTCTATGGTTCTTCTGCCTTCTTTGAAGTGCTTTTTGGCTTTCGCCTCGTTGGCTTTGAGTACCCAATAATCGATGTCGAGCACCCCGTTTTCACCTTGGTATTGCTCGCCAAAGTGGACATAATCAGCAATGTTAATATTGACCCCGTAATTGTTTATGGGTTCGGTGACTTGCCAGTGATAAGTTTTGGTTTTACTGGTTTGGTTGTGTTCGGTTTTTATTAATCGACCATTAGATACATCGACCAAATGTTCAGGTACTTCAACACTCATTAACAGCCCCTGATCAGGTTCATCGTAGCCGTGATCTTTATTGGGCCACCAGATACTAGCGCCAATACCTTGATTTGATGAGGCGATGAAGTCGACACCATTGTCATCTGTTGTCCAAGTAATACCACCATCCCAAGGGGCGCGTTTGGCGGGTGTTGGATGGCCGGCAAAATACAGGGTAACGCTGTGCTCTGAGCCAACGGGTTGCGGCTCTACAAGGTCGATAAAATAACTATATCCATCTTGCTCAATCACTAATGGCTGACCATTTTGTAGCACTTTAGTGAGTTGCATTGGCGCTTGTAATTCAATTTGCAAACGTTTTTGCGCTGATAACACACGGTATTTCATGGTGTTGGTGCCAGAGATATATTTGTTTTTTGGATCAACCTTGATGGCTAAGTGGTAATGACTTAGATCCCACCATGCTCGCTCTGGGGTAATAGAGCCCCTGAGCACTTTTTGTCTCGATCTTTGCTCTGATTGATTAAATAAGTCACTGGTCATTGCCTGTGTAACTGAGCAGCACAGAAGCCACTGTCCGCACAAAAGCAGTGCGGTTGTTATTTTCATCAAGGGTTTGCCTATAGGTGATATCAATTGCTGGTTATATAAATAACATGAAACCCGTTATGTTAACTAGAAAAATTATTGCTGGATCAGGCTGGGTTGGCCTTTTGCGATGAATTTAGTTAAATTTTACCCCATTTTAATCCGAGTACTCAGTTGTCAGTTTATAGCAGAGACTTGAGCAATCACTTGCCTTATTGCGCAACAGCCGCAAACATTGATTTTGAAACACCAGGGGACTTTTAAAAAAGGTGTTGCATCGAGTCAATTTATAGTAATCGATAGCAGCGATAAAGCATTGATCGATCATGTCGGACACTTTCAATCTATCGTCGGTGGTAAAGCCGAGTATCGAATAGAGGGTGAATAAGCTGAACTGTTAAAGATTTTTTGGTTGCCTGTTTTTGTTTTTTCGGGCTAAGATATACAGATAACTTGTCGGAGTGCTGAGATTTTTCCGCGGAAATAATCAAAGCTGAGATCGCGAAAGCGGGATCCGTAGAACCTGATCAGATTAATATCTGCGTATGGGAACAAGGAAAATCTGTGCCTTAATGGGCGCTTTTCCCTATTCTACACTTCGTCTTTTTTTACTGCGTATTACACGTAACTTATTAAAAGGCAAACCTATGACACAATCAAGTAAAGGCTTAACTCGGCGTCAGCGTCGTCAACAAGCAGAGGCATTTTTGCAAAATGTTTCACAACAATCGTTTCCGAATTCACAAAAAATATACGTCAAAGGCACACTACACGATATTCGTGTTGGCATGCGTGAAATAACCTTGTCAGACACTCTGGTTGGCGGGAGTAAAGACAACCCGCAATATCAAAAAAATCAGCCGTTATGTGTGTATGATACCTCAGGCGCTTACACCGATCAGCAAGTCGATATTGATGTTCATCGAGGCATACCACGCTTGCGTGAGGCTTGGATCGACAGTCGAGAAGATGTCGAATTGCTCAGTGCTAATAGTTCCCAGTATGCGCAACAACGTTTAGCTGATAGCGGTGTTGATCACCTTCGTTTTGAGCATCTCCCCAAAATTCGTATTGCCAAAAAAGGTCGCAATGTCACGCAAATGCACTACGCATTAAAAGGTATTATCACCCCTGAGATGGAGTACATTGCGATCCGAGAAAACTTACAGCGCCAGCAAGTTAAAGATAAAATACTCACAGCACAGCACCAAGGGCAATCTTTTGGTGCCAGTATTCCAGAGCAAATTACCCCTGAATTTGTTCGAGATGAAGTTGCCCGCGGTCGGGCAATTATTCCCGCCAATATAAATCATCCAGAGTGTGAGCCGATGATCATAGGCCGTAACTTTTTAATTAAAGTCAATGCCAACATTGGCAATTCAGCTGTGACCTCGAGCATTGAAGAAGAAGTAGAAAAATTAGTATGGTCAGCGAAGTGGGGTGCCGACACTGTGATGGATTTATCCACGGGACGTAACATTCATGAAACACGCGAATGGATATTGCGCAATTCGCCGGTGCCGATAGGCACAGTACCTATTTACCAAGCCTTAGAAAAGGTCAATGGCGTGGCTGAAGATCTAACTTGGGAGATATTTCGCGACACCTTGATCGAACAAGCAGAGCAGGGCGTTGATTATTTTACCATCCACGCCGGTGTCTTATTGCGTTATATCCCCATGACCGCTAAACGAGTGACCGGCATTGTATCTCGTGGTGGCTCGATCATGGCTAAATGGTGTCTGGCTCATCACCGTGAAAACTTTCTGTACAGCCATTTTGAAGACATTTGTCAGATCTTAAAAGCCTACGATGTGTCGTTTTCATTGGGTGATGGCTTGCGTCCAGGATCAGTGGCTGATGCCAATGATCAAGCCCAATTTGCTGAATTACATACCTTGGGAGAGCTGACTAAAATCGCTTGGCGACACGAAGTGCAAACCATTATTGAAGGGCCAGGGCACGTGCCTCTGCACATGATCAAAGCAAATATGGAGGAACAACTGGCTCACTGTGGCGAAGCGCCTTTTTACACCCTTGGCCCCCTGACTACTGATATTGCGCCTGGCTATGATCACATCACTTCCGGAATTGGTGCGGCTAATATTGGCTGGTATGGTTGTGCCATGCTTTGTTACGTTACACCAAAAGAGCATTTAGGCTTGCCGAATAAAGAAGATGTTAAACAAGGCCTAATTACATATAAAATCGCAGCCCATGCCGGCGATTTAGCAAAAGGTCATCCGGGCGCACAAATTCGCGATAACGCAATGTCGAAAGCTCGTTTTGAATTTCGCTGGTACGATCAATTTAACATTGGTCTAGATCCAGAAACCGCGCGACAATATCACGATGAAACACTACCGCAAGAATCGGGTAAAATTGCCCACTTTTGCTCTATGTGTGGTCCCAAGTTTTGCTCTATGAAAATTTCGCAAGAGGTCCGCGATTACGCAGAAAATCTTCAATCAAGCAATAATATTGCAATTCAATTGTTAGATGAAACCTTAGTTGTAGATAATAACTTAGTATCAGATATTGAGCAGAACCAGATCGAACAGGGGATGGCGGCTAAATCAGCAGAATTTAAAGCCACAGGCAGTGAAATTTATCACCGTGCAAAATGATCTTCAGTTGATGATTAATAATAGCCAAGATCAGCGCAATAGCAATCACCAGTTAGCCATTGGTATTGTTGGTGCCGGATTAATGGGCCGTCTTAGTGCCTGGTCGTTAGCTAGACAGGGCTATAGCGTGACTTTAATAGACCAAGATAGCTCATCAGGCGAGCAAAGTGCCGGTTTTGCTGCTGCTGGATTACTCGCCCCATTGGGGGAGTCTTTACACTGTCAGCGCAATATTGTTGACATGGGGATGCTATCTTTGTCGCTGTGGCCTAAGCTGCTAGCCAGCTTGCCCGGCCCTGTCTATTTTCAGCAAAATGGCGCGTTGATGATCAGTCACGCGCAAGATCAAGGCAATTACTCACACTTTGTTCAATATATCCAACGGCACTTTTCAGGGCATCAAATACAACTGATCGACGGCCAGCAACTTAGGGAATTAGAGCCTGAGCTAAGTTGTCGATTTACGCAGGCAGTGCTGTTAGGTGAAGAGGGACAAATTGATAATCGCGGTTTGCTCGTCGCTCTGCAAAAGGCATTGAGCACATTAAAAGTGAGGTGCTTAAATCGCGCAAAGGTAGTTGATATTCAGCCCAATAACAGCGGATGCAGTCTTGGTTATACCAATAGTGCGCAGCAACATCTGAGTATGGATTTTGACTTGGTAATCGATTGTCGTGGTATTGGCGCTAAAACCAGCTTAGCTGATCCTAAAACCAAACCTTTGCATGATTTGCGTGCTGTGCGCGGTGAAATTTTTAGGTTATCTGCGCCCGATGTGCATTTACATCGGCCAATCCGCTTAATGCACCCTAGGTATCAATTGTATATTTCTCCTAAACCCAACCATATTTTTTTGGTGGGGGCTACTGAAATTGACAGTGATGATAAATCGCCAATGACAGTGCGTTCGGCGATGGAACTATTGACTGCTGCCTACAGCGTACACCCTGGCTTTGCGGAAGCGCATATTGTTGAGCAGAGCACCCATTTGCGACCGGCCTTTAGTGATAACCAACCGCAAGTTCAAATTAAGCAAAGATTAATTCAGGTAAATGGCTTATATCGACATGGTTTTTTAATTGCGCCTGTGGTGTTAACACAAGTCGAAAAAGCCGTAATTCAAAGTTTGCAGCACAGTAATGACGATGCGCTTGGTCAATATTGCCATTTGCTGCCCATCACAAGGTGTAGTTAATGAACATATTTATCAATGGTCAGCGCGTCGCGTTGAACAAAAATGACACTTTATCATCGGCGCTTGCGACGTTTTTGTCGCAAGCGCAGCAACAGCGAAGTTTTGCTGTTGCGCTAAATGGTGATTTTATTGGCAAAGCAGTATATAGCAGTACCACAGTTAATGAAGGTGATTCAGTAGATATTTTATTTCCTATTCAAGGTGGTTAATGATGAGTTTATCTATTTATCAGCAAGCCTTATCAAGTCGATTATTAATTGGCAGTGCGCTTTATCCGTCACCTGAAATCATGCAACAAGCGATCATTGCCAGTAGATCGCAAGTAGTGACCTTGTCACTCAAGCGACAAGATCCCAAGGCACAAGGTGGCAGTCAAATGTGGCACTATATCCAACAAAGTGTGCAGCACAATCAGGGATTTTTGTTACCCAATACCGCAGGTTGTAAAACCGCCAAAGAAGCGGTCACTTTGGCTAAAATGAGTCGAGAGATATTTTCCACCGATTGGATCAAGCTAGAGGTGATTGGTGATGACTATAATTTACAGCCTGATCCTATCGAGTTACTGGCCGCTACAGAGCAACTTATTGCCGATGGTTTTAAAGTCTTGCCTTATTGCACCGACGACTTAGTGCTATGCCAACGTTTATACGATTTAGGTTGTCAGGTGATCATGCCATGGGCTTCTCCAATAGGCACAGGTAAAGGCCTGATGAATTTATATAATTTAGAAACCCTTCGGCTGCGTTTAGCTGACGCCACCTTAATTTTAGATGCAGGCATTGGCAAACCGTCAGATGCCTGTCTAGCTATGGAAATGGGTTTTGACGGGGTGTTATTAAACAGTGCCATCGCCTTGGCCGATGATCCCATTGCGATGGCTCGCGCCTTTGCGCAAGCGATCAGTGCTGGTGAGCAAGGATACCGAGCTGGTATTATGACAACTAGGCAAACCGCACATCCTAGCACCCCGACATTAGATAGCCCTTTTTGGCATCAAACATAGGCAGAAACCATGCAAAATAAACCCATTGTTTGGACTATTTCAGGTGCAGATTGCTCTGGCGGTGCAGGTATTGCAGCCGATATAAGAACCGGTCATGTCTTGGGGGTTGAAGTTTGTCATTTACTGACGGCTAATACCGTACAAAATTCCACTAAAGTAGCGAGCATTAATGCCATTGATGTCGATATTTTAGCCCAACAAGCGCAAGTATTAATGATAGATAAATCGCCCGATGTGATCAAAATTGGCTTGGTTGTCAATGCCCAGCAACTGGCCTTTATTGTGCAATTAATTGCCCAATTGCGGCAACAGCTAGTTAACCTTAAAGTGGTATACGATCCTGTTGGCTCAGCCAGTGTCGGTGGTCAACTAACTGAAATACCTAGCGATCAACTGCGACCACTACTCAGTGTTGTTGATGTGCTCACCCCGAATTTAGGCGAGGCACAACAATTGTCTGGTTTGATTGCGGAACGCTCTTTGGCAAAGCTGGCATTGCATTTGTGCAGATCAGGTGTTGCTATCACTATAGTCAAAGGTGGTCACCTCGATGGCCAGCAATGTGTTGATTTCTGCCTAGAGCAAACAGCGACAGGCCAAGGTAGGAGTTATCAATTGAGCTCAGCAAAAATAACCACCCAGTTCAGTCACGGTGGTGGTTGTTCTTTTGCTATGGCCATTGCTAGTCAGTTGGCTCATGGTTATTTGATCCGTGATGCCTTTACTTTAACTAAGGCATTCATCAATCAAGGGCTAATGATTAATCAGCACCAAAATAATTATTATGGTGCCTTTGCACAACCGATAGCGGCAATAGAAAAGCAGTGTTTTCCTCAGGTTATAGATCAAATAAACCGCAAATACCTTGAACTGTCAGCTTTTGCAGACTTAGATCACAAGCCTGATAGCAGTGTACCGTTGGGCTTATATCCGGTGGTTGATTGCATTGCTTGGCTCAAACGCCTTTTGCCACAGGGTTTGCAAATGATCCAATTGCGCTTAAAACACCATTGCCAAAAAACCTTGGCTGTTGAAATTGCTCAAGCTGTCGACTTGAGTCGTCACTACTCAACGCGCTTATTCATTAATGATCACTGGCAATTAGCCATTAAATACGGCGCTTATGGTGTGCATTTAGGGCAAGAAGATTTGCATACTGCCGACTTAGCGGCAATACAGATGGCGGGGTTGCGTTTGGGGATCAGTACCCATGGTTGTTATGAATTTATATTAGCGCAACAGTTAGCTCCCTCTTATTTGGCTATAGGGGCAATATTTGCCACCAAAACTAAAGACATGACTGGGCAAATACAAGGCTTAAATAATTTACGACAAATTTTGAGCTTATCTAGCGATATTCCGGTAGTTGCTATTGGTGGTATCAATTTGCACAACGCCGCAGCGGTTTGGCAGACTGGCGTTGACAGTATTGCCGTTGTTACGGCTATTACTGAAGCGGATGATCCAGAGGTGGCAATTGAGCAATTACAAGCCTTGATGACAAAAAGCAAGCTAACCAGCTGAGTGTCTAATTTGAGTGTCTATGCTTAGTGTTTACATTGAGTTTAAGTTATCTACCATAAAGCAGCAATTATTGCTGCTTTATGGTCAACTTGACGCTGACTGGTTTATTGAACAGTGATTATGGTCAGTTATTTCAATGAGGCCATATATTGCGATACGGCTAGCATGTCTTTATCTGATAATTTGCGCGCAATGCCGCGCATCATAGTATTTTTGTCATTGCCGCGTTCACCACTGCGGAATTTTTTTAGCTGATCAGTTAAGTAGTCACTGCTCTGTCCGGCGATCGCTGGAATAGCTGCATAGCCCATGCCTTTGCCTGAACTGGTATGACAGGCGGAGCAGGCGGGAATACCATTCACTGGATCACCACTAATGAACAACTTTTTACCTGCTGCGTTACTTTCCACCACTACCGGATTGTGGGTTTGTGCAGCATAATAAGCCGCTAAGTTTTGCATATCATCAGCAGTTAAAACCGCAGCCATACCACCCATTACGGCGTTGACTCGACCACTTTTACCTTGGGTATCAACCGCTTTTTTAAAGTCCTGTAGCTGTTTAAGCAAATAAGTTTCACTTTGCCCTGCCAATGATGGGTACATGGCAAGGGCGGCATTGCCATCAGCACCGTGACAGGCAGCGCAGGTGGCCGATTTGGCTTTACCGGCATTCACATCACCAATAAAGGTTTTAACCGCGACAATAGACGTCGCTTGAACCTCACCCACCGCTGACGTATCGGCAAAATAAGCACCGATATTAGCAATGTCAGCAGCAGTTAAATTAGCGGAAATTTGATTCATAATGGCATTTTTACGACTGTTGTCTTTAAAGTGCCCTAGTTGTTTTTCAATGTATTGCGGATGTTGCTTGGCTAGATTAGGATTAATTAACACCTCACTGTAGCCGTCTTTACCATGGCAATCAGCACAAGGGGTAATGCCGCGAGCTGCATCGCCGAGTTCATATAAGCCCTTACCAGCAGTGGCATCAGGGACGTAAGCGACTTTAGTAGGAGCGGTTCGCACTGGCGCAGCAGCTTCGGTTGCTACTGCAACATCTTCCTCGGTTGTTGTCGTTAAAGGCTTACCGTCACGCGAAAAATTGGCGTAATACGCTGCTAAATCAGCCATATCCTCATCTGATAAGGCTGCTGCCATCGATGCCATCATCACGTTTTGTCGTTCACCACTTTTAAAATTTTGTAGCTGCTTAATAATATAATCAGCGTGTTGGCCAGCTAAGTTGGGGTAACTATCGACAGCACTAACACCATTGCCGCCATGACAAGCAGCGCAAGTTGCCGATTTAGCTTTGCCGGCCTGGATATCTGCGGCAGAAATATAAAAGGGTAGTGTGAGACTGATAAGCCATAAGAAAAAAATTACAACAGTTTTCATGATTAACTCTCTAAACGGTGATATTTGACTTGTATTGATACGGATCCAACGGGATTTAGGAACAGAATACTGTTATATTTTACACCATCTGCTCTATAGATGGATAGTAGATCCGCAAAAAAACCATAATATCTGCGGTGTAATTACTCTTTTTCTGTTAAAAACAGATATAATGGACGCTGTCGCTTTCTCCTTGGGAATATATTTTGTCTAGACCTGTTGTTAATTTACATCAAGCCGCTTTTACTATTAGTGCCCCTGATATTCGCCGTTTACCAGAAGATACCGGTATAGAAGTCGCCTTTGCTGGGCGCTCCAATGCCGGTAAATCGAGCGCCTTAAATACCTTAACCAATCAAAAAAGCTTAGCTCGAACCAGTAAAACACCGGGCAGAACCCAGCTGATTAATGTTTTTGCGATAACCGAACAACAACGTTTAATTGATTTACCCGGTTATGGTTTTGCTAAAGTGCCCCTAGCAATGAAGCAAAAATGGCAACAGGCGTTGGGAGAGTACCTTGAAAAACGGCAAAGTTTAAAGGGTTTAGTGGTATTAATGGATATTCGCCACCCGTTGAAAGATTTAGATCGCGATCTAATCGAGTGGGCTGCAGAAGGCGACTTACCAGTATTGGCCTTGTTAACCAAAGCAGATAAATTGTCACAGGGCAAAGTCAGTGCTGAGGTATTAAGGGTGAGAAAGGTATTAGCGCACCTAGAAGCAGATATCACTGTTCAGGCCTTTTCATCATTAAAGAAAACTGGCGCTGATAGCGCCGCAACGATTATTTGTGACTGGTTGTCAAACGAGGCTATATCGCTTTAGGTTGGAGCCGATATTTTTTCTTCAACAAAATAAGCGAAGTTATTTTTGCCTGACTTTTTAACTTGATACATGGCTTTATCGGCTTTTTGTAATAATACTGAACTGGTTGTGCCTTGATCAGGGCACAACACAATACCAATACTCGCCCCAATAGTCAGCTCAACACCCTGGAAGTGGTAAGGAGCTTTAATACTATTGAGCATTTTAGTGGCCACTCTACTGATCGCTGCCGGCTCTTTAACGTTGGTTAATACCACCATAAATTCATCACCACCAATACGCGCTATGGTGTCGGTATTGCGAGTTGTGGAGACCATGCGTTGACCTACTTCTTTAAGGACTGAATCACCGGCTTTATGACCATATTGATCGTTAACAGCTTTGAAACCGTCTAGGTCAACAAACATTAATGCCATGGTTAATTTGTGTCTTATAGCCGCTAAAATAGCTTGATCGAGTCGGTCTTTGCCCAAACGCAACGAAGGTAAACCTGTTAACGCATCGTGATTAGCTAAAAAGCGAATTTTGTCTTGCGCCTGTTTTTGTTGGGTAATATCTTGTTCGATAGTGATAAAATTGCGCAGAGCACCGCTATCTGATTTTACTGGGAAAAACACGGTACGCGCCCAGTAAGAATGACCACTGCTGTGGTGGTTGAGTAATTCACCTTGCCACACCTTGCCAGCTTTGCCCGTAGCAATAATTTCATCGTAGCTGACCTCGGTTGATTTTTTTGCTGACCACAAGCTAGGTTTTTTGCCAATGATTTGCTTTTTCTTGTAACCCGTTATATTGACAGCACTTTGGTTACAGTATTCGATGACATTGTCAGCTGTGCCAATGAAAATGGCATTGGGGCTGTTATCAACAATCATTTTAAATTTACTGAGGCGTTGCACTTTATCTTGTAGCCGATTGATATACTTACAGGTTTGTTGATACATAATCGATAAAATACCACAGCCTAATAGGCCAGTAATGAAAATAATGAAAAGTTGCCTGTTGTTATTTTTGCTCTGTGTAGCAATTTGTTTTATCAACTGTTGATTGAACTCGTCCTGCCATTGTTTTAATTGTGACTGTTGTTTTGCGACATTTGAAAACACAGTTGCTAGGTTGTCGGCATTAGCCATGACTTGAGGGAGAGCGGCAGTTGCGCCGTCTTGACTTGTAGAGCCGAGGTATTGTTGTAAGTATTGTTGCGCATGTTGTTGAAGCTCGGCATCAGGTGCTTGAGCAATGAGCCGAAACAGCTGTTGCTGAGTGGCTATGGCTTGTTCATATGCCGCACTTGATTGAGCTTTTAGCTTGGTATTCGTATAGTCTGAGGCTAATAATGCCCAAGCTTTCGCTCCTGCAGCTTTAGCTTGTTGCAATTGCTCATAAGCCGTTAACCTAATTTGGTTGGTTGCCAAGCTAGGCGTTTTTGATAGCGTTGCGCGCTTGAGATCTAATGAGGTGATTAACTGCTCAGTTAACAGGGTAAAACTACTGAGCAATTGCTGTTGGTTTAAGTTCAGCTTGTCAATATTACCGCGTAGCTCTGTAAGATCAGATAATAAGTTACTAGCAAAAGGCAAGTCGTCTTTATCGCGTGTAGATAGGCTTTTAGCCGAAGAGGCATAATGTTGACTAGGCGGTGGTGATAGCTTTAATAGTTGAATATCAGTTAGTGAGCGTTGTTTAAATAAAGCCTGAGCATAGCGCTGCCCGGACGAGTTTAGGTAGGCATTACTGTATGCTTGTTCTGCTTGTAACAGGTGGACTAAAGTATCCTGTACCACCCATTGTGCTATTGTGTCTTGCTGGTGCGTTAGGCTTTGACTGTGATTGATTTTGTGATCAACAACAAACGCTGTCAAACCCAGCAGGGCAAAGACTAAAGGCAGTAGTAATAGGCGTAAATGCTTTTTTAGCGCGTTTGTGTGCAAAATGACCTCATCATTTCATTAACGAAAAAATAAGATTAAAACCAGAACATGGCTAGAGTATAGCTGTTATCGTCTGATTTATCTGAGAAAAAAATAGTATTGTGAGATAAGTGGTTTTTGTTGAACCAGTTGTCCCTCACTGGCTCAGCTACTCAGTTTATAGCATTAACTCTGGGGAGGGCATCCTTGGGTGCTTGCTTGTGCTGCGGTTAACCATGCAGATATTGCCACTTTGAAATGATTAACGTCTTCTTATGTAGGGTAACAAGAATAGGTAGACCCCGGTGATCAGCAGGATTAATAACACTAAAGCACTGGGTAGCATCAACCACAGATTGGCTTTTTTATGAAAAAAACTGCCATCGTGCAAACTTTCAATAAAATCTGAACGGCGATAAGCTACCTGTAAAATAGTACCATCATAACTATCTAGCTGTATTTCCCATTGATTGTTAGCACGTATCTTGATCACGCCCTTACTGGGACGTATATCTAAGCGATCAATATCTTGCCACGAGTCTATTTGTGCTTGAGAAACAGATTGAGCTTGGCTTAATATTTTATTGAAACTGATCTCAGGCGCAGCAATAGTGCCTTGTTGAGTCGGCGGTTGTAGATAACTGAATTCTTTTCTTACCAATAATAGAATACCGCTAATGACGACAATTAGCAGCGGCAATGCAACAATAATACTACCCCATTTGTGGATTTTACGATTGGTACGGGCAAACGACATTTTTATCTCAACAACTCAATAAAGGCCGGCTATTTTACCTTGTCCAGTTCATAAGTAAATAGGAATGACTCTTGTTGGTTAAAGACCAACCTCAGCCAGAGACCAGGTTTGATAGACACCATCGCTGGTGATGGTAGCGACTTGTGTAGTGCTGATTTGGGTTATATTTAATACCGAGGATCGATAGCGTTTTTGTTGCTTAAACGCCTGCCATTGCGCAATAAGCTCACCGTCACTGATGCGCCAGACTTGTGCTTTTTGCTTGGGAGAAGCGCTAAACAACAAGGTATTGTCCAATGAAAACATCGCATCATTGAAAGCAATAAAGCGAATATTAGTTTGTAGTGACGCCAGTTTTTGGCCATTTTTGACCTGCCAAAAATAATGATCTTCAATGGCATCTAGAGTAAAAGCGGTATTGCCATCTGGACTTAATGCAACGTGATTGACCCTTGATTGATGTTGGAATTTTTGCAGTGTATTGGCATTGTTGGTTTGCCATATTTTAGCCTGTTTATCACTAGAGCCAGTCAGTGCTAATTGACCATTTGCCGATAAACCAACACTATTAATATCAAGTTCGTGTATTTGATATGTACTAATGTCATCAGTGGTGGTTGAAGCCACACTGACCTCACCGCTGCGAAAGCCAAAAATCAGGGTACTGTCATCTGCTGATAGGGCAATATCATTAATAATATTGTCGCCTGCCGACCATACTTTGAGCAATCGGCCGCTGTTGAGATCATACAAGTGAACATTGACTCGATTGGAGGTGTAAAAGTATCGCTGTGAAGATGAAATAGCAAGTAATTCAATAAACTGTGCTTCAAGTCCGGTTAAGCAAGGATAGACTTTACTATTGTGCTGGTTATGCCATAAACACACTTGGTTGTTATCACTGAGCAGACTATAAGTGCCATCATCAGCGATATCAGCAGCTTTTAACACCAGATCACTGTAATGCTGGGTTTTGGTTGCATCGCCAGTTGCAGTGGGTTCCGAAAAACACGACTGCAATACACATAGCACGGTCAGTAAAGCGATGGTGTTGCCGATAAATTTTTTCATTTTAAACATTGAGCTTACAAGTTGTGAGTAACCTATACTATATGACCTTTGCTGAGCAATTTTTACAGAGCAGCTTTTACAGGGCAATTTTTACCGAGTAACTCATGCTGGGCAAGCTTTACTAGGCAAGCCATATCACGCTGCTAAATTCTATTAGTCAGGTGCATTGATTGTCTGTGCCAAATAAACAGCATAAGCCAGTTGAGAGCATATGCTGTTTTGTTGAGTTGCGTCTCGATTAGATCTTTATGCCTTCGATGTGAAATGTTAATTCAACATGAGTCGATGCGGGACCTAAATTTTTATTGATGCCATAGTCTTTCATGGCTATCCGAGTTGTACCGCTGAAGCCAGCGCGATAGCCACCCCAAGGATCTTTACCTTCGCCAATTTTTTCGGCGTTGATGGTAATCTCTTTACTGACTCCGTGAAAAGTAAATAATCCTTTGACCACTAAAGTGTCGTCGTCATTTTTTGTGACTGCAGAGCTGACAAATGTCGCTTCGGTAAACTTTTTTACATCTAAAAAGTCATCATTGCGCAAATGTTTATCACGGGCAGCATGATTAGAGTTAACACTGGCAGTGTCGATAGTAACGGCAATTTTTGCGCTTTCTACATTGTCTGCATCATAGCTAAAAGTGCCTTTAAACTTATCAAAGCGACCTGTTAACCAGCTATAACCTAAATGTTTAATTTTGAAATTAATTGAGGCATGCGCACCTTTGTGGTCGATGACATAATCTGCTGCATGAGTTAATGGCGACATGGTGCTGATGGTGAATGCTGACGCCCATAGTAATAGATGTTTTTTCATAGGTTACCTCGGTTATTTTTGTTTTAGTTAAATTTAGTTTATTTAAGTTAGTTTAAGTTAGTTTAAGTTAGTTTTTTATCCGTACCAAGCATGCGCTTAAGGGTATTGTCTTTGTCTATGAAGTGATGCTTTAACGCTGCTAATGCATGTAAAACAGCAGCACTTATCAAAATATATGCGCCATACTCATGTATTTGACCGGCTATGTCTTCTTGGTTTTCTATTAGCAGACCTGCACTGGGCAGCTGAAATAATTCAAATACCGCTATGCCCCTGCCATCCGCTGTGGAAATTAAATAACCACTTAACATAATGATAAATAATAAAGCATATAAAAATAAATGTATCCAGTGTCCTAGGGTTATTTCTATTTTACTATGACTGTTTAAAGGCATAGGTTTAATTTGTGATCTGCGCCATAGCCAACGAAAAACCATTACCATAAATAGACAAATGCCTATGCTTTGATGCAGTTCAGGAGCGCTTTGATACCATTCGTGGTAGTAACCCAAATCAACCATCCAATAACCCAGGGCAAAAAGCCCAAACACAGCGATGGCGACTAACCAATGTAAGGTGATACTCAACCAGCCATAGTGGCTATCAGTATTGTGCATGATTGACTCCAATCTCTTTATTGTCGACTGCTAGATTCAACCACAGTCATCGACTTAACGCTAGTCTGTGTTTACAACCTAAGGTATATTTTATTTGCAGTTAATGACCACTTTAGTCACAGATTGTTGCCATGTGAAGGGCACTGGGTATTTACCGAGATATACAAAAGGTCATCAAAGACTTAGCAATAGTGTATTGATCCGCAATGACATCTCACAAATCAGTATTTATAGTGTATTCTAATATTAGGTAGTAAGGTTTTTTGTATGTTTGTTAAGGTTAAAAATTTTTGCAAAGGGTTGATCGAGTTGCCATGAAAGACAATATACATATTCAATGTCACGAATGTGCTTTACAAATTGCCGTGCCAAAATTAAAGGTGTCGCAAAAAGCCACTTGTCCGCGTTGTGGTTGTGTTGTCAATGCCATGCACAATAATGCCTTGCAACGCATTCTGGTATTTGCCCTTACTGCCTTGATCTTTTTGTTTATGTCACTGGTATTTGAGTTTCTGGCTTTTACTCGCAATGGTTTAGAAAACTCATTTACTTTAATAGATAGCACGATCATTTTGATGGCCAACGATTACCACTTGTTAGCCTTAATTGAAGTGATCACTGTATTCCTTATCCCCCTGACTGTTCTAGTGATACTGATGTATCTGTGTAGTTGTTTATTAAAAGGCTCTTATCCCTATAAAGGTATGCGGTTGCTGCATTTAGTGACGTTAATATTACCTTGGAGTATGGTGGAAATCTTTTTGATTGCGGCGTTGGTGAGTATCATAAAAATATTATCAATGGCTGACATTACCTTGGGATTATCGTTTTATTGCTTTGCTCTATTTTCACTGTTTATGACCTTAGTGGTGTTACATTTTGACAAGCAACAATTTATTCAGTTACTCAAGCAAAGGTATCTGCAGCAATTTTCAAGCGATACTAGTGAGTTGCCATCGGTACCAACTGAAAATCATTTAACCCATAATAAATACAGTATTCAATACACTTGGGCGCTGCTTATTACCGCTATGGTGGTATATATTCCCGCCAATACACTGCCAATTATGACCACACGTTTACTTGGTCAAGATCAGCCAAGTACTATTCTTGGCGGGGTCTTAGTGTTGTGGGAGATGGGCTCTTACCCTATCGCTTTGATTATTTTTATCGCCAGTATTGTGGTGCCAATAGGCAAAATCATTATTTTAGCTTGGTTAAACTACACAGTACAAAATCCTGAGTATCAATTGACATTACCGCGCATAAAATCTTATCGTATAGCTGAGTTTATTGGCCGCTGGTCAATGATAGATGTGTTTGTGGTGATTGTTTTGGTCAGTATGATCCAATTAGGCGATGCCATGACTATTTTTCCCGGCGAGGCGATTATTGCCTTTTGTGCTGTAGTGGTTTTAACTATGCTAGCGGCAATGAGTTTTGACTCAACATTAATTTGGTCAACACAACATCCTCAACCTGCAACAGATGAAGAATAACATGACAGTGACCACACAAGCAGAAGTTAGTCAGATGAAATCTATCTCAAAAATATGGTTTATTCCGATCATTGCTATTGGTATTGCGCTGTGGATGGTTTATTACCAATGGAGTAACCAAGGGCCATTGATCACCATTGAGTTCAAAATCGCAGAAGGCATACAAGCAGGTAAAACCAAGCTAAAATCGCGCAATGTCGATATTGGTGAAGTCACTGATATTCGTTTAAATGATGAGTTGGATGGCGTATTGGTGACCGCTCGGATGGGTAAAAACACTGAATCTATTTTGGTTGCTGACAGTCAATTTTGGGTGGTATCTCCGAAAGTATCGCTAACCGGCATCTCGGGCTTGAGCACGTTAGTTTCAGGGGTGTATATCGAAATTTCGCCAGGTACTAGCACCGAGAAACAACGCGAGTTTGTCGCTCTTGATGATCCACCAGTGACTCCTCTTGGCACACCTGGCCTGCATATTACTTTAAACAGCAATGACCAATTCGCTTATAAAAAAGGCGATCCTATTATTTACAAGGGACTGACCGTTGGCCAATTTGAAGATATTTACTTCAATTTTGAAGAGCGCATTGTTTATTACAATGCCTTTATCAAAGCCCCATATCATCAATTGATCACCACCAATACAAAATTTTGGGATGTGAGTGGTATTAAAATTGAACTTAATAATAGTGGTTTATCAATCAATACCGGCAATGTAGAAACGTTATTAACCAATGGTGTCACTTTTGGTGTGCCTGCAGGTATTGCCATTGGTGAGGTGATCACTGAGCGTTCTTATTTTGATATCTATGACAGTTCTGAGGCTGCTGCCGATCAGCGCTATAAGGAATCTATTTTTAGTGTCATTTTGGTGAGTGAAAGTATTCGCGGGCTACAAGTTGGTGCTCCGGTTGAATATCGCGGCGTACACATTGGGCAAGTGGTTAATACTAATCTAATGATGGGTAGTACCCATGAGCAATTAATTGAAGAAGACATAAAGATCCCTGTGCTGATCAGCATGTACCCTGGACGGGTTGGCTTACCGGATACTGAGAGGGGATCGAGCTTGATGCTTGAGCAAAATCGCTATTGGATCAAAGGTGGGTTAAAAGCGGTATTGCGCACAGGTAGCTTTATTACCGGTAGTTTGTTTGTCGATTTACAGCATTTCAACGAGCAACCAATTGACACCATTGCGCAATTTTCTGGACACGATGTTATCCCCACTATTCCTGGGCAGATTTCACAAATTACTGATAAAGCAGAGCGCTTTATTGATAACTTAAATGACTTGCCTATTGGTACCGTCACAGATAATGCCAATGCCTTGTTTGTTGAACTGACACAAACAGCGCAAACATTACAGCAAGTCAGTAATAGTTTGAAAAGTCTAGTCGATAGTGCAAATGACGATAAACTCACCGGCCAACTAGTGAAAACTCTCAAAGGCATTAATACCTTATCGCAAGACTTCTCGTCAGGTTCGCAAGGACACAATGAATTAAGACAAACACTAAGAGCTTTAACTGATGCGTTGGGTGAATTAAAACCCTTACTTAATCAGTTAAATAGTCGTCCAAACAGTTTGATTTTTAATCAAGGGCAGGCAGATGTCATTGAGCCCAAGAAAAAAACCGGAGCTAAACCATGAAGTCAGTTAATATTGCAAAAACGTCAACATTACTGCCCTGTTTGTGGTCTATCTTGTTAATCGGTTTTTTATCGAGTTGTAGTAATAATTCGGCGAGTAACAGCCAATATTATGTATTGAATAATCAGGTGGTGAATACCCCTGAAGATTTTGATCAGCAGTCAAATAAGCAACTGATCTCAGTGGTTGTCAATGAGCTACCAAGGTATTTGAATCAAGCCAACTTAGTGATGCAAATGAACCAACATCAATTGCATTATGCCCACCATCACATGTGGGCTGAACCATTACAGCAAGGGTTACTCAAGGCGTTATTGGTTGACTTTAATAACCGCGCCAAAAACCATATTTTTATTGCGGGTTATCAGCAAGCCAGTATCTTGACCTTGATCATAGACATCGACAGGTTCCATGTCACTGACACTTCACAAGTGACCCTATCAGGGAATTATCGCTTAGCTGATCAAGAGGGAGCACTGCCAATAAACACACGTTCATTTAATTTTAGCTTAGATCTTGAGCAAGACGGTTATACTCATGCGGTGGCAAAACTACGTGAATTAGTAACCCTTTGTGTAGATAACATAGTAGGACAATTAGCAACACAACAGGTTGTTGTCTCTCAATAACTATAGAATTACCAAACAATATCAGTTTTTCATTGCGTTATTTAAAGTTGGCTTACAGTGATTTTGCAGAAGATTTTTTATTTATGGCGGTGATTATTTTGCTAGGACTACCGACTCTTTCTCGACTATAGGTAAAAAAATATCAAAGGTACTGCCTTTGCCTAAGGTTGAGCTGACATTAATGCGTCCATTGTGCTCTTCTATGATCGCTCTCACTCTATGAAGGCCTAAGCCAGTGCCTTTACCCAAAGGTTTGGTGGTAAAAAACGGATCAAATATTTTCTGTAAATTTTGATCTGTGATGCCAACCCCATTATCTTTAAAACAAATATTGACCTCATTGCGGTTGATGGCCGAATGAATAGCGATTTCTCCCTGTCCTTCAATAGCATGAGAGGCGTTTACTAGAATGTTGATAAACACTTGCAACAATTGCTGCCTAAACCCAATAATATTGATATCAGCCTGTAAAGACTGGGTCATGTTAATTTTAAATTGGAATTCGTTTGAGACAAGGTTGATACTTTGTTCAATTAATTGATCGATACAAATTGGCTCAGGCATTTCATTGTCAGGATGTGCGTAGTTACCCAAGTCTTTAATGATGTTACTGACTCTATCTGCTCCTTGTAAGGTAGAAGCGATTAATGGAGCAATATCTGCTATCACAAAATCGAGATCTTGTTGTTCATATAAAGAGCGAGCTTGCTCGGAATTCGCCTCTGCATGCATCATCTCTATATAAGTTATCATTGATTGCATATAGTCATTTAACACATCAATATTACTGCGAATGAAACCGATAGGGTTATTTATTTCATGAGCAATACCTGCCGATAATTGCCCAATTGAAGCCAATTTTTCAGCATTGATCAGTTGTTCATTTAACGCTGATAGTGCTTTTTGACTGTTTTTTCTCTCATTGATGTCAGTAATGGTGATCAAGTAGTTGTCTTTTCCTTTTAAGGTAATGATCCGACCAGAATATTCTACGTAGGGATTGTCAAATCCTGGAGCCAATAACGATTCTTCGCCGTGTTTGAGAGCTGTTTGTCGATCAAATTGGCCATCAAGAGTTGCCATAGCCGGCAAAAAAAAGGCAATATTTTGCGCAATAATATTGTCTTTATCTGTGGCAAAAAGGCTAACTGCCTCGGGGTTACACTCAGTGATCACACCGCAGTCATCTAATAACAAGAGTGCACAAGGGATGGTGTCCATCATAGTATTGACTTTTTCATGCATGGTTAGCACCTTAACGTGCTCACGCTCTGCCTTTTGTTTTTCTATGGTGATCCGCCGAGTAAACTGCTCTATAGCCATAGACAGTGCAATCACCTCGCTTGGTGCGCTATTTTGGGTAAAGTCTATTGTTTGCTTACTGTGGTTTGCTTGCATTGCCGACCCAGTGATGTCTTCAATGGGTCTGACAATGTACTTACTGAATAAATTGACAATAAATAATACTAAGAAAATATATAAAGAGATAATTACCCAAGTTAATGTAGTTAAGTATTGGGTGGTTATGGTTAGCTTCTTAGCTAAAACTAAATTGTTGTTAGTGACATTTGCAAAAAGATGCTCTAGATCCTTGATATAAACCTCGGTTACTTGATCCGATTTGGCAATTGCTGTTTGCCAAACTTGATTGTCGATTGCGGTAAATTGTGAAAAAGAATTAACAATGGCGTCATTTTGTTTTATGGCGGTTAATAATTGTTTGATCAGATCATTACTTTCATTACTAACCGTATTGAGATCTATGTTGAGTAGTGTTTCACTGAGCTGACTGGATTGTTTGCTGATGCCATCGGCAAGATAGGTTTGTTGTCCAGAAAACAGTAAGTCTTGTGAAGTTAACCAAGTCTGTGACATGGTAAATAAGTGTTCAACTGTTTGCACTAGAAGCCTAGATTCAAAATGGGAGCGAGACAATTCTTCTAGCTTCTGATATTGGTGCCATAACACCACAAAAATTATCAATGCTGAAGCCAAGGTCGAAGCAGCGAGAAGCTGGTTATAGACTTTTATTTTCATCGGTTTAAATACTTTGCCATAGACGTTAATTATCTCTATATCGCTGCAAGTCTTCTCCCCACAAAATATCGGTGATCAATAAGGTTTTAAGGGCACACCTCAATACTGCATTGGCTAAATCGGCAGCGCCTTTTGCATGTATTAGTAGTCGTTCGTTAGCAGTAACCCCATCACTGTTCAACAGTTGCTTTAACTGAGTATAACTTTTGCCAATAAACATATTTTTAAAAGTCTGCTCGTTAACAATAGATTTTTTTGGGCTGCGACAACGCTGAAAAACAAAATTGATTATATGCAAATTTTTATCAAGTGCCCAAACAATTTCTATCAAGCCCCACTGACTTTGCTCTGAGCGCACGTGAACATACCCCAAGGCTTGTTGATTTTCCATCACCACATATAAAGTGTGTTTACCCAACTCATTAAAATGTAAGTCGTTACTCGGTAACGCAAGTTTTACTTGGCTTCGAGTATCATCATTAATTTCTTTCACAATGGATAATTGATTGGTTTTATTTGGGTATAACTGACTGATTTGCGCGATGGGATCGCGCAATGAGCAATATGCCTCTGCTTGTGCTTGCGGCATAAAGTATATAACTATAACAAAGCCTATAAGCCATTTCATATTAGTACCTATAACGCGCTTGTAATCTAAATAAATCTTGTTTTTTACCCGAGACTGGTTGGTTGAATTGCTTGCGACTCGACAGGCTTATTTCAAATTCTCTACTGAGTTGATAACTCAAGCCAATATTCATTAGTCTGCGGGTATTTTGTTCGAACTCTTTATCAATAAATATAAATTGACTGTAAATTTTTAATTGTTGATCAATTGATTTCTTGTTGATCTCAATAAGACTGTATTTTTCTTGTTGCCATGCACTGGTATTCATTGGGTTACTAGTGGACTTGTTATCTTGCTGATCGGCAATAGCTAACTCGCCTAAAAGCCCCCAAGTTGTCCAGTAATATTGCCAGTCAATCGCCAGTCTTTTGCGTTTTATATTATCTAGCTCTGCGTGGTAAAATGACAAGCCAACAATAAAATCAGCATGACTAAGAGAGCCTATCCGTCCAGATATGACCTTTGAGCCATTGACTGACTTTGGATCGTCTTTCCCTCCTAAGGTATAACTAACACTGTATTCCATATTGTTAAGTACTTTATTCAAGCCTATTCCCCAATCTAGCTTAGTGCCTAAATTCATCCCGTGGTGGTAGTCAAGTAAGCGACCGTTAGTGGCGATACTTTCCTCTAAGCCAAACGGCAAGGTAAAATGGCCTAGGCGAATATTGGGCAACCACGATGAACTCGCTGTGTAATTAATATGTGCTTCTCGGACAATAAACTTATTATCATCTTTTGAATCAAACATAAAAGGCACAGGAAATTGATTGGATAACTTGGTGAAATACAGTTGACCAACGGCATAACCAATATCGCCATTGGCCGAGGTGAACACCTTATGACTATCAAAGCCAAATGCGTAAATTCGACTGCTCACGTCTAGGGCCGCGTTGTCATTAAACCTTGCGCTGGCATCTAAGCTCCAACGAAAATTGTCAGTAAAATTAGCATTGCAAGGTAAAATAAATAGCAATAAGGCCAGCAGTGTTACAAACAATGCCATAACGTCTCCTCTATATTCTGTTTAATCCAAGCAAGCACAGCTCGCTTGTAAACTGATCGAGTGCCTCGTCGCTATCAACTTTTAAAAAATTGACAGGTGACGATACAGTACGTTGCTGATCCTTTTGCGCGTAACTAAAACTATCGGACATTTTTGTGAAAATCGCCAATAATTTTTAGCTGATTGCCAGTAGCATAAAAGCTCAAAACCAGTGAGGTTATCACTAGAATGCAATTATTTTTATCCTGAAAAACCGTTTTGATCGGCAGTTGTTGCGCAATTATTAGCGGCGCTATTGATCTTTAGAGCTACTTTTAAGGGCGTTAAAAATGGTTCAAAATGTCGCCATTGCTCGACACTACTTTTGTATATGGGTTGTCGTACTTGTTCAGAACTAGGAGTTTTAATAGTGCGCTGAGTTTTGTGAAAATCAACACATGAAGCTTCAAAATCTAAACCACAAAAATCAAGTATTGTTCTCACCTGTGTTGATAGATCATCGACCACGTCTTGGTGATTTACCTGAAGGATAAAATTGGGCAGCACTTGATGCCAATGTGCCATCAACTTTAGGTACGCTTGATAATAACGACCCATATCATTGAGGTCATAACTAAATTCTTGTCCTTCGGCAAATAATTGCTTGAAACCGCTGAAACAACAAGCCATGGCTGAACGTCTGGCATCAATAATTTTTGCATTCGGCAATATTAATTTAATTAATCCAAGATGCAAAAAGTTATTGGGCATTTTATCAATAAACAGCGGGGCAGCTTGCCGATAGACTCGGGTCTCGTCGATAAATTGTTGGCCAAAGCGCTGCAAATAATCAGGGTTAATCTCGGCTAAATTCTTTGGGTATTGACTTTCTTTGCCGCTTTTATTGTGGTTTCTACCGCGTAACCTTGCCGCCAAACCGAGAATATTGTGTAGCTCCATAGTGCCATCAACTTGGCTATGAGAGGCCAGTATTTGTTCGAGTAGGGTCGAGCCTGCTCTGGGTAAACCAACAATGAATATAGGATCGCTAGCACTATGTCCTAAATGACCTCTGCTAGCAAATAAATCACTGGTACAGTATTTTATCTGCTCAGCAACTTGCTGCTCTATGTTACTAATGTCAAAACTGCTCTGACTGCGCTGCAATTGATTACCTTGCGAGTAGGCTTTAAATGCCTGTTGATAGGCTTGTCTATCTTCTAAGGCCTTTCCTGTGGCAAAGTGTAATTGTACTTTATCTGTGGTTGCTAATGTGCTGTTTTCACTTTGACATTGCATCTGTTGAATTTCTTGGTCACTAAAGCGGTAAGTCTTGGTGTTGGCTAAACTCCAAAAGGCATCACCGTAGCTGGGTTTGAGTTGATAGGCGGTCTGATAAGCAGTGATCGCTTTGGCAATATCGCCATTAGCTTTTAGTGCATGGCCTAGTTGTAAATGAAAACTGGCAAGTTGACTGTGGTTTGCATCAGTTTGCTCGATCGCCAATTGAAAAAGCTCAATGGCTTGTTTTGTCCTGCCTAAACCGATCAGTACATTCGCTTTGCTTACCTTAAAACTAAGGTTATTGGGTTGTGCCGCTAACAAGGTGTCAGCTTGTTGTTCAGCTACTTTAAATTTACCTAAGCGGATCAATAGATTGAGGTATTGTGAACGGGCTTGAACGTGATCAGGTGATAACGCCAATGCGCTTGCTAGCAGAAATTCCGCATCGTCGTATATTTTTAATTCAATGCCAATATCGGCAAGTAAGCACATGCCTTCGATGTGCTGTTTATTACTTTGTAAAAAGTGTCGACAAATTTGTTCCGCCTTGAACCATTTGCCTTGATGCATCAATTCAGTAACGGCTAACAAAGCCGGGGGCAAAGCCGATAACTTAGCTAATTGATTGGCAGCGACTTGGATCTTTTCTTGATCTTTTTCAATGCGATAAATTTCAATCAGTTCTTGCCAACTCGCTATAAGACTGGGATTGATTTGCACTGCGTGTTCAAAACAAATTTTTGCTTTGTTGGTTTGCTGTAAAGCGAGATTTATATAGCCTTTCTCTTGATGAGCCCGACTGTGCTTGTCGTCAAGTTGCATTAACT
>JBELHO010000021.1:0-10605 GCA_042091375.1 Thalassotalea sp. | reverse complement strand
TGTCAATGGTATGCATTGTTATGCCACTTTATCAATAAAAAGCCGCTTGCTACAAATATCAAGCGGCTTATATCGATGATAGTTTACAGTGTGTTTGGCTGTTTGCTCTCCACCTTAGTAAAAATCGTAAGAGAACCTAAAGCCAATGGTACGCGGTCTATTGGTAACAACCTTAGGGGTGAACTGCTGGGTATCTATATATAAAATTGCACTTTCATCACTTAGATTATCTATGTATAACTCAGCCTTCCATTCATCATTAGTCACCCCAAAGCTAATATTTGCCAATATATAGCTGTCTTGAATGTATCGCCCCCCTGCGAAGGTTTGACCATTGCTATCGGCGTAGTTGACCCCCGAATACACCTCGGCTTCTTTTTCAATACTTAACCCTGAGCCTGTGCCATACACTAACTGAGTTGCATCTTCTATGACGAAGGCATCCATCGACATACCGGCAAGTCGATCACCAGTATAACTGATTGACCCATTGATATAGCCAGTCATATCTTTACCAATTTGATAAAAATACTTGGCTTGTAAATTACCAGAAAAATCTGCCGAATATGGAAGCTTACTGCCAACAGTTGGGGCAATACCTGCAAGTTCATCATTGATCGAAGTTAATTCGCTATCGATAAAACTAAAGGCACCGCTAATGATCAGATTATCTGTTGCAACCCAACTAAAATCACCATCAATACCTTTAATTTCGGCATCACCTACATTGTCGGTAAATACTAAGAAACTGATATTGGTTGGATCAAAACGCGAGGTTTGTAAATCAGCTATCTGTGAGTAATAAGCAGTGGCATTCAAGCGCAGGGTGTCATCTAGTAACGTTGATTTAATGCCCAGTTCAATGTTATCTAGACTATCTGTGGTGGAGTATACCGGAATGCGAAAACCATCAAAGGCACCTGCTTGATTTTTCGCTAATCCGCCGCCCACCCGATTAGTCACTGGTGGCCTAAAACCTTCGGAGTATGAGGCAAACAACATCACATCGGAAGAGATCCGCCAATCGAGAGAGGCTTTGATAATAATATCATCTACGGTTAATGTGCCATCGTCGTCAAGTAGGCTTGTATCTAATTGACCACTAGCTATGGCTGCTTGAATAGCAGCTGCTTCATCCGCACCAAAAAATTCAGTTAAGGCGGCATCGCTGCCATCACCAAAGGCTTTGAGCCTACCACTGACATCGACTGTGGTGGTGGCACCTTTAAAGGTGTCTTTAATTTCATACCAACGAGCACCAAAACTAGCGGTAACTGTGTCAGTAAGATCAAATTCCAGCTGCCCAAAAACCGCGATTTGATCTATGGTGTGGGTAATATCATTAACAAAGCTGACTTCCGATGAAAAAGGTCCTCCATCACTGTTAATGCCATCGGTTCCCGCCAGCGTTCTTTGCAAATCGGTAAAGTAGGGGAGATCAGTATTACCTATTTGAAATTGTCCCACTGTCGCGACTTCTTGCGAATCATAAAAAACACCGGCAGTGACACGCCATTGATTTTCTGATGGGGTATTGAACCGCAACTCATGCGTGATCCGTGAGGTACTGGTGGCTTCTTTATAAAATTTAGTGGGGTCAACACATTCTTGTGTTTCAGGTGCACCAGCATAATTACAAGCATAGTAGGCAGCAAATGAGCCACCATTAGTATACCCGGTATAATCAATGGTAGAGTTAATGTCTCGATCTAAGTAACCACCAGTGTAAACCACATCAAGTTGTTTAAGGCGCCCTTCTAGTGTCCAGGTCGTCAGGCCAAAGTCGTCGTCATTATCTTCAGGGATAAAGCGATTAGTTGATGATTCACCTTCAAGATTGGGATCATAGGCAAAAACCCCTTCTGTATCTAGCGACTGTTGGGTGTGTTGTAATAACAGTTGCCACTCATCATTGAGCAAATAAGACAAACCGAAACGCGCACCAGAATAGTTGGCGGTATTGAAATTATCAGCGACTAATGCATCATTTTTAGGCGAGGTAACAGGTATATTTTCAGGGTTAGTGAGGACATCACCGGATATACGGCTGATCACTTCTGCACTGCCGATATAACCGCCTTGACCGGGTTCATTGAGAATATTGTCTATCCAGCCTCCTTGATGATCGTTATAAGCGGCAACGCGAATGGCAAGTGAATCGGATAAAGACATATTAAAATAGCCTTCGACAGAGTTGCTCATATCACCGCCAGAAGTAAAACTGGTGTCTGTGTCTATACCTGCAGAAAAGCCATCGTGATTGGGTTTATTGGTGATCAAACGGACTGTACCCGACTGCGAGCTAGCACCGAAAAGTGTACCTTGTGGCCCTGGTAGCACCTCCACTCGTTCAACGTCAGTGGCATATATATCAAGATTTCTGCCCTGCATTGACACCGGTTGTTCATCTAAATAAAAGGCCACAGAGGGTTGTAATGCTTGTACTGACGATACTGCAATATTGGTCTGTGTAGTGGCAGCACCGCGAATGTATATTTCATTTTGACCAGGGCCTGTGCCTTGAAATACTACATTGGGTAAAAATTCGACATATTCGTCAAAATTTGCAACCCCCAAAGCTTCTAAACTATCACCTGTTAGTGCGGTTACAGTCACAGGCACGGCTTGAATCGATTCAGCGCGTTTTGTCGCGGTGACTTCAATGACTTCAATCTTGGTTTTTTCTTTGTTCTGTTCTTGTGCATATACAGAGCTTGTTGCGGCAAGAGCAGACAGCACAGCACAATGCAACTTAGTGAGTTTCATCTTAGTTATTTCCTAGTTTGTTATATGTAATTTTAACCATTTGAGTAGAGTTGTAAGTATTTGGTTAGAGTTCTAACTACTTTTATTATGGCACAACCTTTAACAATAGTTTGTTTTTTTTATAAAGTGACTATTTATGCTCAATTATTAGTAAAGTAAGTGGTGTGAGAGCAACAAAGGTTTACAGTTTGTATTCTAACCATGTAATATCAATACAAAGTAAATTTAGGGGAATAGCTTGCCATTATCTAACAACAGTAAATTAAATAAAATGGTCTTTGTTAGTGCTTCTGCGATTATTATCTGCCTGATAGTTTACACCGCGGCGCTACCAAAAGAAGCTCAACAATTATTTGCCGTTATTCAAGCAAGTATTATAGATAATGGCAGTTGGTTTTATGTGATCACCGTCGCATTTATCTTCTTTTTAGTGATCTTTTTAGGCTTCTCTCGCTACGGTGATATTTGTTTAGGACCAGATCACGCCACCCCAGATTATTCCCTAGTCACTTGGCTATCAATGCTTTTTGCTGCGGGTATGGGCATAGGTTTAATGTTTTTTGGGGTAGCAGAGCCATTAATGCACTATTTAGCGCCACCAACCGCCGAGACAGGCACTGTTGCTGCGGTGCAAGAAGCAATGAAGATGACATTTTTCCATTGGGGCCTGCACGCTTGGGCAATATACGCTATTGTCGCCTTAGTTCTGGCGTACTTTAGCTATCGTCATCATTTGCCATTGACCCTACGCTCTGCCTTGTACCCACTGATTGGCGATAAAATCTACAGCTGGCCCGGGCATTTAGTCGATGTTTTTGCCGTAGTCAGTACGGTGTTTGGTGTAGCAACATCACTTGGCTTGGGCGCTTCGCAAGTAAACGCTGGTTTTAATTATTTATTTGCTGTTGAGGTGTCAACAACCAATCAAATACTTATTATGTGCGGTATAACTGCACTGGCGGTGGCCTCGGTTGCAACAGGATTAGACAAAGGCATCAGAAGGCTTTCTGAAGCGAATATGATATTAGCTGTGGTGTTGTTAACTCTTATTTTTGTTTTAGGTCCGACGGTATTTTTACTGAAAGCATATTTGCAGAATATCGGCGCTTACCTCACTGATATTGTCCATAATACCTTCAATTTATTTGCTTACAATAAGACCAACTGGATAGGTGGGTGGACAATATTTTACTGGGGATGGTGGTTGGCATGGGCGCCTTTTGTCGGCTTGTTTATTGCGCGAATTTCACGCGGTCGAAGTATCCGCGAGTTCATTCTTGGGGTGATGTTGATCCCAACGGTATTTACGTTGTTGTGGATGACTATCTTTGGCAACAGCGCTATTGACTTAGTCTATAATCAAGGCGTTATCGCTTTAGGCGATATGGTCAGTAAAGACTCATCAGTTGCGCTGTTTGTATTTCTTGAAAACTTCCCATTGGCAACGGTTTTATCATTTTTTAGTGTGTTGATGATTGTTATCTTCTTTGTCACATCATGTGATTCCGGCGCTATGGTGGTTGATATGCTTTGTTCCCATGGCAACAACCAGACGCCCCTATGGCAACGTGTTTATTGGGCGGTAGGTATAGGTGTTGTCGCTGCAATACTCTTGCTAGCTGGTGGTTTAAATGCATTGCAAACCATGACTATTGCCAGCGCATTACCTTTTGCTATTGTGTTACTTATGGCCATCGTTGGCTTGATCAAAGCGTTGCGGGTTGAGGCTTTTAAACAAGACAGCCAACTCATTTCAGCCTTGCCACCAGCAACCCATGACAACAATGATAGTTGGCAACAACGCATAAAAAACATTGTAGATTTTCCCAGTAAAGTCAATGTAAATAAATATATTGAGCAAACCGTGGTACCTGCTTTTACCCTGTTGGCCAAAGAGTTAGAAAATAATCAAATCGAGGTGACGATCAAACGCGATACTGGCCTCAGCTTTGTTGTCGAGCACGGACAACAACAACCGTTTGTATACCGAGTATTGGCGACCCAATACGCGCAACCTGATTTTGCTCATGAAGCTGATGATCAGCAACAAAGTTATTTCCGTGCTGAGGTGTATTTAATTGAGGGCGGTCAAGATTATGACATTATGGGCTGGTCAACAACGGCAGTGATCAACAACATTATTGATCAATACCACAAGCATTTACATTTTCTGCACTTATTGCGGTAATCCTACTCAGAAACATGCCACGAGATAGAAAAGTTAACTGGTTGTTAGTGTGTACAAGCGACTGAGCTCAATTGATTTAGAGGCAATTGAGCTGAGTTGCTATTAATTTTGAGTGGGAGCTGTTTTATGACTGCTGGCACTGAGCACATCGAGTTCTAATAAGGGCGCTGCGTCTATTTCATCAGCGTTCATCATCACCGCGATGCGCTCCATGGAAGACAATAATTGTGATTGTTCCCATGCGGCTAAATTTGCAAACTTATTAATGAAATGTTGTTGCAGTGGCTGAGGCGCATTTAACAGCAGTAACTTACCATTTTCCTCTAAGTAAAGACCTACTTTGCGCTTGTCCTGAGTCTCGCGAACTCGCGAAAGTAGCCCTTTATTTTCTAGTCGATCAATTATGTTGGTCACAGTGGCTGCGCTTAAGTTGACATTTTTGGCGACTTGGCTTGCGTTTATTCCTGAGGTTTTATCTATTTCTCGCATAATTAATAATTGTGGGCTGGTTAACCCTGAGCTTTTACTGAGATGCTTTGAATGTATATCGATTGCTCTGATCACTTTTCTGAGGGCAATTAATAATTCCTGATGCTTTTCCATAACAACACACTTTAAATTATGACTAAATTTTATTTTAATTAAAAATAATAGCAGTGCATAGGAAAATGTATTTAATCAATACAATTAAATTATTGGATAGACAGTAGCTGTCATATGGCTCTGTATAAAAAAATTCACACGGTAAAAGTTTTGGATGAAAAAAGGATATTTATAGGGTTTTTTATAGAAATAAAATGGATTTTTATTAACTTGTATTTTAAGTAGCAATAAAAATTTTATATTTTAATCAGTACGTTATAACGTTTTATATTATGTAATAAAATTCCTTTAAGCCGTGTTAAATTTATATTGAATAACAAGGAGTATTGGTCTGAAAAATCGAATGACTCACCTAAAATTTGTAGACTAGGTGCTTAAAGATATTTTTTAGCGAGTGTTTGCATTTCGTTGCTAAGAGCAATAGCTTGTCGATTTAAGGTATCAAAATACACACTAGTACTTTGCAGTGTTGCCGCCACAGTCTGCTTAGCAAGATTGTACATAGTGTATTCAACAGTAATGGATTTTGTACCCACCTTAACAAAGTTAGCGCTGATTTCTAGTAGATCACCAGGGGCAACTTCATCTTGGTATTCAATGACATGCTTCACATCAGCCCAACCGCGATTGGCTGTTTTTGCGAGTTCGCCAGTCCAACCGAAAACACTGTATAAAAAGTGATAAGACGCATCGTCAAACATAGCCACGTAATGGCGTGTTGTCATATGTCCCATCACATCACAAAGCTCAGGATGAACGACCCCTTTATAAACCACTATATTGTTATCAGACATTGTTGTATTTCATTACCATTGTTTTTTAAGTTTGAGGTTTTCACGCGCTTCAGCGGGCGTTTGTAAACGAGTGCCCATTAAATCTAACAGCGTTCTTGCTCTATCGACTAACTGGGCATTAGTGGCTAACACGCCTTTTTCTAAAAAAAGGTTGTCTTCCAAACCAACTCTGACATTACCGCCTAATAAAGCCGATTGAGCCACCATTGGCATTTCTAAACTGCTCAAGGCAAAGCCACTCCAGTTAGCGCCTGCGGGTAGGTTATCGACCATAGCTTGAAAGTTGCGGGTGGTGGCTTGTGCTCCCCATTTTACATTTAGGCACACTTGAAACAAAGGTGGAGCATCGAGCAAGCCTTGCTGAAGCATTTCTTTAGCAAACCAAATATGGCCTAATTCAAATACTTCTAACTCTGGCTTAACACCTATTTTTTGCAGGCGTTGCGCACCAGTACGCAGCATCTCAACATTAGAGACATAGACATAGTTATCAGCTGCAGAATTAAATGAACCGCAGTCCAGAGAGCAGATTTCAGGCAATAACTCTTCGACGTGAACCATGCGTTCTATTTGCCCTACGCAATCAGTATCGTCAGTAAAATCAAGTGGCTTATCACCAGCGCCAAGATATAAATCACCACCCATACCAGTAGTAAGATTGATGATAACATCAGTATCACTACTGCGAATACGGTCAACCACTTCGCGGTATAAAGCCGGATCTCTAGTGGCCAAACCGGTTTTAGGATCGCGAACATGGATATGGGCAATTGCCGCCCCTGCTTTAGCTGCTTCAATTGCCGCATTGGCAATTTGTTCAGGAGTGATCGGCAAATGCGGTGTTTTGTGAGCAGAATCACCAGAGCCAGTTACCGCACAGGTTAAAATAACCGAACGGTTTAGGGTGTTTTCAGAAAAATTCAAAATGACTACCTATTTTTTTATTCAGGACACGCATTGCATCATTAAATGAGTTTGCTATTCGCACAACCCATTCAATATTGCTTGACAATTGCGATAATTGTTACAGGCAATGAGGTGAAAGATGATCAGGCGCATAAGTAATTGTGCAATATTAACAATCACAAATTTTGCAAAATCCAATTGCGGATTCATTAGTTAGCGCTGCATTATACACGATCTGTTTTTATGGTAAAGGTTAGCGCATTTTTTACACTGATAAAGCGGCATTTCAAGCTGGTTTATCCGGGGATCTCCTTGGCATTTTAAGGGCATAAATTACTTGCGGTTTGCTCAGTTGTGTTACGTATAAACAACAAGCTATGAGTACATGTAAAGCTTAACGGCAGCCAGGGAATACCACAATGTTACCCTTGCTCAGTATTTAATTTGCGTAAATCTGTTGTGCTCGAGTGATTTTTCAATGAAATCTATTGGCATAATAAGACTAAAGAACCGATAATAGCCAGCATTGCTTACCGTTGTGTTAACCGCCGCCACTGAATTTATACCAAATTCTTGTTCAGAGAACACTGAACAGAGTTCACAGTACAGAGTTCACAGGAAAAAAGTAGCCAGCGCAAAAATTCGGAAATTATTTAATGGAAATCAAAGTAAATTATCTCGATAACCTGAGAGTTGAAGCCAAGTTTGATGATTTTTCAGTCATTGCCGATCAGCCTATTCGCTACAAAGGCGATGGTTCAGCACCGGGGCCTTTTGATTATTTTTTAGCGTCATCAGCATTATGTGCGGCATATTTTGTTAAGGTGTATTGTAACGCTCGAGATATTTCCACTGAAAATATCCGTTTATCACAGAATAATATTGTCGATCCTGAAGATAGATATAATCAAATTTTTCACATACAGGTTGAATTGCCCGACAGCATTTCTGACAAAGATCGCAAAGGTATTATTCGCTCCATTGACAGATGCACGGTTAAAAAAGTGGTGCAAACTGGGCCTGAGTTTAAAGTTGAGCTAGTCGATAACTTAGAAGATGATAGCCAAGCCATGTTAATGGCTAAACCATCAGTCGAGGCAAATACGTATATTATCGGCAAAGATTTACCCCTTGAACAAACCATTGCTGAAATGACCACCATTTTGGCCGATTTAGGCATGAAAATTGAAATTTCTTCATGGCGAAATATCGTCCCTAATGTCTGGTCATTACACGTGCGCGATGCCGCTTCGCCTATGTGTTTTACTAACGGCAAAGGCTCGACTAAAGAGAGTGCGCTGTGCTCGGCGTTGGGCGAATTTATAGAACGGCTCAATTGTAATTTCTTTTATAACGATCAATTTTTTGGTCTAGACATTGCCAACAGTGACTTTGTGCATTATCCCAATGAAAAGTGGTTTACTATTGAGGCTGATGATGAGTTACCCAAGGGCATTTTAGATGCGTATTGTTTATCGATTTACAACCCTGAAGATGAGTTACGCGGCTCTCACCTGATTGATACCAATTCCGGTGCAGTAGAGCGGGGGATCTGTTCAATTCCCTATGTGCGTCAGTCCGATGGTGCCACCGTTTATTTTCCCTCGAATTTAATTGAAAACTTATTTTTAAGTAATGGCATGAGTGCTGGAAATAACTTACCCGAAGCGCAAGTACAATGTTTATCAGAAATCTTTGAACGGGCCGTTAAAAAGCAAATTATCGCCGAAGAAATTGTGTTACCCGATGTACCAAAGCAAGTCATCGCAAAATACCCAGCTATTTTAGCTGGTATAGAAGGCCTAGAAGCACAGGGTTTTCCCGTGGTAGTCAAGGATGCCTCTTTGGGAGGACAATTTCCAGTGATGTGTGTCACGCTAATGAATCCTAAAACCGGCGGCGTATTTGCCTCATTTGGCGCTCACCCAAGTTTTGAAGTAGCACTTGAACGCAGCCTAACTGAATTGTTACAAGGGCGCAGTTTTGAAGGATTAAATGACATTCCCAAACCTACTTTTAATAGCTTGGCAGTCACTGAGCCAGAAAATTTTGTCGATCACTTCATTGATTCTACAGGAGTTATTTCATGGCGGTTTTTTTCTGATCAGTCAGATCATCCATTCTGTGAGTGGGATTTCTCTGGCACTACGCAGCAAGAGACTGACAATTTAATGCAAATATTGAGTGATTTGGATAAGGAAGTTTATATTGCTGAATTTAATCAATTGGGTGCTTGTGCTTGTCGCATTTTGGTTCCTGATTATTCAGAAGTCTATCCTGTTGAAGATCTGATTTGGGATAACACCAATAAAGCACTCGATTACCGCCAAGATATTTTAAATTTACACCGCTTAAACGATCAGCAATTAACTGATCTGTTCCAACGCTTAGAGGACAGTCAACAAGATAATTACATTGATATTCGCACCTTGATCGGTATTGAGTTTGATGAAAATACCGTTTGGGGGCAGTTAACAATACTCGAATTGAAAATCTTGATTTGTTTAGCCCTCGGGGCACTTGAAGATGCCATAGAGTTAGTGGCTGAATTTTTACAATACAACGACAACACGGTTGAACGCGGTTTGTTTTATCAAGCCATTCATGCCGTATTAGAAGTGACCTTAGCGGAGGATATGGAGCTTGAGCACTACTTAGCTAATTTTAATCGCATGTTTGGTGAGCAGGTGATGGAGCAGGTGGTTGGCTCAGTGTCAGGCGAGGTGAGATTTGCAGGCTTAACGCCAACCAGTATGCAACTTGAAGGCTTAGATAAACATTTAAGACTGATAGAAAGCTATAAAAAATTACACCGAGCTCGGTCTACTTTCGCTAAACAAGCACAATGACGTGATATATTGATCTTAGATATTTCGCAATAGTTTAACTCACTAAAATTAAAGGAATAAAGTCGAGATGAATCTCAATCAAGTGACATTGCCAGTGAGCAATATGGCCGAAGCCACTGGTTTTTATATTACACTAGGTTTTACTCAAATTGTTGATACTCCTCACTATGCCCGTTTTCAATGTCCTGAGGGTAACGCCACTTTTTCATTAGCACTTGAATTAGAGGATTTTTCTTCTAGTGCAGTCATTTACTTTGAACATCAGCAGTTAGATGAGTGGGTCAGTGAGCTACAATCAAAAGGGATCTGTTTTGAACAATTGCCTACTGACCAACGCTATTTATGGCGAGAGGCGATTTTACACGATCCCTCAGGCAATAAAATCAAACTCTACTGGGCGGGAGAAAACCGTCTCAATCCACCATGGCGAGTGAATTAAAGCCAGCGCTCATCACGCGTGAAAAAGCATTCGATAATAGTTGAACTTCATGTGTAGTAG
>JBELHO010000020.1:19377-53630 GCA_042091375.1 Thalassotalea sp. | reverse complement strand
AAGAGCAAAGCCAAAAAATACGGCATTGACGTAGACGAAACAGATCAATAGTTTTAGTAGTTCAAATTCGCTTTTACCGTTTGGGTAAATAGGCTTAGACATAATCTGACAGGCAGTTAAGAGCTGTGAGAACAATCGGTCGATGCAACGCCATACTTAAGTAAGGGGTATTATGCACCTCAACAAAGAGTATTATTATGGGAACGCTATAAACAAGGTGATTCTCTGCATGGGTAAGGCCTTACTTTACTCGGGGTTGCCGGCAAAGTACCTTGCGGCCTATACATAGAAGTTACAATGTAACTCATTGGGTGTCTTGCAAAGTCTGGGAAGTCCAATTAGATGAAAAATCAACTTTGTCCATACAAAGAAAACATTCTAAAACCTTATTGATTTCAATGCATGGTAAGTTACCCAAGTAATCGATAATATTGTTTTTAGTAGTTTTTTAGTGGTTTTTTAGGTCTAGCTATTTGCATTGCTTTAGCTATTTCATTCATTGAGTTAACTTGCCAGAAATCCTCTAATAATAAAGGAAGTTTTTGTAACCAATTAGGGTGTTCATCAATCGTTCCTGGAATATTAACTTGTTGTGGAATCTCTAATGCATCCTCTATTGGAATGAGTTGAATATGGCTAGGTGACGCAGCTAAGAACTTTTGAACAGCAATACTTAATTCGGTATTCATTTGCGGAGGAGAAAGTGATGGTTTTTTACTCATATCGATAACGTTTAAGTCGTCTAAAGCGGCAATAAGGTTTTCTCTTTCACCAGAACGTGCACTTCTGTCTGCTAAACCTGCTGTCTCATTAGGATAAAGATTAAGTTGCTGGCGCCATTGTAAATCTATGCCTTGCCACCATCCTGACAGTGTTGCAGTGTCATGGGTAGCAGTCGTTACCACTGAATCAACAGGAAAGTTTTCAGGTCGTTTGAAAAGACCTGATTCCCAACGTTCAAAAAACATCACTTTGAACGATAAAAGACCAGCATTTTGAATGGTGTCACTAAATCCCTCTGGTACGTTACCTAAGTCTTCTCCTATAACAATACACTTGTTTCGCTGTGATTCTAAAGCAATAATCCGTAAAATATCCTCAAACGGGAAACTGATATAAATGCCTTCATCTGCGCTCATTCCAGGCGCTACCCAATACTGACGCATTAACCCTAAAATATGATCAATACGCAAAGCGCCAGCGTATTGCATATTGCTACGCAGCGCTTTCACCAAAGGTTCATAGCCTTGTTTCTGTAATTCAACAGGATTAATTGGTGTTAACCCCCAGTTTTGCCCTAGAGGGTTCATCGCATCCGGCGGCGCGCCAATAGACGCTCCTGCTACATACAGTTGCTTATCTGACCAAACATCTACACCAGAACCATCACAGCCTACAGCCAAATCAAGATATAAACCAACAGGCATACCTTTAGCTTTTGCCGTTTGAGTTACTTCATTTAATTGCTCGTGAGCTACCCACTGTAAGAAGCAAAAATAATCGATGCGAATTTGATGCGTTTGTTTAAATTCTTCCACTTCAGAGCTGGCAGGATCTTGAAAGTTGATTGGCCAATCCGACCAACCATATGCCGCTTTATCGGGTGTATTAAAATATTCATTTAAAGCATAAAAGGTTGCAAAGTTAGTTAAATCATCACCATGTTTTAGTTTGAATTTTTCAAACTGCGAAGACATTAACTTATAGACGCCTTCTTTGTGATTACAAAAGTCGGTAAACAATAGCTCTGTTAATTCATACTTAAGTTTTGCTACAGCAGGATAGTCTACCCATTCATTATCTCTAGCCTCTGCAAGGGATTTTTGAAACTCTTGATGATTGAATTTTACTTGAACTACATTACACAATTCAAAGTTTGGTACCTTTGAAACATCAATATACAGAGGGTTTAAAAAACTTCGAGTCGATGGTGAATAGGGACTACGGTGTGCTGGGTTTTGTTGATAAAGTGGGTGAAGAGGGTTTAACCCTATCGTTGAAGCTTGTTGCTCTGCTGAACTTCCTACCAGTTTTAAGAGGTCGGTAAAATCACCTATCCCCCAGTTGTTGTTACTTCGTAAAGAATATAATTGCGCAGTATAGCCCCACATTTTTTCTTTAGAAGCCTCTTGTGAGGTGAAACATTTATTGGGTGCAAAAATGAGAGGACAATTAGTTTGTTGATTATTAATGCAAATATTAAGGTTGTAATAGCCTTGGTTTAACAAAGGTAGCGGTAATAAATATTGGCAGTAGAGTGTTTCTTTAATGTACGTTTTATCAATCAACTCTAAGTCATTAATATTTATAGAGCCTGAAAGAGTCTTCGTAGGTTCATTGTTAAGTTGATTATCTATTTCAGAGGTTATTTCCCAATCTAATAACATTACTTCAGTTTTAGGTAAGCTTATTTTTATTGAGTGAGCTTTTTCTTCAATTTTTTCGATATGTACAGCCGGTAAAATATTCAACCATTTGTTTTGATTTAACTGTGTAATCACATTATTTAACGACTCATCATCTAAATTAAATCCCATTGCTTTTAATAAAGCTCGCCTAGCAGGATCGGTAGCTATTACTTGTTGACCTAATGTACCCGTGTAACTTGGGTGGAGCCCTAGTAGTGTAGCTAATTGTTCAATAAGACTCATCCGCCTCTCTTTTTTTGAAATAAAATTACATAATCGTATGTTTTTAATTAATTAAGGTGTATATTAAAGCTAAATATGGTGTTTTTATATACTTTTTTTGAATTTATTTGTATAAACGTAATTAAATTACAAAAATGTATGGGTACTTAATAATGCCTAATTTGAGAAATTAGAGGCTCACGTTCAATTTTTGGCCTAGTTTATGCTGACTCAACATCATTGTCATAATTTATAGTGATAATGATGAAATTGTGCACATTTTTGGAACAGTTTGATAATGCTTCGCACTGAAAAAAAGCAGAGGTAAAGTCTAAAAGTGCATCTTAAAGTGCATCTTAAAGTGTAAGTTTGATAGTACATAATTAATGGAGAATAACAATGTTAACTAAAAAATTTTTTAAAACTAAAGATGAAGCAGAAGTGACCTTTGAATTTAATAGAAGTGATGTAAAGTCTGCTGTATTGATTGGTGATTTCAATGACTGGCAGGGTGTTGAAATGAAATTTAATAAAAAAACAAAAACTTTTAGAACCAAGTTGAGGTTACCAAAAGGCGGTACTTTTCATTTTCGTTATTTGTTAAATGAGCAAGAATGGGAAAACGATTATCAAGCCGATTCATACCTACCTAATGACTATGGTAGTGAGAACAGTGTAGTCAGTACTGTTTGTTAAAATACTTGTTAGTAAAGTGAAGGATTTTTTATCTTTTATTTTAATACTTTATCTTGTTTGGAAGTGCTTCTATGGTGACGTTTTACATAATAATTATATGAGTATTTAAATCTATAGGCACCTCTTTTATAAATCAAGCGTTAACCATTAGCCTGCAAAATAATGTTTGGTGATAGGATGAGCATGGAAGATCTAAGAATGGAACTGGGTAGAATTTATCCAATAGGTTCTACAGTCGAAGAATCTGGTGTAAATTTTGCCCTGTTTTCTGCTCATGCAGAAAAAGTAGAATTGTGCGTCTTTGACAAAAATGGCAATCAAGAGTTATCTCGATTTCCATTACCACAATGCGAACATAATATTTGGCATGGATTTCTACGAGGAGCAAGGGCTGGCTTAGTTTATGGGTATAGGGTCTATGGTCCATATAGTCCAGAGTTTGGACATCGATTTAATCATCATAAATTGTTGTTAGACCCATACGCTAAAGTGCTGAAAGGATATTTTCAATGGTCAGATCGTCACTTTGCTTATGATGTAAGTGATCCACGACAAGATTTGTCTTTTGACTCTCGCGATAACGCAGACGTAATGCTTAAAGCCGTGGTGGTTGATTCTTCTGCCCCTGTTGTGCCAAGAAATCCTATTGGATGGAAAAATACAGTAATTTATGAAGGTCATGTTAAGGGCTTAACCAAACTTAATCCCAAAGTACCTGAGTCATTGCGAGGATCATTTTTAGGAATAAGCCACCCTACAATGATCGCCCATTACCGATCTATGGGCATTACTACGATTGAATTACTCCCAGTTCAACAATTTATTTCTGAACAATTTTTAAAAGATAAAAAGCTCTCTAATTATTGGGGGTATAACTCTCTGGCCTTTTTTGTTCCTCACAAAGACTACATCAATCAACATCAAGTAAACGATTTTAAACGTATGCTGGAAGAACTACATCAAGCGGGCTTCGAAGTTATCATTGATGTTGTTTATAACCATACCTGTGAAGGTAACTGGCTAGGACCAACGCTGAGTTTTCGAGGCATAGATAACAAGTCTTACTATCGTTTGAACCCTACAGAACCACGTTATTATATTAATGACACAGGTTGCGGAAATACGCTTAATATTAGCCACCCTCGTGTATTACAAATGGTGATGGATAGTTTGCGCTATTGGGTGCAAATAATGGGGGTCGATGGATTTCGTTTTGATCTCGCTACAATTCTTGGCCGTGAAATCCAAGGCTTTAACAAAAGTAATGGTTTTCTAGATGCGATATTACAAGACCCTATCCTCAACAGCGTGAAAGTTATTGCCGAGCCTTGGGATATTGGCCCCGGAGGTTACCAGTTAGGTGGCTTCCCACCTCCCTGGTCTGAATGGAATGATCGCTATCGAGATACCATTCGACGTTTTTGGCGGGGCGATAAAGGGTTGCTACCTGAATTTGCCCGAAGAGTTCATGGCTCAAGCGACATTTTTGAACACGATGGCCGGCAGCCTTTTGCTAGTATCAATTTTCTGTGTAGTCATGATGGTTATACTTTGTATGATTTAGTGAGTTACCAAGCGCGACATAATGAACTCAATGGTGAAAATAATCGAGATGGTCACTCTGATAATTTCTCTCATAACAACGGAGAAGAAGGTGAAACCAATAACAAACACATTATTGAATTAAGGTTACGGCAAATCAAAAATATGCTCGCGACTTTAATGCTGTCTCAAGGAGTACCGATGTTGCTTGCCGGAGACGAATTAGGTCGCACTCAAAAAGGGAATAATAATGCATATTGCCAAGATAATGATATTAATTGGTTAAATTGGCATGAAAAGGCACTATATAGCGATGAACTTAAGCTTTTTTTAGCAAGTTTAACGCAGTTAAGAAAAAACATCCCTATGCTAGCGCATCATCAATTTATTCATAATGATGATAAACATTCTGCAGTGAACATTACCTGGTTTAATCAATCAGGACACACCATGCAAAAAGACCATTGGCACTCTCATCACGCAGCAACTATTGGCTATATGCTAAATGAAAATAAAACTTCTCCACAATTTTTGTTATGTCTTTTTCATGCAGGAAAAGAACCGATCGAATTTCAATTACCAGAAATTAAAAATATTTCTCATTGGCAGGTAAAAATTAACACGGCTTCTCAGATAAGCAATGAACCAAACCAAGATGAAGTAAAGCTGATCCCAGCAGACAGAATAATTACCATGCCACCGTTTTCAACAATCGTTTTATTGAATGATGGTAATAAACTAAAAAGTTAGTGCTTAAAAGGAAATACTGACCCATGACAAAAAAACACACATTAGGTGAAATCACCACATCAGATGGTAATGTTTTGATGAATGAATATACATTTGCTGAAGACTTAGCTCGCCATTTTCACTTTTCTTTAGGACGAGATAAAGTACAAGACTCTCATACATATCTTTATAACGCACTTGCTATTACCATTCGTGATCGATTAGTTGATCAATGGCGACAAACACGTGAATCACGAGGGGTACAGCGCCGTATAGGTTATATCTCTTTAGAATTTTTAATGGGAAGAACCCTAAATAATGCCATTTTGAATTTAGACTTAGATGATACCGTTCGTGATGCGCTTAAAGGATATTGTTGTGAATTAGAAGAAGTTGTACAAGAAGAGCATGATGCTGGCTTAGGTAATGGTGGCTTAGGCCGTTTAGCCGCATGCTTTTTAGATAGTTGTGCAAGCTTGTCTTTACCTGTTGTTGGTTACGGTATTCGCTATGAATACGGTATGTTTAATCAACAAATCAAAAATGGTAATCAAATAGAGCACCCAGATAATTGGTTACGCAATGGTAATTCTTGGGAAATTGCCGCGCCTGAAAAAGCGATAAGAGTCAAATTTTTTGGCCATGTAGACATTATTACTAAAAGAAATGGTGTCCAGTATCGACAGTGGAATAACACTCAAGATGTGTTAGCCGTACCTTATGATATGCCAATTCCAGGTTATCAAAATGGCATTGTTAACACTTTGAGGTTGTGGAAGTCTGAAGCAACGGACGAATTTGATCTTAATGAGTTCAACTCTGGTAGTTATACCGAATCTGTGGCAAGAAAAAACCTCGCAGAACAAATTACTATGGTGCTGTACCCCAATGACACTAGTGAAAACGGTAAAGAGCTTCGCCTTCGTCAGCAATATTTTTTATCTTCAGCTTCTCTGCAAGATACCATTAACAGTTATGTTGAAATTATCGGGACTAACTTTGATCAATTTATTGAGCTCAACGGTTTTCAACTAAATGATACTCACCCTAGTATTGCTGTTGCTGAGTTAATGCGTATTTTAATGGATGATCATGCTATTTCTTGGGATGAAGCTTGGAATATCACATCTAAAACAATGGCATATACCAACCATACCTTATTACCTGAGGCATTAGAAAAATGGCCGGTTAAACTGTTTGAAAACTTATTGCCTCGGATTTTAGAAATTATTTATGAGATCAATGCACGTTTTCTTCAGCAAGTAGCTGTGATGTGGCCGGGGGATTGTCAAAAGCAACGGACATTGTCATTGATAGAAGAAGGGCATGAACCACAAGTGAGAATGGCACATTTAGCTATTGTCGGTAGCTATTCTATTAATGGTGTTGCTGCGCTTCATACCGAACTTTTGAAAGCTGGGTTATTTAATGACTTTTATCAACTATGGCCAGAAAAGTTCAATAATAAAACGAATGGTGTTACTCCTCGTCGTTGGTTGTCTCATTGTAATAAAAGTCTATCTGCGCTTATTTCTTCCAAAATAAAGCAAGATTGGGTATCTGACTTTTCAAATATTGCCTTTCTGCAAAAATTTTCGGATGAAAAAGCGTTTCAAGAGAAATGGCGGGAAAGTAAAAGACAAAACAAAGCTGCATTAGTTGACTATGTTGAAAATGCAACAGGCGTGACATTTGTCGTAGAAATGATGTTTGATGTCCAAGTTAAGCGAATTCATGAATACAAACGTCAATTACTAAATATCCTACATGTTATTGGTTTGTATGATCGTATTCGTAAAGGTGATACCGCAGATATAACACCCCGTTGTGTGCTAATTGGCGGGAAAGCTGCCCCAGGCTATGTTATGGCTAAAGAAATTATTAAATTAATTAATAATGTTGCAGACACGATTAATTTAGATAAAAAAGTTTCTAAGTACCTAAAGGTTGCTTTTCTCCCTAACTACAATGTTTCTGCAATGGAAATTATTTGTCCTGCTACTGACTTATCTGAACAAATATCGACAGCAGGTAAAGAGGCGTCTGGTACAGGAAATATGAAGTTCATGATGAACGGCGCTTTAACTATCGGAACTTTAGATGGTGCAAATATAGAAATTAGAGATGCGGTAGGAGCCGATAACTTTTTTCTTTTTGGCGCTCAAGCAGATGAGATTTCATCCATTCGAGAAAATTATCAACCCAACGAGATTATTGCTAATTCCGAGGTATTATCGGCAGTTATGCACTTGTTAGAAAGTGGTCACTTCAATTTATTTGAACCGGGTATTTTTGATTCAATTATTAATACCATTCGTGATCCCAATGATATGTGGTTAACAGCGTATGATTTTGACAGTTATTTTGATGCTCAACGCAGTGTTGATATTGCTTATAAAAACCAATCACTGTGGACACAAAAGAGTATTTTAAATACTGCGGCCAGTGGCGTATTTTCGAGCGATCATACGATAAGGCAGTATCGAGATGAAATATGGAAGCTTTAGCTCTATTACTTGATTTAGGAAATAGTAAGTAAAAACTGTTTTATTGCGCGTTAGATAAATTTGCAAAGGAGGCGTTATGCCCAACTATGAAGAAAGAAGAATAAGTAGTTTTACAAAAGAAACTTATGCATTAGTTTTGGCCGGTGGTCGAGGATCTCGATTGTTTGAATTAACCGATAGAAGAGCAAAGCCTGCGACTTTTTTTGGTGGTAACTTTAGGATCATAGATTTTCCCTTATCAAATTGTATTAATTCAGGGATTAGACGCGTCGGTATTGCCACTCAATATAAGTCTCATTCACTTATACGCCATGTGAATCGAGGTTGGGGGCATTTCAAAAAAGAGCTAGGTGAATCGATTGAAATATTACCTGCCTCACAACAAAAAGGCGATGGTTGGTATTTAGGGACGGCAGATGCGGTTTTTCAAAATATCGATATCATCAGGCATGAACTACCTAAATATGTGATGATATTGTCGGGTGACCACATTTATCGTATGGATTATGGTCCTTTACTCGCTAAACATGTTGCTAATGGTGCGGATATGACCGTTTGTTGTATTGAAGTACCAGTGGAAGAAGCCGCAGGTGCTTTTGGTGTTATGACAGTCGATGAAGATAATCGTGTTTGTCGATTTGATGAAAAACCAGCAAATCCATCAGAAGTACCTGGAAAGCCAGGTACAACTTTAGCGTCAATGGGAAACTATGTTTTTAATACGGAGTTTTTATTTGAGCAATTAGAAAAAGATGCGGCTCAAGAGGGCTCAAGTGGTGATTTTGGTAATGATATTATTCCTAGAATTATTGAGTCTCATCGAGTATTTGCCTTCCCATTTAAAGACCCTGATAGCGAAAAGCAACCTTACTGGCGTGATGTGGGTACATTGGACTCATTTTGGGAAGCGAATATGGAACTGGTAGAGCCTGAGCCGCAACTCGATATGTATGATGAAAATTGGCCGATCTGGACCTATCAAGAGCAAACTGCGCCCGCTAAGTTCGTGTTTGATGAAGACGGTCGAAGAGGTATGACTATAGATTCTACCGTATCTGGTGGTGTTGTGGTTTCTGGTTCAACGGTGAAACGAACATTATTATTCCCGAAAGTTAGAGTGAATTCGTTCTGCGAAATTACCGAATCAGTTATTTTACCGGGTGCAATTATTCATCGTGGTTGCAAGATCAAAAAAGCCATTATTGATCGAAGCTCTGTTATCCCTGAAGGCATGGAAATCGGTATAAATCATGATGACGATCGAGCTAACGGCTTTAGAGTAACAGACAAAGGTTTGGTTTTAGTTACTAGAGATATGATCGCAGCCATAAGTAGATAATCATAACAATTTTAATAGTCTCTAGTTAACGAGTTAATAACTTTTTTGAGTGATTACCTAGTCTTGCCAAATTTAACGCTGCAAGCCTGCTACTAAAAAGTTTTAGCTGATTGAAAGGTATATTAGGAAAAGTAATGAATCACCATGTGAAAAGTTTGCTAGATAATGACGAACTTTATGCAATTATTAATGCGAAACATCAAGACATTTTCTCTGTGTTAGGTATTCATCAACACCCAACTGAGAGTGGGTTAATTGTTCGAGTATTTTTACCCGAGGCACTCAGCGTTGAAGTCATAGATAATAAAACCAATAAATCGATAGCAATGCTTAATTGCGTTGATCAAGCAGGTGTTTTTGAAGGGAAATTAGGTAGACGACGGAATATATTTAAATACCGTTTACGCGTTTCCTATAAAGATGAAACACAAATTGTTGACGACCCATACCAATATCCTTCTATGATAGATAACGATGATCTTTATCTTTTTTGTGAAGGCACCCATGAAAAAAACTATCAATGGATGGGCGCACATGAATTTGAAGTCGACGGTGTTAATGGCACTCACTTTGTTGTGTGGGCACCTGACGCTTTGCGTGTCTCTGTGGTAGGTGATTTTAACTTTTGGGATGGACGATGTCATGGAATGCGTAAACACCATGGAGCGGGTGTATGGGAAATTTTTATTCCAAATGTAGGTAATAATGTCTGTTATAAATATGAGTTAAAAAGCAAAAGTGGAGAAATTCAACCTTTAAAAGCTGATCCTTATGCTTTTTCAATGCAACATCCGCCTGAAACTGCATCAAAAGTTAATTCAAATACATTATATGAATGGCAAGACGAAAAATGGATGGAAGCTCGAGTGAAGTCATCTAATGCTTATCATGGTCCGGTTTCCATTTATGAAGTGCATTTAGGCTCATGGAAAAGAAAGGGTATAAATCAGTCTGGGGGAGATGAAACTCCATCAAGTTATTTAACTTATCGAGAACTTGCTGAACAGTTAATACCATACACAGTAGAAATGGGCTTTACTCACTTACAATTAATGCCTGTGAGTGAATATCCCTTCGATGGTTCTTGGGGATATCAACCAATAGGTTTATTTGCGCCTACTTCACGTTTTGGTAGTGCAGAAGATTTTAAATACTTTGTTGATTGTTGTCATAAAGCTGGTATCGGTTTATTACTTGATTGGGTTCCAGGGCATTTTCCTACCGATGTTCATGGTACCGGAAAATTTGATGGCACATGTCTATATGAACACGAAGATTCACGTAAAGGCTTCCACCCTGACTGGAACACACTTATTTATAATTATGGACGTGCTGAAGTACAAAGTTATTTGATCAGCAATGCTATCTATTGGTTAGATCAATTTCATATTGACGGTTTACGTGTTGATGCTGTTGCCTCTATGCTCTACCTAGATTACAGCAGAGAAGCAGGAGAGTGGCTACCTAATGTAAATGGCGGTAGAGAAAACCTAGAAGCGATTGAATTATTACAACAGGTCAATAGCCGTGCTTATTTAAAGTATCCTGGGATCATGATGGTGGCGGAAGAATCAACAGCATGGCCTGGTGTTTCTAAGCCCGTTGATGGTGGCGGTTTAGGTTTTGGCTTTAAATGGAACATGGGCTGGATGAATGACACCTTAAAATACATGGAGCGTGATCCAATTCATCGTCAACATCATCACAATGAAATAACATTTAGCTTAGTTTACAGTTTTAGTGAAAACTTTGTTTTACCTATTAGTCATGATGAAGTGGTTCATGGTAAAGGCTCAGTGCTCAATAAAATGCCAGGCGACGATTGGCAAAAATTTGCGAACTTACGTGCTTATTATGGTTTTATGTGGACTCATCCGGGTAAAAAGTTACTTTTCATGGGGTGTGAATTTGCGCAACGAGATGAGTGGGATCATGATCAAAGTCTAGATTGGCATTTACTTGAATATGAAAATCATAAAGGTATTCAAACCCTAATCAAAGATCTTAATAACACTTATCGTAACGTACCTGCCTTACATGAACTGGATTGTGATGGAAATGGCTTTGAGTGGATTGATTCACAAAACGCGCAACAATCTATTCTGGTTTACTTACGAAAAGGGCAAGCAGGCACATCACCAGCCTTAGTTATTGTTAACCTTACGCCAACAAGTTATGAAAACTATATTGTAGGTGTGCCTTTAGCTGGTTACTTCAGAGAATGTTTAAATACTGACAGTAGTATTTATGGTGGGAGTAATGTGGGTAATGATGGTGGGGTTAGTTCGTCACCTGTCAATGGCAATGGGCAAAACTCAAACGATAATCACTTTACAGACCGACCACATCAGTTGATGTTATCAATACCACCCTTAGCAACTATGATTTTTGAATGGCAAAGCACCGAATAAAAGCACGAGAAAAAACGATACAAATAAGTAGCCTACTAAAGATTACGGCAAGACTTTTAAATAATGTCAAGGATAAATAATGGCCATTAAACAAATTAAAACCCAAGCATTTAACGATCAAAAGCCTGGTACATCGGGTTTACGTAAAAAAGTAACAAAATTTCAACAAACGGGTTATTTAGAAAATTTTGTACAAGCCGTTTTTAATACCATAGCTCCTTGTACAGGTAAAGTTCTGGTACTGGGAGGCGATGGCCGTTTTTATAATCGTGAAGCGATTCAAATTATCATTAAAATGGCTGTAGCGAATGGATTTTCTAAGGTTTTAGTCGGAAAAGAGGGGATTTTATCAACACCCGCAGCTTCTTGTGTTATTCGTAAAAATAAAGCGTGTGGTGGTATTATTTTGTCTGCTAGTCATAACCCTGGCGGCCCTAATGAAGATTTTGGGATAAAGTTTAATGGCGAAAATGGTGGTCCTGCACCTGAAAAACTTACTGAATCTATTTTTCAACAAACGTTATCTATGAAGCAATATCAAACCATAAACTCAGATGATATTGAACTCGATCAACTTACCACTCTAGCAATATTACAAACTCAAATCGAAGTTATAGACCCTGTAAAAGATTATGCAGATTTGATGGAGTCGATGTTTGATTTTTCTTCAATGAGAAACCTTTTTAAACAAGGTGATTTCCGTATGTGTTTTGATGCAATGCATGCCGTTACTGGCCCTTACGCGAAAGAAATACTTGAAAAAAGGTTAGGTGCGCCTATTGGTACCGTAATAAATGAGTTACCCTTAGTTGATTTTGGTGGTGGTCATCCAGATCCTAACTTGGTACATGCCCATGAACTTGTTGACTTATTATATGGCGATGATCCACTAGATTTTGGTGCTGCTTCAGACGGCGATGGTGATCGCAATATAGTACTAGGTAAAGCTTTTTATATAAACCCGTGTGATAGTTTAGCAATATTAACTGCTAATGCTGAATGTATTCCAGCCTACTTCTCTGGTATTTCAGGCGTTGCTCGTTCCATGCCAACAAGTAGAGCTGTGGATCGGGTCGCACAAGCAATGAATATTCCTTGTTATGAAACACCTACTGGTTGGAAATTTTTTGGTAACTTATTAGATGCAGGTAAAATCACTCTGTGTGGTGAAGAAAGCTTTGGTACGGGCTCTGACCATGTGAGAGAAAAAGATGGTTTATGGGCGGTACTGTTCTGGCTTAATCTCATTGCAGTTAAAAAGCAGCCGGTAAGTGAAATAGTGCAAAACCACTGGGCTAAGTATGGTCGTGATTATTTTACCCGCCATGATTATGAAGCAGTCGACAGCGCTAATGCCCATAAGATGATCAACCAATTAAAAGAGAAGCTACCTTCATTAACAGGCCAAGTGATAGCAGGTGTTAAAATAAAGTCGGCGGATGACTTTCAGTATATTGATCCAATTGATAAGAGTGAAACAACTGCTCAAGGCGTACGAATATACCTGAGTAATGGCGGGCGTATCGTTTATAGACTTTCAGGAACGGGGACACAAGGTGCAACCTTAAGAGTTTATCTCGACTGCTATGAACATAACCCTGATTTGTTAGAGCAAGATACTCAAGAAGTGTTAAGTGACTTGATTTCAGTCGCGGAACAAATAACGAGTATTCAAAAATTTACTGGTCGTGAAAAACCAGACGTTATCACTTAACGGTCAATATTTTCCAGAGGTAAAGTTTTTTGTACAGTTAATAAAGGGTTTAGGCCGAATGAAAACTGTTAAATTGATAGAATAGTTTGAAAAATAGGTAAGGTTTAGAATGAAAATTTTAATGGCAGCAGCTGAAAATGATGCATTACCTCGAGGTAAAGTCGGGGGTATTGGTGATGTGGTTAGAGATATCCCACGTGCTTTGGCTGAAATAGGTCAACAAGTTGATGTTGTGATCCCTTCGTATGGCTATTTTTCAACATTAGAAAATTCTCAATATATAACCTCTTTGCAAGTGATGTTTGCTGGAGAAATTCAAACGGTTGAGGTTTTTAAAGTATCGGCAAATGATTCACCTAATACCTCATCATTATCAGTTAGCCAGTGGGTCATTGAACACCCTTTATTTGCTATTGCTGGTGTAGGTAAAATTTATTGCAATGATCCCGAAAATAGACCTTTTGCGTCTGATGCTAGTAAATTCTCGTTATTTAGTACCGCAGTTGCTAAAGCGATAATTAGTGATGTGTTTGGTAAAATTGATGTTATTCATTTGCATGATTGGCATACCGCGATGATTGCTGTGTTACGTGCCTTTGAACCAGAATATCAAGCATTACAAGCAATAAAAACCGTCTACACTATACATAACTTAGCATTACAAGGCATTAGGCCTTTTGAAGGCGATGAATCATCATTTAAGGCGTGGTTTCCACACTTAACTTTTGAGCATAGTCAAATAAGTGATCCGCGTTATCAAAATTGTTTTAATCCGATGCGAGCTGGAATTAATTTATCGGATAAAGTACATGCAGTATCGCCAAATTATGCCAAAGAAATTTTATTACCTAGCAATACTGAAAAAGGATATTTTGGTGGTGAAGGTTTAGAAGTCGATTTACAAAAGGCTACTGAACAAGGAAAGTTGAGAGGTATTTTAAACGGTTGTGAGTATCCTGAAATTGAAGCTAATGTTAAGGCGCCACTTAATTTTAAAGAACTAATTAATTTATGTGAAAACGAAGTTTTTAAATGGATTGCAGATAAACCCCTAGTAAATAAAGCCCATTTAATTGCAATGACACGACTAAAACAACTAGCAGAATTAAAAAAAGAGCCAATAATAAATACTTCAGTAGGGCGTATCACAGATCAAAAAGTAAGACTGTTTCAAGAACTAACTCATAATGGGGTTACCGCCTTAGAAGAGTTATTAAGGCTATTAGCTGATGACGGAGTGTTTATTTTATTGGGTAGTGGTGATGATAAATTAGAAGATTTTTTAACACATATAGCTGCTACCAATAGTAACTTTATCTTTTTGAAAGGTTACTCAGAATCATTGTCCGCAAATTTGTATAAATCAGGTGATTTGTTTTTGATGCCGAGTTCATTTGAACCTTGTGGAATCAGTCAAATGTTATCAATGCGTGCAGGTCAACCATGCTTAGCACATCGTGTTGGTGGTTTGACCGATACTATTATTAATAATCAAAATGGCTTCATGTTTGGTGGAGATAATCCATCGAAGCAAGCACAAGCTATGCTAAGTTGTTTCAAAAAAGTAATACAAAAGAAAAAACAAGATCCTAGCTTTTGGGATGAAATTTCGAGTAACGCACTTAATACAAGATTTCTATGGGAACATGCAGCGAAAGACTATATTAAATATTTATACCAGAGTTAACGTATAATTATTATTCCATAGCCTTTCTTGGGTTGAGTTGATTTTTTACTGTTACCAACTCATTTGGGCGGCGTTTATAAAAATCGCCGGTGATTTTGATGTACTAACCCCACCAAAGTGGCGAGCACTAATTACACAGTCTTTAAATAATAGTTACCTTGTCAATATTCCATTTGGACTTCATGTAGAAACAAAGAATTGGTCAGGAGATGGTTGTGCTATGTCTATAGCAAACAAATTTTTAACGAATGAGATAGCCTTTTTAGATAAATCTGCCTCTTATACAGATTGCTTGAAAACAAGCTAACCTCCAGAGTTTATTTTATCTATTAATTGAAAACTATTATAACATTTCACCAATTAACCCTGGTGACCAAGCTCAATATGGATTAACGACATCATAGTCAAACTATGGAGAGCAAGCCTGTCGGGATTTTTGCATCTGAAGTCCAGGTGCACCCGCTGCAGTCATTGCTGCTTGTAATACTGGGATAGCGTCAACCCTTAATGTCTTTATCCGACCAACTACTTGTTCAAGGTCCGCTTTTCGCTACATGCGGGTGTGATGGCTAAAGCGTATCAGTGCGATAAGTTTGAACGGTTGTGTGGTGACACTAGCCGGTTGGCTGTCTCAGAAAAACGCTGGGTTTTATTTCTTATTAGCTTTTATTCACCCAAATACTTTTTAAGCTGCTGAGTAAACAAATCTTTTAACACATCCACATCATTTGTCTTAGTGTAATTAGGGCGTTGAATAAACGCTAAACGCCGGTGTGGTCCAGGTTCATTTAAATGCACAGCGGTCAATTCTGACTCTGGGTATATCAGTTGATCTAAGGCCATATGGGGTACTAAGGTAGTGCCTAAATTTCCTGCTACCATTTGAATTAACGTATATAAACTGGTGGCATTGAAACTGGCATTGGATTCGGTATTTGATAAATGACATGCCGACAAAATGTGATCTTTTAAACAATGCCCGTCTTTGAGTAACATCAGTTTTTCCAGGGCTATTTGATCACTTGAGATTTCTCTCATATTTGATGAGCAGCTGGATTTGTGGCTCACCCAGTAAAAATCTTCTTGCCAAAATTCAAACGCAAGCAAACCGTCTAGAGCAAACGGCAAGGCCAAAATTGCTACATCGATATCACCATTTTTGACCATATCAACTAATACATGAGACTGCTCTTCTACTATGCTGATGTTAAAATTTGGATAGGCGTGAGTGAGGGCAGGTAACACTTTAGGCAGTAAATAAGGGCCTATAGTGGGAATAACCCCCAAAGTCATGGGGCTGGTCAAAGGTGAAGCATTCAGCTCTTTGAGTTGCGCTAACTCATCTATGGCTAGTTTTATATTTTTGGCTTTTTCAATAAAAAGTTGACCTTCCGGAGTGATCAACACTTGCTTATTATTGCGTTCAAACACTTGCCAACCCAGTTGTTTTTCACATTCAGTAATAGCTGTGCTCAAGGCTGATTGAGAAACGTGGCAAGCTTCAGCAGCTTTTTTAAAATGCAAAGTTTTAGCAACGGCTAATGCGTAGTGAATTTGCTTAAAGGTGATCATAAGTCTGTGCTGGCAATGACGGTGTATTAAGGTTAACTGAACTCTATTTTATGTTCAATAAAATAGAATATAAAAATCAATTTAATCAAATTTAATGAATATAAAGATTGCCTTATGATGGCTTCATTACAAACAAACCGGTTTGTATTTTACTTAACAATAAATCAATCAGTTGATTAATAACACGATATAAGGAAAACAACATGGCACAAATAGGCAAAGCTATTCCAGAATTTAAAGCACAGGCATTCCACAATGGTGAATTTGTTGAGGTGACTTCTGAGACTGTAAAAGGTCAGTGGTCAATCTTTTTGTTTTACCCTGCCGATTTTACTTTTGTTTGCCCTACCGAGTTAGAAGACATGGCCAATCAATACGCAGAGTTAAAAGCGCTAGGTGTTGAAGTGTACGCGGTTTCTACTGATACCCACTTTTCTCACAAAGCGTGGCATGATTCTTCTGACGCTATCGGTAAAATTAAGTTTCCGATGTTAGGTGACCAAACAGGGGTGATCACTCGTGGTTTTGATGTGATGATCGAAGCAGATCACATGGCTCACCGCGGTACCTTTTTAGCCGATCCGGATGGCATCATCCAAGTTGCACAAATCCATGCGGGTGGTATTGGACGCAGTGCCAGTGACATGGTTCGCAATGTCAAAGCAGCGCAATACGTGCGCGATAACGATGGCGAAGTATGTCCTGCTGCCTGGCAACAGGGTGAAGCGACGTTAACTCCGAGCTTAGATCTGGTTGGCAAAATTTAACCGGCGGTAAAATATTATTGCTCAGTGTGGTGAGCTCCCTAAACAGGATATCGCAGCGGTAGCAATACCGTCACCACACTGTTTTTATCAACCCAAATCAAGGGGCTATTATTATGTTAAGCAAAGAAATTTTATCTGCGGTGCAATCCTATACCGCGACCATGAATAAGCCAGTTACCTTGGTTTTACAAACGGGTCAGCACGACAAACGCGAGGAACTCAAACAATTTCTAGCAGAAATTGTCGGTGTTGCCGAGCATTTACACTTAGTGGAAAGAGATGAGCCAAGGTTGCGCAGCGCCATTAGCTTTGGTTTAGAAGTAGAGAGTGAATTTAACGGCGTATTTTTTTCGGGTATTCCCTCAGGCCACGAATTTAACTCTTTTATACTGGCGGTATTGCAGTCGTCGGGCACTGAATTGAAATTAGACAAGGGTATTCAATCTATTGTTAAAGGGGTATCGCAACCTTGTCACTTTGAGGTGTTTGTTAGTTTAAGTTGTCACAATTGTCCTGATGTGGTGCAGTCACTTAATCAATTTGCTTTACTCAATCCGTTGATCAGCAGTGAAATGATCGATGGCGGTTTATATCCTGAGCTGATTAAAGAGCGCAATATTCAAGGCGTACCCAGTGTCTATTTAAATGGCAAAGTATTTGCCAATGGGCAAATAGATACCGGTAAATTGCTGGAAAAACTAGCTCAAGTGGCACCACCAGTTAAGGTGGAAAATAAGGTGGTTAATATAGCTGAACAACTGCCATTGCAAGATGTTACTGTGATTGGTGGCGGCCCTGCTGGGGTATCAGCTGCGATATACAGTGCGCGCAAAGGCTTAAAAGTTACCTTAGTCGCCGATAAAATTGGTGGGCAAGTAAAAGACACTGTCGGTATTGAAAATTTGATCTCCGTGGTACAAACCACAGGTACTGAATTAACCGGTGATCTTCACGCTCATCTTGAACATTACGAAATTAACGTTAAACAATACCTGCATGTTGACAAAATTGAGCAAGGTTCATCAAAAAAAATTCATTTATCAACTGGTGAGATCATTAATAGTAAAACCGTGATCATTGCCACTGGTGCTAAATGGCGAGAGCTAGGTGTACCTGGAGAAAAAGAAAATATTGGTCAAGGCGTCGCCTATTGCCCTCATTGTGACGGACCATTTTTTAAAGGTAAAGATGTGGCTGTGGTCGGCGGAGGTAATTCAGGCATCGAGGCAGCCCTAGATCTTGCTGGTATGGTAAATCATGTCACTGTGTTTGAATTTATGCCGGATCTCAAAGCCGATCAGGTATTGGTGGACAAAGCACAAGCCAACAGTAAAATTACCATTATCAACAATGCCGCCACAAAAGAAGTGGTTGCCGACAAAGGCAAAGTGGTGGCACTCAAATATCAAGATCGCAGCACTGGCGAAATCCATGAGCAGTCATTGTCAGGTATTTTTGTACAAATAGGACTGGTGCCAAACAGTGGCTTTGTCAAAGGACTCGTAGAGCAAACGGCCCACGGTGAAATTATTATTGACCAGCAAGGCAATACCTCTGAGCCCGGCATATTTGCCTGCGGTGATGTCACCACTGTGCCTTACAAACAAATTGTGATCGCCATAGGTGAAGGAGCTAAGGCCTCATTATCTGCTTTTGATCACATGATGAGAGCAAGTTAATTCCGCGCAAATATGATTTTATTGAGGATAGTCAGCAAAATTTCTGATAGGTTAAGTTAACCTTTGCTGACTGTTCTGCGTGTAATGAAAAATATTTTCGCTATCTTATTTGTTGTTTTTTCCTCCTCTGCCGTGGCTAACCAAGCTGCGGTTGCCATGCCCGATAGTTATAGTGCCGATGTTGCTGCAAGTATTTTACAGCAGGGTGGTAATGCCGTTGACGCAGCGATTGCCGCACAATTTGTATTGGCAGTGACCTTGCCTGAAGCCGGTAATATTGGTGGTGGTGGTTTTATGCTGATTTACAAAGATAAGCAGGCTGAGTTTCTTGATTATCGAGAGCGCGCACCTATGCGTGCCCATCGCGACATGTATCTAGATAAACAAGGACAAGTGATAAAATATAAATCGCTATTTGGCGCCTTATCTGCCGGAGTTCCCGGTACTGTCGATGGCATGTGGCAACTGCATCAAAAGCATGGCTCGTTATCGTGGCAGCGTTTATTGCAGCCCGCTATCGAATTCGCTGAGCAAGGTTTTAAAGTACATGTAAAATTAGCCAAAGCTATCGACAACATAATTGGCTATTATCAAAAAAATGCCATTGATGTAAATTTTGCTGAGCACTTTGGCGGCTTAAAAGCCGGCGCTATTTTTGTACAACCGCAGTTAGCCAATACTTTAAAACGCATTGCAACGCATGGCCGAAACGGCTTTTATCAAGGCGACACAGCTGAGCAAATCGTCGCCTTTATGAATAGCCACGGGGGTATTATTAATCGGCAGGACTTATCGTCCTATCGGGCTAAATGGCGAAAGCCTATCAGTAGTGATTGGTCGGGTTATCAAGTGCTCACTGCACCGCCACCGAGCTCAGGCGGAATAGCCATACTACAGTGGTTAAAAATGTTCCAATTACTCGCTGAAAAGCCTACTGACATCACTCATAATTCTAAGCAGTACATACATTTATTGGCTGAAATCGGCAAACGGGTTTTTGCTGATCGCGCCGAATATTTGGGGGATCCCGATTTTGTTAAGGTGCCAGTAGCGCAATTAATTGATCAGCAATATTTGCGCAAACGCAGCCAAGGTATTAATGAAAAAGCGACTTCAGTGACTGAAAAAATCAAGCCGGGTTTAACGGAAAGTGAAGATACCACGCATTTTTCCATTGTTGATAAATGGGGCAATGCGGTGTCTAACACCACCACCATCAATTTGAGTTTTGGCAGTGGTATGGTGGTGACTGAAGCTGGATTTTTACTCAATGATGAAATGGATGACTTTAGTATTAAAGCCGGGGTGCCTAACGTGTTTGGTGCTGTTGGTGGAACAGCTAACCAAATTGAAGCCAACAAAAGGATGTTATCGTCGATGACGCCTACTATCTTATTAAAAGATGATCAGGTTGCACTAGTCACTGGCTCTCCGGGGGGGACTACCATTATTAGTTCGGTCTATCAGTCTATTTTAAATAGTGTGATCTTTAATATGTCAGCTGAGCAGGCGGTAAATAAGCCGCGTTTTCACCATCAATTATTGCCAAAAGATCAAATTAGACATCACCCCGGTTTGAGCGCCGCTACAATCGAGCAACTCACCGCTTTAGGATATGATTTACGTCAACGCCAATTTGGTGATTTACAGTTGATCAGCAAAGTCTCCGGAGTACTTGATGCCGCCTCAGAAAAATCAGGCCGAGGTAAGTCTATAGTGCTTGAGCAGTCATCACCGGAATAACTCACTAGGGGTTAATTTAGCTTTTCGACTTAGTTCGCTATTTTGTTGGTGATCCACACGGTTTGATAGGGTGCTAATGGCATTTTAGGCGAAGAATTATCGATTGCTTGCAGCGAAATTAAGTCAAACCAAGATTCAGTGATGATCAAATTCAGCTCATTGATGGGTAATTCGATGGCCTGCTTGGTGACATTAGAAATACAAAAAATGCTTTGTTGTTTGTCTTGTGATTGTCGCCAAAAGCCAAACAGCGATAAGCCTAAGTGCAAGGTGAATTGCGTTGCATTGGGGTGAAAAGCCGGCTGTGCTTTTCTTATATCGATTAACGCCAGTAATTGCCGTAATATTTGGCTATTAAAACTCTGTACATGGTTCAAGCGCTCCTCTAATTCTGAGGCTTGCCAGCGATGTCGGTTGATGGCGCGATTGTGATGCGTATGCGCCAACTTGTCGTGATCGTTTTTGGTGCCCAGCAAACTGTGAATATAAATACCGGGAATGCCCTCTAGTCCTAACATGATCGCATGGGCACAAATAAACCGCTGCATAGCATGCTCATCAGCACCGGCAATAGTGCCTTTTAACGCGTCCACCAAGGCAATATTAATTTCATAGGGCTTGCTTTTATTTGCTTGGCTGGTGCGCGATGAGATCACCCCGCCAAATTTTTTCATGGTGGTGATCAACTGATCAATTTCACTGTCTGCTAAAATGCCTTCAACTGGCCTTAAACCAATGCCGTCGTGAGACGCAATAAAATTAAAATAGGTTGTGCCATTTTGAGCGGGTGGCATACTCATTAACCAACGCTTCAAGTATAAACAGTTACCAGTGATCAAGGTATTAATTAGTAACGGCGGCAATGAAAAATTGTAAATACAATGGGCTTCATTGGCATTGCCAAAGTAGGTTAAATTTTGGGTGTTGGGAATATTGGTTTCGGTAATAATAACTGCATCTGCTTTAGCGTGTTCAATTAAGGTGCGTAATAATCTTATAATTTCATGGGTTTGATGTAAATTAATACTGGTGGTGCCCAATTTTTTCCACAAAAAAGCCACCGCATCTAAGCGGAAGATACTAATACCGGCGTCTAAGTAGTAGCGAAATACTTTGACAAATTCCTTCAATACTTCAGGGTTGCGAAAGTCAAAATCGACTTGATCATGACTAAAGGTACACCAGACATGCTTTAGTCCTTGTGCGGTTGGCGTTGGCCTGAGTAACGCCGAGGTTCTCGGGCGAACAATATCTGTAATATCGGCATCGGCGTCGCAAGTATAAAAATAATCAGCACCTTCACCTTGGCCTTTAATAAAGTTTGCAAACCACAAGCAACGGCTGGAACAATGATTAATCACCACATCAGACATTAACCTGCGTTCATTGGCAATGGCTTTGATATCTTGCCAGTCGCCGTGTGCTTCATTGACACTGGAATAATCAATCACCGCAAAACCATCATCTGAGCTGTATGGAAAAAAAGGCAAAATATGTAAGCTATTAATGGTTGAACCAATATAGGTATTGATAAAGTTGCGCAGTGTGTGCAAGGGCTTTTCTCCAGGTTGCAGTACACTGTCAGCATAAGTGATCATCACAATGTCTTGCTCTGACCAATGATTTTCGTAGGGTCTAGGTGTCTTTACATCAACCGGAAGTTGCATTAACGAAATCAGCTCTTGCGCAAAGCGATGATAATTTAGCTCTAAGGGAATATCTTGATAAATCGCGGTTAATTGATTTACCAATTTTTGTTCTAAAGCTTTTATAACTGCGCTCATTTATTTTCTCTTATTCACTAAATTCACGATGATCGCACTCGACCGCGTATTTTAATTCGTCAAGTATTTCTGGAATAGCACTTTGTACTCGGTTCCACGTCGGTATGAAAGGGGTTTCCATCGGCCGATCAAGAAAGGCTTGGCCGGCAGCAACAATATTTTTTGCGAACATTTCAATGGCTTTTTCTTCATTGTGAATATCTAGGGTCAAGCCATTCATGATCGCATCATGGCGATAGGTCTCCACGTAATCTAAGGCAATGCGATAATAGGTGGCTTTAATTGAACGAAAGGTTTCAGTGCTAAACGTTTGTCCTTGAGTGGCTAATTTTCTAAAAAAGGCTTTAGTGATATCAATCGACATTTTTGACAAACCCGCTTGTTGATTATCAAGGGATAGATCTTGATGTTTGTGATCGTAAATATCGGCAATATCTACTTGGCAAATTCTATTGTGAGCGTAGTTGCGCTGCATTTCACTGAGTACGCCAATTTCTAATCCCCAATCACTGGGTATGCGCAGATCAGAAAGCACATCGCGTCGAAATGAAAATTCACCAGCCAAGGGATAGCGAAAACTGTCCATATAGTCTAAATATTCGTTACAACCGACAGTGCGTTTTAACGCTTTAATTAATGGGGTTACCAGTAGGCGAGAAGCTCTGCCATTAATTTTTCCGTCGGCAATACGGGCATAGAAACCTTTGCTAAATTCATAGTTAAATTGTGGGTGGGCAACAGGGTAGATAAGACGCGCCAACAGCGATTTATCGTAAGTGGTAATATCACAGTCGTGTAACGCGATCGACTCGGCTTTATCTGCTGCTAAGGTGTAGCCCATGCAATACCATACGTTGCGGCCTTTACCTAGCTCTTTGGGGGCTAAATCTAAGCGCTCAAGTTTGGCATCTAAGGCTTTTAGTCTAGGACCATCATTCCACAATACGCGGTGGTCTTGTGGCAAGCGTTTAAAAAACTTTAGGGCGTGTTGGTACTGTTGTTGATTGGCCCGATCTAAGCCGATAACAATTTGATTCAAATAGGGCACCGTCGCCAATTGTTCAACAATGGCTGGCAGCGCCTCGCCCTCAAGTTCAGAAAATAAAGAAGGTAAAATTAACCCTAATGGCCGTTGTTGCGAAAACTTTAAAAGATCAGCTTCCAAGCATTGATGAGTGCGCTTAGATAAGTTATGTAGCGTAGTGACTACGCCATTTTGATAAAAATCAGCCATGTTAAAGTACTCCTTGATCAGTCATGGTAATAGGCATGTTAGCCTCTATATGTGGCATAATTAACGCCATTGTTTCGGCCCAGCCCTGTGGGCCAAATCCTTGGGTTTGATAAAATGGCACTGTGTTGTTTAGCTTTGGAAAAGGGTGAACAGGTGAACGAACTTGCACAGCGATATCGGCAGCTTCTAACATTGAATTGTCATTTTGGCCATCACCTAAAGCAATCGAGGTCACTTTTTGCTGACAATGCTGTTGATAAAACTCTGTAAACCACAACAGCGCATCACCCTTATCGGTGGCGTCACCGATATGTAAAAAGCGTCCGCCTTGCAGTACCTTTGCTCCTTGCGCCCTGAGGTGATCAATAAAGCCTTGGCAACTCGCACTGTGATCATGCCAGAGCACAGGTTCATTGTATAAACGCTGATTTGCAAGCTCGGCTTGCGCTTCACTCAAACCAGTTAAATTGGCTAAAACTTGCGCGGTTAGTGAGGAAAAACCCTGAAACCGCTCATCATAGGCTTGGCATGTGGTATTTAATAAATCAATCCATGTTTGTCGTGGCCGACTGAATTCCTTTACCCAATACTGTTGATGATCACTACAATCTTTTGGTTTATCGGCAAACAATGTCTTAGGAATAAATACAGCTGAACCATTCTCAATGATAAATGGCGCAAAAATATTGAGCTTTTGCTGAATACCGATCACTTCTGCATAGGTTTTACTGGTATTAAAAATAATAGGGACACCTTGTGCTTGTAATTTTTTAATGGCGCTATCTGCAGATGAATGGCTATAAGTGAAATGATCCAATAAAGTGCCATCGAGATCGGTAAACAGTAAATAACTGGGCTTATGCTGCATTGGGTTTGCTCCTAAAATGAGTAATATTGCGATCGCAGTCAAGGGACAGTAAGTATTGACAAGAGGCTGGCAAAGTTTGCAAACCATGCTCAGTTAAGCGTTGAAAATATTGTATAAATTGTGCTACCTGCGACTTAGACATTATTTGCTTGCGGGTACTATTGTGCTGATTTTTAGTCGCCAGCTGTTGCTCTTGTTGCCAACGCCAAGCATTGACACAAGCAAACGATGGCGCTGCTAGCATTAACCAAGTATTCATGTATTGATAAAGTGGCACATAGTGTTGTTTTAGCTGCTGATTGACATAGTGTCGCCAAATGCCTTGTTGATCGTGCTGTTGTTCTAAGGTATTGCAAGCAGGAGCAAGACTCTGCTCATCTTGTGGTGTTACGCCCCAGCACCAACCTTCAAAAATAACCAGGTCAGCGCTTGTTATTGATGGCCACTTTGACTGAGCAAGCGGATCATCTATGGCTTTATCAAAACGAGGCAGTTTGGTGACTTGTCGTTTAGCTAAGGATTGCAAGGTGTCAGTTAATAGCGAAATATCATGGGTACCAGGCACACCACGGGTTTTTAATAAGGGATGGATATTGTTAGCTAGCGCCGCACGCTGTGACTGGGGCAAATAAAAGTCATCTAAAGACAATACCGCAACTTTATAACTGTACATGTGTTGCAAACAATTGGCTAAAAATGCTGCCAAAGTAGATTTACCTGAGCCCTGACAGCCATTAATTGCCAAAAAAAATGGTGCTGAACTCACTTGCACTTGCTGGTGAAGTGCATTGACAATGGGCACAAAAAATTGCCTAGCTGTTTGTTGAAAAGCGGCGGGTAATTGATGTTCTTTAATAAATGCATCTAACATAATGTACTTTTATGACCTCATTCAGTATAAAAATAATCAACTACTGTGCCAATTGCCTGCAAAGGTAATTATTTTTTATTTATCAATCAGTTAAAATATATGCTGGCTGTTTTCTACAATAGGCTACGGCAATTATAGTGCTTTTTATTGTCAATGCACTATTGCTTTGCACTGCTTTGGTGCAGTCTTGTGCTAATAGTTTGTGCTAATAGTTTGTGAAGATAGTTTGTACTGATGCACTGCACTGATAGTTTGTGCTGAGAGTTAATGAGTAATGATTAATGGAAATGGAAATGGAAATGGATAATGACTAATACCAATGGATATAGTGACAAATTTTGGCTCGATTGAGCAATGGGCTTGCTAAGGTTTAAAGACTAAAGACTAAAGACTAAATACTAAAGCTAGAGGTTCAGCCCTGTGTAATGCATTACACAGGGCTGGAATAATAGCAGTTTATTAAGGTTGATTAAGCACGATTGGGGATTATTTGAATTTCAACGCGTCGATTTAAGGCTCTACCTTGAGCTGTGGTATTGCTAGCAATCGGTTGAGACTCACCAAACCCTAGGGTTCTTAAGCGATTGGCAAAAATGTTTTGCTTAGTTAAGTAAGACTTCACACTATTGGCACGTTGTTCAGATAAACCTTGATTATATTCGGCAGTGCCTTGACTGTCGGTATGGCCTTCAATACTCAATAAGGTTTTTTCATATTTGTTCAACACGCGGGCAACGTCATTGAGGGTGTTGTAAAAACCAGAAGTGATGTATGACTGGCCAGTGGCAAAGGTGATATTGGCAGGCATGACTAAACGCAAGTTGTTGCCTTCGCGCACTACATCAATACCAGAGCCTGACAGCTCCTGACGAAATTCTTGCTCTTGCTTATCCATATAATCACCAATGGCAGCACCGGTAAGCGCACCAATAGCCGCTCCCCATACAGCGCGCTTGTCTTTGTGATTACCAGTAGCTTTGCCCAATACCGCACCAGCAATGGCGCCTATGGTTGCCCCTTGACCCTGTTTGGTGGTAGCACAACCTGTGCTGAACAATGACAGTGATAGTATTAAAAATGCGATAATGAAGTTGTTAAATTGCATACTTAGATCCTTAATAAGTGAGTATTGCCGATTATCTTAACAATAAAAACTGAACAGTAGATGAACCAAATCCACATTTTAATGGCAATGCACTTCATCGCAAAGCCAGTTGCAATAATTTTGGTTATATTTTACAGAATATTAGCCCGGTGATAAGGGCTATCATTTTTATTGTTATGAAATGTGTATTTTTTGATATGCTGTAAGCCAGTAAATACTGTCAACACATTATCACCATTGAGGAAAAGCAGCCATGAACAGCAAAGATTTTGCTGGTAAAACAGCAATAATTACCGGCGCTTCTGCCGGTGTAGGTGCGGCAACAGCGCGCACTTTGGCAAAACTAGGGATGAATTTAGTACTGGTTGCCCGCGGTCAAGCAGGGTTGGATAAAATCAGTGATCAGCTGTCGCCTATCACTTCAGTGTTGACTGTTGCTATGGATGTCAGTGATCCGCAAGCGGCAGTGGCTTTAGTTGAAAAAGCCAATGCACACTTCGCTTCAATTGATTTGTTAGTCAACAATGCCGGCTACCATCAACGCGGTAATGTCGCATCTAATAGTGCCAATGATCTCGCGCAAATGGTTGATGTCAATTTACGCGCACCTATTCACTTGTCTGGCTTAGTGCTCCCGTATCTGCAACAAGCCGGTGGTGGTGCTATTGTCAATGTTGGTTCATTAGCGGGGCGATCACCCTTACAAGGTGCGGCTACTTATGCTGCAACAAAAGCCGGTTTACGGGCTTTTACCTATTCATTAGCAGATGAATTAAAGGGTGAAAATATTCGCGTTGGTGTTGTCTCACCAGGACCTATTGATACTGGCTTTATTATGGCTGATATCGATCAAGTAGAAGACATAGTGTTTTCACAACCGATGAGCAGTGCCCAACAGGTCACCGATGCAATAATTGCCATTGCGCTGGGTAGGGCAACTGAAATATCACTGCCTCGCGCTAGTGGTTGGTTAACCACAGTCGCTTATTTGTTTCCCACCCTAAGGCGATTATTACGGCCTTCATTGTATAAAAAGGGCCGTAAAGTGAAAGAGCAACTCAAACAACAGCACAAAAATTAAGCTATTTTTAGTGGCCAAATCACTAACGGCAAATTCCTTTGTTATGACGACACTCTTTATAGGGTGTTAACTATGTTTTGCAGGGCAACGATATGCTCCTCATAAGCCACTCGACCCTCTGCAGAGATAAAGATCCAAGTGCGTTGTCGGCCCATGTCTTTGCGTTTTAATAAACCTATATATTTGACGTCTTCAAGCGACTTTAAATGCTTTGATAATACCGAATCACTGACATTTAATGCGTCACGCATGACTTTGAATTCTACTTCAGCAGTCGACATTAGCATTGCGCAGATCTGCAAACGATTTTCAGCGTGGATCAGATTATTAAATTTAGCTTGCGTCATGTTTAGTCGCCCCTCTTCTGAATTCTCCTGAAGGAAATTGGTGGTTAAAATAGCCCAAAGCGAGAGTGGCAATAATACCGCCAATATAAGCTGCGTACTCAACACCATTGATTGAAAAGTATCTGGTTAAATTAATCACAGCAACAAAAAATATGGCTATGGATAGACCAAACACAAATTCTGCTTTGCTTTTTGGTAGTGTCTTAGGTTTTATGCCGAGAAGACGTTGACTCCACATATAAAACACAAGAGTCAAAGCAAAGACAATGGCACAGAAAATAACCCCTAACATCCATTGGTTTTCGTGGCGTGCTGATGCCCAAGAAAAAACTCCCATACCGTATGAGCAAGACGCGACAAAATTAATCCATAATGGCATCCTTAAATTCTGGTTGGTTTTATCCTTTATTTCGTTGACTGACGCCAGTGAAGATTGTGCTTCAGCCGCTGAAATTTCTACTTTTTTATTCATATTTTCATCGTAATTGTCATTGTTGTTCATTTTACTTTCCTTTTAGTTTCCAACTCGGAAAGTAATATAGCCTTTACTTTCCATTGTGTAAAGCTTTAATTTTCCAATATGGAAAGTAAAGGTGATATATAAATCGACTTGTTATTTTTATTATATAATTATCAGTCATTTAGATTTGTTTTTGGTTATGATTTTTTTTGTGAATTTTTTGAGTTCCAGTGTTTTTATTGCAGTGGTGGGGGAGCACTAGGGTGTGAAACCAATGATATTTTACAGCTAACAATAAAAAACCACGAAACTATAACTGCCGTATTCGTGGTTTTCATTGTTTTGGAAAATGAGCTATTGCGCGGCTATTATATCCCTGACTTGATTGAGTGGCTCAACGGCAAAGCCTTGATCGTAGAAGTATAAAATTTGACCGTTTTTATTGAGTAATACCACCCGGGCATTGCCCGCATTTTCATTACCCGTCAGGGCTTGGATCATTTCTCCGTCTTCATAAATAGTGATCACCCCTTTCCACAACGGCTTAGGTATGCCTGAGCGCATGCCATTGTCGATAAAAGTACTGAACATTTTTGGAAATAATCCTTGTATGGTAGGGATCTCATACACGTTTACTTTAGTTTGCGTCATGTCTAAACCGATCAGCCAACGGTCAATATCAAACTGAGAATTTTGCACATAACCGATCAACAGCAAGGTAACTTGACCACTAAAATCATTGGGAATAGTCACCGATTTTTTTTCTAGCGATTGGCCAATGACTTCGGGAAATTGTTGGCCAGTAATATCTTTGTTAGGGTAAACTGTGCTGCAGCCCGACAGCAACAAAAACGCCAAAACCAATAGGATTGTTCTCATTTAAAATGCCCATTTGTAATTATTAATAACGGTTAGTTACGCGATCCCTTGGTATTTAGTTCACTATTGCCAGATCACTTCACCTTGCAGTGTTTGGTTTACTAAATCATGGTACTTTTGCTCGATCATATTGCGTTTAATTTTCATGGTTGGCGTTAATAACTCATTGTCTATTGACCAAGTGTCTTTGCAGACAATAATGTGCGCTACCTTTTGATGACTTTCGAGTTTTTGGTTAACCGAGAGCAAAGTGTCTTGCAATCTTGCTGTTATCTCATCGGTATTAATGGCAGTGCTTAGGTCAGCGGTCAAAGTGTCATCTAAAACCACTAATGCCACGGGTTGAGGTAATCCAGAGCCAACCACACACACTTGGTTGATATCGGTATTGTTACTAAATAAATTTTCAATGGCCACAGGCGCTACGTATTTGCCTTTGGCGGTTTTAAATTTATCTTTAATGCGACCAATAATGTTAAAGGCGCCATTGGCAGTTAATTCAGCGCAGTCACCGGTGCGAAACCAGCCATCCACAAAGGCTTGTTTGGTGGTCTCGGGATCTAAATAATACTCGCTAAACACCGCATCTCCGCGAATAAGAATTTCACCTTCAGCTGATAATTTCATTTCTACACAATCGAGCGGATGGCCTATGGTACCTAAATCTTTCTGCGTAAAAGGGTAATTAATACACGATAAACTCGACGATTCAGACATGCCCCAGCCCTCGCTTATATTAATGCCTATTTTTTCATACCAGCGCAGTAATGACAGGGAAATAGGTGCAGATCCTGAAGCAAATTTCTCTACGTATTGTAACCCCAGTCCACAGCGTATTTTTTTGGCAACTTTTTTACCAATGAAAGGTAGTGCCAACAGTATACTTAACTTGCGCTGAGGTAACTTGAGTAAAATTTGACTCTGAAATATTTTCCATAAGCGAGGCACAGAGGCAAACACAGTCGGTTTAGCATGCTGTAAATCTGTAATGAAAGTATCCAAAGATTCAGTGAAAAATAATTGATAACCAACGTGCAAGCCAACGGCGATATTACTGCGTTCAACAATATGAGCCAAGGGTAAGTAGCACATAGCGCGATCAACACTGGTAATGTCACACAAGGTCGCCGTAGACTGGGCTGCAGCAACCCAGTTTTTGTGGGTGAGTACTACGCCTTTGGGTTTGCCGGTTGAGCCAGATGTATACACAATGGTAGCTAGGTCATCGATATTGGGCATGTGAATATCATCCAGGGGTGGATATTCTTCAAGCCAATCAATAAAAGTCGTTTGTGCTGTCACTGTTGGGTAAGGAAAGGCGATGCGCAACACCTCAGGTTGAATAGCTGCTTCGGCCTCGCTCAACTCATCTAATTTTCCGACAAAAACTGCCTTTAACTGGGCGTGTTCAATAATATAACTGATGGTTTCGCGGTTAGCAGTTGAGTAGATGGGAACGCTGATCATGCCCGCCATCATAATGGCTAAATCAGCAATCACCCAGTGCGCACAGTTTTTAGATAAAATACCTATCTTGTCACCCGCTTGAAAGCCTGAACCTTGAAGACCTGCGGCAATACAGCGAGCTTGTTGTTCAACCGTTTGCCATGAAAATTGTTGCCATTGACCGTTAACTGGTTGGTTAAGGAAAATGTTATTTGGCTGTTGTGCCGAATGATTTAACAAATTTTGCAGTGGAGTCGCATAGTTCATGGTTTGGCTTCTGTTATTATATTTTATTCCAGTATACGTGTTTAATACCTGATTACCACTGTATATAGCCAATTTATATTATTGGACAATAATATAAAAAACTATATTTATTATGTGGTTAAATGTGGAACTCAGCGCTATTGCAAAAGTTATTTCTCCCGTTTGGAGCATATATGAGTTCACTGGTAAGGTATGCTTTGATCGTCTTTAATCCATAGCTATAGTAAGCTGATATAATTTCAGCTGGATAAATCAACCGGCACTTGTGTATGTTATCTTTATATTAAGGCTTTTTATAAAGATTGGCGTTGATATTAATTGTCCACACAACGACATAGAGGCATTAGATGGTAAACAATAGCGCATATTGGCAAACCCTTTATCAGCAAAGTCAACAACTGGATTTACAACAGATGGCGGTGCAACACATGGAGGTTAATCGCGATCTAAGTAAGCCTGCCTCGGTTGATAGCCGCTTGGCTTCGTGGTTACCTTCGCCAGCAAAAGGAGTAAAACGGCTAATACTGGAGCGTCAGGGTGGTGAGCAGGTGAGTCGTGCAACCAGTATTGTTGCCTATGCCGCGGATAGTCAATTTTCGTCGCACAGCCACCCCAAAGGTGAAGAGTTTTATGTGTTATTTGGTACCTTTTCCGATCAGCATGGCGACTATCCGGCGGGCAGTTATGTCAGAAATCCACCGGGTTCAGCACATAGTCCTTTTAGTCGCCAAGGTTGTTTAATATGGGTGAAATTACAGCAATTTGCGCCAGGCGATAAACAGCGGGTAGTGATTGATACCTTGCATAATGCACCAATGAATACCACGGATCAGTACGGTGAACTCGAGTTGTTCAAGGCATATGAACAAGTCAGTATTATTCAGCCACAAAGCGATATGGTGCTACCAGCTGCACGGTTAGCCCAAGGAATAGAAATACTGGTATTGGCTGGCGTCATCCAAGTCAATGATAGTGTTTATCAACAAGGCCAATGGCTGCGCTTCCCGCAGCAAAGCAAACAACACATAGTGGCATTTTCCGGTTGTCGTTTATTGCTGAAAATTGGCCATTTAACCTTAAATGACTAGTTTATTACTGATCACTCACCGACATCAATAAAGCCTCTGGCTCTAAACACTTGTTGATGGTTTTCACTCAGTAAAATTTGAACAAAAATGGATCTTCATTTATACCTAGTATGATTGCCTTTGATTTTAATCTATATGAAAAATCAGCAGTATGAGCCATTATTTGTGTATGGTTGATCTGGCGTATGCGTTGATTTATTAATCAAATGTGGGTTAGCTAACTTGTAAAATAGGAAGTTCAAATGAAAAAAATTTTTTTTCTGGTGTGTATGATTTTGATATCTACGGCGAGTGCAGCGGCGTCAAAAGTTATCGAAGGGGTCATTGAAAAATCAGAAGTTATTACGACTAAAGTCGGTAAAAATGGTCGCCCTCTGGTCGGCGCAGCAGTTGGTGTTGGGGTGGGTTCAGCATTTGGCTCCGGCAGTGGCAAAGACGCCGCAAAAATAGTTGGAGGCCTAATTGGTGCGAGTAAAGCCGGTAAAAATAGAAAGAAAACCTTGTACGGCTGGCGCTATATAGTCAAAGCTAATGATCAATTACAGGTTGTTGATACTTGGTGCGCCGCCCCTCAACAACAATGTAAAGGCATTGTCAAAGGCAAAGCGGTTTATGTTATCAATGGCAATGAAGTGACTGAAAAATAAATAGTTGGGGTGTTAACTCTGATTAAAAAGCGCTGCATGAGTTGCAGCGCCAATGCTATCCATTGCTTAGTCTACTGATTGCTTAGTCTACTTTTACTTCTCCTCGAACCTTGTCGATTTCAAGATCGCCCGAGCCAGATTCTTCTATGACTAAGCCGCCTGCTTCCTGAACAAAAATGCCGCCAGAGCCATCATCAATGGTAACCGTACCTAAGGTGTTTAAGACTTTTATGCCACCAGAGCCATCCTTGATGTATATGTCGCCTCCAGTATCTTTGATAACAGTGCTGCCCGAGCCATCATCAACAGTGATATCTCCTGATATATTCTTTACGTCAATTTCACCCGAACCGTCGTCGATGATTAAACTGCTGCCACCATCTATGTATACAGAGCCTGAGCCGTCTTCTAATTTTAAGGCACTTGTTAAGCCTGCAATATCAATTTCACCCGAGCCATCATCTACATCAATGGCTAAACTCGGCGGTACTTTAACAATTAAGTCAATTCTTAAGTCATGACCAATTGTCCAATGCATGCCATTACGTGTTTGATGTTCGGCAATCAGTTGTGCTTCGTTGCCGTTTTTTTCTAGAGAAAAAGTGTAGTCAATCCCCTCATTGGTGTGGATCTCTGCGTCTACAGTGATCTTATCAATGCCTTCCACACCAATAATTTTCAGGGAACCAGCGCCAGTTTTCGCATCCAATGAAGTAATGCCATAAGTATCTAAGGTTAGTGTTTCATTAACCGCTTTATCTGCGGCTACTGCTTCACCATTGATGTGAATGACACAACCTGAGAGTATGACTGCTGATATAAGTGCTGGTATTTTTGTTAACATTGCATTGCCTTATTTTGTTGTGTTAGTTGTGTTAGTTACATTTGCAAAGCAAACACAATGCCAAACACATAAAGTATTGTTTTACATTAATTTTTGGCAAATCCGTCTTATTCAAAATAACAGAAAAACCACCAAGTTGGCGATATTTACTACTATTTAGTTAACTTAGCAAAGACACTTGACTCAATCATGCATTAGACATAGTCAATAGACACAGTCATTGCGTCAATAAGGGAAATACTCCTCAACCCTTTGCAAATACCTCAACCCTTTGCAAATACCTCAACAAACAGAGTACAACCAGTGCAAGCCCATA